>NZ_MZGT01000046.1 GCF_002029255.1 Clostridium chromiireducens
GTATAAATTATATTGAGGATTATAATATCTATTCATTGTACCTAATATTATTAAGAATTTTTATTCAATCAGCGTTACTTCCTATAATATATTTGTATTTCCGAAATCCATATAAAAAAATGTTAAAATCAATATCTAATAACCTAATAGGTATAATATCTTTTTACACTATTGCAATTTTTTTGTTTTTAAGTAATTATTATGACTTTTATAATGATCGTGTGGAGTTATATTCGGGTTTTAATAGTATATTAAATGTAATTATCATTATAGTATCATATATAGTAGTTTTCATTGCTATTTGGTCTATAAACAAAAATATGGAACTAGAATATAAAGTTAAAATTATAGATACTCAAGTAGAATTACAAAAACAAAATTACAAAAATCTACATAAATCTATTGAAAATTATTATGCATTTAAACATGATATAAGGCATCATGCTTTAGTAATGAAATCAATGATGGATACGAAAAACTATATAGAAGCCGCAGAATACATGGAGAAATTTACTGAGAATGAAATATTCGAAAATGTGGTAAAACTATGTAATAATTTTACTGTAGATTCGATTTTAAAACATTATATTAGTATTGCAATGAAGAACAATATTGAGTTTAAGGTTAATCTAAATATACCAGAAAATATTAATATAGATAATATTGACTTATCTATTGTTATAGGTAATTGTATTGAAAATGCTATTGAAGCATGTAACAATATTAAGGATAAAAGCAAAAAGTACATTAATATAAATGCTGAAATTAAGGGATTTCAATTAATAGTTAAGATTAAAAATAGCTTTAATGGACAAGTCATAAAAGACGGCAAGGTTATAAAAACAAGTAAAAATGGAGAAGGACATGGCATTGGTTTATCCAATATTAGAAATGTAACTGAAAAATATAATGGTTATTTAAATATTAAGCATGATGATAAGGAATTTGAAGTAGATATTATTATGAATTATAACTAAGGCAAATAAGGTGAGGATAGATATGATAAATATAGCAATTTGTGATGATATTATAGAAGAACTTGAGACAATCTCTTCTTATGTATCAAATAATATTAAAGAATTAGATATACCTTTTAAAATAAGCTCCTTTAGTGAAGGACAAGATCTTCTTGAACACATAAATTCATCTAAACAGAACTTTGACATAATATTTTTAGATGTTTATATGAAATTTTCTAATGGGATTGATATTGCAAGGAGAATAAGGGACTTTGATAAAGAATGTAAGATTATATTTATAACTTCTTCAAAAGAGCATGCTGTAGATAGTTATGATGTAAGCGCTCTTCATTATATTTTAAAGCCAATAAATGAAGAAAAACTAACTAATGCTATCAAAATAGCTATAGAAAGTTTAACTAAAGAAAATAAACACTTTGTTATTATGAATAAAAAAGGAAACTATAGAATTTCATATAAAGATATTTTATATGCAGAAAGTAAAGCAAGAATCGTGAATATATATTTGAAATCAAGTGAGGTCATTAGTTTTTATTCAAAGCTTGAAGATTTTTTTCAAAGTCTTAAGGATGAAAGATTTCTTAGGTGTCATAAGAGCTTTGTTGTAAATATGGATTATATTTTAAAGATAGAAAATAATTGTGCTTTTATGTGCAATAACATAATTATACCTATAACGAGTTCTAATATGACATTAATAAAGGAAAAGTACTTTAATTATTTACTGAAAGAAGTATAAAAAGATAGGCATATATGAGTAATATACATCATGTATGCTTTTTTTGCATAAAAATGAGCTGTGAACTAATTATTTAGTGCGACAGCCCTATGTTTTTTCGCATGTTTTTACATTTTAAGCCTTAGTTTTTACATCGATAGTGTATATACGCTTATTTATGATATATTTTTAGTAATGATCTATCATAAATAAATAAGGGGGAGATTTATTTGCCAAACAGATTGAATTTAGTTATAGAATTTGAAAAAAAGATTTAATAATTATTAAGTTAATTAAAGAATTAATTATAGAAAGAAAAAAGCAGATATTTAATTTTATATAAGGAGATGTATTTTTATGGTTAATAAAATTGTTAGCAGGTTATCAATTCGTCAAGCTAATGTAATTTACAAATTTTTTAAAATTGGTTTTATATTTCATAATGGACAAGGCGCTCCATTTATAGAAGACTAGTTTTAAAAATAGCTTAAGGTATTAGGAATTCTTTTGAGAGGTTGATTCTTTTAGGAGGTTAAATATTATGGGTGAGGTTATTGTAATAACATCAGGTAAAGGTGGAGTCGGAAAAACTACTAATACAGCTAATATTGGTACCGCACTTGCGGAGATTGGCAAAAAAGTTGCATTAGTTGATGGTGACACTGGACTTAGAAATTTAGATATACTTATGGGGCTTGAAAATCGAATTGTTTATAATCTTTTTGATGTAATAGAAAGGAAGTGTAGTTTAAAACAAGCATTAATAAAAGATAAAAAATATGAAAACCTATATTTGCTTTCAACAGCACAAACAAAAAATAAAAATGATATGAAACCTGAACAAATGCTTAAATTAATTAATGAACTTAGGTGCGATTTTGATTATATATTAATAGATAGTCCCGCAGGAATTGAACAAGGTTTTGAAAATGCTGCAATCGCAGCAGATAGAGCAATAGTTGTAGTAAATCCAGAAGTTACTTCAATAAGAGATGCTGATAGAGTTCTTGGGATGCTTAAAAATAAAGGAATTAAGAGTCATGTTATAGTTAATAGGATTGATTATGAAATGGTTAAAAATGGAGATATGCTAGATGTAGAAGATATAGTTGATAGCTTAGAAATAGAGCTTATAGGTATAGTTCCAAGTGATAAAGCAATAACGATATCTACAAATAGAGGAAAACCCATCACATTAAATGAAGATTCTAAGGTGGGAAGAGCTTTTAAAGAAATAGCTATAAGAATAACAGGAAAAGAAGTTTCTTTTGAATTTTATAAGGAAAATGATAGTGGATTTACTGATGTAATTAAGAAATTGTTTGCTTATAGGTAGGAGGTATATTCGATGAAAAATATTAATAATAAAGTATCTTCAAAAGATTTAGCAAATAAGAGACTAAAAGTTATATTAATTCATGATAGAGCTTGCTTAGATGATAATTTTTTAGAAACAATAAAAAGTGAAATAATGAATATTATTGCTAAGTATGTTCGGATAAATAATTCACAAGTAGAAGTTAAATTAATTACCAATGATATAGAAGAAGGCAAATCACCAGTGCTAGTTGCTAATATTCCAATTAACAACTATAATTAATAACCTTTTAGAAAACTACATAAATTATCGTTCATAGAAAGATTTTAATAGAGATTTTTCACAATACATAAGGCGATGGCAGAAATAAATCCATTGCAGAAATCCGTAATATTTTGGGAAAATATATAAATGAATATCGTTCATTGACAAATGAATAATATTCATTTATAATCCTAAATATGGAAGGTGATTTGCTTGAGAACAATTAAACCAATTGATGAAAGACGACAGGAAATATTAGATGGCGCTATGAAGCTTTTTAGTGAAAAAGGGTATGATAGAACATCTATTTCAGATATTTCTAAGTTTTTAGGAATATCCCAAGGCTTGTGTTATAGATACTTTAAATCAAAGGAAGAAATATTTGAAAGTGCAATTGATGAATATGCGAGTAATATAGCTGATGAAATAATAAAGGTTATAAAATCTCCACATATGTCTATCGAAGATAAAATTTCAAGTAAGTGGAATTTTTATGATTTGGAGAAAAGAGAGGATTCATACTATAAGGTTTTTCATAGAGAAAATGCTAGACCTTTACATGATCGTATGTCTATAAATATTTGCAGAAAAGTTACTCCATATATTCAGGAAGAAATAGAAAAGGAAATTTTTAATGGAAAATTAAAAGTTCCTGATTCAGCAATGTTAGCCTCTTTTTGTGTATATGGACAGTTAGGAATATTACTTGATACAAGTATAAATGATAAGATAAGAACTAAAAGAATTAGCGAATTTCTATTAGATTTAATAGGAAGATATAAAACGTAAAAAGTAATAAATATTAGAAATTACATAAAAGTCCCCATATGGGGACTAAATATTGCAAATAAAATGAATGAAATTCATTCAATATAGGAATTAAAAGGAGGAATAAATCATGAAAGAAGAAAAAGAAAAATCAATTAAACATTTTAACAGTACTGCAGGAGAGTATGACAGTTCGTTTGACGGCAGATTTGTAAAGGTAATGTATGAGCCTTTATTAGATGAGTTAGATAAAAATGTAGAAGGTAAATTACTTGATGTTGGTTGTGGCACAGGAAATATTCTTTGTAAATTAGTAAATGGAAAAAGGGAGCTATTTGGAATTGATTTGTCCGAAAACATGGTAAGAGAATGTAGTAAAAGGATGGAAGATAGTGCAGAAATAAAAGTTTCAGATGCAGAACATATGCCATATAAAGATAATTTCTTTGATGTATTAATTTGTAATGCATCCTTTCACCATTACCCACATCCAGAAGAAGTATTAAAGGAAATGAAACGAGTTCTTAAAAGTGGAGGAAGGTTATTGATTGGAGAAGGCTATGCAATACAACCTTTTAGAGCGATTCTTAATTTATCATTTCATTTTTCGGATAGCGGTGATTTTAAAAGCTATGGTAAACATGAATTTATTAGAATGTTAGAAGATAATGGGTTTAAAATTGATGAAGTGAAAAAAACCAGTAATCGTACAATATTGTATATTGCTAAAGCATAAGAAAGGATAATAATATGAAAAGAAAAATAGGAATGTTTGAAGTATCTGTTATTTTATTTTTTTATATTTTACCTACAATTAGCATAATAATAAATTTGATGATTAGAGGGGACAAGTTAATAGTTGAAACTATTATAAAATGGGTTGTTTTTTGGGGAATTGGATTAAGATTATTCACATGTGGTTTAAAACAAGCTCTTCAACCTAGGTTTACTGCAAATGATATATTTGGCTCATATGATGAAAAAGCATATCCAATTGTTAGAGAATTAGGCTTTGCTAATATTTGTATAGGGATCTGTGGAATAGTATCACTTTTTAATGAAAAATTTAGAATTGCAGCTATAATGATTGGAGGATTATATTATCTATTAGCATTACTTCAACATATCTTTCGGAAACAGAAAAATGCAACTGAAGTATTTGTAACAATAACAGATTTATCAATATTTCTTGAGATTTGTGTTCCAGCTTTATATTTTTTAATATTTAAATAGTGTTAAGTTTACTTTTATATTTTCTTTATTTTTCATTGCAAGTATTTGCAGCGCGGCCACCGACAGACAAAGGGTACACGCCGAGATACATGTAAAAAGAGGTAACTTGATGTATATATTTTACAATTTTAATTATAATCATCTAAACCCCTCATGCTGCTTGACTAATTTATAGAAAGTATTTTTCTTTAAGTTTAACTCTTCCATGGCTTTTACTGCAGTTATTGTATATATTTCTAGCCAGTTTGGAGGAAAATTAATATTTGGTTTTCCTAAATGTTTTCCTTTTTCTTTTGCGGCTACAATACCTTCAGCTTGTCGTAATTTTATTTTTAACCTTTCCTGTTCTGCCATTGTAGCTAAAACTTCAATTAATAAATTATTAATCATATCCAATAGCCACTCTTGACCTTGCTGTATATCCATCATAGTTGTTGGAATGTCTAATATTTTAAGTCTAACCCCTTCATTTTTAAAGTATTCGAGCTCTTGCTTAATTTGCTGCTTATTCCTTCCTAAACGATCTAATGATTTAATATATATAATATCTCCGACTTGTGCAACTTTTCTAAGTAGTTAGTATTGCGGTTTATCAAAATCTTTACCACTTTGTTTTTCTGTAAAAATAAATCTATTATCAACATACTTTTCAAGTTCTATTAATTGTCTATCTAAATTTTGTTCTTTAGTGCTAACTCTACAATATCCATAAATTCTCATTTGTGCTTTATCCTCCAAAGTATTTTTAAGATTATTATACAAAGTTATTTTAAAAAGTATATATTATTTATTAAACGTTTATAAATAATTTTGTATACTTTAATAAACGTAAATTAAATGAAAAAATAGTTATCCTAAAAGGTATACGTTTTTATACATTATAGGATGTGACCAAGATTCATGTAAAACACTCATATAAGATATTATATACCAATTATGAAAACAGTTATCCTAAAAGGTATACTTTTCTATTCAATTCAGCCATTGCTTTTCAGTACAGGATACTCTTAATGGTATTACCCATGTTAAAGAAATCTTCCGGTCCGAATTTAGTACTATCACTTTTTTGGGGTTAGCATATTTTAATCCTTCACTTGAGGTATTAATTTAATAAAATTTCAAAAAATGTTGCTACAGAAAAAGTATCATGCTACAATATCAGTAGCAAGCTACTTTTTTTGTAGCTCGCATATTAAATATACATATTAGAAAGAGGTGCAGTTATGCCAGTAATTACGATGAAAATGAAAAAAACTCAGCCAGAAAAGAAAAAGGAATTGATTGAGAAATTAACTTCTGCAGCTGTTGAAGTTACCAATTCTCCAGCAAGCGCTTTTACTGTTTTTATTGAAGAATATGATCCTGATAGTATTGGTATCGGTGGTCAGACATTGCTTGAAAAATCAGCTAACAAATAAGATAAAAATACTTAAGTTCATCGCTTTTCTATAACGAGTGAGAAGCATTTCAAAAAATTTATATTGAAAGATATTTCTTAAGGAGGAATTACTATGTCAGTTCCATGTCCAGGTAAACCAGTTAGAGGATCCAAATCTGGCGTTCCAATTATGGCTCTCTTTGATATTTTAGGTAAGAATTGGGCGATGGGTATCATTTGGAATTTGCAGGAGGGCTCTTCTACCTTCAGAGAACTTCAGAAACGGTGCGAGTCAATCTCTCCTACAATATTAAACACCCGTATCAAGGAGCTTAGAGAAGTCGATATTGTAGAGCGTACTAATGATGGGTACCAATTAACTACGCGTGGAAAAGAACTCATGGAGTTGTTGCGACCATTTGGGGAGTGGTCACGTACTTGGTCAAAAGAAGTATTCAACTATTCAAAACCACTCGACAATTAAATATGCTCTTGTAAAATGATGTGATTATAAAAACAAATTACGGCATACAGAATGTGGTATATAGCTAATTTTACAGTAATATAGTTTTTATAAAAGAAAGGATGAATTTGAATGAGTTTGCTTAATGTGAATAAGGAAAAATGTATTGGCTGCGGCGTTTGTGCTGAAGTTTGTCCAAAGAATTATATTGGAATGACTGAGGAAAGGATTCCTATCGATGCCGGACTTACCTGTATCGCTTGTGGTCAATGTGTTGCTGTCTGTCCCCAATCGGCATTAGATCATGTTCACGCGTCGCTTAAAGGTCAAGTTTTATTAGATAAGACTCCAGTTTTGAGCGCTGAGATGGCGGAACGTTTTCTTCGGGGCAGACGCTCTATACGGGTGTATAAAGAAGATGCAGTTCCAAAAAACAAAATCCTAAAGCTACTAGATATTGCAAGATTAGCCCCTACGGGTAATAATACCCAGGGTGTGCAGTATTTGGTTATAGATAATAAGAATACACTACAGGCTATTACAGAAGCTACGATAGCCTGGATGGATGAAGCAATCTCACAAGGGGAATCATCGGCAGCTTATTTTACAGATTTAGTGGAACACTATCATAAAACAGGGCTAGATGTTATTTTGCGGAATGCACCGTGCTTTATCCTAGCACTGGCCGAAAAAAGTTTTTCGCGTGGACGTGATAACACCCATTTTTCTCTTGCGTATGCCGAATTGTTTGCATCAAGTCTTGAATTAGGAACGTGCTATGCAGGCCTTGTCGAGGCGTGTGCTAGGTCTGGTTATCAGCCTTTACTTAAAGTATTGGATATTCCAGAAGAGTTAATAGTCACTGGCGGGATTATAGTTGGTTATCCTAAATACAGTTATAAACGACTAGTAGATCGGTCTCAATTGAAAGTAACTTGGCGTTAATCAACTAATTCTTATAAATAGAAAGAAACGTATAGAAATCAAAAAAACTATAAGGTATCAACGCTTTATAGTTTTTATATCATAAACAAACATTGAATATATTTAATTTTTTTCACAATAATATTGAAAATCAGGAAGGATGCTAATAGCTTTAATTGAACGTACGATATATCCAAGATTTAGTAGAATTATAAGTAAAAATGAACTAATAAAATTGTATACTCCACATCATGAAGATATTTCAATTGCATATAAATATGCAAAAGGACTACCTAATATAGCTGTTTTTATTGTAATGTTAAAAACATTTAAAGTACTTAACTATTTTCCAAGTTATAAGAGTATACCTAATAGGATAATTGAACATATAAAAGTAAGCACTAATATATGTGATAATAATGAGATAAATGTATCAGAAAAAACTATTCAAAAATACAAATTAATTATAAAAAGATACTTAAATATAATAGATGATAAGGAATTTATAACTAATTTAGTATTAAAAACAGTTATAGAATTCGATCCTATTATGGAACATCCGGCGGACGTTTTTAATGCAGTAATTGAAATTTTAATCAAAAACAATTGTGAATTGCCTGCTTTTAGTACACTTAAAAGGGTAATTAACAGTAAAAGAGCTGCAATTAATAACGATATATTTGAATATGTATTTAGTAATTTAAAAATCAGAATTTATTGAGCCATATGTTGATATATCTTTTGCTGGTGATAAATGGCAAAAAATTATTAAATGTAAATTTGATGGAAAAGAAGTCTATTCTAGACGTTATTTTGAAATGTGTGTATTTTCACATATTGCATCTGAATTTAAAACTGGAGATATTTGTACAGAAGATTCAGATCATAGAAATCAATTACTTTCATTAGAAGGATGTAAACAATTAATTGAAGATTATTGTGTAGAGATGAATTTTCGTTTAGTCATTTTATTCCTTGTGGGGTTTGGAAAGCTATATACATAATTGATGCTTTCTTAAAAAATAAATCAGATATCCAACCAGATACAGTACACGCTGACACTCAAGGGCAATCTGCAACACTATTTGCTCTCACATATCTTTTAGGAATAAAACTAATGCCAAGAATACGCAATTGGAAAGATCTTAATTTTTATAAAGAAAGTAAAAACTTAAAATACGAACATATTGAGATATAATGGCTTTTCTAAATGGTTTTTCTTTGGTGGAGACGGAATTATGTGTGAAAATAATACTGAAGAACAAATTAATATTATAAAATATAATAATTTATTGTCTAATGCAATTATCTTACATAATGTAATAGATATAACCAATGCATTAAAAAGATTAAATGAAGATGGTAATTTAATTTTAAGAGAAGATATAAAAAATTTAAGTCCATATATGACAAGTCATATTAAAAGATTTAGTGAATATGTTATTGATTTAAATGAAATTCCTCAACCAATTAGTAAAATAGATATTGAAGAAATAATAGAACCAGTAACTTAATGTTATTTTTTTACATCAAGTTACTGGTTTTTACACGTATCTCGGCGTGTACCCTATTTGAAGGCATATGTTCTTCAGGTACCAGCTGTCCATTGAGAATATCCTCCTAAATGGCCTCTTTGATTTGCAGATAAATGAGACGATTACTGTCCAAAGTTGATTTCATGACATCCTCATTTCACTTATAGTATTCTTGTTAACTAGTGTTATATATGAATATAATACCATTGGATAAGTGTGTCAAAGGATAATCAAAAATTTTAATAATAAACATATCATATTGACATCAGTACTACTGCGTGATACTATATAGTGGTAGTAAGTAATACTAAATACCTGTATTACTAGATAGTGAAGAGGTGATTTGTCTGGAAAATATTACGGAAATGCTAAAAGGTGTACTAGAAGGCTGTGTTCTTGAAATCATCAGCCATGAGGAAATATATGGTTACGAGATTACGAAGAGGCTGAATGCCATCGGATTTTCAGATGTTGTTGATGGAACAGTTTATACCATCTTGGTGCGGCTTGAGAAGAATAAACTCGTGGACACAGAAAAAAAACCATCCGATATGGGACCACCGCGAAAGTTCTTCAAGCTCAACGATGCAGGGCGTGAGGAGCTGAGGAGGTTCTGGGAAAGATGGGAATTCGTATCATCAAAAATTAATGAGTTAAAGGAGAAGAAATAATGAATTTTTGGGAAAAGGTTACTGGAAGCGACATGACTAAAGAAATGAAAATTTTTGAAATGCGAGCCCAAAAGCTGACAGCTGAGTATCAAGAGGCATGGGAAAAAATTAAAGCCAATCTTTGGCAGCACTCAGATTTCACCGGTCGCAATCTCATGCCAATTCTTGATGGTGTGCTTGGTATGCTCGAAGAAACGGCTGCGGACGGTCAGAGTGTACAAGAGGTTTTGGGTGACGATATCAAAGGTTTCTGCGCAGCACTGGTAGGAGAAGAAGGTGCAAAGTCTTATCGCGACAAATGGCGTGAACAACTAAACAATAATATTGCTAAAAAATTAGGTAAATAGGAGGTTAAAATGAGAATACAAGAAATCATCGAAGGCAAAAAAGAGTGGCGAGCACACGTGGCGCGTGTCAAAGCACTACCGAAAGATTATCAGATTGTTTATAAAGAGATTCAAAAATATCTCTTTAAGGTTGGCCCTGTTGAGCTAACCAACGGGATAGGTTTACTTTCTGGGATTATAGATCTTTTTGAAGAGGGCGCATTCTTGGGAAAAGGCGTGCTTGAAGTGACGGGCAGTGACGTAGCTGCTTTCTGCGACGATTTAATTAAAGATTCAAAAACTTACGCGGACATCTATCAAGAATCTGTTGACAAGAAAGTTAACGAGGCTATAAAAAAGGTTACGATTAAAACAAAGTAAAAGGGAGATATCGGGATGAAAAAAGCAATTGAAGTAAGGGAAGGTAGAGTGTGTAAATACGATTGGATATTATGTCCAGTCTGTGGCAACAAAACACGAGACAAGATAGGCGTCGATACGGTGCTTGAAAACTTCCCACTATTTTGTCCAAAGTGTAAACAGGAAACTATAATAAATGCAAAACAACTGAATATATCAGTTATCAAAGAGCCAGACGCTAAGACGCAGAGCCGATAACCGTGAGTAAAATCGCAGTTATCGGCTCTTTTTTATGATAATTCCTCAATCTGCATTAAAAGGATTAGTGCAGATTTGAGTAAGGTTACTATATTGTATAGGAGGAAAAGAAAGTGAAAAAAAATATCATACAAATTAAAGGTGTAAAGAAAGCTTATAAAGATGTAGAAGTACTAAAAGGAGTAAATTTTGAAGTAGAGGAGGGCGGTATTTTTGCACTACTAGGCTCCAATGGAGCAGGAAAAACAACGATGATTAGAATCATGGCAACTTTACTTAAAGCAGATACTGGAAGTGTTATAATCAATGGTTTTGATGTTGAAAAAAATCCAGGAGACATTAGAGGTTCTATCAGTCTTACTGGCCAATTTGCTGCTATTGATGAAATTTTGACTGGACGTGAAAATATTCAAATGATAGCAAAACTTAGACATCTTAAAAAACCAAATCAAGTAGCAGATGAGTTAATTAGTCGTTTTGGCATGTCAGAGGCTGCAGACCGCAGAGTGGGTACTTACTCTGGAGGTATGAAAAGAAGAATTGATATAGCAATGAGTCTTGTTGGAAATCCAAAGATTATTTTCCTGGATGAGCCAACAACAGGTCTTGATCCAGAAGCACGTTTAGAAGTTTGGAAAATTGTAAAAGAGTTAACATCTTCAGGAACTACAGTATTCTTAACGACTCAATATTTAGAGGAAGCAGAGCAACTTGCAGATAAAATCGCTATTCTTCATGGAGGAAAAATCATTGCTCTAGATACGCTAGAAGGATTGAAGAAATTACTACCACCTGCAAAAGTTGAATATGTTGAAAAACAACCTACATTAGAAGAAATATTCCTAACAATCATTGGTAAAAGGGAGGAGAAATAAATGGAATCTACAAATAAATATTTTTTCAAAGATATGGGTGTTATGTTTGGACGTTCTATGCGTCATATTTTTAGAAGCATGGATACAATTATTACAGTTTGTATCACACCAATTGCGATGATGTTATTATTCGTTTATATATTTGGTGGTGCAATCCAAACTGGTACAGAAAATTATGTTAATTATCTATTACCAGGTATAATGTTAATGGCTATTGGTAGTGGTATTGCATATGTAGCTTATCGTTTGTTTATAGATAAAGAGCGTGGTATCTTTGAACGTTTCCATTCTATGCCTATCGCTCGTTCTACAGTATTATGGGGACATGTATTAACCTCATTAATTTCTAATGGAATTTCTGTAGTAGTGATTATACTTGTTGCATTATTAATGGGCTTCCGTTCTTCAGCAGGAATCTTAGAGTGGCTAGCTGTATTTGGAATTCTTGGGATATTTACACTTGCTTTGACTTGGATTGCTGTAATTGCGGGACTTGCTGCTAAAACACCAGATGGCGCAGGGGCATTCTCTTACCCAATCATCTTCTTACCATTTATCAGTTCTGCCTTTGTACCAACAAATACGATGCCTTCTGTAGTACGTGCTTTTGCAGAAAATCAACCTGTAACTCCTATCGTGGAAGCTATACGTAATTTATTAGCAAATCAACCAGTAGGAAATGATATATGGACTGCTTTGGCTTGGTGCATAGCAATAATAGTTGTTGCTTATATCTTTGCAATGAGGAGTTATAAGAAATTATAACCTATCTTTATATTAAGTATAGTACTCGCCCGCAGCGATAGATTTATTATATTAATAACATTTTGCATAATAGTATGAACTAGCAGAATTCCAAGACACCTTGATTTTAAGGGTACATCTTTACGCAAAAGCAATACTAATGCGTATTAGTATCATTTTTCTATCAAAACATGTGGAGACAGTTATTAGGATGGAGAAAAAACAGGCTGATATCAAAGGCTTTGAAGGTTTTCGAGTTAATATTAAAGTGTGTTTTGTGTTCCCCCAGACTTAAGAGTTTGGGGGATTTCTTTTACACAGAAATAGGGTATTTGTGTTAATGTTTGGTTTTTGCATATTTGCTTTTATAGTAAAGGAGATTTTGTAATAAGATTTTTGATTGACATCATAATTAGACTATACTAGAATAAAAACAAATATTTAATTTGTTTTTATGTTTTAATTATAAATATTAATTAGAGGTGAAAAATACAGTGCCGAAATTTACAGAAACAGAAAAAGAACGAATTAGAATGGATATGATGCATGCTGCGCATCAGTGTTTCATTGCTAAGGGGTTGAAAAATACATCTATTGAAGAGATAACTTCTTCAGTGTCTATAGCAAAAAGCAGCTTCTATGTTTTTTTTGAATCAAAGGAAATGCTTTACCTTGAGTTATTAGCTTTCGAGGGAGAAGAAATTGAAAGGCGAGTCTGGCCCAAGGTGGAAAGAGAGAAAAAAATACGTGAAGCAATAAAGGTTTATCTACTTGAAATGTCTTCTGCGTTGGAATCTTATATATTAACACAAAGATTAATAACGAATTTGGAAGAATATAACATGGTGTCTAGAAAGATAGATCCAGAATATTCGGCTACCAAGAGACTAAGAAGCATTGTCCCACTAATGGAATTTATAAAGAAGAATAAAGAGTTAAAAAAATTAATAAATGAGGATATCGAAGTTATTGCAGGTGTTATCCGTGGAGCTTTAGCAATGATTATTCATAAAAAAGATATAGGGGAGGATATATATCCCAATGTTCAAGAAATCATTTTCAATGCTGTAGCAAATGAACTTACAAACTAATCTTTAAATTCAGATGGGCCTTGTATAGTACCATGGTGTTCACCACTGTACTAATAATACTAGCTTCTATAATAATTTTAGTTTCCATGTTAAAAGTTCAGGATATATAAGAGATTAGAATAGATAGATGTACAGTATAAAAGAAGTTTATTAGCAAGAAAATAATAATAATTAGGATGTGGCAAGAATGAGTAAAACAAAAAGAGAAGTTATTGAAATTGCAACAAAACACGGGTTGAATCTTAAGGAAGATACTTTAGTATTCAATGAATCTGGGCTTGATTTTCTGGCAGTATTTGCTCTGGATCAACAAGGTAGTGAATGGGTACTTCGGATGCCTAGACGTGAAGATGTAATGCCAAGAACTAAGGATGAAAAGCAGGCATTAGATTTGGTGAATCAATATTGCACTAACTTTCAAGCACCAAACTGGTCTGTCTATACAGAGGAATTAATTGCATATAAAAAATTAGAGGGTATACCAGCAGGGACAATTGATCATGCTATAGGAAACTATATCTGGGAAATTGATATTAATAATGTACCAGCCTGTTTTCATGAGACACTTGGAAAGGTACTGGCAGAGCTGCATGGTATCCCAAGGGATAAGGTAGTAGAAGCCGGACTAGTGCTTCACACAGCAGAAGAGGTAAGACAGTCAATGCAAGATCGTATGGATGCTGTGAAGGCCAAATTTGGAGTAGGAGAGTCGCTGTGGAATAGATGGCAGACATGGTTAAAGAATGATGAGCTTTGGCCGAAAAAAACAGGTTTTATTCATGGGGATATACATGCAGGACACACTTTAATAAATAAAGCTGCAAATGTGACTGGTTTAATTGATTGGACTGAAGCAAAGATTGCAGATGTATCCAATGATTTTGTGTTTCATTATAAAGCCTTTGGTGAGGAAGGTCTTGAATCCCTTATTAAGGCCTATAAAGAAGTAGGGGGATACTATTGGCCTAAGATGAAAGAGCATATCATTGAATTGGTCGCTGCATACCCAGTTGCAATTGCTGAATTTGCCCTGATATCTGGTGTAGATGAATATGAGCAAATGGCAAGACAAGCACTGGAAGTTAGTGATATTTAAATATAAATCATATACAAATCTTTTATAGCCCCTCCCGTATTTTAAGGAGGGGTATCTTTACACAAAAATAATATTAATGAGCATATTAATTATGTTAATGTACATTGATTTAAAATGAACAGTAAATTGAAACCTAAACATGGATAAATACTATAATAGTATATATTTATGTTTAGGTTTATTTTATTATAGGAGTTATTGCTTTCAGCCTTCATTGGCTATGTGTTCACATAATGAGAAGAATAAATAAAAAAATATAAATATTTAGTATTGCGTTTTATATTTTCCAATGTTATACTTCATTTAAGGTACTGCAGTACCTTAAATGAAGTATAACATTGGAGGTGTTTGCGTTTTGTCAATAATACAAACGAAGAATTTAACAAAGAGTTACGGCTCAAAAAATAGTGTTTATGATATTAATCTGACTGCTAATGAAGGTGAAATATATGGTTTTTTAGGCTTAAACGGTGCAGGAAAAACAACTACAATGAGGATGTTGCTTAAAATGATTAATCCTACATCTGGCGAAATTTATTACTCTGGAAAATCAATTTCGAAGCTGTCTTCTGAATTTTGGAATCAGGTTGGTTACTTAATTGAAACACCACATGCTTATCCAAACTTTACTGTAGAAGAAAATCTTATATTATATGCAAAGCAAAGACTAATACCTGATTCAGAAATTAAGAAACGAATTGATGACATTTCACAGCAGCTATTGCTAGATAATTATCGTCAGATTAAGGTAAAAGATCTTTCCTTAGGAAACAATCAAAAAATTGGATTAGCAAAGGCACTTATTCATAAACCAAAGATTCTTTTGTTAGACGAACCAACAAACGGATTAGATCCGGAGGGGCTTGTAGTTGTTCGTAATTCTCTATTAGAAATGGCTAAAAATGGGACAACTATTTTTATTTCAAGCCATCTATTAGATGAGATGGAAAAGCTGGTAAGTCGAATTGGGATATTAGCACATGGATGCCTGCTACGAGAATTAAATTTTTCAGAATTTGAAACCTGCAGAGAATCCAAGCTGTACATAAAGACGGAGGGATCCATAAAGAATCTCGCACATTACCTTGCTACAAAAAGCTTGCAATTCACATCGGTAAGTGAAGAGGAAGTACTTGTTTCAGATATATCTATTAACCAATATTCTGCTTTATTACAGCAGTTAGAAAATCAGAAATTGAATCCCATGATTTTTCAACCTGTAAATGAAAGCTTAGAAGAATTCTTTCTTAGAACAATTAAGGAGGGCAAATCATTATGAAACAGATATGGTCAATGACTAAAATTGAGTTTTATAAAATAAGACTAGGTCATATACCAATTTACATTTTAGCTTTTTATAGCTTTTTGTTACTTATCCATATGCAGGATAAGACGTGGGGAGAATTTTTGAAAAATACTTTTTTTATGTATTCTACTGTTATTGGATTAATGGGCTTTGGTATTTTAAGCAGCTGGGTATTTGGTAGAGAGTATCAGGATCAAACTTTTAAAGATCTTTTATCATTGCCAATCTCTCGTACTAGTTTAGTATGTGCAAAATTTTTTGCTTTAGGATTATGTTTTTTAGGTATAACGGTATTAGCAATTGGTGCGACATTTGCTATAGGTTCTTGCTTAGATTTGAAAAATTTTGATGTGCTTTTGACTGGAACTCTTTTAAAAAGGTTAGGGATAGCAACGCTTTATAATTCTGGTCTTAGTTTTCTATTCCCTCTTATCGCCAGCATGACACGAGGAATATTAGCTCCCGTTAGTACTTCTTTTGGAGCTGTAATTGTAGCTGCTATTTTTGGATCACAGCCTCTAGGGCGTTATATCCCGTGGACAATTTCAGGAATATACTTAAACAATCCTGATCTTATTAATTGGATTAGTAAATTGACGATTTTTGTTATTTTATTTATTGGTGTTTATGGTACTATATTATGGTGGAATTATGTAGACCAAAAATAGGAGGTTGTATCATGAATGACAATGTTAATCGGCGCCGTGGCGTTATACTTGAAAATGCGATTTTAGATCAGGCTTGGTTATTGCTTGATCAAATAGGATATAGCAAATTGACTATGGATGATGTAGCCCGTGCTGCAAAAACCAACAAAAATGCTATTTATCGTCGATGGCCACAAAAATGTCACCTTATTCTTGCTGCTGTAGAGCGAAAAGCACCACCAATAGAATTAGAAATCAGTGATCATGGTTCACTAAAAGAAGATTTAATTGCTCTATTTAAGGTTTTAGATCCAATTTTTGAAATTATCAGACCTGAGGATCTACGAGAGGTGATTTCAGATAAGTTTTCCGATACTACATCTTACGATCTATTTAGTGTTGTTAATCACGAAAATGGTATCCGAAAATTAATGGAAACTATTATAACGCGAGCAAATCATCGTAAAGAGATTTCACTTTCAATAGATACTATTTCTGAAAGGGCTCTAAATTTGCCTACTTTACTAATTATCAATGAAATTGTATTGTATGGAAGGCCTAATGAGACGAGTAGCGAGGATATTATTGATAATATTTTGCTTCCAATATATAAAGTACATAAATAATTCAATAAGTAAGAATAACAGGGACTTATAATTAAGATTCCCTTGTTATTTCTTATAGAAGTTGCATTCATAGAATAAATACGATTATATCAGAAAGCCTGTCATAATTTTAAGGAAATTTCATACTGGAACTAGCTTGGAATATAGCGTCAAGGAAGGAAAAATCTTTGGATTTTTGAAATAAACAGTACAAGTAAAACAACAGGAATAAAGATATTAAGGGCCATTTTGACTTTGAACATTACCATTATTATGCATATATTCAAAATATTAGACAAATATATTGTGAACAAATTTAGTGAAAGTGTTTTTATTGCAATAGATTTTACTTATAAAATATGCGTTGATTTTCTGATGGAAAATAAGAAGTACTTTTTACACTTATAATTAATTTGTTAAAGGAGTAAGTGATTATGAAAAAATTTATTATGTTAATTGTATTGCCAGCGATTATAGGAACATCTTTATTTTCAGGATGCGCTGCAAAGGATAATAGAAATGAAAATGCTGTTCAAGCAGAAGAGATTAATGAACAAAAATCCGTATATCTCATGGCTGGAAAACTTGCGACAGATAATCAAGTCAATGTAGCTTCGAAAATCTCTGCGAGAGTTTCGGATATACCAGTTAATGTAGGGGCAGTTGTAAATCAAGGTGATACCGTAATTAAATTAGATACTCAGGACTTGCAAGCTCAGGTAGACCAAGCACAAGCAGCAGTAAATACTGCAAATGCCAATTTAACTAATGCCATGAACAGTACACGTCCTGAACAAATAGCACAAGCACAAGCAGCTTTGGACAGCGCTAAAGCAACTTATGATATTGCTAAAAAGAATTATGATCGTACAAAAGCCTTAACTGATGTAGGGGCAGCTACAGAGGTGCAGCTTGAAACAGCACAGCAGCAGCTTACTTCAGCAGAGTCAGGACAAAAATCAGCAGAGGAACAATTAGAAATGCTAAAAAATGGTGCTACAGAAACAAGTATAGATGTTTACAAGGCACAAGTACAGCAAGCTGAAGAAGCATTAAAAACAGCTCAAATAGTATTAAGGAATGGAACTATTACAGCTCCTATTTCAGGGAAAGTTACCGTTAAAAATATAAATAAAGGTGAAATAGCATCACCTGGCAGCACTCTTATTTCAATATCTAATCCTGATACTTTATGCGTGAATGCATATGCTCCAACAAGCATTATAAAAGATTTGAAAGAAGGACAAGCTGTAACTGTTAAAGTTTCAGGAATAAAGGATTCAGAATTTGAAGGAACTATATCAGTAATAAATTCAGAATTAAATTCTCAGAGCAATAATATTTTAGTAAAAATAACTTTAGTAAATTCAAATTCACAATTGAAACCTGGTATGTTTGCCGAAGTTGGCGTAAGAAGTTAGGAAAGGATGATAAGAATGCAAGGAAAACGTAAAATAATAATTTTTTGTATAATCATAGCTATGTTAATAACTCTTGGCGGAGTTGGAGTATATTATTGGTATGAAAATGAATATTTTGTCTCAACTGAAGATGCACTGGTAGCTGGAGATTTTATAGATATAACTCCAAAAATTTCAGGAAGTCTTCTTGAATGTAATGTAAAAGAGGGAGAAACTTTAGTTAAAGATCAAATAGTAGGGCACATGGATGAAAATGGAATAGCTGATGAAAATGTTAATTCTTCCTTACTTAGAGCGCCAATTAATGGGTTAATTATTAAAAAGGAAGCTGAGGAGGGACAATATATTCCAGCTGGATCTACAATTGCAGTAATGGTTGACCAAGAAAAAATTTACATAACTGCAAATATAGAAGAAACTAAGGTGGAAAAATTAAAAGAAGGGCAAAATGTAGATATAAAAATTGATCAATTTGAAGGGAAAGTATTTCAAGGCAAAGTTGAAAATATAGGAAAGGCTTCAAATTCAGCATTTTCACTTCTCCCATCTTCTTCAGGTGGAACTTTCACTAAGGTTGTTCAAAAGGTACCTGTGAAAATTAAACTTGAGGAAAATGATACAAAGCTTCTACCTGGAACAAATGCAGATATAAAGATACATATAAAGTAGGTGGGAGTATGGAAAATAAAAAAGAATCTTCAACTAAATGGCTTATTATGAGTGTTGTAATTATGGCAATCTTTATGGTAAATCTAGATACCAGCATTATTAATATCTCTATTACTAAAATGATGCAGACCTTTAACGCATCTATAGATCAAATCCAATGGGTTGTTAGTGCATATACCCTGACCTTAGGAGTTGTAATTCCATCAACAAGTTATTTTGGAGATAAATTTGGCACTAAAAACGTATTTATTACTGCGTTAATTTTATTTACCTTAGGTTCACTATTGTGTGGAATTTCGTGGAATGAAACTATAATGATAATTGCAAGAGTAATTCAAGGAATTGGAGGAGCCTCTATAATATCTCTTGGTATGGCAATATTAATGACTACTTTTGATAAAAGTGAACTTGGAATGGCAATAGGAGTAATGGGAATGTGTGTAATGGCAGCCCCAGCTTTAGGGCCAAGTTTAGGTGGATATATTATTCAAAATTTCAATTGGAGATTTCTTTTCTTTATAAATCTTCCAGTTGGAATAGTTGCTACAATGATGGCTATACTCATATTCAAAAAATCAGAACATAAGTCTTCAAAGAAATTTGATATTATTGGATTTCTAACGTCAAGTATCGGAATGTCCTGCGTTCTTTATGTACTTGGAAAAAGTGATTTAGACTGGAGCGATATAAAAAATATCGTGCTTATGATTGTTGGGTGCTATAGTCTTGTAATATTTGTTGTGAATGAATTGCTCATTGAAGAACCTATGCTTGATTTAAAACTACTAAAGAATTATACCTTTTGCATGAGTAATATTATCATGAATGTTGCAATGCTAGCTCTTTATGGTGGTGTGTTTCTGATGCCAATATTCCTTCAACAAATAAGAGGACTTGATTCAATGAATACAGGGTTGATTTTATTTCCAGAAGCAATAGCGACAGCCATATCTATGGTTTTGTATGGGAAAATTGGTAATAAATTTGATGTTAGATTATTTGCTGTATTTGCATTGATTTTAATTGGCATTAACAGCTATAGTATGTCAAAAATTACGTTGGATACACCCAATATGACGATTACGATCCTATTAATGATTAGAGGCTTTGGTGTCGGATTTCTTATGGCACCAGTTCAAACAATAGGGTTTAGTGGATTACCAAAGGCAGCAATGTCAAATGCATCTGCTTTGACTAATACAGTAAAACAAGTAGGGACTTCCATAGGTGTTACTATTATAACAAGCGTTATGCAGCATAGAAATGTGCTTGATTACTCTAACTTAGCTTCACAAGTCACATCTTTTAATAAAAATAGTATGAAACTATATGAAATGTTTCAAGGGATGTTTATTAAAACTGGGATGTCAGCAGGCAATGCTCAAGGAATTGCTTTAAACAAGATGTTTGGAGAGGTTGCACTTCAGGCACAGCTCCAAGCTCTCAATGATACTATGTTTGTAATTTCGATAATTACCGTTATTGTAATCATTCCAACACTATTATTAAAACAAGGTAAACAAGAAGAAACAAAAGTAGTAGTGGCAGAGGGATAAAATATATAATAGTCAGAAATTATGAATAGTGCATTCTAATATTCTGTACCATATTTATTCTTCAGAATATTGCCATAGTAGAATATATATTCTTAAGAATATGCGCCTAAAATGCGGGACGAGAGTGATTTCGTATTAGCAATTTATTAGGTAATAATATAGTAAAAGGATTATTTATCGGAGGAAGTTCTATGGAAAAGATAAATGAACAAAATAGTTTATATGAGCAGTTTTTAAAATACTCATATACAGATTTTATGGAACTATTTAAAAAAGCAAAAACAAAAGAAGAAGTGGATTTTTATATTGATTTATCTGAGTTAGTGTTGAAGAGAGAACAAGAACGAGGTATAGGTAAAAATTAAATCTATTGCTGTTATTGAGGAGTTTGGTGATAGTTGTGATGGTGAAGTTATACCTGATGAAGATTTATATGTTTACCCATATTGCCATAGTAATGTAATTAAATATTGAAATATAATAAGGATAAGCTATTTTAGAAGATTAAGGAGGTTTATACTTATTATATTTTAAGAAGAAGTAGTCTATCTTGGCTACTCAACCTAAAACGCCAAAATCCGTTCACGAGAACATGACGAGGTGTAGAAAAAGAATTAAAAAATAAGTAGGTTGAGTGGACGGTAAAGATACCATTGACATCGTCAAAGACAAATGGTATTCTAATAAAAAAGTAAAAAGTATCATCGGAGGACAGTACACCGTAGTGTAGGGGATAGTAAGCGCACTGCTTGCAGGCCGCCTGTCAGATAAGATGTCGAGTGAGCTCGGCTATTACGTATATGTAATAGCCGAGTATTTTTATTTTTAGGAGGTATGAAATGAATATTATATTAAAACAGACCAAGGAAGAAGAACTTACATATTTGACAGAACTTGAAGAAATTTCATTTGCTGTAAATAGTAAATATTTTAAAAAGGGGTGTAATAATGGAATTCTCGCTTGCAAAAATCAATGATGAAGACTTAATGCAATATAAGAAAGATATGCAGGAGGCCTTTCAAAAAGGGTTTGAAGATGTCTATGGCAAAACGGAAGGCATTGTTCTTCCTGAAAAGGATATCGACTGTTCCTTGAATGAAAAAGGCGCTATTGCATACAAAGCAGTTGTTGATGGTCAAATGATTGGTGGTGCTGTTGTAGTCATTGATAGCTTAACGCAATATAATCATCTTGATTTGCTCTATGTGAAATATGGCACTCAAACAAAAGGCATTGGTTATGCAATTTGGAGTCAAATTGAAAAATTGCATTGTGATACAAAGGTATGGGAAACTTGCACTCCATATTTTGAAAAAAGAAATATTCATTTTTATGTAAATAAATGCAGGTTTCATATAGTGGAATTTCAAAATGAATATAATCCAGCACCAGGTACATCCGAAGATTTTATTGGTGATGGAGGGGATGGAATGTTTGTGTTCCAAAAGAGTATGTAATTTAGCATATTCCAATACTGAGATGACACGACAGGCATATTGCTTATTGTAAAATATTTATTGATTTGATCAAATGTAGCAGTATTACCACCACGACGGGAACTTGAAATTGCTGCAGCAGGTTTATAAGATAAAATGTCATTTGAAAAATTGGTAGAGAATACCCTGTCCATAAATGATGTTAGCATACCTGAAGCAGAAGCAAAATGTACTTGCGAACCAAAAATAAACCCATCTGCACAAGCTACCTTTTCTAAAAATTCATTTACTGGGTCATTCATAAAGCATCTGCCTGTTTTGATGCAAGAATAACACCCCACACATCCAGAAATTGCTTTTGTTCCTTACTTATTTGGTGCAAATATTTTGAAAATAACTATTTATTCTTTTCGACGATGTTAGCAAGTAAAAGGGCCCCTTATTTTAGAAATCACTTCATTGAGTTGGTTACTTATAAATTAGAGGATGAAGTAAATGTTCAGAAGGAGTAAATTCAGGGTTAAGGAAAGATGCTGTCAAGCAATTTTTTGGGCAAGCTATAGTAGGATTGATAGAATGGTGGTTTATAAATGGAATGCCTTTTTCTCCTGAGGTTTTGGCAGAACATTTAGGCATATTGATAGGGAGAAATTTGTAATCACTAATCTAGACTGATTCAAATCTATTTAATTATAGATAGGAAATGTTATAAGAGGTTTAGAATAATTAACGGTGAATCTTATCATAAGTGATGTAGATTTTTTTAAAGTATTGTAAGATGAACCGTATTGAAGTAGAAGTATTGTTCAATGGTTTGAGAGGATTTTGATTTATGCTAGTCTAACTTTTACGCAGAAATAGGAATATTTGCGTTAAGGGATAGGTTTTGCAAATTTGTTTATGTCGATATAGGAAGACGCCATTAGCTTTCACCATGTAGAGATTGGTTTATAAGATAACTAAAAAAATCACGTTAAGGCATTAGAATTAATACTTAATCAATTTATGAAATTATCTGCTATCAACTAAACAAATTGATAGCAGATTATTTGTTTCTACTAAGCTTTAAAAAATATATGCTTAATTTTGTATCTAACAAATTCGACACTTTAAATGGCTATTCTGCCTTCTACTTTTTATTTATTAGCAGGGAAATCAGTAGAAAAGGCAAGTTCTTTTTGTGCTTCAAGTTCTTCAAGACGATTTGAAAGTGATTGATGTATCGTATTATAAGCTCCGCTGCCAAGAGCAATTCTTATTGGTGCTGGTTTTTGGTCGGCAGTGTCAATCATGATTTTCACCATTCTAGCAGGATCACCAATAGGAACTATCGAAGTATCTTCAAAACCGCGTCTGGCATTATGTGCTTGAGAAATCGAGTAAGCCTCTAACTTTTGACCCAATACTACACTATGATGTGTAAAATTCGTACGTGCTCCGCTTGGCTCAACTATTGTAAGGCTGATGTTAAAAGGAGCGATTTCTTGTCTTACGGCTTCGCAGAATCCTTCAATTCCCCATTTAGTTGCATGGTATAGTGATCCTCCAGAGAATGCAGTTTGGCCTGCTGATGATGAGAGTTGAATAATATGCCCTTCTCCTTGAGCACGTAGATGTGGTAATGAAGCTCTAATCAAATGGATAGATCCAAGGAGATTTGTGTTAATCTGATGAGTAATTTGCTCAATAGTTAATTCTTCTGCTGCACCAATAAGCCCATAACCAGCGTTGCTTACAATAACATCAATTTTTCCAAGTTCGTTGAAGGTTTGATCGACAACCTCATAAATTACGTTGGTGTCTGTAACGTCAAGATGAAACACTCTAAGAAGAGCACCGTATTTTTCCTTAAGGTCTTCTACTGAATTCATATTGCGTACAGTACCAGCAACTTTATCGCCCCTCTCAAGGAGTTGTTCAGTCATATGTCGTCCGAAGCCACTGTTAATACCAGTTATAAACCAAGTTCTTTGTTTCATTTCTCTATACCTCTCTTTTGTTAAAATTTAATAGTTTAGACATCAAGCTTGACTAACCATATTATCACATTAAAAATAAAAATATAATATAACGATAATGTTTAAAATTTGCCTAATTCTGCAAAGTATTAATTAAATGAATTGATGAAAAAACAAATTGATTTTTGATATAATATTTACTATAGTTTTAAGGAATATTATCATTGAGTTAGATAAATGAAGTAATATGTGGAAATTATCAGCAAATGTTTTAAGTATAAAGGCTGGGTGAAAAACAAATGTTAGAACAAAAAGATAAATTAAATAATGAAGTATTAGTTGAGGAAAGCAACTTTACTAAACAGAAGGCATTGTATACTATAATTGAAATGACAGAGAGAATAGCTCAAACTGATGGAAATACCCAAACAATAATCCCATTTTTTTCGGTTACCAGACACAGTCATGAAATTCCTATAACTCCTGGAGTTATGAATCCTGCATTTAGTATTATTCTTCAAGGAAGAAAGGAGTTTCATTTCGGAGATGAGACTATACATTTTAATGCAGGTGATTTTGCAGCGTCTATTATTGATATGCCTGTATCCGTACAAGTGATAGGTGCATCAAGAGAGTTGCCATGTATTAGTTTGCGTATTGATTTTACGACAAGTGAAATTGCTTCTGTAATGCTGGATGCTCAAATTGAATTTAACATAAAAAATAAGAATCTTTATTTAGGAGCATTTGTAGGAAAATCAGATGAGGAACTATTAGATTTATTTATTAGACTTTTGAAGCTAATAAATAAATCTAAGGATACTTATTTTTTATCGCAGCTTATTAAGCGAGAAATGATTTATCACCTATTGAGTGGAGAGTACGGATACTTGTTTTTGCAACAGGTTCTAGCCGAACAACAGGCAGATGGAATAGGTAAAGCAATAGAATGGATCAAGGAAAATTATAAACGTTCTTTTACCGTGGAAGAACTAGCAAAATCAAATAATATGAGTGTATCAGGACTGCACCATAAGTTTAAAGCTGTAACTGCCATTGGTCCGTTACAATATCAGAAAGAGCTGCGACTTCATGAAGCAAGACGACTCATGTTTAGTGATTCTATTGATGTTACTACTGCTGCCATGGAAGTTGGTTATGAAAGCTCATCTCAATTTACCAGGGAATATAAGCGGTTCTTCGGACAGCCGCCACTTAAAGATATAAGAGCTTTGCGAAAAAGTTTTGAAAATGGTGAATTTCAAAGTGGTATATAAGGCGTATCCTTTGGTGATAATAGATGGTTACAATTATCAAAGATAACTTAATAATGTATCTAATTAATAGAAGAGAACCAAGTCAAAATGAATGAGGTTCTCCTTCTTCTTTTTTCAAGAACAATACTTATGATAAATATCTCAATACTAATGGTAATATTAAGAAACTTAAGATTTACATTTGTACAGATTGACATGTTTTTATGCTGGGATCTAAGATATATTTTTTATTACATTTTTATTATTTTCATATTAATTGTTCTTTAGCATATTTTCTTTAATAACATCTGATAATATTTTAATTCCTTCTCTTATTTTCTCTTCACTAATATTTGTGTAGTTCAAACGTAAGGTATTTTTATGACCACCATTTGGGAAAAATGCTTCTCCTGAAATAAAAGCTATACCATTTTTCAATGCACATTTTAATAATTCCTTGCTGTCCATATAAGTTGGAAGTGTAACCCAGAGAAAAAAGCCTCCCTTAGGTTCGGTATATTTAACTTCTTTAGGAAAGTCAGCTTTAATTGCATTAAGCATAGCATCCCTCCTATTTTTATAAATTGCTATATTTTTTTCTATATGTGCTTTAACATCATATTTTTCAAAAAACTTTGTTATCTGCATTTGAGAAAATATATTTGTATGAAGATCTGAACCTTGTCTAAACAAGACAAATTTTTTTATAATTTCTTTGGAAGCACAAATCCATCCAATTCTGAAGCCTGGACAAACAATTTTGGAAAAGGTACTGAGATAAATAACTCGTTCTTCAGTATCAAGACTTTTTAATGGAGGAAGATGCTGCCCAGTAAAATTCAACTCACTGTAGGGACTATCTTCAACTATTAAAATATTATATTTGTTTGCAAGCTCAATTATTGATTTTCGTCGTTCAAAATTTAATGTAACTCCTGTTGGATTTTGAAAATCTGGTATAGTATAGAGAAACTTAACATTTTTACTTTTTTTAAGTTTTTCTTCTAAGACTTCCGGGTCTAAACCTTCATTATCTATAAAAATCTCTTCAAACTTTGGATAAAAAGGTTTAAAAGCATTAATTGCAGAAAGATAGGTAGGGCTTTCGCAGAGTATAGTATCACCTTCATCAATAAATGCCTTTGCAGTTAAATCCAAGCCTTGCTGAGAGCCTGAAATAATCAGTATATTATCTATGTCTGTATTGATTCCTCTTTCTCTCATAATTTCAATAATGATTTTCCTAAGCTTATCATATCCTTCAGAGGTCGAATATTGCATACTTTTTCCACCATAGTCTGAAAGTATTTCATTACAAATAACCTTCATTTCCTCTACCGGAAATGTTTCTTCTGAAGGAAGTCCGCCTCCGAATGAAATAATATTATTGTTTCCTATTAATTTTAATAGCTCCCTTATTTCAGAAGCTTCAATTGTATCACTTCTTTTTGAAAATTTAATATTCATGTTAAACATCATTCCTTTCGTTGTGTTCATGGTACAAAAATTATCAATGAATTAGAAGTTTAAAATCGGGAACTGATAATGCACAATATATTAGGAGAGATGCCATAACAATATTGAATAACTTTCTATGACGGCTAAGAATTTTTTGAAATAATGCACCAAAAAGAGTCCAGCAGGACATCGATATAAATCCTACCAATGCGAGGAATACAGCAAATAAATATAATATTATGCTCGATTTATAGTAGGGTATTATAAAAATTGAAGTTACCGTTATACCATAAAGTATTGTTTTAGGATTCATGAATTGCATAAGCATTCCAGATTTAAATGTGTTGATGCTGTAATCATTAATTGCATTTGGGTTAGAATTACTTTTGAGTATCTTGATAGCTAAATATATTATGTATGCTGAACTAAATACTTCCATAGACAACTTTATGTTGGGAAGAAGTTTAAATAAAAATAAGTTAAGATAACCACACAATAACATGATCACAGCCATACCAGATGTAGCACCTAGAACAAATTTCAATGTTTTTTTATATCCAAAGTTAGTACCATTTGTCATAGACATAATATTATTTGGACCAGGCGTAAAAGTTGAAATAAGAACATAAGATAAAAGTGCAGATAAATTGAACATAGCTGACCTCCTTAATGATTAAATTTGAAAAGATAGTATCAATATGATATCATGCTACTAACAATTAGTGAAATCAATAGTTTAAATTGAATCAATCAAAATAAATGATTGATTTGGAGGTATATACAAATGGAGTTTCGTCAATTAAATGCATTTATTACTATAGCTAAGCTGAGTAATTTTACAAAAGCAGCATTTGAGCTAGGGTATTCGCAATCTGCTATCACTGCTCAGATACAACAGTTAGAAAAAGAATTAGGTGTTAATTTGTTTGAAAGATTAGGGAAAAATATATCTTTGACTTCAGAAGGGGAAAAGTTTCTTGTTTATGCTAAAAAAATAATTAAACTTTGTGATGAAGCAAAAAGTACTTTAATTACATCAGATGTAGTAAAGGGAACTTTGACAATAGGGGCTAATGAATCGCTTTGTGCTGTAAGACTGCCTCCTATATTAAAAGAACTTCATGAGCGTTATCCGGAAATTGAAATTATTTTAAAAATGGAAGGCAATAACAAATGTAAAACATTGATAAGAGAAAATCAGATTGATGTTGCTTTTATTATTGGTCAGAAAATCAATGCTTCTGAGTTAATTACAGAATTGGAATTTCCTGAACCTTTAGTTTTATTAGCAACCCCAGGACATCCACTTACTTCCAAGAAACATGTTTATCCTGAAGATATTGCTGACTGCAACATAATTGTTTCAGAAAAAGGCTGTGGTTACCGAAATCTTTTTGAACAAAGTCTCAATGATGCTGGGGTAACTCCGAAATCAATAATGGAAATGGGCAGTATCCAATCAATCAAACAATTGACAATGAGCGGACTTGGAATAACGTTGCTTCCAAAGATTGCTGCTGCGGAGGAGCTGAAACGAAAGGAATTAATAGAACTTAATTGGTGGGAAGATTCTTTTTATTTGGCTACGCAAATGGTATATCATAGGGATAAATGGGGTTCAAGAGCATTAAGAGCTTTTATAGATCTGAGTAAAGAAATGATGAATAGTTAATTTTCAAAAAAGAACTTGTTATATATATGAGAGAGGAAAAAGAGCTATCATTTGCTACTGATACGGTTCACCGTATCATAAATAAATGAGGTTTTTGTGCATTTTTGCATAATACAGCTCATGTGGAGTGCGTAGTATTGATTATACGGGTGTAAGCCTTAATTTCAAAGGGTTTCCTGAAAATCGCAGATTTATTGAAGGTGTAGTCTGATGATAGTATAATGGATTAAGTAGAGAGTATGGCCATTAAATCTGTGATATTCTTTGAAAGGAGATTTAAAGTATGAAAAATGGACAAGAAGAAATTCCAAAGGGCAATGAAGTGTTAACTGATAGTTCCAAGGTTATTAACGATAAATTACGTATATATATTTTTGTAGGAACCATTGTATATACAATTTTAATATTGTATTTCATGTTCTTGGGGTTTAATAGAATAGAAGGTAGAAGCGTATATAATCAGTATACGTTTATTCTTGTCCCAGAAGGACTTCCATTAAGGTTTCCAGAACTAACCATGTCATGGTTATACGATTTTGGAAACATCGCTGCTTTTATCCCTTTTGGAATAGTAATTCCATTGTTGTATTGTGTGCGTTTTAGAAAGTTTATAGCATTATTTATATCAGCTATTTTATTTTTAGAAGTGTTGCAATCTTTAACTTTCATGGGTACGTTTGATATTATGGACGTAATATCCAATACATTAGGCGCGATGATAGGATTTGTGGGATATAGAGTAGGATTTTCTTCTAAGCTTAACTTTAAAAAACTCGTTGCATCAGTAGCATCTATGATTATGCTAATCGTTGGAGTTATGGGTGTTTCTGAAACAATTGATTATGGTGTAAATGTGAATAAAAGAATAGGACCTATTCAAGCATTAAACGAAGCAAATACAAGCATACCAATAACTAAAAATTTTTCAACTTTTACCGTGCAAGGGGAAAAAGTACAGCCCGAATTTAATTTGTTTAGCAGCAATGATGGAATAAGTAAGGAATATTTATTTAATTTAGGAAAGAAAAATCTATGGCTCTATGCTGATTATGGTATTCCCGACGGAGAGGAATATAAAGGTTCCGTTACGATTATGATCAATGGGGAAGAGTTTGTTCAGTTCACTAATGAAGACAAAGATAACCATATGTTGAAATTAAAGACGTTTTTTGATTCGGAAATAAAAGACGTTAAAATTATAGTTACCGGAAATGCTAAAGTATGGGATGTTAGCATCGCAGAAATAAAACATTGGTGGGAGTAACTACGATAACGAAGAAATTCGGAGGAAGTTCTATGGAAAAGATTCCAACATCACGAATAGATATCAATAACAACGTTTATACTCTCCCAAAAGGGTATATAATTATGAGCTTTGCCAATAAAAGCTTTGACGCTGATAAATATTTTGATGCGATTTGGAAAGGGTTCGAGAATAAACGTGAACGCACTGAAGCCGAGATGGAAAGCGCTAAAAATAGAGAAGGGTTTGACAAACCATATTTTGCCCCTGATTTACGCATATTAGTTGTTGCTCCAAACGGAGACTATTCTGCACATTGTGGCATGTGGTGTATTCCTTAGAACATTTATTTTGTTTTAGGGCTATTGGATTAGATCTATGTTATAAATAATAAATCAAAGAAAAAAGTGCTAATCTTTGCTGGATGAAGCACTTTTTTCTTTGATTATATCTTCAATATTATGATCAGGGTGTTTCTACTTTTATCTCTAATAGTCTAATAGATAGAAAGATTTTGCATATTTCATCACCATGTTCTAAGGTTATACCAGCCATATCTTTTATTTTGTTGATACGGTAGAATAAAGTATTTCGATGAATATTTAATATTTTTGCAGCTTCTCCTGGAGAAGAAGAATAAAAGATATACTGTTTCAATGTTTCAAGGAAATTTGTTCCGTTCTCTTTGTCATAAACCATAAGCATTGCGACAGCTGGATGGCAAAAATCCATCTGATCATATTTATTTGAAATCAATTCATAGATAATATGCAAGGTACAATCCTCAAAAAAGGAGCAATGCATGTTTCTTTTTAATCCTATCTCCATTGCTGTAACAGCATTCAAATAGTGTTTTTTTGAATCATTCAAAAGAGTGTACTTTTGGCTGATTCCTGCATATAGATTATTTTTGCTCAAGAAGTCATTAAATTCGCTATTGGGGGAATTAAAAAGTTTATCAAATAGCAATTGATCAAGGAAAGCTACAATTCCAGGAGCATAAATAATACACTGTCCAACAGGAATGTAAGATTTCAAAATTCTAAAAATGGAAGGAATCTTACTATCAAAAGCTTCTTGTCTGTTACTTCCAATAACCATAATGTAAAGATATTCTGTCCTAGCCCATTTTAAATAGTGTTGTTTATTTTTTATAATAGACTCATCAATCTGCTTGCCTTCTATAAGGTCAGCTAATAAGTAATTAGGGAGATTGTTGTTATCCAAATTTAAAAAGATGTTCTTTTGTAATTGAGCACATATGAGTGGGCTAACCTTGTCTATTAGCATAAAATCAATATCTTGAAAGGGGATGCTGTTTTCGTAAACAACAAATTTCCCAATCTCTATGGTGTCAATTTTTATAGAGGATATTAGGTTTCGTTTTGAATTGTTCTCTTTTTCAATATTATCATTTGTTTTATCTGAACATATTTGTGATAAAGTGTCTTCTGTTAGGTAAAGATTTTTATTTTCACTTTGAACAAATTGAAAAACATTTTCCGCATCATAAGAAGCTGCCAAGAGCTTTCCGCTTGTATCGATTAATATCAATGGTCTTGCAAACTTTTCCCTTGCCTTATCTATCAGATATTGAAGTCCTCTGTTAGAACAAAATCCATCAAAAAGATCCTGCATGTAAAGTGCAAGCTTTATATCTATTTCATTTAGATCATTTATATCGAAGTTTTTTTTCATGGAAACCTCCTAATATTTCAGTTGTGCTTTAGTACAATTTTTAGCTTTAATATGAAATGAAATTCGAATTTGAGTACATTGTATGGGTTCTTACATTATATTATAATCAGAAATGTAAGGCAAGGCAGCTATTTGAAGCGTATTGTGCTTGAGTATAATACGTTAATGAAAAATACTATACTGCAGGTGATTATCCAGTATTAATAAAATCGTTAAAATTGATAGTCTTTAGCCTTAAAAATATTGCTATTTCATAGGAGGTAATAAAAATGTCTACTATTTTATTAAAAAACATAAAAATTTTTAATGGTATTGAGTGTATAGATGAGGATAAAGTAGCAATCGAAAACGGATATATTACTGATAAGACAGAAGGAGATATTGAAATTGATGGAAATGGATGCACTTTGCTTCCAGGGCTCATAGATGCCCACATTCATTTATATCAAATTAAGAACCTAGAGGAAGCTTCAAGATATGGTGTTACAACTATGATGGATATGGGGACACGTTCACCGGAAGTAGTTCATAGTCTAAAAAATTTACCTGGTTTACCTGATATACGAAGCAGTTATAGTCCAGGTTTCGCTCCAGGAAGCCAAGTTCCAGCTAAAATGGATTATCCTGATTCTGCCCTTGTAACAAGTGCAGATGATGCAGAGCGCTTTGTGAAGGAACAGATATCATATGGTGCAGATTACATTAAAGTTATGATAGAGGGCCAAGGTGTAGGTGTTAAAGATACGCTATTTCCACCGGAGATTCTTGCTGCTATTGTCGCCAAGGCTCACACTTATGATAAAAAAATCATTGCACATGTAACTTCTTCTAATGCTTTTAAAGCTGCAATAGAAGGGGGAGTGGATGTGGTAACACATATTCCCTTTGCTGAACCTTTAACAGAAGAGGTTATTCAGTTGATGAAAAAAAACGGCACTGTGTCAGTTCCTACTATGGTAACAATGAAAGGAATTGTTGAATCAATTAAAAAGTTTAATCCTAACGCGCCATTGAATTATGATTATGTTAAGGAAGCAGTTGCAAAACTTTATAAAGCTGATGTGACAATTATAGCTGGAAGTGATTCTAATACTGACGATCCAACAACTCCATATTCTGCACCTTATGGGGTTTCACTTATTAATGAACTTGAACTAATGGTTGATGCTGGTTTTACTCCTATTCAAGCATTACAAAGTGCAACAAGTATTCCTGCAAAATACTTTGGCATGAATGATAGAGGAATTATTAAGGCAGGCTATAGAGCAGATCTTCTTTTAATAGAAGGTGATCCGACTGTAAATATTAATGACATAAAAAATATTAAACAAGTTTGGATTGGTGGAGAGAAGATTATTTAAAGCGATTGCAGTTTTATGCCCGCTACGGCGAACCGTATAATAAATAAATGAGATTTACAGCCTTATGCATTTATATATATGACTTGCCTAAGGCTGCTTTCATAGGTGAAAATACCGCATCATAAGTAATGAAATTAATATATAACAATTAATTATAACAAATTATTTTCACATTTTTCCTCATGAATTTTTTTTCTTTCTTCGTTAATAATTTGAACTGCGTCAGGAGATGTATACTTTTCTATTTTTGAACGAATGAGGTTCATATTTTCATTAAGTTCATTTATTTGGTTTAAAATTACTTCTTGATGTGCCAAAAGTAATTTTTTCGCTCATCTATAGTACTAGCACCTAACATGCAGAAATCAATATATTTTTTAATATCTTTAAGTTGCATGCCAGTATTTTTTAAACAACAAATTGTTCCAAACAGACTTACGTCTGATTCAGTAAAAACTCTGTTTCCTGATTTATTTCTCAAAACAAATGGTAGAAGCCCCTCTTTGTCATAGAAACGAATTGTATATATAGAAACGCCAAACATCTTTGATATATCTTTTATAGTATAAGTCAATTTTAAAATCCCCTTTAAAATTTATTTAAATTTGTTTCATTTTAGGAAATTTGTTTTAAAAAAAGCTTGACCTAGAGATACCCCTAGGTATTAACATGAGTATAAATCATAAGAAATTAATTTTCAAGTAACTTATATATTCTTGGATTAACATTAAAATTGATGACTAAGTTAATACTAGCTTTGAAATATAAGTAGCAGTATAAATAATGAGATATTAATTTCGAAATGGTTAATAAATATTTAAAGGAGAAATTTTTATGAATAAAAATAGCAAAATTGCATTAGTTACAGGTGGAAGTCGTGGAATTGGTAGAAATTCTGCAATATCATTATCTAAAAAGGGAATAGATGTAATTATCACTTACAATAATCAAAAAGAAAAGGCAGATGAGGTTGTAAAAGAAATTGAAGCTAATGGTGCTAAAGCTGCAGCTATTCAGCTTGATGTGAGCGAGGTATCTACATTTGATTCCTTTGCATCTAAGTTATCAGATGTTTTAAAGGATAAATGGAATAGAGAGCACTTTGATTTTTTAATTAATAATGCTGGAATTTCAAACCATACTCGTATTTTAGAAGTTACAGAAGAAGAGTTTGATAAAATAGTTAATGTACATTTTAAAGGAGTTTTCTTTTTAACACAGAAACTAATTCCTCTTATTGCTGACAAGGGTGCAATTGTAAATACTTCAACAGGATTGACCCGTTTTACATTCCCAGGTTCTGGACTTTATGCTGCTGCAAAAGGTGCAGTAGAAGTCTTTACTAGATATTTGGCTAAAGAATTAGGAGCTAGAGGTATAAGAGCAAATACTATAGCCCCTGGACCTGTTAACACTGAATTTAGTGGAGATACTTATATTAAAAATCCAGAGTTGAAAGATACAATTGGTTCTTATGCTGCATTAGGAAGAATTGGAGAAGCTTCTGATATTGGAGGTGTTGTGGCTAGTCTATGTACAGATGAAATGGGATGGGTTACCGGCCAACGTATTGAAGCATCTGGCGGTATGTTAGTATAATTAAAAGATATTACTCTTAATCAACAAGATCTTATAAGCTTTCGTTGATTAAGAGTGCATATATGGAGCCTTTTTAAGATAAGAAATTTATATTTACTTTTATAAAATAATAAAATATTAATATATTTTATTTAGTGCTATATTCGTTCAATATCAAGTTCAGTCATTCTTCCTTCACAAAAACCCCCGGGGGCTTTTATGAGCGAAGCGAATTTGCTAATGAACTAATCAGTGTTAAGGCTGAAAAAGGGTTTAATAACGTTATTGATGCATTTCACGTTGAAGCCGTAACATTGACCATTAAAGCTGACGAGGGGAAGTACCATAATACTGTTTAAAGGCCTTATAGAAATTGCTGCTATTGCTGTATCCGAGCATATCAGCAATTTTTTCAATGGAAAGATCCGTATGATCCAATAATAGCTTTGCTCTTCGCATACGTGATTCAGCTAGCAGAGCAGAAAAGGTCTTCCCTGTCTTTTCCGGCAAAAGACGGGAAATATAAACGGGGTGATATCCGAAATGGGATGCAATGTCATTCAATGTTACAGAATCGGAGTGTGATTCGATATATTCCATAATCCGGTCAATTAATGTCGTGCCAGTAGGTAGATGCTGACGCTTGTACTCATAGGAAAGATACATTGCAAGGGACATGACCATAGGTTTTAAAATTTTCTGTGAGTCCTCTGTTTTATGAGCATATTCAAGAATCATGACATTCAGCAGCTGCCAGATTGGCGAAGAAGCTGGAATTTCCAGATGAACGAACTCTTCTGCATATTTGTTTTTCTGTGGTTCCAGAAAAAAATTAAGCATGGAGCTATCCGCTGAGAGCGCACTAAGGTATTCCCGGAAAAAGGTTTCTTTACGAATCAGTATTCCGAGAATAATACATTCGTGATCAGAATCACGCTTAACAGCATAGCCGCTATAGGGCTGACCGATATAGCAGTCTCCTTCTTTTACCGTGATCCGATTGTTATAGTTGGCGCTTAATGCATCATAATCTCCGTGGTAAGCAAAATGAATGAAAAAAAAGTCTTGGCGGTGAAAACGCTCCTCAATTTTTTTCCCTTTAAATGCACACACCATAACTTCCTCGGATTTCTCTCCCAACCAATGCGAAATTAGTTCGTTATTTCCTGAGGACGGATCCGGGCTAAAGTCCCAATTCAGGTGCGGAAAGTCCTGACCGAGTTTTTCTAATGCGTGATCGATTTCGGTATCGCAATTCCAAGGCATAACAACGTTCCTTTCTTCAGATTTCTGAGCAATTCTTTCAAGCATTGCAACGTTTTTGGTAAATCAGACATTCTTATATCTAATTGTAGGTTAAAATACGCCATAATTCAAGTTAATATTTAGCGCTGATTTGGAAGGTGAAAATCTATATGATGGAGTAGTAGCAAGAAAGTTAAAATTGAAAGGAATAGAACATATGTATAATTTTGACTTTTATATGCCGACAAAAGTATTATTTGGAGCGGGAAAACTTCAGGAACTGCATACAGAAGTGCTTCCAGGAAAGAAAGCACTGATCGTGACATCCGGAAAAGATTTTATCAGAGCATTGGATGAACTGATCGAAGCAGTCGGATGTAAAGATCTCCGCATGAGTGATGCAGGAATTAAGGAAGAAGAGCTCACAAAGTATCCGAAGAGAATACACGAGGTGCTCGGCGGCGACATTACCGCAGCCCCGTTACCGCTTACGGATGAAGATTATCTTGAAATCTATAAGAAATCATATCGTTAAGAGCATAATGCATGGAATAACTGTGATTTATTAAATAATTTAAGGAGGATAAATATGTCTAGAAAAAATATCGGAGCAAAGCCATACATCACACCGATGCCGGTTTTGATGATTTCTTCTTATGATGAGGCTGAAAAGCCGACCGCCATGTTAGCAGTATGGGGCGGAATCACGAATGAGACAGAAATTACTATTACCGTAGCATCCCAGAGAAACACGTTAAAGGGAATTTTTGCCAGAGGTTCCTTTGTTGTAAGTATGGCGGATGTGGAAAATGAAGTTGCCTGTGATTACCTTGGTATAACAACAGGAAATAAAGTGGAAGATAAGTTTGAGAAGTCCGGATTCCATACAACAAAGTCCGAATTCGTAGATGCACCGATTATCGATGAGCTTCCTTTTGCCGTTGAGTGCAGAGTGAAGAGCTATGATGAGGAAACTTGGAGACTGGTAGGCGAAATCGTCAATGTAAGTCTGGATGAACGGATTCTTGGAGAAGATGGCAAGGTATCATTTGAAAAATTCCATCCGATCACTTTCGATTGGATGAATAAGGCATATCTGTCGGTTGGTGAGAAGATTGGTGATGCTTACCGCGACGGACTTCAGTTGAAAGAGAAGAACTAAGAGGAGGCTGTTTATTATGATGAAAAATTTAGGTCCAAACGTTTTTTCATATGGTTATCCAGCGCCGGTTTTAATGGTTGGCACTTATAATGATGATGGAACAGTCAACGTGATGAATTTGCATGAGTGTACAAGGACGAATGCAGGTGATCTTGCATTATGTATTGGTCCACGTAGTAAGACGCATGAAAACATTAAAAAGAGACGCGCATTTACTGTTGCACTGGTTAATAAGAATTTGATAAAGGAAGTGGATTACTTTGGAATTGTAAGCGGCCATAGAGTTCCTGATAAATTTGAAAAAACAGGATTGAAGGCTGTAAAGAGTGAACGCGTCAATGCCCCTATCATCGAAGGCAGTCCACTAGTCATAGAATGTGAACTCATAGAGGTTGTAAGAACAAATAATTTCACTACTGTACTTGCCAGGATTGTCAATGTAGCGGCAGATGAGTCAGTGTTAGATAAAACCGGCAGAATTGATGCCAAGAAAACAGGAATGTTATTTTTTGATTCGTTCAGCAACAGCTATTTTTCATTAGGTGAGAAAGCCGGAAATGCATGGGTCGAAGGAAAAAAATATCTGTAAATTCTTGTTTTATATGAGATTTGCATTTATATGACATTAATACGAGATGTTAAAGATGAACGATAAAATTATGTCGGTCGTTTTTGCCGGACATGGGAGCCCTATGGTGGCATTAGATAACAATGAAATTACAGAAGGTATGCAATCTAGGCTTTATGGCTATGACAGGGTTCGTTTTCGGATTATAATACACGGAACATGAAATGAGAAAAAATCGGGACTGAAAAATGCGTTTTTCAGCCCGATTTTTTTGCCCTGTTTATAGATGACATCCGAGATTTTCATTGGTTGCTAATTAATGGCTCAATAGAATAAGACAATATAAAACTCTATTGTGCAAATATTTATCTAACCTGCTAGGGTACTTCATTTCTTGAGAATAGCTTTTTTACTCAAAATATGAATTCCACTCCAGCATAGCAATAATAACACCTGTGCCAGAACAACAAGCCATAGTACCTGCGTGTATCCACCTATAATGCAAAATATGGTATTAACCAGTGGAAAACCCAGGAATGTAAACATGATAAGAAAATCGTTTTTGTAATCCATAGAACTAATGACCTTACGATCCCAGAACTTGGTTAAGGTTAACACTAAAATTCCCACTGAAATTATAGTAAGTGCAATCAACATTACCCATTGCATATTAGAAGTTCTTGGGAAAAATGGTGCCATATAATTAAAGAAATTGGATAAAGGTGAAACCAAACAAACTACAGAAAGAATGGAAGCCAAAAACGGATATATGTAGCCAATTAGTTTACTATAGCCTTTCTTTTTATGCCACCATTCACCGATTAAAATAAATGCGGTCCAGTATCCGGCTATATAGATCCATCCTGTAAAATTCATGACAGGTTCCCCATATATGACAGGTTCACCAGGGATCGGGAAATAACTCCACCGGCCAATGATTCCTTCCGAAGTTTGAAAAATCTGTTTTACTGCGACTGGATCCAGTGAAAAGTCAAAAATCATAGCACTAAGTCCAGTAATGAAGGGTTTAGTCCATGCCGGTATATTGATCGTCTTCAAAACACGTAAAGTTGAATAAACGATAAGAAACTCGATAATAGGAACAGTTAATGGTATATTGAATATCATTAGGATACTGTGCCCATAGGCGTAAAAACCTTCATTTCCCATAAGTCCCATAGATACCGCAACATTTTCAAAGACTGCGGCGTAGAAAAAGACAAAACATAGGAATTGCATTAATACAATCTTTGGACGTTCTTCGTTTTCAATTATATAGAAGACCATTAATGCGGCGATGATTAAAACTAAAATATCTTGAATAATCCATACAGGTACTATAGTTATATTTCCCATTGTGTTACCTCCATTTAAAATTATAATTTATTTGAACGTTCAAATATGTTGTATGTTAAATATATTATAAGTACACAGTGCTACTTAATCAACAGGCAGTTCGCTAACATTATGTTCGATATATTACAAATCAGATTAGTGTTGTTCGTTAACTGAATTATTTATGGCGGGAAAATAGGAACAACTCAATCATCATTTAAGATTAAGGCAAAAAAATATTTTTGGGATTTGAAATTATAGAAAATCCATGTAGTAAATGTGGAATTATTACTGAGATTATAGTTAATACTTAAAATGAAGAAGATTAAGAATTATAGGCATTCTATACGAATCCAAGAGTGAGTTTTGATGGTAAGGTATTGGTATGCATCTGTAGGTGTAGAAAAAGAACCACTAGTAATGGAATTAACCACTGAATCAATAGGCATAGATGTCGGAATTAAAGAACTAGCTATATGCTATAATGGAATGACTTTTAAAAATATAAATAAAACACGATTAGTTAAGAAATTAGAAAAAGGATTACGTAGGTTGCAGCGTAAACTATCAAGAAAATATGAGTTAAATAAAGAAGGGAGGAAAGTTGTCAAAACTAGCAACAGTATAAAACTTGAAAAGCAGATTAGATTACTTCAATGAAAGTAGTATATTCTTTTAGAATTACAAAATCGGACACATTGAACAGGGAATTAAACAAGCTTTATAAAGTTTTATAAGGTTTTGGCAACGGTATTATGGCATACGAAAAAGCAGACCGCCGGGTGAAATATACAAAAATGATTATAAAAAACAGTTTACTGGAACTTATGAAAGAGCGTCCTATCAGCAAAGTTACAGTGACAGATATATGCAAAAAAGCAGATATCAATCGCAATACTTTTTATTCACATTATGGGAATCAGTTTGAACTTCTTTCAAATATTGAAGGTGAGTTATATGAAGAAATCAGACAGGTTGCGGAACGTACTTTGAACCTTGAAACTTATGAAAAACTATCATATGAAATTTGCAAGTATATAAAAGCAAATAGCAATATATGTGGAGTATTATTTTCAGAGAACGGGGATAAAGAATTATTGAAACGTATTATTTATATCAGCCACGAACTAAATATTGAGAAATGGAAGAAGGAAGAAAAATATATTGATCAAAAACTATTTGATAATTGGTACACATTTACCGCATATGGCACTATAGCCGTAATAGAAAAGTGGGTCAATAGTGGTATGAAGGAAAGTCCAAGTAAAATTGCTGCTTTTATTAATAAAGCAACAGAAGCAGTATCGAAAGATTTTTATTGATACTCCCTTTCATTATGATAACCGATAAATTGTACAATAACGAAAGAACAAAAGGGCGTTTGCTTGGATATATAAACACAGTGAAGATAAGCATGGGACTATTGTTAAAAAGGGAGCATTAACATAATTTAGTCTTTATTGAAATACCGTATTATTCAGATGAATTTGCGGTATTTTTTGTACAAGTAATGCGTAACTCTAATATAATATCAAATGCTGAGCAATTAATTATTAAATGTCTGAAAAATAGAAGAGTATAGCATATTCATGAACTGATTTATGAACAAAGGAGTACTAATTGAAAGGCTTACTATATTTCTAAGAATATAGTAAAGCGGCAAGGTTGGTTAAAAAACTGACCTTGCCGTTTTTTTATGTAGACATATCCACTGGTAAGAAGTGTTGCTGATTTTTTAGTTCAGTAGTTAGCGGAAACATATGAGCAGTAAAATTTGTGCGTTTTGGTAGCTTGCAGGAATATGCCCATTATTTTTTAGAATAAGGCGTTATCCCATTTTTATATAGGGTATCTACTAACTTGAAAAATTCTTCTGAGGATAAATCCTTTTCTTGCTTGATCCAAAGGCGAAATAAGGAAAGGGATGTTGATATATAAAACTCAATCAAGTATGGCTTTAAGAAATCATATTCTTGAAAGTTCAACTCCAATCCATCAAAGGGAATTTCTCTTTTCAAACGCTCTAAAAAATGAACACTTCCATAGTCACCCAAGAGAGCCTTGAGAACTGATATAAGCTTGCTATTTTCTATACAATTAAGTGCACTTTGAATGGAAGCCGTAGATGTTTTCATATTTGTCAATTCCTCTTTTATGTAGCTCAATAAATCACTTTCAACAGAGTCTAATAATTCGTAAATATCAGCGAAGTGTTGATAAAATGTGCTACGGTTATAGCCTGCTTTATTGGCAATATCTTGAACCGAGATTTTTTCAATGGGCTTTTGATTATATAACTCACAAAAAGCATCTATAAACGCCTGCCTTGTTTTTTCTGTAATTTCGGGTTGCTTTTTCATTTGATCCTCCTTTTGTAAACAAAAATATCAACCAACAAATAATAAAAATCTGATGGTTGATAAAGCTGTAATAACCATTTACAATTCTATTATACAACGCGTTGTTGCATAGTCAAGAGAAAATAGTATCACAATAAATAGGAGTGATTTTTATGTCAGTAAAACAAAATAGAATTTTAATTTTTGGTGCAGGCGTCATAGGGAGCATATACGCAATCAAATTCATTGAAGCAGGGATTGACGTTACTATGTTTGCACGTTCTAATAGATTTAAAACATTGAAAGAAAATGGCCTAAAATATAATGATAAAGGTGTGGTTAAATCTATAAAAGTAAATGTAATTGATACCCTTGAAAATGATGATGTATATGATTTTATTTTCGTTACAGTTCGTTACGATCAAGCCGAATCAGCGTTGTTAGCACTAAAAGACAATCAAAGTAAAAATATTGTTACAATGACTAATAATTCAATTGGATTTTCTTCATGGTTAGATATAGTTGGAGATAGACTTTTACCAGGTTTTCCCGGCGCTGGCGGACAGATTAAAGATGGAATATTGTATGCTCGAATTCCACCAAAGGTTTTATTTGCTACTATGTTTGGAGAAATTAATGGTTTAGAGACAGAACGTGTAAAAAAACTCACAAAACTATTTAAAACAGCAAAACTTCCTTATACAATTAATAAGGATATGAAATCATTTCTAATAACACATTCAGTATCGGATATTGCACTGTTGGGTAGTTTATATTTTGAAAATAAGATAATTGATGAGGAAACAGCTAGAATCAGAAAAACGGCACACAAAATAACAATCACTTTAAAAGCATATTTAAGTGCAATACAAAAAGCTGGAGTTGCTATTAATCCATCTGCATTTAAAATTGTGCTTAAATGTCCAAATTTCATTCTGGATTTTTTCTTTATGATGTGGCTACGAACTAAAATGGTAAAGGATATGATGCTGCCGGATTATGCAAGTAGTGCAAACAACGAAACTGTACAACTAAATAACGATTTATTAAAATTGCTAAATCAAAATGATGTCATAATGTAAGAATGAAAAAATGGTAAATGATATAACATATATGTGGACAGGTGAAGAATGTCTTTATATTGCTCCAGCTGATATGACTTTAATTCGAAAATGGATTCAAAATGGCATGAAGGAACCGCCACAAGGAATGGTGTATATTAATTATAAAAAAAGACAAAAGCAACAAGGATGAATAAACTTGTTACTTTTGTCTTTTTTCTATCATACATTATATATCTGCTTTCAATGTGGAGATTAGTAAATATTTATAAGTATTTTAATATCTATCTAATATCATTTGGGTTTTTAATTGATCTTCTGGTAATAGCCAGCCTTTTTCATTAAACAATTCTATCAATTGATCATGGCCTTCTTGTGCAGAACTTCTATCGTCAGTTTTAAAGGAAGCTTCTACTACATAGTCGTAACCACTTCCTGAAGTTGCTTTAATCTTCCAAACTTCAATATAAAATTTCTCTCCATTCCAACTACCTATAGATCTTTTGGCGTCTACAGGACCATATATATGAGAATTTTGTAAAATAGTAGTTCCATAATTATTAGATATACTATTATTTAATTTGCCAGGGATTTTTTTTACGGCAGCTTTTATAGAATCTTTACTAGAAGGTAAATCCATGCCAGAATAGCCTGATATGCTAACATCTTTGTCATTGGAAAAGCTAAGGGTTTGTTTATTATAACCCCAATCAACTTGAGCATCATAATCATCTTCACTCTTATCAAAACCATCTAAAGCAGCTGTTTGAAGTGCTGAATCTATGTTTCCGTTTGCTATAGAATATCTCTTTTTATAGGTTAATTCAAAGTCAGCATCACCTTCCATTTTTCGAAGTCTTACATCCCAACCAATATCATTAAAATCTAAATTGCTAGAATCTAAATATTCTACTGACATCTTTGTAACAGTACTTGGCATATTGAAGGTGTCCAGTACCTCTTGCTTTAATTTATTATCAGAATCTAATACTACGGAAGGATTCATATATATTTTTACCTCATAGTTAGGGACAGCAGGAGTTACAGTTTTTCCATATGCTAATGAACAATTTAATAGAGTGAGCATTAAGGTCATCATAGAGCAAATTTTAAATTTTCTTTTCATTATCTTTACACCTCTAACTTTCAAAAAAATTTTGTATGAAATTAGATAATAACTTATAAACTTAGGGACGTAGCTAAAAACATAATTTAATATTTATATTGCAATATCTCATCTC
>NZ_MZGT01000047.1 GCF_002029255.1 Clostridium chromiireducens
AATTTAGATATTATATTGAAAATAAATATAGTTAAAATTAGAAATTTAGCTTGTGAATAAAATATATACCTTATATAGACATTTTTCTTTAATTTACTCACTATTTCAAGATATATCACTTTTTTAGGATAATTAAATCAATATTCTACATATTATAACAATAATTTAGATAAAAAAGGAATCATAAAAATAATAGTTTAATTTAAATATTATTTTTAGAAATTATAAAATATCCACTTGACATTGTAAACGGTTATGATAAAATAAAAACATAACTACCATACAAGTATGGCAGAAAACACTTATATTCGAAAGTAATATAATTATTTGATAATAATGTTATAAGTTAAAATTAACTACCATACAAGTATGTTAGTTGGAGCTTTCGAAATATAAAAGATGAAGTTATAGAAATTCAACTACCATACAAGCATGGTAGTATGAGAGGAGAATATCAAGATGGTTTTAGAAATGAAAAAAAATACAACAAGTAAAACCATATATTATGCGCTTCGAGAAGAAATTATTAATTTATATCTTGAGCCAGGCACAAGCATTTCAGAGAAAGAGCTTTCAGAAAAATATAGTGTAAGTAGAACTCCGGTTAGAGAAGCGCTTGTTCGCTTAGCGCAAGAAGGATTAGTAAATATTTACCCTCAAAAAGGCACAGTTATTTCTTTAATTGATTTATCAGCTGTTGAAGATGGCAGATTCTTACGTGAACATTTAGAAAGAGCTGTAGTAAAGGAAGCGTGCAGAGAATTTTCTCCAGAAAATATATTGGCACTAGAAATGAATTTGAAGCTTCAAAAAATGTATATAGAAAACCATGATTATAAAAAATTATTTGAAGCAGATGAAGAATTTCATAAGATAATTTTTGAAGGAAGTAATAAAAAAAGAATATGGGATAGCATAAATGATGGTAGTACCGAGTTTCAAAGAATTCGTATGCTTAGATTAACAGCTAACTCTAGCTGGGATAATATTTATTTACAGCATCAAGAAATATTTGATGCTATAAAAAACAAAGACCCAGAGAAAGCAGAAGAATTCATGAAGGAACATTTAAATATGGTTACTTTTGATAAAAATGAAGTAAGAGAAATCTATCCGAATTATTTTAAATAATAAATTAATTCTAGATTATTCTTAGCTAATAATTAAGGGAGGTGAGGCTTATATAAAGTATGAAATTTGAACCATTTAGGTTCCTAAAGAAATTATATAGCTGAACTAAAGTTAAATAAAATGCAAGTAAAAATGCAGGAGGGATATTACTATGAAAATGGGATTTAGATGGTACGGTGAAGGAAATGATACCGTAACACTTGAGCAAATCAAACAAATTCCAGGCGTGGAATCAATTGTTTGGGGTCTTCATGACATGGCGGCTGGAGAAGAATGGCCAATGGAAAAAATTCTTAAAGTTAAGGAATCAACTGATAAATATGGATTTAACCTTGATGTTGTTGAAAGTGTTAATGTTCATGAAGATATTAAGTTAGGTTTACCAACAAGAGATAAATATATTGAAAATTATAAAAAGACAATAGAAAAGTTAGCAAAGGTTGGGGTTAAGGTAATCTGCTATAACTTTATGCCTGTATTTGACTGGTTAAGAACAGACTTATATAAAAAAGCAGAAGATGGATCAACAGCTCTTTTCTATGAAAAAGCAAGAATTACTGACATAGATCCAATGGAACTAGTTAATAAAATTGCATCGAATCCAGATCTTACAATGCCAGGTTGGGAACCAGAAAGATTAAAGAATTTAACACAGCTTTTTGATGCTTATAAAAATGTAACAGAAGAAGATTTATGGAATAACTTAAAATATTTCTTAGAACAAATTATTCCAGTAGCTGAAATTAACGATATTAAGATGGCTATTCATCCGGATGATCCACCTTGGCCAATATTTGGACTACCAAGAATAGTTAAAAATAGAGATAACTTAGCAAGATTATTAAAACTTGTTGATAATCCATATAATTGTCTTACTCTTTGTAGTGGTGCTATAGGCTCAGATCCTAATAATGATGTGCCAGCAATGATAAGAGAATTTGGTGATAGAATTGCTTTTGCACATATTAGAAATGTAAAGATTTATGAAAATGGTGATTTTATCGAAACTTCGCATAGAACTTGTGATGGTTCATTAGATATATGTGATATAGTAAAAGCTTATCATGAAGTTGGATTTACTGGATATGCAAGACCAGACCATGGAAGACATATTTGGAATGAACAATGTAGACCAGGTTATGGACTTTATGATAGAGCACTTGGAATCATGTATATATGGGGAATATGGGATACATTACAAAGAAATAAATAGGCATATAGAGGCAAAATGAAATTGGTATGTCCAAGAAAATCTTGTCTCTGGGAATTTTAATATACAAAAGACAATTGATATTAATCCTATTAACAATAGTTTTGAAGAGGTGAAAATAGAAATGAGTAACGCTAAAATAGTACTAAGCAAAGAAAGTATTAAAAATAGTGAATTATGGGGAAAAGCAGGGATAGAAATTCCAAAGTTTGATCATGATAATATGTCAGATTGTACTAAGGAGAATCCTACCTGGGTTCACTTTGGAGCAGGAAATATATTTAGAGGATTTATAGCAATGCTGCAACAACAACTTTTAAATAATGGAAAAGTAAATGGTGGTATTGTTGCTGTTGACGGACATGATTGTGATATGATGGACAAAATCTATACACCTTATGATAATTTAAGTTTACTTGTAATTATGAATCCTGATGGAAGCTTAGATAAAAAAGTTGTAGGAAGTATAGGTGAAAGCTTAGGAGCAGATTATTCAAGAGAAGAAGAATGGAAGAGATTACACGAAATATTCTCAAATCCATCATTACAAATGGCAAGTTTCACGATAACAGAAAAAGGCTATAGCGTAAAAAATATTTCTCAAGATGATTTAACAGATGGCTTAAATCACCCAAAAAGCATCATGGCTAAGGTTGCATCATTAGCATACACAAGATATAAAAATGGACAATTACCTATTGCTTTTGTTAGCATGGACAACTGTTCACACAATGGAGAAATACTTCATAACTCAATTGAAACAATCGTAAAAAAATGGATTGAAAATGGCTTAGTGGAAGAAGATTTCCTTAAGTACATTAATAATAATGAAAAAGTATCATTCCCTTGGAGTATGATAGATAAAATTACACCAAGACCTTCAGGAGATGTTAAAGACTCTCTAGAAAAAGAAGGATTTGAAGGTATGGATATTATATGTACAGAGAATAATACTTATGCTGCACCATTTGTTAATGCAGAAGGCCCACAATATCTTGTAATCGAAGATCATTTTCCAAATGGACGTATGCCACTCGAAGAAGCAGGCGTATTTTTAACAAACAGAGAAACAGTGGAAAGAATTGAAACAATGAAGGTTTGTACTTGTTTAAATCCATTACACACTTCTCTAGCAGTATTTGGATGTCTTCTTGGATTTAACTTAATAGCAGATGAAATGAAAGATCCAGCCTTAAAGAAATTAGTTGAAAAGATTGGATATGAAGAAGGTATGCCTGTTGTTGTAAATCCTGGAATAATAAATCCTGAAGACTTTATTAAAGAGGTAGTTGACGTTAGACTGCCAAATCCATATATACCTGATACACCTCAAAGAATTGCTTCAGATACATCTCAAAAAGTTGGCATAAGATTTGGTGAAACAATTAAAGCTTACGGTGCGAGAGAAGATTTAGATCCAAAACAACTTAAATATATTCCACTTGTTATTGCAGGTTGGTGCAGATATTTAATGGCAATAGATGATAATGGTAATGCAATGGAATTAAGTCCAGATCCATTATTAGATGAACTAAAGAAATATGTAGCTAATGTAAAATTAGGTACTAAAGAATTAGGTGAAGATACATTAAAACCTATACTAATAAATGAAGAAATTTTTGGTGTAAATCTTTATGATATAGGCTTAGGAGAAAAAATCGAAGGTTATTTCAATGAAATGATTTCAGGCGTTGGTGCTGTCAGATCAACTTTAGAAAAATATTTAGAGTGTAAATAATTTAAGATAATTAAATACATCAAAAAATAAACATTTTTATCATTCTCCGTTTACTTTACTCTGCCAAATAATATAAACAAAGAATGATAGAAATGTTTAAGAAAATTAATATGAAGTACATTATAACATAAACCATGCTAATTAACAACTTTCCTTAGAGTAAGAGAGCGTATTGAAATGATTGGAAAAATTTAAGATACGATTATATTAAGGACGTTAAATTAGTATAATTTTTAACAATCATAAATATCTTAAGGTCAATTTATAAACTATAAGAAAACGTTATGGTAAAGGATTGAATAGATGCAGATTACAATAATGTGCGTGAATTAATATATCGTATATTATTAACCCACTAAGTTCAATACTTTACAAATATGAAATAATTATTTGAAAGTAGGATGATGAGTATGAAAAATTTCATGGATGACAACTTTTTACTATCTAATCAAACAGCCATAGATTTATATCATAATTATGCTAAAAATCTGCCAATTATAGATTATCATTGTCATATTGATCCAAAAGAAATATATGAAAACAAGAAATTTAATAATATAACTGAAGCATGGCTTTATGCTGATCATTATAAATGGAGAGCAATGAGAAGTAATGGCATAGATGAAAAAAACATCACAGGAGATGGAAGTGATTATGATAAATTCTTAGCTTGGTCACAAACTATACCTATGTCTATAGGAAATCCGCTTTATCATTGGACTCATTTAGAACTTCAAAGATACTTTGGAATAGATGAACCTCTTGACGAAGATACGGCTCCTGAAATTTGGAAAAGAGCTAATGAATTACTTAGTGGAGATGGCTTTAATGTTAGAGATTTGATAACAAAATCAAACGTTGAAACTATATGCACAACAGATGATCCTATTGATACATTAGAATATCATATAAAACTTAAAGAAGATGCTAGCTTCAATGTAAATGTTTTACCGACTCTTAGACCAGATAAAGGAATTGAAATCAATTTAGATGGCTTTGTTTCTTGGGTAAAAGATTTAGAAAAAGTATCCGAAATATCTATAGATAATTATGATGAATTTTTAAAAGCTCTTGATTCAAGAATAAAGTTTTTCCATTCAGTTGGATGCAGAATAGCAGATCATGGTATAGATGGTGTAGTAGTTTATGCAGATTCAACAAAAGAAGAAGCAGCAGCTATATTCGCAAAAGCTTTGAAAGGCGAAACTGTAAGTATTGATGAAGAAAAGAAGTATAAAACTTATACATTAAGACATGTATTTAAACTTTATCATGAGTTAGGGTGGACTATGCAGCTTCATATAGCAGCGCTTAGAAGCAATAATACAAAAATGTATGAAAAAATTGGAGTTAACACAGGTTTCGACTCAATTAATGATGAAAGTATAGCTTATCCACTTTCTAGACTTTTAGATTCTGTGGATAGAGAGGATTCTCTTCCAAAAACTATTGTATATACATTAAATCCAAAGGATAACTATGTACTTGGAACCATGATTGGAAATTTCCAAGGTGATGGAATTCCAGGAAAAATGCAGTTTGGTGCAGCTTGGTGGTTTAATGATAACAAAGATGGAATGATTGAGCAAATGAAAGCTCTAGGGAACCTTGGATTATTAGGAAGATTCGTTGGCATGTTAACTGATTCAAGAAGCTTCTTATCATACACTAGACATGAATACTTTAGAAGAATTGCTTGTAATTTAATTGGAGAATGGGTAGAAAACGGTGAAGTACCTAAAAATGATAAATTACTAAAAAGAATTGTTCAAGGTATATGTTACAACAATGCAAAAGAATATTTTGGATTCGATGAAAAGTAATTAGAAAATACTGAAGTTAAGAAAGAGGGGACAAACAAATGTCAAATAAAAATAGAAAAATTACAATAGCTAGAGGTGTAGGTTACGGACTAGTTGATTTAATGGGTGGTGGTGCATTTACCATTATTGGAGCATTCTTATTATTCTTTTACACAACATTTGCAGGATTAACACCAATAGAAGGGGCTTCTATTATTGCGGTAGCTCGTATAGTTGATGCAGTTGCCAGTCTTTTTATAGGTAGTATATCTGATAATTTTTATAAGACTAAACTTGGTAAAATGTTTGGAAGACGTCGTTTCTTCTTATTAATCGGAGCACCTTTAATGGCAGATTACGTGCTATTATGGGTAACAGGAAGAAGTTATTGGTTCTATTTAGCTACTTATTTAATATTTGAAATTGTTGCAGCTATGGTATTAATTCCATGGGAAACATTACCTGCTGAAATGACTAAAGATTTTGATGACAGAACTAAATTATCAGCATCAAGAATGTTTATTTCTGCAACAGGTACATTCTTAGCTACTTTTGTTCCTGGAAGATTAATAGCTTTCTTCGGTGATAAAAATCCACAAGCATATTTTATTAATGGATTATTTTTTGCAATCATATATGCTATATGTATATTGATATCATATAAAGTAACTTGGGAAAGAGATCTTACACCTGAGATGGAAGCTGAATTACTAAAGAGCTCTGAAAAGAAAACTTTTGGTGAGCAAATAAAAGCTATGATTGAAGTAGCAGCTGATTATATATCTACATTAAAGATCAGAGCATTTAGACAACATTTAGCAATTTATATATTATCATTCACAGCTAAAGATTTATTTAACTCTGTATTTATATATTTCTGTGTTTATGATTTATTGGTTTCATCTACTCTTGCGGCTAATATACTTTCACTTAGTCTTATTGGTATACCAACAACTATTGTAGGTGGATTCTTAATGATCAAGGTTGGACCAGGAAACTTATTTAAAATATCATATACAACTATGATTGTTTGTTTATTAGGATTCTACAGTATCTATAAAATGGGATTAGGTGCTAATACTTCTTTATTATTCTTAGTTGGTGCTGTATATCAAATAGGTAGAAGTTTATTAGAATTTACTCCGTGGAATGTATTCCCATTCATACCAGACGTTGATGAAATGGTTACAAGAAAAAGAAGAGAAGGATTATTTGCAGCAGTAATGACTTTCACTAGAAAGAGTAGTGTAGCAATATCTACATTTGCTATCGGTGTTATATTACAAGATAGTGGATTTGTTAAAGGACAAGCAACTCAACCAGAAAACGTAATTACAACTATTGCTAATGTTTTACTTTATGGATGCATAGGATTACTTATATTAGCATTAATCTGTGCAGTAACTTTCAAACTTAATAAGAGAACACATGGTATATTAGTAGATGAAGTTGAACGTCTAAAAAACAACGGTTCAAAACAAGACGTTACTCCTGAAACAAGAGCAATTGTTGAAAATCTTACTGGATATAAATATGAAAATGTTTGGAAAGAAACAGCAGTATAACATATTTTTAATTACTAGAAGGTTAATAAGTTAAAATATAAACAAAGTTACAATCCTATCTCTCAAAATATTTTAACTTAACTCTTATGGCTGTCTTAAGATAGAGAATAAATTTCTATTTTAAGGCAGCTAATTTTAAATAAAATAATTATATAAGTGAGGAGATTTTAATATGAATAACAAAATTAACTGTCTATACTGTGATAAGGACGAAAAACTTGATAATTTAATGATTGAAATATGTAAGCTAGATGTATCTACTCTTTATTTGTTTAAGGAACAAAGTCATAAAGGAAGATGTATTGTTGCATATAACAAACATGTAAATGAATTATTTGAGCTAGAAGAAAAAGAATTAGAGTTATTTATGAAGGATGTTACAAAAGCAGCTTCTGCGATTAAAAAAACTTTTGCACCTGATAAAGTAAATTATGGGGCATACTCAGATACACTTCCTCATCTTCATTTTCATTTAGTTCCTAAATATAAGGATGGCTTTTCATGGGGTGGAGTATTTGAAATGAATCCTCAAAAAACGTATTTAAGCGATGAAGAATATAGTGAAAGAATAAAACTTATAAAAGAAAATCTATAATTTGTATGAAAATATAGAGGGGTATTTAAAAGAATATGTCTCCTTTATATCAAAGAAAATTAGCTAATATAAAGCAAAGATGTAATATAATAGCCCTAAAAGCGTTAAAACTTTTAGGGCTATTATTTATACTGCCTGATTATTAGAATTTGAACCAGTAAATTGACTGTTATATAGGTCTGCATAGAAACCTTTTTTAGCAAGAAGCTCATTATGGTTACCCATTTCAATAATACTTCCTTTATTCATAACAAGTATTAGTTCTGCGTCTCGTATTGTAGAAAGTCTATGCGCAATTACAAAACTTGTTCTATTCTGCATAAGCTCTGTCATAGCTTTTTGTATATATATTTCTGTTCTTGAATCAACGCTGCTTGTAGCTTCATCAAGAATCATAATAGTTGGATTTGCAAGTATTGCTCTAGCTATTGTAAGCAATTGTTTTTGTCCTTGAGAAATATTTGTAGCTTCCTCATTTAAAACTGTGTTATATCCATCAGGAAGTGTTTTGATAAAGTGATGAGCATGAGCTGCTTTCGCTGCTTGAATAATTTCTTCTTTTGTTGCATCTTCTTTACCATAGGCAATATTATCAAAAATAGTTCCATTAAATAACCAAGTATCTTGAAGTACCATACCAAACATATTGTGTAGTTCACCGCGTTTTATATCTCTTATATCAACTCCATCAATTGTAATTGTACCGCCACCTATTTCATAGAAGCGCATAAGTAGGTTGACAAGCGTAGTTTTTCCGGCACCAGTAGGTCCAACAATAGCAATTGTATGACCTTGTTTTACATCAATGTTCATGTTTTTAATAAGAGGTTCTTCAGCTTTATAGTTAAAGTCAACATTTTCGAATTTTACTTCTCCTTTAGGAGATTCTATAACCTTAGCATTTGCACTGTCTGGAATCTCTTCAACTTCATCTAATAGTTCAAATATACGCTCAGCAGAAGCTACTGTTGATTGAATTATATTAGCAATATTTGCAGTTTGAACTATAGGTTGAGTAAATTGGTTAGAATATTGAATAAATGCTTGAATATCACCAATTGTAATTTTGCCTTGTATTGCTAAGTAACCACCAACAACAGATACTATCACATAACCTATGTTACTTACAAATCTCATCATAGGCATTATGATTCCAGAAATAAACTGAGCCTTCCACCCTGAAGTATACAATCTATCGTTAATTTTTTTAAATTGCTCAATAGAGTCATGTTCATGGCCAAAAGATTTAACTATTTTATGGCCGGTATACATTTCTTCAACGTGACCATTAAGTTCACCGATTTCTTTTTGCTGAGCTGCAAAATATTTTTGAGATTGTTTTGCAATAAGTGCAGTCACTAAAATATAAAGAGGTAAAGTTAGTATAACAACCAAAGTCATCAATGGGCTAATTGTTAACATCATTATAATAATTCCAACAATAGTTACAACAGAGGTAATAAGTTGTGTAAGACTTTGTTGAAGTGTTGTTGCAATATTATCAACATCATTTGTTACACGGCTTAAAATCTCACCATGAGTTCTTGAATCAAAGAACTTAAGTGGCAGACGTGAAAGCTTATCTTCAACATCTTTACGAAGGTTGTATACAGTTTTTTGCGCGACACCGGCCATAATGTACTGTTGTAGGAATCCAAAAAGTGTACTTATTAAATATAATCCGAGTAATAATAAAAGTGTATGTGCTATATATGGAAAATCTATATTAGGTATTGGAATAGTAGCTGCTTTACCAGCTTTGAGTAGAGTCTGATTTTGTCCGATAGCTGTAAATTTTGCCATTAAACCTTCAAATAATCTAGTAATTGCCCAGCCTGAAACTTTAGGTCCTACTATGTTAAAAATAGTACTAAAGATTGCAAATATAAAAACTAAAATAAAGTTGACTTTTTGTGGCTTTAAATAACTTATCAGCCTTTTTAAGGTACCTTTGAAGTCTTTTGCTTTTACCACTGGGCCACTTGCAAATGAACTCATTGGTCCACCGCCTCCGTGGCCTCTTCCACCTGTGGGCCTTTTGGGATTTCTATTTTCACTCATGATAATTCCTCCTCTGAAAGCTGTGAAGATACAATTTCACGATATACTTCACAATTATTTAAAAGTTCTTTGTGAGTTCCCATACCTGCAATTTCTCCATCGTCTAAAACTATTATTCTATTTGCATCCATAACTGTTGCGACTCTTTGGGCAATAATAAGCATTGTAGCTTCTTTTGTTTCATCCTTAAGAGCAGCACGAAGTTTTGCATCAGTTTTAAAATCAAGAGCTGAGAAACTATCATCAAATACATATATTTCAGGTTTTCTAACTAGTGCACGTGCAATTGATAAACGTTGCTTCTGACCGCCAGAAATGTTGGCTCCGCCTTGAGCAATAACATGTTCATAGCCTTTTTCCATTTCATTAATAAAATCAGAAGCCTGTGAAACAGTTGCAGCATGTTGTATTTCTTCAATAGTGGCACCATCTTTACCGTATTTAATATTTTCAGCAATAGTACCAGAGAAGAGTACAGTTTTTTGTGGAACAAAACCTATTTTAGCTCTCAAACTATCTTGGCTCATTTCGCGTACATCTACACCATCAACAAGCACAGAACCATCAGTTACATCATAGAAACGTGGTATTAAGTTCACTAGGGTAGATTTACCAGAACCAGTACCTCCTATAATAGCGGTTACTTCACCAGGTTTAGCACTAAAGGTTATATTGCTAATTGCAGGTTGATCCGCACCAGGATATTTAAAACTAACATTTCTAAATTCAACATAACCACTTTCTTTGTCAGCAAGCACAGGAGCTTCCGTATCTACAATTTCTGACTCCATTTCTAAAACTTCATTTATTCTTATAGCAGAAGCTTGTGCTCTTGGTACCATTATAAATACCATAGAAAGCATTAAGAAACCAAATAGAATTTGCATTCCATATTGTATAAATGCAATTAATGAGCCAACCTGCATATTACCTGCATCTATTCTTTCGGCACCAAACCAAATAATAGCAATTGTTGTTACATTCATAATTAGCATCATTATCGGCATTAAAAAGGCCATAATTTTATTTACCTTTATAGCATTATTCATAAGATCAGCATTAGCGTTATCGAATCTATGTTTTTCAGTTTCAATACGATTAAAGGCGCGTATTACTCTTATACCAGTAAGTCCTTCTCGTAATACAAGATTCAATTTATCTATCTTTACCTGCATTAATTTAAATAATGGCATAGCATATTTAAGCGTTGCCGCAATAATGATTGCAAGGAGTGGAATAACTATTGCAAAAATCCAGGTTAAAGATGTATCTTCTTTTAGAGCCATTACAATACCACCTAAAGCAGTTAAAGGAGCAAAAAGTGCTATAGAAAAAATCATTATAGTCACCGATTGAATTTGAGTAACGTCATTTGTTGTTCTTGTAATAAGTGTTGCTGTACCAAGTTTATCAAATTCATGTAATGAGAAGCTTTCAACTTTTGCAAATAGTTTATTTCTAATAATTCTTCCAAAGCCTACAGCTGTTCGTGAAGAAAGTAGTGAGGATAGAACTGAACAGATTGCGCCACCAGCTGAAATTAATAACATTATTCCACCTGTTCTAATAATGTAATCTATGCCTTTATAGGAGCCATCAAAACCTAAAAATGACACAGTTTGAGTAACATCCTTTTGAACAATACCTTTATCAATGATATCAGCCATTAAAGTAGGCAAGTAGAGATTAGCAAGGACTTGAGTAAAAATTAACAAAACTATTACTATTATTTGCAGTGTATATTGCTTAAGAAACCTAAACAATTTAAACATTAATATCATCTCCATTCATTGTTTTTTTACTTTTGTTCATTAATTAGAAGCTTTTTTAAGGTATCTAAGCCCTCGAAAATTTTATTGAGTTCTTCTTCACTTCCTCGATTTATAGTATTTTTAATATTATCTTCAATTTTTTTATGGAAAGTTTTATGCATATCCTTATATTTCGGGGATATAGTTACATAAACGACTCTCTTGTCTTCTTTGCTCCGTTCTCTTACTACCATTTCTTGAGCTTCAAGTCTATCTATAATACCTGAAATTGTGCTATTAGATAGACAGAGGTGGTTGCTAAGTTCAGTTATCTTCATTTTTTTATATTTACCCAAAAGTCCAATAACCATACCTTGAGGTGCAGACATGCCAGTTTCGCTAATCATTTTTTTCATATTATGCCTAAATAAATTCATTACTTCTTGAAAAAGTTGTGCAACTTCGATACTTTTATTTGATTCATCCATTATATTTCATCCTCATACTATAATATATTTCGTTTACGAATATTCCGTATCAGAATATTTCGATTACGAAATAATTTTAATACTATAAGCATTTTGTGTCAAGACCAATTTAAATTATATTCAATCCATACTTGGTTATATATGGAATGTTGAGAGGTTTAAATAGAATCCTAAGATAAATTGTTAGACTTTAATATTGTTATATTATATAAAAACATGTCGAAATAAAATGAAAAAATGCATATTTTTATGTTGATTTACTAAATAGATGAATATATAATTGTATTTGCCAATACACAACAAAATTCAACAAAAAATGCTAGGAAATATAGAAAAAATCATGTCTAAATTATAATTTGTTAAAAAATATATAAATGGTATTAGGGGGAGTTTTATGAAATTTTATCATTCACTTAGATTTAAGCTTACGATAGTTCTTATTTGTGTAGCTCTTATTCCACTCTTAGTCTTATCTGTATTTCAATTAAATCGGTTCAATTCAGCGATTGATAGTAACATTCGGGAAAAAGAAATTGGTATAGCAGACTCAAATGTTAATCAAATTAATACATGGATTGATAGTAAAATGTCACAGCTTACTGAAATATACAAAGTTCATCCAGAGTTTGCAGATATGGATGTAAATACAATAAACTCAGTTCTTAAACCTATAAGTGATAGTGACTCGGAAGTTGAATCTATGTCTGCTATTAAAAAAGATGGGAAGGTTAACGATACTATTGATGTAAATGATAGAGATTATTTTATCAAGCCAAAAGAAACCAAACAAATGGCTATAACTGATATAATTGTGCGTAAAAATAGTGATGTGATGAATATACCTATTTCTATGCCAGTTTTAGATAAAAATAATAATTTCAATGGGATAATTGTTAGTTACGTTAGTATAGATGCAATGAAAAATTATCTTAAAAACGTAAAGGTAGGGGAAACTGGATATGCATTTATGTTATCTCCTAAAGGGGATTTCGTATATCATCCAGATAAAGAGAGGGTTGGAAAAAATTTTGTAGATTCTATAAAGAATCAAGATACTGTAAATATCTTTAAAAATGAAGTGTTAGCTAAAGACAGCGGATATATTGAATATACAGATGATGAAGGTGTTGAAAAAATTGCAGCATTTTCAACTGTATCTAAAACATCATGGAAAGTGGTAGTTACAGTTCCTTCAAAGGAAGTATATAATGAGATTAATAAGTCTACTAGTTTGTCAATTATATTTATATGTATTTCTGTATTAACTGTTATGATAGTATCATTTTTTATGTCAAACGTTACTGCAAAACCTATAAAAGAATGTGTTAATTATCTAAATCAATTAGCAAATGCAGATTTTACGCAAAAGGTGCCGTATAAGATTAAGAGGCGAAAAGATGAGATAGGAATACTTGCAAATTCAATGGAGATAATGAGTGATTCTATAAAATCAGTCGTATCTAATGTTATAAGTGAAGCTAATAGTGTTAAAAATAATATTACTAATTCATCTAAAGATATATATGATTTATCAATGCAAGTTGAAAATGTGTCTTCAACGACGGAAGAAATGTCTGCTGGAATTGAGGAGACTGCAGCAGCTACCAAACTTATGAATTCAACTTCAGTGGAGATAGAAGATTCGGTTAAAAATATTTCAATTAAAGCACAAAATGGTTCTGGAATAGCAGAAGAGATAAGCAAACGTGCTCTTAGTTTAAAGGAAAATGCTGTAGTATCTGAAAAAACTGCACATGATATAAGAGATAATATTGATGTTGATATGCGAAAGGCCATAGAGCAGTCAAACGCTGTTAACAAAATTAATGTGCTTACAGAATCAATTTTACAAATTACGTCTCAAACAAATCTTTTAGCATTAAATGCGGCAATAGAGGCAGCAAGAGCAGGAGAAGCGGGTAAGGGATTTGCTGTAGTAGCAGATGAAATAAGAAAATTAGCTGAGGTTTCAGCAGATACAGTTAATGAAATTCAAGAAATAACAAAATTAGTTATGAGTTCAGTTATTAATTTAAAATCAAGTTCAGAGAGAGCATTAAATTTCATTGACACAACTGTAATTGATGATTATAAGAACATGGTTAATATTGGAGAACAATATCACAAAGATTCAGAATCAGTTGAAAGGTTAGTAAATGATTTTAGTGAAACCTCTAGAGAATTATTAGATTCAATACAAAGTATGGTAAGATCCATAAATGAAATTGCAGCATCTAATGATGAGAGCGCACAGGGGGCCCAAGTTATTTCGGAAAAAACATTGTCTGTTATGGAGAATTCTAACAATATAACAGAGCTTATGAGAACTACAGAACAAAATGCTGAAGAGCTTATGCAAATTGTTGCTAAGTTTAAAATATAACTTAATAAATAATTAGTAAAATGCTCCGTTTTTTATGGAGCATTTTTATATAGTTTCAAATAGGTAAATCTAAAGAAGATATATATTCTAATTAAATATGGTGACTTACCTTTAAAAAAATAGCAAAGAGGTATATAATATGGCTATTGAGCACGTGTGCAAAGAATAGATGAAGGAGATAAATAAAGATGATAAAATATCTGCAGTCAAAAACAGTTAAAATGGCTTTGTCAGCTACAATAGCAATAATTGTATCAAATTATATAGGATTACAGTTCGGAGTAACTTCTGGAATAATAGCGATACTTAGTATTCAAGATACAAAGAAGGAGGCTCTGCAAGTAGGAGGAAGAAGAATAATTACATCGACACTAGCTATATTTCTTTCATTTATAATTTATTTGTTGTTAGGTAGTAATCCAATTGTGTTTGGATTATTTTTGTTAATATTTATTCCAATAGCTCAAATGATAAAAATGAGCGAAGGAATAGCTGTTGGGGCGGTATTATCAACGCATCTTTTAATAAGTAATGATATAAATCTTTTTTGGGTCATTAATGAAGCAAAATTAACTGTTGTAGGCATTGGAGTTGCAATCATGTTTAATTTATATACAGCATCATTAGAAGATGAATTTGAGAAAAATAAACATAGGATTGAAGAATATTATAGGGCAATATTATCGGATATGGCAGTGACTTTAATTACTCAAGCTGTTCCAGTTTATGAACAGGAAATACTAGCAACTGTTGAAAATTTAGTTGAAAAGTCTAAAGCTATGGCGCAATTAATAAATAATAATAATTTATTTAAAAAAAATGGCTATTATATAAATTATATTGAGATGAGAATACTTCAGTTAGATACAATGAAAAGAATGAAGAGACACTTTTCAAGATTTTACATGACTTATGACCAAACAAAAATATTATCAGAGTTTACTAATGACGTTGCAATGAATCTCCATGAAGATAATGATTGCCTTGAGCTAATTGAAAAATTAAATTTTCTCAGAAGAGATTATGCAAGTATGGAACTACCAAAAAATAGAGATGAATTTGAAAATAGGGCATTGCTATTTCAATTTTTGAATGATTTAGAAGATTTTTTGATTATCAAAAAAGAGTTTAAACAGTCTTTTAAAAATATCGTAAGTGATTATAGGGTTCCGCAATGATAATCGAACTTATGTGTGTTCCCACCGAAATCAATGATATTCGTTTGTTTCGGTTTCTAAGGAATTTTGATGGGTAGTTCTAAGATTGGAAGTTGCACCAAAAGTGCTGGCCTCAAAAGAGGAAACTCGACTCACATTCGTTCGCTGAGTAAGTTCGAAGGACCAAATGCAAGATTTGGATTCTCACTTAAGCATTGAACTAGCACTTTTGAACAACTTCCAATCTAAGAACCACAGCCATCAAAATTCCAGATGAAACACTACACAAAAGAATATCATTGATTTCTAGTTAGGGAATATATCACAGTATAAGTTTAATTATCAATGAGGAACCCTTGTATCAGGTATAAAGATATAGTGATATTTATTTTGGGCATTAGAATTAATATATATTAAAACTTTGTATACAGTATGTTTGGAAAATCATTCATAATTTGTGAATAGTGTGTAGAGATAAGACATATATATATACATGTTTAGTATACAATGGGTGAAGGTGTTCTTATGCTCCATGATTTATTTATAAATGTCACTATTTTGATATCCTTTTTACTAATAATAGGACAGATTTTTAAGAATAATAGTTTTGATCACAGACAAGCTTTAAAAGTTCAATTCCTGCTAGGTATAGCGTTTGGGCTATTAGGAATAATTTTAATGATGTTTACAATAAGAATTACGGATAACATTATTATAGACCTAAGAAATATTTCAATTATTTGCGCAGGTATACTTGGCGGACCTATTTCAGCAGTATTTGCTACAATACTCATTGCTTTTTTTAGGCTTATTTATTTTGGTATAAATACTGCATCAATAATAGCACATTTTGTAGCACTTATAATTGGTCTTGGAACAGCGTATATAGCAACTATGAAGCTGTCAAGAAGAAATAAGTTTATATTTATGTTTCTATTTTCAATGCTTATATCTAGTACGGCATTACGGTATTTAATAGAAAATAAAAATGGCTTAGAAGAAACAGTTTTTTTTTATTGGGCGGTATACATTTTAGGAATAGTGTTAGGGTACTATACTACTAAATATATAATTTCTGCAAATTCTAATTATAAGAATATGCTTTATTATAGAATGATGGCTGATAATTTATCTGATACTATATTAACCTATAAAGCCGGAGGGAAAATTATATTCGTCTCTCCTCAGGTAGAACAATTATCTGGATATACTCAGGAAGAATTAGTGGGAACCTCCTTCTATAAATATATATATCATGAAGATATAGAATCACTAAAGAAGGCTTTTTTAAATAACGTGAAAACTAAAGATATTTCAACACAAGTTTTTAGAATCAAATGCAAAGATGATAAGTATGTTTGGGTTGAGTTATCAATGAAAGTGATGAGAAGCAATGATAATTCGATAGAGCAAATTATCTGCGTTATTAGGGATATTTCTGCGAGAAAGGAAATTGAGAATGAGCTGAGGATAAGTAATGCTAGATTTAAGGCAATTTTTGATAATGCAGGTTTAGGAATTGTTGTACGTGATAATAATGAGAAAATTATTGAAGCTAATACCGCATACTTTCATATGCTGGGGTATTCGAAGGATGAAATTAATCACTTATCAGGGATAAATAGATTCAAAGGTGATGAAGAAATTGTAGATATTTTTAATAAACTATATAATGACGAATGTACATTGTGTAAATCAGAAAATTGTTATATTGGTAAAAACAATGAAAGAATATGTGCTGAAGTTACTTCTACCCTGATACCGGGAACAGAACATGACCCTATTTTTATGATTAATATAATTAATGATATAACCGAGAGGAAAAGAATGGAGAAGAAATTAAAAGAGAGTGAAGAGCGATTTAGAGTTGCATTTGATAGTGCGGTGATAGGAATGTGCTTGGCACATATAAATGGAAAATTCTTTAGAGCAAATCAAGCTCTGTGTGATTTATTAGGATATTCTCAAGATGAGTTATTAAATATCAATTTTGAGCAAATTACACATTATGATGACAAGGAGAAAGAAATAGCTTTAGTTGAAAAGTTATTATCAGGTGAAATTCCTCATTTCATTCTTGAAAAACGTTATATTCATAAAAACGGAAAAATAATTTGGGCCATATTAGGAATTTCCATTGTATATGACGCTGGAAATAAGCCACTATATTTGGTGGGACAAATACAAGACATTACTTTAAGGAAATTTGCTGAACATGAACTTTTAAAAGCTAAAGATAAAGCAGAAAAACTTGCAACTGTGGATTTTCTAACAGGAACGTTAAATCGTAGAGCATTTGAAGAGAGATTTAATGTGGAGTTTAGCAGGGCTGAGAGAGAGAAATTAAATATGAGCATTATACTAGCGGATATAGATTTTTTTAAAAAAGTAAATGATACTTATGGACATCAAGTGGGGGATATTGCTTTGCAAAAGTTTGCTCAATGTATTGTGAATATGTGCAGACCATATGATTTTGTAGGGAGGCATGGTGGTGAAGAATTTGTAATTTGTTTACCAGAAGTAACTAGTGAACAAGCAATCATGATTGCTGAACGTATGAGAAAGGCAGTAGAAAATTTGCATATAAATTTTCAGAATAATCAAGAAAAAATTAATATTACTGCAAGTTTTGGAGTATCATCTTATAAAAAAGTAAATGGAGAAAACATTAATAATCTTATATTGAGAGCAGATAGAGCAATGTATAAAGCAAAAAACAAAGGCAGAAATAGGGTTTGTACTGAAGAGGATGATTAAAATAAATGATAAGAAGTTTTATTTTGGGGCCCCTTATAGAATTATTATACTATAAGGGGCTAGCTCTATATGCACATAATTTATTACCCTAATGATTATGTGTAAAATAGTAGGATAGAAAACTTTATTAAATTTAAAACTATAAATTGATATTACAAGAGATATTAATTTATACTATAAACATAGGAAGAAATATAAGTTAATTAAAGTATAAAAATGCGAAGCAGTTTTATAAATATTAGCTTACTAATAATATAAGTGAAGAAAGGAATTAAAGATGTACGATTATCCGTTATACAGGCCTCCTAGTGAAAGCAATAGCCTTATAATACAGGCAACGTTAGGTTGTTCACATAATAAATGTAGTTTTTGTAGTATGTATAAATCGAAGAAATTCTCTATAAAATCCTTGGAAGAAATTAAAAATGATATGAACCACTTTAGAAAGATATATGAACATGTTGAAAAGATATTTCTTGCAGATGGTGATGCTTTGATTATTCCTACTAAGGACCTAAAAGAAATACTAATGTATGCAGGTAAGTTGTTTCCTGAATGTAGTAGGATTACTCTTTATGGTTCACCTAAATCAATACTTCTTAAAACTCATCAGGAGTTAGAAGAGCTTAAGGCTTTAGGGTTATCTATGATATATATGGGAGTTGAAAGTGGAAGTGATGAGGTTTTAAAAGATATAAATAAAGGGGCAAGCAGTGAAGAACTATTAAATGCAGCAGTAATGGTTAAGAATGCAAATATTTTGCTATCAGTAACTGTTATAGCTGGAATTGGAGGAAGAAAAAATAGTAAAATTCATGCAGTTAAAACTGGCGAATTAATAAGTAATATGGCTCCAGATTATTTAGGCGTATTAAGTCTTATGGCTGAGGAAGAAACTGATTTATATAATAAAATAGTGAAAAAAGAATTTCAATTGTTAAGTGATAAAGAAATGTTAATTGAAATTAAGCTTTTAATAGAACACATCAATATTGAGGAAACAATAGTATTTAGATGCAACCATGCATCGAATTACGTTTCGCTAAGAGGAGATTTACCTTGTGACAAAGAGGCTATGATTAATCAGATTGATTATCATATAGAACATAATAAATTAAAATATGAATATGATAGACGACTTTAACTAATATAAATTTATTGGAAAAAAAGTGATATTTTTGTTGAAAAACATGGAAATAAAGTGTAAAATATACCTAATATATACATTGATAATAGCACACTTCTCGAAAGATAAGGTCGCAAAGCTATGGGTCTAAAGAAATTTATTTCAATGACTGCCAGGCTGCCAAAATGTTGTTAAATGCATTGCATACGCATTAGTTTATCTTTTTGGCGCCTATTAATTAATAGGCGCCTTCTATTTTATGGAAATAGTTTGGATATAGATATGTATATATTAACTACACTTTATAAGGAGGAAGTATTTATAATATGTACGACTATCAAGAATACAAGCTATCTAGTTAAATTATAATCTTGTTAAAATCTAAATGAAAATCATAAATTTAAAAATGAATTCGATTTATTGGGAGTAATAAAAGGAGAAGAGTTTTATGAATAATTTAGAAAAAAAACTAACAAGAGAAGAGATTAATGAAGTTAAGATACAAAGGTTAAAAAACATTGTTAAATATGTTTATGATAGTGTTCCGTTTTACAAAAATAAATTTGATATGATGGGCATAACTCCTGAAGATATTAAAACATTAGGGGATATTGAATTACTGCCATTTACAACAAAGGAAGATTTAAGGAGAAATTATCCTTATGGTATGTTTGCAGTTCCTATGAATAAAATTGTAAGAATTCATGCATCATCAGGGACAAGTGGTACGCAAACAATAGTAGGTTATACAAAAAACGATATAGATAATTGGTCAAATTTAATAGCTGATGTCTTGGGTAGATATGGTGTTACTTCAGATGATGTGGTGCAAGTGGCTTATGGATATGGTCTATTTACAGGAGGATTAGGACTTCACTATGGTATCGAGCGTGTAGGTGCATCAGTTATACCTATGTCAGGAGGAAATACTGAAAAGCAAGTACTTACTATGAAAAATTTTGGAGTTACTGTACTTGCTTGTACCCCATCATATGCTCTTCATATATATGATACTATGGTAAAAATGGGAATACACCCTGAAGAATTAAAATTAAGAATGGGGGTTTTTGGAGCAGAACCTTGGTCTAATGAAATAAGAGAAAATATCGAAAGTAAGTTTAAAATCAAGGCATATGATATATATGGATTAAGTGAAGTAATGGGGCCAGGAGTAGCAGGTGAATGTAATATGCAGGATGGTTTGCATATTAATGAAGAAGACTTTTTTCCAGAAATCATAGACCCAATTACTCAAGAAAGTGTTGAGCCTGGAGAAAAGGGAGAATTGGTTTTAACTACTTTGACAAAGGAAGGAATTCCATTGATAAGATATAGAACAAGAGACATATCATCACTTAGCTATGATAAATGTGAATGTGGATGCCTATATGTTAAGATGAACCGTATATATGGAAGAAACGATGATATGATGATTATTAGAGGAGTAAATGTATATCCAATACAGATTGAAAAAATATTACTTGGTTTTGAGGAATTATCACCGAACTATACATTAACTTTAGAGAAAAAAGGTAATCTAGATCAATTAACAATTACAGTCGAAACGAACAGAGATCTAAAGTATTACTATACACATGAATTAAATGAACTACAAAAAAATATTAAAAATAGATTGCATAATTTACTACAAGTTGGGTGTAATATAGAATTTGTTAATCCAGATACACTTGTAAAAAGTGAAGGGAAGGCTAAAAGAATATTCGATAAAAGGGAAATATGTATTTAATTATAAAAACAAAGATATGATTTAATAAGGATAGATTTTGTGAAAACTTGATAAAGTATTAAAGTTATTTGGAAAAATTATAAAAAGTAGATAATTAATTATTTATCTACTTTTTATAAAATCATCAATGCCAATTAATGACTATATGATAAATAATATAGTTATTTAAAACTTATATAGCAATGAGCACATGGCAACGCCAGCACCAACTGAACAAAATACTGCTTTAGCACCAGGAGTTATTGGTTTATTTTGAAGGGTTTCATGTAACGCAAATATTGGACTAGTGGTACCGGTATATGCATATTTATCACCAATGTATGCAAATTTTTCTTCATAATTATCGATATTTAATATTCTTGCTGTTTCAATTAAGAATTGCTTAGAATATTGTGATAAAAAGAAATATTGAATTTCATCAAGTGAGAAATCATATTCACACATGAATTCATCTATAGCTTTACTCCATTCAGGGGCAAAGAAATTAAGAGGAAATGGGGTCCATTGTTGTTTTTTATCATATTCACTGGTTGTATTTAAACGCGCTTTAGTAAGTCCACAACAAGGAGAGACGATTGTATTGTAGTATTCAGATCTTGTACAGTATTTAGAATCTAGTATTCCTCGTTGTGTATCTTCCTCAGTGCATTTTAAAATTACTGCAGCGGCACCATCACCAGATGCTGGATATGTATATTTACAATCGTCTCTAGCAATGGACGATACTAATATACCGCCTACTACAAGTGCATATTTTATGTTTTTTGATGTTTTCATAAAACGACTCATTTGATCGAGAGCGACAACCATGCCCACACAGTTAGAGTTTAAATCATATACAGTATGTGCATTTGATGCTTGTAACTCATGATTTATGATAAGTGCATTAGATGGACATAAATATTCAGGTGTGTCAGAAGAAAATACTATAGCATCAAGTTTATCAGCTGATATACCAGCGATCTTTAAAGCGTTTTTTGAGGCTTCTATTGCCATAGTTAAAGCGTTTTCGGTGGTATTATTTACAATATATCGTTCTTTTCTTCCTAGATTATCAAGAAAAGGTGCGATATCTTTACCTAAGTTTTTGAAATGCTCTATATAGTAATCATTATCTACTTTGTTTGAAGGGTGGTATATACCTGTCCCTACAATATTTACGTTTTTGTATTTCATGAACATTAAGTCTCCTTTTAATTTATTTGTGAAGAAAATTCTATATGAATACTGTTTGTAGAAAAGCAATACTTTTTGTGGAATGTATTTGAAAAAAAGATATATTATGTATATTATATCATATTATGTAAAGGAATCAATATGATATAAGTTATAACATTTAAATTTATTCAACATATTTGGAGGGATAATATGGAAAAGAAAGAAAGTTTTATAATAGAATTTAATAAAAAATCACTAAAATTAGTATTAATAATTTATTTATTAAGTTGCTCATTATCATTAATATTTTTTAGCGCACTAAAGTTTTTAGGTTACAATGATGACATAAGTATAAGCTCTTTAGCTATGATAGGAGTATTTGTTGTCATTTATGCTGTGTTATTTAGAATATGTTATAGGTCTACAATAACGAAAGATGGTTTTAACATAAAAGCTTTTAACATAACAAAAGGTGTAATTTTATTTATCACTTATTTTCACTACATATTTTTAAACTTTACAATGCATTTAAACTCTTTATGGCTTGTGATTTTCTTTTTTGTTATGCTTGGAGCATTATTTTTTGATGTGAAAATGATTATTGTATCAATAGTGTTGAGCATATTGTGCCAAATAATAGTTTTTGTTCATGATCCTTCGATTTTTCAAGATAGACAGCTATTTATGGCAGAATCACTCATGAGGATTATTACTATTTTATTAACGTTAACGGCAATTCTTTTAATTGTATATTTTTCATCGAGATTATTAAAATCTATTGAGGAGAAGGAAATAGAAATAGGAGAAGAAAATCAAAAGCTCATAAGTTTATTTGAAAATATGTCTAAATTTTCTTCTAGTATTTTAGAGTCAAGTGAGAATTTGAGCGCCGCAATTGAAGAACAGACAAGCTCTCTTTTAGAAGTATCAGGAACAAGTCAAGCTTTATCTGATGATTCAAATGAAATGCTTATTAAATCAGATGGTAATAAAGATAATTTAAATGCGTTACTCAACGCTAATGAGGTAGTGGTAAGTAAAACTAAGGATAGTGAAGATAAGATAAAAGATCTTATTAATATTACGAATAATAACCAGAAGTCTTTAGATGAAACTATTACAATTATTAGAGATATAAAAAATAGTATAGAAGATACTTTTCAATCAACAAAAGATTTAGAACATAAATCAAGACAAGTAGATGAGATATTAACACTTATTGGCGATATATCAGAACAAACAAATCTTCTTGCATTGAATGCATCAATTGAGGCTGCTAGAGCAGGGGAATATGGTAAAGGTTTTGCTGTAGTGGCAGAAGAGATAAGAAAACTGGCTGAAGGAACAAAGGAATCACTTAATCAAGTGAGTTCAATAGTTAATGAATTGAAATATAAAATTAATACCGTTCAAGAGCAAATGAATGATAATAATGAAAAATCGCAAAAAGGGGATAGTATTCTCAATGAAACAGTTAAAGGGTTAACTATGATGAATACTAATTTAAAATCATTTACGAATAATATTATGGATATAGGTAATGCATCTGAAACCTTATTGACTAAAGCTAAAGGCTTAGTTGAATCAAATGAAGAAATATTTAATATAACAAAAGATACAATACCAAAATACGGAATAGTTACAGAGCAGATAGCTCAAAGTGCATCTACAAGTGAGGAAATCGAGGCTAATATAAATGAGCTTAGGAATATCGCCGAGAGTATGAATAGGCTTACTGAGTAGAGTTATGTAGACTTATAAAATATCTGGAGTAACTTCTAGTTCTAAGCTAGAAGTTACTCCTTTAATATTAGGTGGATATTTGAAGAGGCATATTAAAGTTAAAATTAGATTATAAGATCAAGACGCAAAAGATTCTGGTAAAGAATCTAAAGAGAAATGGTTTCCTAATTATCACAAGTGTTGGAGATCATTTCTCTTTTTAATTCCATACTAAATTATGCGCCTCTACCTACATTTTCAGTCATAGTTGAAGTCCATTTTCCGCATCTATCACCGAAACAACCTATTATTGAATCTCCATTTTTTATTCTTACCACTTCGCATCTATTAGAGCAGCCTTCACATTCAAAGCTATTGGAGATAAATTTAGACTCAGCTATATCAAAACCTCTAAAATTAGTTGCACCAGTTTTGGCAACAGTTTCCTTAGCAATAATGGCAGCACCTATTGCTCCCATGACATTATAATGCTCAGGAACATATACTTCACAGCCTAGAGCTTTTTCAAAGCATGCCTTCATTCCTTTATTAGCAGCTACACCACCTTGAAAAAATATCTTAGGACAGATTTCTTTCCCTTTTCCTATATCATTTAAGTAATTTCTAACGAGAGCTTCACACAATCCATTTATTATGTCACATTCGTTGTAGCCAAGCTGTTGTTTATGAATCATGTCTGATTCAGCGAAAACCGCACATCTTCCAGCAATTCTTAAGGGCGTAGTTGATTTTAGTGCATAATCGCCAAAGTCTTCTATAGGTATACCTAAACGTTCTGCCTGCCTATCTAGAAAAGATCCGGTTCCTGCTGCACATACATTATTCATTGCAAAATCTATAGCAACACCATTTTTTAAGATTATAATTTTTGAATCCTGTCCGCCTATTTCTAAAATTGTTCGAACGTCTTCATCAATTGCTAGCGCAGCACACGCATGAGCTGTTATTTCATTTTTTACAGCATCGGCACCCAGTACAGATGAGGAAATATGTCTTCCACTTCCAGTGGTTCCAACTGCTTCTATTTGTTCATCATGATATTTTTCCTTTAAAATTTTAAAACCTTCTTGAATAGCATTTATTGGTTTACCTTTTGTTCTTAAATATAATTTTTCAACAACATCAAAAGTTCTGTTTAATACAACAATATCAGTACTTACTGAGCCAACGTCAACACCTAGATAATACATTTTGTTTTCTCCTTTCTAATAAATCTAAAAATGCTTCTATTCTAGTAACATATCCAGTTTCTCCAGTCATTTCATCAACAACAAGCGTAAGAATGGGAAAGTCCTTATCTCTGGATATTGTAGGAAGGAGAGCTTTGCATACAATTTCAGGCATACATCCCATTGGGAATATTTGAATAGCGCCATCAAATCCTTCTTCAGTAGCCATTACCGTTTCTCCAATACATTCTCTAGCGTGACCGCCAATATACAATGGGAGATATTCTTTAGAAGCTTTCCTCATGTCCAGCGAATTTAATCCAAACACTGACATAAATGAATCCTTTGCCCACCAACTTGGAGTGAGTCTTCTCTTTGTAGAAACACCATAATCCATAAGTTTATCTTCAATATAAAGATTTGAAAAAGGTTCAATTATAGTATATATCTCACCAATTATAGCTATTTTTATAGGTTCTTTATCTTTGCATAATTCTATTGAATTAAACTTTCTATAATAATAATTTAATATTTTTATCATTTCATCAGGACTGGTACTTTTTATCGCATCGGATTTACATTTATTTAATAGTTTTTTACATTCACTCTTATTTCTCTCATATCCAGCTAGGTAGTGTGCCTTTGCTTCTATTTTATCTATTAGGTTTAAAACTTTAAAGCCTACACGTAACGAGTTTAATTTTTGAACAGTAGATTTTTTGCTGTTTGATGAAATTAACGATATTCTGTTTAGGAACTCTTTTGTTCCAATTGCTGAGGGCTTATCTAGCACAACAAAATTCAAGTTATGTCCTAGCTTTTTCAGGGTATTTATTTGTAATTCACAATATTCACCATATCGACAAGGTCCACAACTGCCAGTAATTATTATTGTATCAGCGCCTTGCTCAATTCCTTGAATGTAATTTCCCATCATAAGTTTGAAAGGCAAACACATATCTTCGGGAGAATGCATTGAACCTATTTCTAAAGATCTTTTACTATTAAATTCTGGGATTATGTAGTCTATACCAAGCGAATCGAAAATGGCTTTGGTAACAAGGTATGTATTTCCTAAATGCGGAGTCATAATTTTCATGTCAGTACTTCCTTTCCAGCATATCAACAAAGGCTTCTATTCTTGTATCGAATCCGGACTCACCAGTATGTTCATCAACTTTAAGAATTAGAAATGGGAAATCTTTAATCCTCTCTTTTATAAGATCTATAACAACAGAATCTATACCACAAGCAAAAGAAGATATATATATTACACCATCAATTTTTTTATTTTCAACTAAGTATGTTGAAGCGCCATATGCAGTTCGTGCGAAAGTCCAAAAAGGCCTTTTAAATAATTCTTTTGTTTTGTCGGAAATAGAGTTTTCGTCTATGAATTCTTCAGTTATTATTCCAATTCCTAACTTATTTAACTTTTTTACTATATTCATATTTACGAAATTATCGTAAACATTATAAGGATGACCAATTAAAACGATATTTAGTTTATATCCTTCGTTTTTAATTCCTGTTTTAATTTTACTTTGTTCAGCTAAAGCCTCGTAATATGCTTCTTTAATTTTTTTCTTATTGTTTGTTATCATGCTTCCTGTAGATATAATCCAGTTATATAATTTTTCTTTTGAAGTCGCATAAATAGGAGCCATGGTAACCTTAGGCATATTAGGGACGGTGTTTATAATCATTTCTGGCAATCCACAAAATTTTGGACAAATGAATTCATTTTCGGTTATCTGCATAATTCGCGGGATGACCATTAAATCGCATTTATCCTTGATGGAAGCTACATGACCATGGAATATTTTAATTGGTAAACATGCTTCGTTTACACAGTGTTTAACGCCTTCATCTAATATCTGTTTGTTTGTGTTAGGGGAGGTTATAATTTCAGCACCAAGCTCACTAAAAAATTTTTCAAGAAAGATAGAATATTTGTAATTTAATAATCCTTTGGGAATTCCAACCTTCATATACATTTCACTCCTATAATATTTAGCTCGTTTTTCTATTTTTCTCATAATTTCTTAAAATATTCATATTTTTAATGAAAACTATAGGAATATAGTATAAATGTAGTAAGGTGGAATTAATTTAGCGCGAATTTGATTATCTATTGTAAGATAAATCATGGAGTAACAAAAGTTACTCCATGTTAAAAACAATGTTTAGATTAACTAATGTACCAATTTCCTGTTGCAACTATCATAGAAATAAGTTTTAGCGTATTTTCATAGAAAGTACATTTTGTTATTGGTTTATTTATTAAAGTTTCCCAAAGAGCAATGGTCCAATTATCATGTCCTTTTTCAATGAGGGAACTCACTAAAAAAGGTGCTATAAATGATAGATCGTTAGATGAACCAAAGGAATGGCCAGGAGGGCCATTAGCTATATAATATCCTGATTTTATATTTTTAGGATTATATGAGGTCTCTTTTTTTATCCAATAATTAAGGGTATGAAGCTCATGAGTTATTGGAGTTTTATTTATAATTATATCCATAGAATATCGCCAAGGAGTCCTACAACTGTTAAAATAATAATCTCCATCATGAATAGTTTCTAGGACTTTGAATTTAGGAGCTATATAATTATTTATATTATTGATATCCTTTATAAAGAAATCAGGCATTAGCCCGTTAGCCTTGCTTTCATTCTTCATTTGTTCTGAAATAATAAAGTCGATTTTATCAAGTACCATTTGCCACTCTGTGCTATTTTTGAAATCGAATTTAATAAATTCTCTTATATGATACTTTAGAAAATCTGAACTTCTAGTCACGTACTTGAAATTATTAACTTTTATTCCTTTGACCCAATCACCTAAAGTTAGAATATAATCATTTTTATTTACGCAACTATCCATTAAGGCATTAATCCTTTTAACAGCTTCACTTTTATAGTTGATTTTATCATTCTCTCCCCAAATTTTATGTGCGAGAAGGAGTCCATAACTGATATCCATATCTCCATCGGTTGCAGAGGACGTTTCAGGCGAAGAGTTAACAATATTACCAGTAGAATTTTTAACTTGCTGCCATGCCATTAAATTATTGTTATAAAAACTAGGAAACGACTTTATATAATTGTATATTGATGTAAAATGAATTTTAGCTGTAAGATCAAATTTACTCATAATTGGGAATATAATCATTCCATAGCCCATTGCTTCGGAGACAGTGACTGCATTATTAGTAGTAGGTTGGTCTAATGCGTAAAAAAGATATTCTTTCATAGTATTAGAGTCATTTACAAGTCTTAAGTAACGCATTTTCCAATCATTATAAAAAGATAACAATTCTAGATTTAAGTTAGTTTGTGAATAATAACTAACTAATGAATCATTGTAAATTATAATCACCACCTTTTTTATTAATATATTTTTATTGTTAAAAAGGATGCTAATTTTATAAGACTGTGTGTAAATAGTTATTTTAGAGCTAGTAACTAGATATTATGGTTTGAAGAATTGAATCACTATAAAATCATTGTAAATAGAATGATTTTATAGTATACTTACTTCTTGTGATAATTAAATTAATAAATTGGGGCGCTATTTTTAGCGCCTTTTATAGTTTTTATAATAACTTTTTATATTCCAAATGAACAGAGAGGGAATGACATAAAATGAAAGACAAATTACACATAATACCATATATTACCGCTATAATAACTAACTTTATTTTTGGTTTGAGTTTTCTATTTTCCAAACAAGCATTGAGAGTTGCTGCCCCTATGGAGTTACTTTCATTTAGATTTTTAGCCGCTTTTTTTGTGATGACAATTCTAATATGGATAAAAGTAATAAAAGTGGATTATAAAAATAAACCTATGAAATGGCTTATTATCTTAGCGTTAGTAGAGCCAATAATTTACTTTATTTTTGAAACATATGGGATTCAAAGAACGTCATCATCTTTAGGCGGCCTTATGATAGCACTTATACCCATATTAGTAACAATTCTTGCAATATACATATTGAATGAGAAACCTTCTATAAGACAGGCTTTAAGTATAATATTATCTGTATCAGGTGTGGCTTTAATAATTTTGATGGAGAATTCAAACGATCCGGGAGGAAGTACTTTACTTGGCATACTTCTTCTTGGAGGAGCAGTATTTTCAGCAGCATTATTTAACATAATAGCTAGAAAAATATCTAAGGATTTTACTGCAATAGAAGTAACATACTTCATGATGATAATAGGAGCAATATTTTTCAATTTAATTTCAATTATTGATCATATGTTAAATAGAGAATTACCCAAATACTTTTTGCCGTTAAGTAGTCCAAGTTTTGTATCATCAGTATTATATCTTGGCATATTATCGTCTGTGGTAGCATACTTTCTGACTAATTATACATTGTCAAAAATGGAAGCTTCTAGATGTTCAGTATTCGCCAATATATCAACAATAGTATCTATAGCTGCTGGGGTATTAGTTTTAAATGAAAATTTTTACTTATATCATTTTATAGGGTCCGTTATGATTTTAGTAGGGGTATGGGGGACAAACTATTATAAGAGCCGATAACATTTCGTTTTGAGCTAATTTCGTTAAGAGTCAACATAAGTTTTCGTTTAGTTAATGATATTTTCCTTTTTTGCTGAGTTGTTGTATCATTAATAAAAAAGCATTGTTTTTATGGGGGGCAGAATGGAAAGAAAAATAGTTTTTTTTGATATTGATGGAACTTTATATAATAATAAAATAGGGGTGCCAGAAAGCACAGTACAAGGAATAAAGGAATTAAAGGATAAAGGACATCTTGCGTTTATATCAACAGGTAGAGCGAGGGCTATGATACCTCAGGATTTAATAGATTTAGGATTTGATGGTGTATTAGCTGCTTGTGGTGCATATGTAGAGTGTAGCGGTAACGTAATATATAACATTGATTTAGAAAAAGAAATAGCTGATTATGCAGTAAATGTTCTAAGGAAATATAATGTGTTTTGCGTTTTAGAAGGACAAGATTATTTATATATGGATGAAGATAATTTTTTGGATGGAGGGTTATTTTCCGTAACTAAATTTAAGAGCCAATATAGTGAAAAAATAAAGCCAATTAATGGAGAGGAGTATCGCATAAATAAGATTACATGCAGAACTAATAAAAATAGCAATTTTGAAGAAGCATTTAAATCTTTAGAGAATAATTTTGATTGTATATACCATAACACTGAATTTATCGAATTAGTTCCGAAAGGATTTACGAAAGTAAAAGGCATTGAGGCTATCATTAAACATTTAGGAATATTTATTGAAGATACATATGCATTTGGAGATAGCTTAAATGACATAGATATGCTTCAATATGTTAGGTATGGAATTGCTATGGGAAATAGCAATCCAGAAATTCTTGAAAAAGTTAGGTATAAGACAGACAATATTGAAAATGACGGTATTTATAAAGGATTAAAGCAATTTAAACTTATATAATAAGAAAGTGACTTAGAATTATTATAACAATTTTAAGTCGCTTCTTTTTTAGTAAAGATTAAATTATAGATATAAAGTTCATATTGATAGAGATAATATAATTTAGAGTATATTATGACGAATAACTGTAAAAAACTATATCATATTAATATAAATGCATTAATATTAATTACGTAGTAAAATATTTTACAAGAAAAAAGGAGAAAATCTTTCTTTCTTTTCTAAAAAGATATATAATGTTATTAATAGATAATTATTATTTATGAAAAGTAATTATTAAATAATTAGGAGGTATTATATGAAAGTTATTGTGATTGGATGTACTCATGCAGGAACAGCTGCTATAGTCAATTTAAGAGAATTACATCCTGATAGTGAAGTTGTTGTATATGAAAGAAATGACAATATATCATTTTTATCTTGTGGAATTGCATTAAGCATTGGAGGAATAGTTACTGAAACAGAAAAATTATTTTATAATTCACCACAGAATTTAAGTTCAATGGGTGTTGTAACAAAGATGAAACATGATGTCTTAGATATTGATTTTGATAATAAAAAAATTAAGGTAAAGAATTTAGATAATGATGAAATATTAGAGGATAATTATGACAAACTGGTCTTAACTCTAGGTTCTTGGCCAATAATCCCTAAATTTGAAGGTGGAGACTTAGAAAATATCCTTTTGTGTAAAAATTATAATCATGCAAAAGAAATAGAAGCTAGACGTAATAATGCAAAAAATGTGATTGTAATTGGTGGAGGGTACATTGGTGTAGAACTTGCTGAAGCATTTAAGATGAAAGATAAAAATGTTACATTAATAGATGCTGAAGATAGGATAATGTCAAAGTACTTAGATAAGGAATTTACTGATATTGCAGAAAAAGAATTTAAGGATCATGGAATTAACTTGGTATTAGGTGAAAAGGTTAAGCTATTTAAAGGGGAAAATAATAAAGTATCACATGTGGTTACTGAAAATAAAGAATATGAGGCGGATTTAGTTATTTTATGTATAGGTTTTGCACCAAGTACTTCTCTTATAAAGGGAAAACTGGAAACTTTAGAAAATGGTGCAATCATGATTGATGAATATATGAGAACAAGCAGAGAAGATGTATTTGCAGCAGGTGACTGTTGTGTTGTCAAATTTAATCCAGGGAATGATACAAGATATATCCCGTTAGCTACAAATGCAGTTAGAATGGGAACATTAATTGCACATAATATTACTGGGCCTAAATTGAAATATATGGGAACACAAGGCACTTCAGGAATTAAAATATATGAAAAATGTATTGCGTCGACAGGATTAACTGAAGATGTAGCAAGAGCTACAACATCATTTAATGTAGGTGCAGTATCAGTAATGGATAGTTATAGACCAGAATTCATGCCTACTTATGAAGAAGCATTATTAAAATTAGTATATGACAAAGATAGTAGGAGAATACTAGGCGGGCAAATTATATCAAAATTAGATTTGACACAGTTTATGAATACATTGTCAGTGGTAATTCAAAATAAAATGACCGTTGAGGAGCTAGCCATGACGGATTTCTTCTTCCAACCACACTTCAATAAACCATGGAGCTTATTAAATATAGCCGCACTTCAAGCATTAAAGAACTTATAAAGTGAAACTTTCAGGTAGAGTTTCATATGTAGATGGAGTGTTAAGGATGATAGCTATCTTATAAGATAGATATTTAAAGTTAAAATCAACTGACCACGATTTTTTGGTCAGTTGATTTTATATAAATAATATTTTAAGAGGATTCTTCTAAGATCTTAATGTTCTTTCCAATTATTTTTATACCTTTTCGTATATCTTCATCGCTTACTCTACCAAAACCAATTCTGAAGGTATCATCTCCGTTAATAATGCTAGATTCTAGATGATAATTTTCATAAAATATATCACCGGGCATAAATAATACATTATCGGAATAACAGAGTTCTAAAAGTTTCCTAGAGTTTATTTTATTTTTCAATTTAATAAATACATGTAGGCCACCTTCACCGGTTATATATTCGTAAGGGATGTATTTTTCAACTAAATCAACTACAAGATTATATTTATCTCTATAATATTTTCGTACGTTTTTAACGTATCTACTAAAGGCACCACTTTTCAAATAATAATAGAAGGCACTTTGATCTAAGAAAGAAGTGTGAATATTTTTGCCTCTCTTGACACTCTCTAGAACATCAATAAGATTTTTATCCGCAAATATCCATCCGATTCTAAGTCCGGGAAATAATATTTTAGAAAGACTTCCTATATATATAACTCCATTTCCACCTCCACATAAAGAAGCAATAGGATCAATAGGAGAACTGGAATAAAGTAATTCCTCATTAAAGCCATCCTCAATTATAGGAACAGAATATTTCCTGAAAAGTTTATATATTTCTCTTCTTCTTTCAGTTTTTGTAACAATTCCTGTTGGATTGTTATATGAAGGTATTAGATATCCAAACTTAGGAGAATACTTGCTTAACGCATTTTCAAGGGATTTTAAATCAAGACCTTCTTTATCCATCTTCACTTGAACGATTTGCAGACCATAAGATTTCATTATTTTTAATGCTGTATTATGAGTAGGCTCCTCGCATAAAATAATATCTCCTTTATTGGTCAATGAACTAATAATTATGTCAAAGGCTTCAGTAAAACCATTTGTTATTAAAATATCTTTATTTTCAGTGTTTACACGTTTTTCGGCCATATAATCAAAAAAGTAATCTATCAAAGGCTTATAACCTTTAGCATAACCATAATTCAACAAATTTGTTCCTTCAAAAGTCCAAGCATCCAAAAGAGAACGTTTAAAATCGTCAAGGTTAAATAGATGACTTTCTGGGGAAATAGATTTAAAGGATATTATCCCTTTTTTGTAAGGTAATTCATTCTTTACGATATCAAATTTTTTTAAGGTACTTCCGTAATCATTAATTATCTTTGAATAATTTATATTGTATTCATAACTTTCATTTTTGCCTTCAATTAAAATAAAGGAACCCACACCTTTTCTAGTAATAATTATTCCCATACTCTCTAACTCTTCATAAGCTGAGATAACGGAATTTCTGCTTATACTTAAAAATTTACTTACTTCTCTGGTAGATGGGAGTTTGCTATCCTTTTTTAATTCACCATTTTTAATTCCTTGTTTAATATGTTTTTCTAATTGAAGATATATAGGCTCATCTTTATTTAAAATAAGATTGGAGAATATCAATTTTAAATCACCTCATTTCATTGATATTAATATGGCATTAATTATTTATGATACTTTTTACAATTATCATACAACTTATTGAATGTCAACTTAATTGTGCATTCGCACTTTATAGGACAATGTCTTACTTTTTTATTAACTAACATTTATTGTTAAATAATATTAATTAACAATATATTTTTTATGTTGTATAATTGATTTATAAGAAAAGATTAGCGTAAATATAAAATTATTAAAAAGAAATAAGGAGGTATTACCTATGAAGGGTACAGTTGTTTCAACTTGGATGAGAACCAACAGAAAACTGTTTGGAGATTCAGTAGTTGATGAGGCGATGGATTATATTGGCTGGACAAGTAAAAAAATATTTTCACCCATCGAAAATGTGGATGACAATGAAGTGAAAAGAATAATATCATACATAGCAAAAAAACAAAATATTGGTGTAGGTGATCTGTGGAGACAAATTGGGCAAGATAATATAAGGACTTTTAGTCACGATTATCCAGCTTTTTTTAAACATGATAATGTATATTCATTTTTAAAATCAATGTTTGATGTACATGTTGTGATGACAAAAAAATTTGCTGGGGCGAAACCGCCTTTGGTATTAATAGAACCTATATCAAGTAGGGAAGCAATATTTAGCTATAATTCATCAAGAGGTATGTTTGATTATTTTCTGGGAATGTTAGATGGGTCATGTGAATATTTTAATGAAAAAGTAAGCGTGGAAGAGATGTCAAGAACCGATAGTGAACTAAAGCTGAAGCTTACTTTTGATAAGGATATATATTACAATAAAAAATATTTTGTTAATAGATTATTTTCATTAGGTTTTATTAGAAATTTTGGAGTTAAGGTAGGAATTTTTACATTCTTAATATCGACACTGGTATTAATAGCTTTGTTGGGATTTGATAACGCTGTTAAGAGCATAATCGGAGGAGCTGCATCGGGAATCGGAGCATTTATAGCAGTCAATTTAATGATGTCTCCTTTAAGTCAAATAAAAGAGGAGCTAGGAAGAATTATAAATAATCAATATAACATTGATGGAAGTATTACAACATATGACTTCTTAGAAGACATTTATAAACTTTTGAAAAAACACAAAAAAGTTGTACAAGCTGATTTCGTAGGATTTAAGGGTGTTACAGATGAAATGGGTGCTTTTGTAAACACAATAAATAAAATTTCTGATACGATGAATCACACATCCAATGAAATAAGTGGTGTTGTTGAACAAGTAGCCGAAGGTGCTATTACCCAAGCACAAAGTACAGATAGTGCCGTACAAGCACTAAACGAAAATATTCAAGCGCTTAGAAATATAGTTAGGAATGAAAATTCTAATAAACTTGAACTTGAAAATGCAGTTGATAAAATAAATAACAGTTATGAAAATGTTGATAATGCTAGTAAGAATATTTTAACGTCACTAGGAAAGTTTGAAGATGTTAAAATAAAGGGAACACATTTAGAAGAAAGAGCCAAAGGTATAACGCAAATCGTTTCAATAGTTTCAGGAATATCCGAACAAACAAATTTATTAGCATTAAATGCTTCTATTGAAGCTGCTAGAGCAGGGGAACATGGCAGGGGATTTGCTGTAGTAGCCGATTCTATAAGAAAATTGGCTGAGCAATCAAAGGATGCAGTTTTGGAAATTAACTCTAATTTGGAGCAATTTGTAAATGAAATAAAATTATTAGTAGGACAAATCGATAATCAATATGATGTACTGGCTAATGAGACTGATAGTTTAAAAACTGTTAGAAATATAAGCTTCGAAGCTAATCAATCCGTTCAAAATGTAGCTACATCAATGATTGAAACTATAAATAGGCTAAATACTGAGGCTGATGCCATTTCAAATGTTTATGACAGCATAGAATCTCTAGCAGCCATAGCTGAAGAGAATTCAGCATCATCTGAAGAGGTAAGTGCTAGTGTAATAAATTATACAAATGAAATAAAAAAACTTATAGAAAATATATATGATTTTAAAGGTATAACTGAGACTTTCAAAAAAGACTTGGAAAGTTATAAAATATAATTATATTAGAGAGAGAGCAATCTAAGTAACAGATTGCTCTCTTTAAATTGAGAAATAAAATGTGCAAACTAAAACATAAAGTGATTTAGACAATGTTAATAATATGGAATATAATTAGAGAAGATACTTTAGTAAAAAATTAGGAGACATATTCTATGAACATAGCAAATAATCAAATTACAAAAGGTATGGATAGATTCAATTTAAAAATGCTTGCACTAGCATTAATGACTATGGATCATATTCACCAGTTTTTTTCATCAAATGGAATTCCGATTTGGTTTACATGGCTTGGAAGGTTATCAGCTCCACTTTTTTTCTTTACAATGGCAGAAGGATTTTTTTATACTAGAAATAGAATCACTTATGTAAAGAGATTATACTTATTTTCCGTAATAATGTCTTTAGGTAAATTTATAGCTTGGAAGATTTCAATGAATAATTCATCTTATCCAACTGTAACAAATAATATATTTGAAACTTTCTTTCTAATAGGATTTAATATATTAATCTTTGAATACCTGAATAGAGAGGGAAGTGGAGTTAGTAAGAAAATTATTATTTTATCTCTTGTTATAATGCTTGAAATTGTTTTACCTATGAGCGTAGTCTTGTTACCAAATAGAAGTATATCAAGAATTATATTATCCTTTCTTCCTTGTCCATTACTATGCGAAGGTAGCTTTGCTTTTGTTTCTCTCGGAATTGCATTTTTTTATTTAAGAAATGATCGTAAGAAAATGATGGTTGTATATGCATTATTCTCATTAACATTTTTTCCATACTCGATACTTTCCTTAGAAAATGCATTTTATCATAATTATCAGTGGATGATGATTTTTTCAATTCCTTTAATGATGCTTTATAATGGGAAAAAAGGGCATGGATTAAAGTATTTATTCTATCTTTATTATCCAGCACATATTTTTTTATTCTTTTATATATCAGGAATTATAAATTGATTATTGTTTAATTTCCGAATCCAACTAGATATTTAACATAATCAGAGTTTTCTTTAGAGGTCAATGATTCAAGTAAAATGTTGACTTAATATATCAGATTGATATAATTTTAGTATTATATACCGCAGAAAAATATGTTAGAGGTGAATCAAATGGCAAAGGTAAATAAAACAAAATATGCCCTTTTAGGAATATTAAATCACATGTCAGGGTCAGGCTATGATATTAAAAAAGTGTGTGACTCTTCTATAGGACACTTTTGGAATGAAAATTATGGACATATATATCCTGTACTTCAAAGGTTGGAGGAAGAAGGATTAATAACAAAAGAAGTTAAACAAAATGATGGAAGACCAGCTAAAAATATATTTTCAATTACGGAGAAAGGAAAAGAGGAATTAGATAAATGGCTGCTGCTTTCGATAGAAAAAGAACCTATTAGATCTGAACTGTTATTAAAACTATTTTTATCTAAAGATATACCCGTAAAGAATATTATTGAACTAATTAATGGTATCAGGGAAGATTCAGAAAAGGATTTAATTAAATATGCGGAAATAGATGCACTTCTAAGGTCAGGTAAAGTTCAAGTAGACAAAAAGAGTTTAGTCTTATGGCTTACAACAATTAGTTATGGAAAACAAAGTGAAGATGCTAAGATAAAATGGTGCGATGAGACGATAAAGTCCTTAGAAGAAATAAAAGATTTATAATGCATGTTAGGTTTTTGATAAGAGAAGAAAGTATAAACTTTTACAGTTAATACTTTCTTCTTTTATTGTGTAAATAAAGGTAAAATGCCAGTTCTAAATTGATTATCATATTTGTTAAAAAAAACACAAAGTATTCTAAATTAATTAAATGTTATTTAAAGTTACTTAATATTTTAAATTTTCAGACAAGATGATATTATCTAGTTACACCAAACAACAACAAGAAAATATTAAATATCAAATGTAAATGTTTAAATATAGAGGAGAGGTTTTAATATGAATTATTATGAAGAAAGTCTAAAATTACATGAAGAAAAACAAGGTAAAATTTCAGTAACATCTAAAGTTAAAGTTGAAACAAGAGATGATCTAAGCCTTGCATATACACCAGGAGTTGCAGAACCTTGCAGAAAGATTCATGAAGATCAAGAAAACGTCTACAAGTATACATCGAAAGGAAATTTGGTAGCAGTAGTTACAGATGGATCAGCAGTGTTAGGATTAGGAGATATAGGACCAATGGCAGGAATGCCAGTAATGGAAGGAAAGTCAATTTTATTTAAAGAGTTTGCAGATGTTGATGCATTCCCTATATTGGTGGATTCAAAAGATGTTGATGAAATCGTTAATGCGGTTAGACTGATAGCTCCGACCTTTGGTGGAATAAATCTAGAAGATATTGGAGCTCCAAGATGTTTTGAAGTTGAAGAAAAACTTAAGAAGGTAGTTGATATTCCAGTATTTCATGATGATCAACATGGTACAGCAATAGTAGTACTTGCGGGTGTTATAAATGCACTTAAAGTAGTAGATAAGAAACTTGAAGATGTAAAAGTTGTAATTAATGGGGCAGGCGCAGCTGGAACTGCAATATCAAAATTATTACTATCATCAGGAGTTAAAAATTTAATTGCTTGTGATAAAGTAGGTATCTTATATAGAGGAATGGAAAAAATTGATGATGCTAAGGATGCTTTAGCAGAGATAACAAATCCAGAAAATATAACAGGAAGCCTTGCAGATGCTTTAGCTAATGCAGATGTATTTGTTGGAGTATCGGCTCCAGGAATATTAAAACCTGAAATGGTCAAATCAATGAATAGAGATGCAGTAATATTTGCAATGGCAAATCCAACACCAGAGATAATGCCTGATGAAGCAAAAGCAGCAGGGGCACGAGTTATAGGAACAGGACGTTCAGATTTTCCAAACCAAGTTAATAACGTTTTAGCATTCCCAGGAATATTTAGAGGAGCTTTAGATGTTAGAGCAAAAGAAATAAATGAAGAAATGAAACTTGCAGCAGCATATGCAATTGCTAATTATATAAAAGATGAAGATTTAAATGAAAATAATGTAATCCCAAGTGCATTAGATAAAAATGTTGCTACTAAAGTTGCATATGCAATTGCTGAGGCTGCAAGAGCAAGTGGAGTTGCAAGAAAATAGTTAAATTAATGATCTTATTAAAAGTATTATCAATATAGAAATAGAGTTTATACATGTTACTAAATAACTAGTATTGCCTGATATACATGTATAAACTCAGGTAAAAATTCAGGAAATATTAAATAAGCTTATAGTTAATGGAGTCCCACAAAATTATAAATGAGAGATTTTGAAGAATACTGATTCATAATGCAAAATATGTAAAGGTTTAAATTGTGAGAAAATAAAATTTTAGGAGGTATAAACATGCAAATTCCAATTAAAAAGACACTTGATAAAATCCCGGGAGGTATGATGGTTGTTCCACTTTTCTTAGGGGTGTTAGTTAATACATTTTGTCCACAAGTTCTAAAAATAGGTGGTTTTACAACTGCATTATTTAGTTCAACTGCATCGTCAACAATTTTGGCTTGTTTTATGTTTTTGATTGGTTCTCAGATTAATTTTAAATTAGCACCAAGAGCAATAAAAAAGGGTGCACTATTGATAACTGGTAAATTTATAGTAGGTGCTGGTATTGGTATATTTGTAGGTAAAGTTTTTAGTCCTGCTGGAGTATTAGGTTTGTCACCACTTGCAATCCTTGCGGCTTTAACAAATTGTAATGGTGGATTATATGCATCTCTTGCTTCACAATATGGTGATGAAACTGATGTAGGTGCATACGCTTTATTATCTTTAAAAGATGGTCCGTTTTTCACATTAGTTGCACTAGGCGCTTCAGGCTTAGCTCAAGTTCCTTTCATGGCACTAGTAGCAGTAATGGTTCCAATAGTAATAGGAATGATACTCGGGAATCTTGACCCAGATATGAGAAAATTCCTTGGAAGCAGTAAAATGTTATTAATTCCATTCTTCTCTTTCCCATTAGGTGCAGGAATGAATCTTTCAACTATTATCACAGCTGGAGGACCTGGAATATTATTAGGAGTAATAGCTGCATTTACTGGAATAGGCGCTTATATATTATTAAGAATATTTAAAGAAGAGCCAATTATTGGACTCGGGACTGGCTCAACAGCAGGGAATGCTGTAGCTACACCAGCAGCAGTTGCAGCTGCAGATCCATCATTAGCAGTTATAGCAACAGTGGCAACAGCACAAGTTGCAGCAGCATGTGTAGTATCAGCTATACTTTGCCCATTCATTGTTAGTTTTGCATTTAAGATGCTTCAAAAAAGTAAAGCAAGAAAACTCAATAATGAAGTTGTTGCATAATATTGAATAAATTTCATATTTAAGGGCGGATTCTTTGGAGTACGCTCTTAATCTTTTGCAAAAAGTAATTTTAAAAATAGCATTTGAATTTAACGCTAAAGGGAGTTTTCTTTATTTTGTAATAATCAGTTCTTTGGATATAATTAAAGTAAGTTGTGTAAATTAAAATATGTTATGAAGTTTTAAAAGGGTGATAAAATGAAATTAAAAGGAAAAATAATATCTTTTGTAATAATAATTCTTGTAATTTCCATTGGAAGCATAACTATACTTTCCTTTATTGAAATGAAAAGATTATTAAGAGATCAGATAGATAAAAATATGTTAAATATAGCTGATTCTTTTGCATCAACATATGAAGTAAAGGAATATTTAAAGGGAAATAAAAGTATTTCAAGTGATATATTAAATGATGAAATTGAGAGGGCTCGTATAAAAACGAATGTGGAATTCATAGTGGTTATGGATATGAGCGGTACTAGGTATTCACATCCTGTAAAAAGTAAAATAGGTGAAAAATTTATTGGTGGTGATGAACAAAGAGTTTTGAAAACTGGAGAGCAGTATGTCTCAACAGGAAGTGGAACTCTTGGAATTTCGGTAAGAGCTTTTGCTCCCATTTATGATGAAAATAATAAGCAAATAGGTGCAGTAGCAGTAGGAATGCTATATAATAAATTTGACAATGAAGTGTATACAAAAATGTATAAATTCATACCTATTATAGTAATGGGATTAATCTTAGGTATTTCAGGTGCTATAGCTCTTTCCTATAATATAAAAAAGGCTATATTTGGTCTTGAACCAGAAGAAATAGCTTTGGCTTTAAAGCAAAAGGAAACAGTAATCGAAAATATAAAAGAAGGAATAATAGCTTTAGATAAGAATGGTTGCATAACGTTATTTAATGAACAAGCAAGTAAAATTTTAAGGCTAAAGGAAAGTGATATAGGAAAACCAATTACTGACTTTACATATGAAAGTATGGCACTAAATGTTTTAAATAGTGCAAAGTCCATGACTAATGTAGAAATAAAGGTACGTCCAGGAGTAAATATAATGTGTAAATACAGCATTATAAGAGGGTTTAAGAATCAAGTTCTAGGCTTAGTAGTAACGTTTGAGGATTTAACTGAAGTACGTAAAATGGCAGAAGAATTAACTGGAATAAGAAAAATGGCATGGTCACTTAGAGCTCAAAATCATGAATTTATGAATAAGTTACATACAATTTCAGGACTTATTCAGCTAGAGGAATATGATGAAGTAACTAAATTTATTAATGTTATTGTTGAAAATAAAAAAAGTATAACTACCATAATATCCGATAAAATTAAGAATGTATCCCTGGCTGCCTTAATCTTGTCTAAATATAGTAAGTGCGAAGAATCAAGAATTAGTTTAATTATAGATGATGATTCAAAGATAACAAAGTTACCGGAGTATATGACATCAGAAGAACTTGTGTCTGTTATTGGGAATTTAATAGAAAATTCTATTGACGCTGTTAAAAATGACGGAACAGGTGAAATTTATATGAAAATATTCGAAGAGGATGAACAGATGAAAATTAAGATAAAAGATAATGGAGCGGGAATACCAAGAAAAATGGTAGATTCTTTATATGACATGGGTACTACAAGTAAGGAAGGCGAACGGGGCTTTGGAATGTATATAGTTAAAAAAATTATTGATGAGGCTCAGGGAACTATTAGTTTTATAATAAATAATGGTACTGAATGGGATATATCTATTCCTATGGAAAGGAGTTAAATGCATGATAAAAACTATGATTGTTGAAGATGATCCAATGGTTAGGCTAATAAACTCAAAATTTTTAAATAAAGTAGATGGTTTTATATTAGAAAAAGCCGTTGCAAATCTTTCAGAAGCAAAAGAATTTTTATCTAGTAATTCTGTTGATTTAATTCTTCTAGATGTTTTTCTTCCAAATGAAAATGGAATAGATTTATTAAAATGGCTAAGAAAAAATGAAATATCGTCTGATGTAATATTAATTACGGCAGATAAAAGCATAGATAGAGTAAAAGATGCATTTAGATATGGAGTTGTAGATTACTTAATAAAACCATTCACCTTTGAGAGATTTAATGAATCACTAAGTATTTTCAAAGAAAGAATAAATAGTTTTAAGAATAATGAAACCATAGAACAGGGAGAACTGGATAAGCTTATTTTAAGCAATAAAAGCAAGGAAACAAATAACGAAGAAGTAAAGCTTAATCTGGAAAAAGGATTTAATAAATATACCTATAATTCAATAGTTAATGAACTTGAAAACATAAAAGAAGATTACTTTACAACGGAAGAGTTATCTGAAAAACTAGGTATAGCTAAAGTCACTGTAAGGAAATATCTTGATTATATGAGTAAACAAGGCCAAATAGAAAAAATTATTGAATATGGAAAGATTGGAAGACCTCTATATAAATATAAGCTTAAATCATAGATATCCAATGCGAAACTTAGCATTATGGGATAGCTAGCCAAAAGAGAAGGTACTCATGTTATTCAGTTGCTAGAAGAAATACTTATAGATATTTCTTCTAGCAACTGAATAAAAGAGTATTTTCTTTTTCTGACATTGTGTATGTTTAAAATTATAAAGTATATTTCTAGGCAAGAAATTTATAATGCTTTAAAGTCTCTTTGGAGGCTTTAATTTATTTACTTAACTTAAATAAATATTAAATG
>NZ_MZGT01000048.1 GCF_002029255.1 Clostridium chromiireducens
AATATCCGGTACTTTCATTTGGAATCCTCCCTTATTATTTTTAAGTATATTATTCCAAATCTACCATCAAACAATACAAAAAAAGAATGTAGTAGATTTGTTTTACACAAATCTATCTACATTCCTTTTGCTAGTACAATTTGACTTGTTATTTTCTTTAAATATGAATTAAATCTTACAATTTTTACTTGAGTCGTTAGCCTATTGCACCAAATTCACCTTTTCTCCATCACTTAATAAATTTTGGCCTTCAGTAATTACATCTATGCCTTCCTCCACTTTGCCTGTCACTTCTGTAAATTTCTCATTTGAAATTCCGATTTCAACTGCTATCTTTTTCACCTGGCCACTGTTAACTGTATAAAGATAATTTACACCATTCTCCATTTTAATTGTTTCATTTGGAACCATTAAAATGTTGTCCTTCTTTTCAGCTGGTAAGGATATTTTAGCAAACATACCTGCTTTTATTTCATCATTAGAATTATCAATTTTAACCTTCACAACATAGAAGTTGTTTTTTGAACTTGTATTTGGGCTGATATTTTCTATTACTCCAACTATTTTTGCATCTGGTAATGCATTTATATCAACCTGTACCGATTGCCCTACTTGAATTTTCTCAAGCATTTTATCAGGAATATTTATTTCTGCTTCTAAACTGCTAGAATCTATAACAGTAACGGAACCTGACTGTGCGCTAGCAAGCTCACCTACTTCTACTGCTTTTTCTGACACAACTCCAGCTATTGGTGCAGTAATGGTAGCGTTATTTATCTGATTTTGCACTGCACTCACTCCTGCATGTGCTTGTTCAAGCGCTGCTGCAGCCGCCTTTGTAGCTTGAGGTCCTGACTTACTCTTTAATAGTTCCAAGCTATCCTGCGCATTTTTTAAGTCAATAGTTATAGCATCAAATTGGGCCTTAGCATCATCTAACTCCTTTTTAGATACTGCTTCAGCAGAATATAAAGTTTGTGTTCTGTCATAACTGTCTTTTACAGTATTATATTGAATTTGTAATTTTCCTACTAGCTGTTCCGCTTGCAATAATTGCTGCATAAACCCAGAGTCGCTAGTTCTTTCTAAGTTAGCACTAGCTGCACTCACTCCCGCCTCTGCCTGCTCAAGTTGTGCTGCATAATCTATAGTGTCCAATGTAAATAATGTTTGGCCTACACTAACCTTGTCTCCTACCTTTACATCTACAGTCGTAACTCTTCCTCCTGCTTTTGGCGAAACTACTACCTGTTTCGCAGGCTTTAGGTTACTTGCATATTCTACATTTGTTGAAATAGTTCCAGTTGTTATTTTTTGTGTTTTTACGTTTTTAACCTCTTGTACTATTTCTGCAGGTTTATTTTTAGCAAGGATTGAAATAACTATAGCCACAACAACTGCTAAAACTACACCTCCTATTAAAAGCTTTTTCTTTTTCTTTAACCCCTTAAACTTCATAGGTGCTTCCCCCCTCTAGGTTCTGATTTTTCTTCTTTTTAAAAGATACTACGCTTCTTAAATCAGCCATTAATGTATAAATAACTGGTAATACAATTGGTGAGAGTATTGTTGATGCAATCATACCACCAATTATTATAATTGCCATACTCTTTTTCATTTCGGTTCCCTCACCCATGGATAAGGCAACTGGCAACATGGAAACAATCATAGTTGCACTTGTCATGACTATTGGCCTTAATCTAGTAACACCAGATTCAATAAGAGCATCTCTTAAACTCATTCCTCTCTTCATAAGGGTATTGGTATAATCTATGAGTAATGTTCCATTTTTAGATGCTAATCCTTCTAACATAATTAATCCAATCATGGACATCAAGTTTAAAGTCTGTCCAGTTAGAGCCAGTAAAACAAAAGCACCTATAATAGCACAAGGCAGAGCCATCATTCTTATAAATGGAGTTAAGAAGGATTCATAAAGCACTACTAAAATCATATAAACAAGAGCTAAGGATGCACATAAAGCAAGTCCAAGAGAAGAAAAACTCTCTGCCATCTGTTTTTGATTTCCTCCAAAGCTTATACTATACCCATCTGGAACCGAAAGAGCCTTTAGTTTAGCATTAATATCATCGGTAACTTCTCCAAGAACTCTTCCTTGAATATTAGCTTCAACAGTCACCATATCCTGCTTATCTTCTCTAGATATCGAAGGGGCACCATCTATTTTTTGAACGGATGCAATTTGACTCAGTGGAATTTGCGCTCCTAAGGAATTTGTAATTTTCAAGGACTTAAGATCTTCAGGACTCTTGATTTGTCCATTTTCAAACTTAAGGGTTATGTCATTTTCCTCATTCTTTGATCTGTACACTCCCACATTGGTTCCTGCAAGTGCCATTCTAACAACACTTCCAACATTTGCTGTAGAAATATTGTACTGAGTAGCTGCTAGGTTATCTATATTTACCCTAAGTTCACTGCTTCTTGAACTTGTAGAGTTACTTATATCAGTGATTCCTGGAACCGTACTTAGTAACGTTTCAACTTCCTTTGATAAATCTCTTATAGTATCCGAATCATTTCCTTTTATTTTAATTGATACAGGCTTACCACTACCGCCAGAGGACGATGACTCTGCTACATTAATATCTGCTCCAGACATTTTTTTACCAAAAGCACGTAACTCACTTGCAAGTTCACTTTGGCTTTTTTTACGTTCCCCCTTAGGAACTAAATTAATGAAAATTTGAGCAATAGATTTATCTGCAGTTGATTCTCCATCATGTCCAATCAAGGAAAAATAATTTTTTACTTCTTTCGTTTCTTGTAAATATTTCTCTAGCTCAGAGACCTTCTCATCCGTTTGTTTTAATGTAGATCCTGGGGCAAGCTTCACATTAATTTGAAGAGAACTCTGATCCGCCATAGGTATAAACTCTGACTTTATCGCTCCCATTGGAATTAGCATGACGCTAAACACAACTCCTGCAGTAACTATAGCTAAAACTTTTTTCCTGTTATCTAAAGACCATATTAAAGCTTTTTTATAGGCCTCTACAAGTTTCTCAAAAGACCCTTCTGTTTTAGCATTTATTCTGCTGAATTTAGAACTTATTCTACTAATAAATTTAGGAGTTATTTTACTTAATATTTTAGATTTTTCTTTTTGTACTAGCAGCTTTTTAAGGTTTTCATTTTTTAATAGCCTTGAAGAAAGCATTGGTGTAATTGTAAAAGATACAATTAGCGAAAACATTGTAGCTGCAACAATAGTAAGTCCAAATTCCCTAAACATCTGTCCAACTAAACCTGATACAAGAGAAACGGGAGCAAATACAACAATATCACATAAGGTTATAGCTATTGCTGCCATTCCTACTTCCCTACGACCTTCAATAGCTGCGTCTATAGGATTTTTCCCCATATCCATATGCCGCTGTATATTTTCTATAACAACTATAGAATCATCCACCAGAGTACCTACAACGAGCGATAAGCCCATGAGTGACAACATGTTCAAGGTAAAGTGCATCTGATACATCATAAAAAATGTAGCAACCAGTGAAGTTGGTATAGCAATTAAAACTACTAAAGAAGAACGGAAACTGCGGAAGAATAAGTAAAGTACAATTGCAGTAGTTAAAATTCCTTCAAAAAGATTATGTTTTATTTGAGTAAGTGAAGAATTAATAAAAGTAGTAGTATCCATTAAAATATTTACTTCTGTTCCCTTTGGAAGTGCTAATTTTATATCTTCCAGTTCCTTTTTTACAGCATCAGCAACTTCTACTACATTTGAATCACTTTGCTTTCCAAGTATCATAGCTATAGTCTTGTTACCACCAAACCTTGTTAATACTGTAGCATCTGGAACTTCTAAGTCAATTTTCGCAATATCCCCAAGACGAATAGTCACTCCATTGCCAGCAGGTATTAATAGATTTCGTACAGCATCAACGGAACTAAACTGACCAATAATTCTAACAGATTGATCTAAGCTGTCTTGTTTAATCTCTCCAGCTGGTATATTAACGTTTGACGCTTGCAAGGTTCCCATTAAAGTATCAATGTTGACTCCATAATACTCCATAGTAGCTTTGTCAATTTTTATCATCAATTGCTTCTTATCCGCACCTAGCAATGAAATATTGCCCACTCCAGGTACTTTTTCTAATCTTTGTTTTAAGATATCAGATTGATTGTAAAGCTCCTCATAACTGGCATTACCATTTATTGAGACTATCATCATAGGTATGGAACTCATATCCATTTTATATAAAATAGGCTTATCAGCAGCTTTAGGAAGTCTCGCCGAAGCAAGTTCAACAGCCTTTTGAACATCTAAATATGCGGTATTTATATTTGCACTCATTTTAAAGGTTATTGTAACAGTACCATAACCTTCCCCTGAAGTTGAATTTAGTACATCAACCCCGCTTATTCCTGAAACCGCATCTTCAATTGGTTTTACAATATCTTTCTTAATATCCTCTGCACTGGCTCCGTTATAAGTTGTCATTATTGATATAACCGGAATATTCATAGATGGCATTAAATCTGCCCCCATGCTTTTATATCCCATGATACCAAGTCCAACGAATAAGATTACCGCCATCCACATGGCAGCTGGTCTTTTTACTGATATTTCAGTTATACTCATTTCTCTCCCCCTTACTCTATGTTCTTTAATTTTTTCTCATTATCTCACTCATTATTAGTATATCATTATCCGGGAAACTAGAAAATATTTTCCATCACTTCAACATAAAAACAATTAAGTTCTAAATAATACCGATTCTAACATCTATGCTATTTGTACAAAAATTAGAATAGTCTTCTCTTTAAAATAATAAAGCTGAGACTTTCTAAATTCAGAAAATCTCAGCTCATTATTAAATTCTTATTTTTTCATTAATTTTTAATATATTGTCTGTGGATATAAAGTGAAACTTTTCAGGTGGAGTTATAACTCCACCTGAATTTAGTTGAACTTATCCAGGAGCGTGCAGCCGTTATCTCCCACTTGAAGAAGGGGGAGTGTTACGGATGCTAGCTATCGGATAAAAATGAAAATACTTCCGCTTATACATAATAATTATCTGTATTCTATTTTACCATTAGGATATTGTGCAAATCTTCCTTTTTCTCTTGGATGAACAAAATCATCACGTTCCCATGGCCATCCTCCAAAGCCAGTGCTTCTATAATCATCAAAAGCATCCTTAATTTCTTTATCAGTTGTCATTACAAAAGGCCCATAACTTACAACAGGTTCTCCAATTGGTTCTCCTTCTAAAAGTAGCAGGCAGCTTTCCTTTGTACCATTTTTTATTTCTACTATTTCATCTCCTGCAAGTTTTACACTATGATAAACCTCAACACTAGTTTCTTCAATATTTATTTTATCGCCTTCATAGAAGTAGACAGTTCTGTTTAGTGTAGAAGATACTTTAGGAAGCTCGATACTAGCTTCTGGTTCCATATGAATAATCCAGATTCCTACATTGTTATTCCTATTACTTGCCCATGAATTAGGCGAAGAATCCAAACTCCTAGTACCATTATAAGAACCTGAAATCAGTTTTATAGTACTTGTTTTACCCTTTTCATTTCGAGATTGTATAACCGGTATATCTTCTGCCCAAAGCATTTTATAATGTGGTTCCACAAATTTGTCTTTTTTAGGAAGATTGACCCAAATCTGAAATAATTCTAATGGATTATTTTTCTCTTTATTAATTAAAGGAAACATTTCTGTATGATTACAACCTCTTCCAGCAGTAAGCCATTGCACGTCGCCAGCTCCATATCTGCCTGTTGCACCTGCTGAATCTGCATGGTCAACATATCCTTCTAACACTATTGTAACTGTTTCAAAACCTCTATGTGGATGCTGTGGGAATCCCGGAATATTATCACCATGGTACATATTAAAGCCATCTATTCCCCGAAAATCATTGCCAATAATTCTGCCTGCTAGAGATGCATTGGGTCCCATCTCATCATTCCCCTTTGGATAAGCATCCTTATGATGTGCACAGAATATAAAAGGGTCACTTGTCTCCCATTGAGAACTTAGTTTATTTATTTTAATTACACTATTGTTCATCATTTTAACCTCCTTAAACACCTATTACTAGTACCAATCCAATTGATTATATCTAAATAAATTCTTCTACGAATTTTTCTCCATCAATTGGCGACCACTTTCTATTAACCATTACCTTTCCACTTCTTAATACTGGATGACGATCATTGAAAGTAGGTTTCCCTTCTTCTTCACCTTTATTGTAATAAGATTCCTTATTTATATTTTACAAATAATAATTATTAATTGCAAGTGATTATCTTTAAAATTCAAAATTAAAATAGAAATTATTCATAAAACAATTGCATCCATCCCTATTTTGTTTTTCATATCTTAAGCCCCTTATATTATTAACAATTTATATCTCCACTGTAATCACTTAATAGGTATGATTATTATCTTAGAACATAAAAATAGATGACCATTGGCCATCTATTTTTATGTTTTATTTATATTTATCTTGTAGGGTAAGTTTTCCTTTATTCTAGTAAAACCAAAATGTATATTCAAAAATATACACCTTTTTAGGTTCTAAAATAATAACCACTTTCTTTATTACTTCTAAAAATCTTCAGGACTTAAGTTATTTACATAATCTAAGACAACATCTAATTTATCTGAAGTACACATTGTATCTATACCACCACCATGATAATATACACAAAAACGATCCTTATATAAGTAGAAAATATGATAACTTCTCTCTCCTACTTGTCTTTGTCCTAAACAAACTTCTTCATCATCCTCAGTTAATTTTCTCAATACCTTATTCTTAACATCTACATTTTTTAATCCATCTAATTCAGCAAACCTTGTAAAAAATTTAAATTTATCCATATAATTCACCTCATTTGATTTTTTTGGTAATTATTCTTTATTACGTTGATTATAGCATAGTTTAATTTATTTTAATATTATTTTATTTAGGTTCGCAGTAATTGATATGCCTGTGATATTTAAAATATTATTGGGGCCCATCCTTTGCACTGCAAGGTATTTAGTGATATCGTGGTGCATAAAGCAACATATAAGACCATACTCAAGAGATTTTGTGCCTATTTCGTTTAAAAGACTTTAGCAGAAGATTTTCGTCTTGAATGTTGTCATAAAAATGTTAGTATAGACACATGACCTCACTTGAAAACAGCAAACATTCAAAAAATGTTTATTGTTTATCTGAAATTCAAGGAGGCAAATAAAACATATAGAAGGAGAAAAACTTATGATGAAGAATCCTTTAAGAAAAATAATAACAGCAGTTATCGCAGCTACAACTATTGGTAGTTTCTCATCATTAGGAGTATCTGCAGCAACTTTTGATTCAAATGCTAAGACTTATTATAATACGATTTTAAATAACATTTTAAATAAAGGTTTAATAATGAATGACGGTAAATTGTATAACTTTCATAATACAGGTACAATGCAAACAGGCGTTACCAATGTTAATGGACAATCTGATTTGTTAAGCCAATTAGGTATAATGAAAATTGGAAAAGCCATAGCAAATAACGAAACTAATACAACTACTTCAAACGGACAAGTTCCTAATGAGAAAACACCAGTTGTTAACAAAGTTTTTGATTCAAATAATAACATAGTTAAAGATAATAATAAAACATCTACAGTTAGTACTTCAACAAATAATCAAGAAACAAATGCAAATTCTGGAAGTACACAAAACATAGAAAAAGTTACTAATAATACAGCCAATTTAGATAACATTGATAAGACAAATAATATTAAAAATGATAAAACTACTACTGATGCTTCTTCAAATACTAATTCAGTTGATGTACAGGGGTTACCTAAATTGCCAACAAAATATTCAATAACGGTACAGGCTTCAGCTGAACAAAAAATTCTTGAATTAATGAATGCAAAAAGAACAGAAGCTGGTCTTCAACCTCTTACTATGGATAATACATTAGTACAAGTAGCAAGATATAAAAGTAATGACATGATACAAAATAACTTCTTTGACCACACAAATCCAGACGGAACTAAATGGACAAACTGGTTACAAGATATAGGATACAAATATACTACAACAGGAGAAAATATTGCATACAATACTAGTGATCCAGTTGAATTATTTAATCAATGGTGGAATTCACCAGGCCATAGAGCTAATATGATGAATGTTTCATATAATAAAGTTGGTATAGGTGTAATCTTCGGAAACGGTAAATATATGGGATCACAAGAATTCTCTAATTAAGCATAAAAAAGAGACTAAGAATCAAGTGGAGTTTGATCTCCATCTGATTCTTAGTCTCTTTTTATTAAAACTAGTACGTGGAACTGATGGATACATTAATTAACTATAGATAACCCAAACAAGAATTTGATTTATGCTTTGAAATACTTTTCATACCAGAAAGAGAAGGTACTCTTTTACGCAGTGTTGCATTCAGAAAATGGTTGTAGGTATTTCTTCAGTAAAAGTTGTTCCAGTCCTGCTTGTCATTAGCTTGCCTAAGGAGCAAGCAGGACTGGTGCAACTTTTACTGTTAGAAATCCACAACCATTTTCTCTAGCAACCGAGTAAACGAGTACCTTCTCTTTCGGTTGGTTATATGCATAAATTTAAGTTATAGTAGGGCTATCTATATATCTGTTCAAATGGATATATAACGCCCCATTCATATCTTAATGAATCCATAATTTCCATAATTCTAAGAGTCTCTTTGTGTGGCATTTGTGGACATTCTATTTCTTTATTTTCAATTGCTTGTATAGCAGCCTCAACCTCATATTCATAACCAGTTATTTGTTTTGGTGCATCATAAACTGCAATTTCCTCTCTCTCTAAAGAAAATACACTAATTTTTTCGTAATTATTAATATTTTCAACAACAATATATCCCTTATCTCCATTAATCACACCTTGGCGATCACTTATAGCAAGTATAGAACTATTTAATACTGCCATTTTTCCATCTTCAAAGCATATTGTAATGCTATTTTGAGCATCAACGCCAGTTTCTGTTTTTATTGCAGCTGATGAAATACTCTTTATCTTATCACCAAAAACCATGGCTGCAAAGTTAAGCGTATAAACTCCCAAATCCAATAAAGCTCCACCTGCAAGTTCTGGATCCATAATTCTTGCTTTATGCGTAATTGGATAACTTAAATTTACATTTAATGAGGTTACCTTTCCAATAACACCGCTTTCTATTACTTCATTTAAAGTTTTTGACATTGGCATATAACGCGTCCATATTGCCTCTGTAATTAACAACCCTTTGCTTTCTGCTAATTTTAATACTTCCTCCGCCTGCTTAGCATTAGACGTAAAAGCCTTTTCACAAAGTACATGTTTTCCATGATTTAAACACATTATAGCATGTTCATAATGGTGAGAATGTGGCGTTGCAATATATACAAAATCTAAACTTTCATCTTTTAACATTTCCTCATATGAACCATATGCCTTTTCAAATCCATATTCCTTTGAAAACTTCTCTGCTCTTTCTAGATCTCTAGCCGCAATTGCATATGTATCTACATTGTCCATTTTACTTATTGTTTCTGCCATTAACTTTGCAATATCACCTGCACCTAAAATTCCCATCTTTATTTTACTCATTAGATCAACTCCTAAACTTTTATGGTTACTTTTTAAAAATTAAATGTATTCATTTACATTATAAATCTTAAAGTTAACTTTAAGTCAAGAATTTTTTTCTAACGTTTACCTATTACTCCCATAAATTTCTATGAACTAATTAAAGCTTATTCTTCATTTATACAATACATAATTAAAACGTTTTAAATATTTTAATTATATGGTAAAATTAATAGAATATTATAAAAAAGGGGCGAAAAATGATGTTAACATGGAAAGAAGAATATTCGATTGGTATCGAGATAATTGACGAACAACATAAACATCTATTTGAGATTGGAAATCAAGCATATGAATTATTAAAAAATGAACTTCGTGTAGATAAGTATGATGATGTTGTACAAATATTAGAAGATTTGCGTCAATACACTAAATTTCATTTTCAGACGGAAGAAACTTATATGTTGAAAATTAATTCTGACCAATTACCAATCCAAAAAATAGAGCACGCAGAGTTTATAAAGAAAATATTCAATATTGATTTTAGAAGTTTGGATGCAAATACCAATAAGCATTTGAACGAAATACTTTTCTTTATCTTAAATTGGATATTGGATCATGTGTTACATAAAGATAAATTAATAGCCCAAAGATAAGAATTTTATTAAATATCACCAAACTTCATGTAGTCTATATATCTTCTTTGGTATGATCTTATACAAATCTTTTGCCATCTCAAGGCCTTTGTTTAGTTATACTTTTCACTTTATATTTAGCATAAAAAATAATATACTATAATAATTTCTATTAAGTTCATTATTTTTTATTTATTCAATTATTCAAATCTTAATTTTTAATATTTCTTACTTAGTTTCGAGTATTTTCCAGTTTTTTATGTTTATTATTGCATAACTTTACGTAAGATAATTAAGGCTGAGGTTTTCTAAATTCAAAAACTCTCAGCCTATCTAATTTATGTTGTTATTTTCTTTTTCATCTTTAAAACTTTCATATTAATATTTATTAATTTTGAAGATACTTTTCTACATCTTTTATACTTTCAATATCTAAAATATTGTCAATGATTAAATTTAAATCATTACTATCTAGCTCTTCTATTTTTTTATCGTAGTCGTTATTTAGAACTCCAAATTTTTTAGTCAGTAAATTCTTAACTCTTCTTATATCCTTTAATCTAATATTTTCTCTTTCTTGTTTTCTAGTTTCTTTTTCAGTTTCTTTCCTCACTTTTTCTTTCATTTCTTCTATCATAAATGCATTATTAGCTACCATATTTTCCACTCCTTCTCTATTATCAGCTTCTAATATTTTAACTACATTTTCTCTTATAGCCTCATCAACAGTATTTCTAAGCCAATGCTTCAATATCTCTTTTTCTCTACTTGTTAATTTGGAAAACTTTAGTGCCACAGCTTTCAATCTCTCAAAAAATTCTAATGGATTCACCTTTTGATCTAGTAAGAATATAGCTGATGTAATATTATTATTTTTTATTAATTCCTCTTTAGTATATTGATGATTTACATCAAATAATTCGTACTTAAAGTTAACTATATCATCACCAAAAAGTTCACTATTACTTACTATGTCCTTGAAAAATCTTGGCGAATTCCACCTTCTTATAGAGTTATATAAGACTATTGGAACTACTGCGGGAATTTTAAATCCTTTTCTATTTTTCTTATTTTCTTCTTTTAAATTCTTAATATATTCTCTAAGCACCTCATTAATATAAAAAAATAATCTTAAAGGCATTTTATAGTCTACTGTTGATTGAAATTCTAAAAGAGTATAAAAAATCACTTCTCCACCATTAATACTCGCTTTATATACAATATCTGCCTCATTTTCTTCATAATCTGATAATATGTACTGTTTATCTACCAAAATTAAATTTTCTTCATTTAAATCTTTTGCCCAAGATGCACTGAGCATTTCTTTAACTAAATTCAAAAACACTATTTTGTTAGAGTAAAGATCTTTGTAAGACTTATCGTGTATATTATTAATGGCCTTTTTATAACCCATTCTCTTACCTCAATTATATCATAAATTTAGATTTAAGCGCTTATTTATCTATATTCTAATTATTTCCAATACTAAACAAAATATACGCACATATGTTCTCAACGACAAAAAAAGAAGTATCATTGAAAATACTCCCTCAACTCCATAATAATGTACATTAGAAATTTTAATTATCCATCTGCGAACTTTTTTGTTTCTTTCTATCTCAAGTAATTTTGTTTTTATTATAAAAAAGCTATCCTTTCTTGGATAGCTTTATGTTATTTTTAAGCTATTATTTAAATCCTTAAGGTGGATTGTACTTAGAATTTACTGGACCTCCGAGGTGGTAGTCGTTCAAAAAACTATATTTTAAATATATATGGCTGATGATTTATCAAATCTAATATCTCTTCCCTAATTTTCATATACTCACTTGTATAACGGGTATTATCTGAATTTTCTGCAGACATTCTGTAAGTAAATTCTGTATTGAATTCCTTAACTATTTTACCTGGCCTGCTTGACATAACAATTATCCTTGTACCTAATGCTAATGCTTCATCTACATCATGAGTAATAAGAAAAATCGTATTCTTCGTTTTCCACCATAATGTTCTTACCAATGCTTGCATATTTTGCCGTGTTAAAGCATCTAATGCTCCAAAAGGTTCATCCATTAAAATCATTTTTGGATTGTTAACTAATACTCTTGCAAGAGATGCTCTTTGTTTCATCCCTCCTGATAATTCATAAGGTTTATGCTTATGAAATTCTGTTAAACCAACTTCTTCTAAATACTTGTCAGTTAACTTTTTTATTTCATCTTTAGGCAGTTTTCTCATTTTCAATCCAAAACTGACATTATCCCTTATGTTAAGCCATGGATAAAGAGTTGGGGCTTGAAATACAACCCCTCTATGCCAATCAGCACCCTCTATAATTGCATCATCCATTTTTGCCACTCCACTAGTTGGTTTTAAAAATCCTGCAATAATTTTTAGCAATGTACTTTTACCACACCCTGATGGACCAAGCACACATATAAATTCACCTTTTGAAATATTTAAATCTATATTTTCTAGTGCAGTAACTGTACCTTTCTCACTCTCGTAACTCAGATTAATATCTTTAAGCGTTACAACTGGTAAGCCTATATTTTTGTTGTCTTCACACATGACCTAACACCTCATTTATTTTAAAGAATCTTCAATGTATTTAGGATTCACAGCTTTTTCAAATACTGATATTTCTGGACTATTTGTAATAGTTTTTTGTTCTAATAAGAAATCAGAAGTGCTCTTTAATGTCTTAACAAAATCGCCTTTTTTATCACTTGTCCCTAAATACTTATTATCAAGCTGTTCTTTTCCTGATAACCATTGCGATGCATTAATTTGATGTGCACTTTCTTCTTTACTAATTCCTAAAGCCTTTGCAATTGTTTCAATAGCATCGTTTGGATTATTTTTATAAATATCATTAGCTTTTTCAAGGGCCTTAATATATTTTGTTACAAGTTCTGGATATTTTTCTGCAAATTCTTTTCTTACAACCTCAGTATCACAAGTTAAAACACCTTGTGCTGCCAGCTCTCTACTAGTAACAAGTATCTTTCCATCACCTAAAAGTTTTCCAAGAGTTGGTTCCCATACATAAGTAGCATCAATATCCCCTCTTTGCCAAGCTGCATATATATCATTTGGCTGCATATCTAAAATTTTCACATCAGATTCAGATATATTATTTATTTTAAGTGCATTTAACAAACTATAATGTGCTGTTGAACTTGCTGGAACTGCTACCTTCTTCCCTACTAAATCAGAAATTTTATTAATACTCGCACTATTCTTAACTGCTAATGCTTCAATATCACCAATAACATCATGAATCCAAATAAGTTCTATTGGAATACCACTTGCAATACCAACCGTTGCAGGTGTTGAGCCCATTAGTCCAAAATCAATACTTTTTGAGGCAAGTGCATTATTTACATCTTTACCTGAATCAAATTCAGTTATATTAACTTTAACTCCTAGTTCTTCTTCGAAAAAACCTTTGGTTCTTGCAAGACTTTCATCGGTAGGCATTTGTTGGGTACCTATATTTACAACTTCCGGAAGTTCCTTGCTAGATTTTGCTTTAGCGTTAGTATTATTTGTGGTTGATCCACACCCTGCTAATGCTCCTGCCACTACCGTTGCTGCTAAAATCCCACTTAATAATTTTTTAAATATCATAATAAAAATTCCCCTTTCAATTCTGTTTTTTATTCTTTTCCTTTCCACGGAACAACCTTATCTTCTATGATACGTATAAACTTATCCAGCAATATTCCAGTTATCCCCATGATTATAATTCCTACAAAAATAATATCACTTCTTAAAAATTTACTTGCATCTAATACCATCCAGCCAATACCAGAAACTGCTGCAACCATTTCAGCTGCAACTAATGTAGTATAAGCTACACCTATAGCTGTCCTTAATCCAACAAATATATCTGGCAGGCAGGATGGGAATATTACATGGATAAAAACTTGATATTTATCAGCACCTACTGTATATGCACTATTTATATAATCTGCTTTTATTTTTAATACTGCTGACATACACGAAATATAAATTGGTGCAAAACTTGCTAAAAATAATAGTGCTATCTTTGATCCATTGTCGATTCCCATCCATAAAACTAATAATGTATAATAAGCAAGGGGTGGTAATGGTCTATAAAATTCTATTATTGGTTCAATAATTGCTCTTACTTTGCTGTTATATCCACTTAAAAGACCTAATGGAATTGCTGTAATAGCAGCTAATATGTAGGCAATAAGTAACCTTTCCATACTTGCACCTAAATGCTGCACAAGTGATGAGCCTTTATAGTTATTTTGAATAATATAAATAAAAGCAAGCCAAACTTTTTTTGGCGATGGAATTAAAATATCTGATACAATCCCCAATTGTGTTACAATTGTCCAGGCTATTATAATTACTGCTATGGTAGTAAGGGTTAACGCTTTTTCTACTGTAAAAAATTTTTTTAATGCTCTCTTCATTTTCTTCCCCCTCTCTATTTAAAGGTTGTATACATTTTTAAAAGTACGTCATCACTTATATCAATTGGATTATTCATTAAATTCGCATTCTTACTTTTTTCAACCAATTCCAATATATCATTATCTGTTAATTTCAAATGCTTTAAATCAACTAATAGCCCTATATTCTTTTTTAATCTATAAATATTATCAGCCATTTCATTTGCATCTTTGAAACCTAATAATCTTGAGAATTCGTTAACTCTTTCGTCCTTTTCTCCATTAAATCTAGTAAAATAATCTAGTGTTAATCCACAAGCTTCACCATGGGGTATATTATATTTACTAGTTAACAAAAAGGAACATGCATGAGATGATGTAGTCTTTGGTAATGTGAATGATAATCCCGCTATAATAGATGCTTCTGCTAATTTTTCTTTAGCAACACCATCCCTTGGATTTAGATAAGCTCTTTCTAAATAATCAAATACCAATCTAGCAGAATGAACTGCGAGTGCATCACATATAGGCTGATGTCCCTTACTCCAATATCCCTCTACAGCGTGGCATAAAACATCAATACCTGTGCTTGCAGTAATATTATCTGGTAGTGAATAGGTTAGCTCTGGATCAATAAGTGCAAGTTTCGGATAAAAGCTCTTGGAAACAATAGGTGTTTTTTTACCTAATTCCTTATCAGTTACTACACTTACACAAGTAACCTCACTTCCAGTTCCAGAAGTTGTTGGAATTGCTATAATCGGAATACTCTTATTTGGCAAGCTTAAATTTGTACCATGATATTTTTTAATTGAATCATTAGTCAATGAAACTGCTCCACTTGCCTTTGCACAATCAATAACGCTTCCACCGCCTAATGCTACAATAAAACCTATATTATTATTTCTAATGATCCCTGCACAATTATCAATATTTATAATTGTTGGGTTAGGTTCAACCTCACTAAAAATATCAATTATTTCATTTTGACTATCCTCTTTTAATTTTTCTGCAAATCCACTTTTGTAAAAAAATTTACTAGTAACTAATAAGCCCCTTTTATATCCATTATCTTCAATAATTTTTCCAAGCTTATTAATGCTGCCATTTCCGAAAATAATATTTACTGGTTGTTCATATTCCCACATATCTATACCCTAGAGAAACTTATTATCAACAATAGTTAATACATCGTCAAAAATCTTCATTGCTTCTCTTAATTCCTCTTCAGTTATAATTAATGGAGGGCAGATGTTTATATTATTTTCACGGCCAAAAGTTGCAAAACCTCTTTCATTTAGTAAGCTGATAATCTTTCCTCTAATGTTTTTTTCATCAGTTCCGTAAGGTATAAGCGGCTCTTTTGTTACTTTATCCTTAACTAATTCAACTGCTGAAAATAATCCAATATATCTAACATCACCTATGCATTTATGTTTAACTTTAAGTTCTTCTAAGATTTCTCCTAGTACTTTACCTACTTTGTTTACATTTTCAAGTATATTAGCTTCATAATAGTAATTAACACAAGCTACACCGGCTGCACACGCAAGTGGATGTCCGCTATAAGTCAAACCATATAGAAAAACATTTTCTTCATAATATTTAGCTATTTTGTCATTTACAATTACTCCACCTAATTGAACATAACCACAAGTAACACCCTTTGCAAAAGATATAATATCCGGTTCAATGTCCCAATTTTCAAAGGCAAACATTTTCCCTGTTCTGCCAAACCCAGCCATTACCTCATCGCAAATCATTAACATTCCATATTCATCACAAAGTTTACGCACCCCTTGCAGATAACCATCTGGCGGAATAATTACACCATTGGCTCCAGTTATTGTTTCAACGATTATAGCTGCTACGTTTGCAGGTCCTTCATAAAGTAATTGTTCTCTTAATTTGTCAATATAATATTTAGAAGCCTCTGCATCATTTTCAAATTTAATATTTTCATGATAGACATAAGGGTCAAAAAACTTAACAAATCCATTAGCTGCTGGATTTTCAAGTGCAAATCGTCTTACATCACCCGATAAATTTCCAGAACCTAAAGTTGATCCATGATAACTGCGATATCTTGAAAATATTTTACTCCTTCCAGTAACTGTTCTTGCCATATTTATTGCAGCTTCATTGGCATCAGATCCTCCACAAGTAAAAAATACCTTACTCATATTTTTAGGAGCTATTTCAATTAATTTTGCTGCTAATTCAGATTTTGGTGCTGCTGCATAAGCTGGAGCAATATAAGGTAGTTTTTCAACTTGTTCTTGAATTGCTTTAATAATAGCTTTATTGCCATAACCTAAATTAACATTAACTAGTTGAGAAGACATATCAAAATATTTTTTTCCATCATAATCCCAAAAATATATCCCATCTGCTTTTTCAACTGCAATTGGATTTATATTGCCTTTTAACCATGGATGTTGATTATACTTCTTATCTAATTCAACGACTTGGCTGCCATTTAAATTACTCATATTATTCATTTCCTTTCAAAATTAAATCTCATTAATAAGTTCAAATTTATTTTTCTTTTTTAGCATTATTTGATGAGCATTTTTTCTATTTTACATATATGTTTTATAGGTTTTATTCTAAAAAAATAATTAGTTTTCTCAAAGTTATGAAATTACTTATTTTTTATTTGAACCATATATCAAATAAATTAAATATTATATAAAAATGGAACCTTCTCTTCTTTGAAAAATTCTTTATAAATTTTTTCTTTTTGTACATTAAATAATGCACTTGTTCTTAATCTTGGATTCCCTAAATTAGTCTCTTCAATTTTTCTAATTCTACCAGGTCTACTTGACATAACTATAACTCTATTTCCTAAATATATCGCTTCATCTATATCATGTGTGACAATAATCATTGTTATTTTTTCTTTTTCCCATATTCTAAGCATTTCTTCTTGCATGTTTATTCTTGTAATTGCATCCAGCGCTCCAAACGGTTCATCTAATAATAGTATCTTAGGACGATTTGCTAAAGCTCTAGCAATTGAAACTCTTTGTGCCATACCACCAGATAGTTGTTTGGGATAGGCATTTTCAAATCCATTTAAACCAACTAATTCGATATTTTCTTTAATCAAATCCTCCGAGTCCTTTTCATTATCAGGTAAACTAAAACGTATATTTTCTGCTACTGTCATCCATGGAAGTAACCTATGATCTTGAAATATAACTCCTTTTTCTCTTGATGGCCCCTCAATTGGTTTTCCGTCAAAAGTAATAGTTCCTTCATATTCTGTTTCTAATCCTGCAATAATTTTAAGTAATGTACTTTTGCCACATCCACTACTCCCTATAATAGATAAACATTCTCCTTCTTTAACTTCAAGATCAATATCGAGTAATGCATCCACATAACTACCTTTACTTTCATATCGCTTGCTTAACTTAGAAATTTCTATTATACTTTCCATAAATTTTACCTCACCTCTTAATTCCACTTGGTAATTCTTATAGATATCTTCTTTAATACATCATCCATAAGCTTACCTACAATCCCAATTATTAGCATTCCTAAAATAACTAAGTCAGGTCTTGACATGTTTCTACCATCTGTAAGCATATATCCAACACCTTTAGTAGCTGCAATCATTTCGGCCGCAACAACACAAACCCATGCATTACCAAGTCCTAGACGAACACCAGTCATAATAGATGGTAATGCCCCTGGTAATATCACGCCACGAATAAACTTAGCCTTTGGGACCTCATAAACTCTACCAAGTTCTAAATACTTATCATCAATATTTTTTATCCCATCAACTACATTAAGCAAAATAGGAAAAAATGCACCGAGTACAATAATAAATATTTTAGAAAATTCACCTATACCAAACCAGAGAATTGCTAATGGAATCCACGCGATAGGTGGAATTGGTTTAATAATTTGTACTGTTATATCTGTAAATATTTCTAATTTTTTTGATAATCCTACTCCGATCCCCAAAGTCAAGGCAAGTATTAAAGCAATAAGAAAGCCTTCAAGTACCCTTAAAAAACTTGCTACTATATGCTTAATCAATGTACCATCTTTTAAAATATCTCCAGCTGTTTTCAATACTTTTTCAGGAGCTGGCATTGTATATGGTTTTATATACCCACCAATATCTGCTGCTTTCCAAATTAGTAGAATTATTACTGGTAAAGCTAAATATAAAACTAAAAATAAAACATTATTTTTAACTTTTTTAGATTTATTCATAATACATCACCCACTCTCTTATATAACATTCAATTATTTTGTAATACTAGCTTCTTCTAAAAACTTAGTATTAATAAATTCATCCACATTTACTTCATTTGAAATTATTTTTTGGTCTAAAATATATTTTTCTACTGTCTTAATTTCTTGAATATCATCTTTTGTTAATGCTTGAGTAAATGTTAAATTATTAAAAATCTTAACCATTAACTCTGGAGTAACTCCAAAATCCCCAGCTATTGCTTCAGCAGCTTCTTTGGGATTTGTTTTTATATATTCTGATGCTCTTTGACCTGCTTTTATATATGCTTCAATTACTTGGGGATTTTTTTCTGCAAATTCCTTTGTTGAATAAGTTACCATATTCCCTTTTTTTATCCCTGTACCATCAACTATAACCTTAGCTCTACCTTCAGTTGTTAATTTTGATACAAATTGTTCCCATAAAACTGCGGCATCAATTTGTTTCCCCTCGAGTGCTGCTGGCATATCTCCTGCTGCAAGATTCACAGATTCAATATCATCAAAAGTTAATCCTGCATTTTTCAAAACAAGTGCTAATAAATGCTGTGCATAAGATCCTTTTACGTAAGCGACCTTTTTGCCCCTTAACTGACTAGGATTTGTAATGTTAGAATCAGCACCTACAAGAACTGCCAATGCTTTTTCTCCATAAGCAACATTTCCAATAATCTCAATATCCTGACCTGAAGATTTTGCTAAAATAGCAGGCATATCTGCCATGAATCCAATATCCTCACTTCCTGCTGCAACTGCTTCATTTACAAGTGGACCTGACTTAAAATCTGTCCATTCATAAGTTGCACCTACTTTTTTAAGCTCTTCATCTAAATACCCTAATTTTTTTGCAACATATATAGATGAATAAAGTGGATAAGGCTGTGCTCCAATTCTAAGTACTACATTTGATTTTTCTGCATCCGTTGTTTTTTTTGTATCGCTATTTTGGCACCCTGCAAATAACCCCGCGAATATTAGTGTACTTAATCCTAACGCCATAATATTTTTTATAGATTTTTTCATAGTTAAAACTCCCCCTGTTTTGCAACTTCTTATTCTACAGTAAATTTAATTTCCAATTGGATTCATCTTTTAATACTTCGACTTTATATAACCATTAATAAATTCAAAAAATCTTTCATCAAGCTTTAAATCACCCATTAAGTATTCTTTTCCAAGTGATTTATATTTTCCCTCACCAAATTTATGATATGGCAATAGCTCATAGTTAACATTAGGTTTATTTTTTAAAAATGCTACTATTTCCTTTATCTCTTCTTCATTATCATTAAATGTTGGTATAACAGGAGTTCTAACAATTTTCTTTAGGTTTGGAAAATCAATACACAGTTTATTGAAATTTTCCAAAATCAACTTATTGCTGACTCCTGTAAATTTTTTATGTTTTTCATCATTTAAACTTTTTATGTCAAATAAAATTGTATCTAAACTTTCTGCACATGCCTTTAATATTTCATAATCTGCATAACCACAGGTTTCAATTGCTGTATTTATTCTTCTTTTTTTAGCCTGCTTCAATAGATTAATTGTAAATTCGCCCTGCATAAGAGGTTCTCCACCACTTATAGTGACGCCCCCTTCGCAGTGAGTGTAAAAAACACTATCCTTCTCAACAATATCTAATATTTCCTTTATTGTTTTTAGTGTTCCCTGCGTAGTGATTGCTCCTGTTGGACAATCACTACTGCATTTTAAGCAATTGGTACATTTATCTCTATTAATTACTGCTTTATTATCACTATCAAAGCTAATTGCATTATTTATGCAGCTATTAGTGCAGCTGCTACATTCCTTGCTGCCTATACATTTATTGTTATCATAAAAAATTTCTGCCTCAGGCTTTTGTGATTCTGGATTGCTGCACCATTTACATTGAAGCGGGCATCCCTTTAAAAATACATTTGTTCTAATTCCTGGTCCATCATGCAAAGAATAATGCTGAATGTTGAAAACATAAGCCTGATCACTCATTTATATAGCCTCATGCTCTGTTCTGTTTATAATATCATTTTGTAAATCCTCAGATAATTCAGTAAAGTATGCACTATATCCAGCTACACGTACAAGTAAACTTTTATATTGCTCAGGATTTTTCTTTGCTGCAATTAATGTATCTCTATTAATAATATTAAATTGCAGGTGCCATAGTTTTAAATCACACCATGTTCTAATAAATGAGATAAGTTTTTCTGTCCCTACGTCACCTTTAACACATGCTGGACTAAGCTTAACATTTAAAAGTCTTGCAGCTCTTTCTTTATGGTTATAATTTTTACTTGCAAAATTAGAAAGTAAAACTGCTGTTGGTCCATTTATATCAGCGCCATGCGAAGGTGATGATCCATCTGCAAGCGGTGTATATGCAAATCTACCATTAGGAGTTGCACTAACAACTTTGCCGAAAGGTACATGTGATGTAAATGGTACATATCTTAAATCAAGATTTACACCTAATTCCTTAGAATATTTTTCAGTAAATTTAAGTGCTTCTAAATCAAGTCTCTTTGCAATAGAATCAGCATATTCATCGTTATTACCATAGCTTGGACCATTAATCATCAATTGTCTAATTGCTTCATATCCCTCATAGTTATGCTCTAAAGCTTCTCTTAGCTCTTCTAATGTTATCTTCTTATCCTCAAAAACATTTTTCTTAATTGCTGCCAATGAATCAATAACTGTACCATAGCCAATAAATTCAAAATATCCTAAATCTATACCACCATCAATATTCGGTTCATGAATATCTTTAAAATTTTCTCTACATAATTTGTGCAGCGCAGATCCTAGCGGTGATGCAAAATGATTTTTTCTAAGTCTTATAATTTCATGTTGTTGTATAAACGCATGTTTTAAGAAATTCTTCTGTTGAACAAGGTATGCATCAAAAAATTCCTCAAAAGTTTTAAAGTTTGTTAACTCACCAGTTTTAATACCTATTACTTCATTACCATATTTTTGCATTTTACCATTATAAATAGTCATTTCAATTGCTGCTGCAAAATTTATATATGCACATGGACTTGTGTAAGTGTCTCTGTTAGGCATACGGCATTCAGCACAACCTGAAACACTATAATCATATGCTTCTTCAAATGTGGCTCCTTTTGCAAGTAGAAGAGGTACAACTTCTTCATCATTTATAAGTTTAGGAAATCCCGATCCATCCTTAATAGTTTCTGCAACTTCATACAAATATCTTTTAGGACTACGAGCATGTATTCTAGCTGCTAAATCTGGATAGTTAAGAGGAAAATTTCTCTTTGATTCTAAGAAAAGATAAGTCAAATCATTAACTGCATCTTGTCCATTTGGAGTTTGTCCTCCAATTGTAACTGCTTCCCAATGAGCATATCCCTCATTAAAAGCACCACCAGTTGTTGATAAATAAAGATCTACAAATTGTGCAATATTTACCCAGACATATTCTAATAATTCAACTGCTTTTTCATCAGTTAAAATTCCTTTTTCAATATCAGCTTTATAGTATGGATATAAATATTGATCCATTCTTCCATTAGAAATAATAGTCCCTGTCTTTTGTTCTATTCTCGAAAACATTTGCGTAAACCATTGAGCTTGAACAGCTTCATGAAAACTTCTTGGAGGATTTGCCGGAACATGATAACAAGTATCTGCAATTAACTTTAATTCCTCTTTTCTTTCAGAATCATCTTCCTTTTCATATAGTTCTGCTGCTAAATCTCCATGACGTTTTGCCCATAATGTTATTGCATCAGCCACATTAATAATTGCCTTTAAAAATGGTATTTTTTCTGTATTATTAACTGGACTAAATTCATCAAGTTCTGCTAACTTTTCTTCTGCCTCTTTTTTAATTCCATTAAATCCAATATTTAAAACTATCTCATAATCATGTACCCATTGAATAGATGAACGAAATGATGCAGTTTCATTAACTATAAACCTTGAAGTAAGACTTTCATCATTATTGTAAGTCAACTTAAAAGTTTCAGGATTTAATGCATTTGCTAAATCTTCATGAAAAGTTTTCCCCTTCCAATATGGTGAAATTTCATTTATAACAATTTCTGCATCCTCTTTTGAAATATCAAAAGGCGAAGTTTCCCTTTTGGGTAACTGCTCAATTGCCTCATCTAAGAAATCGCCATCAAGCTCTGGATATAATAATCCATAACGACCTTCTTTCCCGCCTCTTCCAACAATTATCTCATTATCATCAATGTATATTGTTGCGTTTTTAGCATAATGCAATAATGCTTTAGACCATCTTAATATTAACGGCTCTCCCTCAGTTTCCTTAAATGATTGAGTGAAATATAATCCTCTTTCAATATCAATTTTAGGTCTTGTCCCCTTAAATGTATTTAAGATATTATTAACTCTATTACTTGATTTAAAATCGACTATATTACTATTTATTTCTCTAATAAGTCTTTCTTCTTGTGGTGATAAGATATTATTGTTTTGCATTATGGCCCCCTCTTTCTACAGTAATTTTATATCCTTAGTAGGTTTTATATTACTATAATACACATTTATATATATTAATATAGACAAAGAGCACAATCATTTTTGTATATAATGTACAATCCCTATCTAAATACTATGTTTTTAATTTCAATTAATTCTCCTTATTGCTTATAATTTTCTTTGCATCAATTGCCAATTTTATATCAATACATTGATTTAACTTACGTAAATCAACATCTAACAATTCTTCAATTTTATTAATCCTATATCTAAGACTATTTCTATGTAAGAATAATCTTTCTGAAGTGCTTGTATTATTACAATTTTCATCTAAGTATACTTCTAAAGTTTCAATTAATTTTGAATTGTTTATATTATCATATTCTATGATAGGTCTTAATTTATCTTCATAATACTTGTTTAAATTTCTGGTATCTTCTAAAGAAAAAAGCATTTGATAAACACCTATGTTTTTATATTCTAAAATACAATCCTTTAATCCGTCTATTGTGATTTTCTTTAATGCTAATTGAGCTTCTTTTAATGAATCTTTTATCATATTTAGATCATTATAACAATCACCGACACCAATACTTACTGTCATTCCACCTATTTGATTACTGACTAACTTTTTTATTTTATCTAAAGCTTCATCTAATACTTTTATTTTATTTTTATTCAATTTATAGATAAAAATTACAGAATCATTTTTATCTACTATTGGTACTTCAATACTATGATTATACAAAGTATCCCGAATTATTTTTTTCAGTTTAGTTTTAACTTCAAAAATTATACTTTCATCATCTATATTATTATCTTTAATATATTTTTGAAAATTATCTATATCTATAATATATACTCTGTATTCTCCAGATAAATTATATCCAAAATAAGCTGCTTTATCTATTAAATTACCCCCTAATTTTTCATCCCCAAATAGCAGCTGGTGAAAAAAGTTAACGCTCGAATCTTCTTGAAGCCGTTTCATTGCAATGGCTGTATAAATATCTTTAGTTGCCTCTGTTATTCTGATTTCCCACGGAAGCTCAAATAGCGGAAGATTTAGACTATTTACCAAATCGATTATTTTTTTTGGTATCTGCTTAATATAAGGCCCTATATTAATTATTAATCCTGCTATATTTTTCTCATTAAAACCTTCTATCAGTCTACTTAATAAATTTATATCTCCCTTTATAGATCTTCCTGTAATAAATACAATTTCTCCTCCATAAATCCAATTCAAACTCTCAAGTGGGTTTTCAAAACACTCAGCAACATATATCCAATTTACAGTCTTATCTAATCCACTTCTCCCCCCTACCAATCTCATATTTTTGAATGACTCCAAATTTATAACATCCTTTAGTAGTATAGACATACTATCAGCCCCCCAACTTGTTTAATATTAATACATTATTTCATTGCATTTACTTTACTAATCCTAAATTTCAAAAAAAGACAGCACTAAAGTTCTACAATGCCATCTTTATTTCCTACTATTTCTATCGGTATTATAGTTATATTGTATGCAAAAAAATCAGCCTTGTCAATAATATTTCCAGTTTATATAATTCTAACCTAAATTGTTCATAAACAGAATTTAACTAATATTAAAGATACTTATAATTGTTTTATAACTCCCCTTTAAAATACAATATTTTTAACGACGATAAAAATGTAGTGGTTAAAATCAACAACATAATTCATGGACCTCCGAGATGGTAGTCTTTAATGAATTAACTCAAAAATGAAATCCATTAACATATATTCTTATTTAAAAGGGTAGATTAACTACATATAATCATATTAATTTTAAGTGTTATAAAAAGAGGTGTACTATGATATCGGAAAAGAAGCTCGCAGAAAAGAGATTAACAGAAGCTTATAATAATGCTAAAATTGAATATTTTGATAACAATTCTAAATATATATTTTTCAGTGATTGCCACAGAGGAGATGGTACACCATCTGACGAATTTGCAAAAAATCAAAATATCTTTTTATTCGCATTAGAATTCTATTTTAATAATGGATATACTTATGTGGAGGTTGGCGATGGAGATGAACTTTGGGAACACTCTAATTTTAAACATATAAGACTGGCTCATGATGAGGTATATGCTCTATTAAAAAAGTTCTTTGATTTAGGTAGATTAATTGTTTTATATGGTAATCACAATATACACTTAAAATGCAGCAATTTTGTAGAAAAGAATTATTATAAATTCTACGATGAATATAACGAAGAAGACATAGAGTTGTTTCCCGGGATTACGCCATATGAGGCAGTAGTGTTTAAGCATAGAAATACAGGACAGGAAATACTAACTGTTCATGGCCACCAAGGAGACAGAATGAATGATAAGTTGTGGCATTTTAATATGCTTACAGTAAGATATTTTTGGAAATTTCTTCACTCAGTAGGCTTTATAAATCCTGCAAGCCCTGTAAAAAGTTCTGAGAAGATTCATAAAATCGAACGTATTTATAGTAATTGGATTAAAATGAAAAAAATTATGATCATCTGCGGACATACCCATAGACCCCATTTTCCAAAAGTCGCAGAGTTGCCTTATTTTAATGACGGATCATGTGTTAGGGCAAGTGGAATACAGGGCATTGAAATTGTAGATGGAAATATAATGCTTATTGAATGGAGAATCAGAACAGATTCAGATGGTGGTCTTCATATAAAAAGAAAAATATTAAGAGGACCAGAAAAAATCGAAAAATTTGATTTAAGAAATAATGAAACATATTTACAGTAAACCATAACGTCAGAAGGTTTGTGTAAGACGTGGTATTTATTAAAGCTGAGATTTTCTAAGTATAAGAAAACCTCAGCTTATTTAATTTATATTGTTATTTTGTTTTTCATCTTTAAAACTTTCATATTCTATTTTCTGTTTCTACAATCATCTCTGTAACTTTAACAATCTTAAGCTGAATAAATAAGCTAATATTTCTTTTTTAATTCCTTTTGAAATTTAGAAACATTTTTCCATAAAGCTTTTTTTCTTAAACGTACACTCGCACTTTCTTTATATTTAGCAAATTCCGATTCTTTCTTGAGTTTTAAATAGTTATTCCATCTCTTTATTGACAGCTCCCCACTTTCTAAAGCAGCTTTTACAGCACATCCTGGCTCTTTCTCATGGCTGCAGTCATTAAATTTACACTTTTTAGATAGATCCTCAATATCTTCAAATGCTACATCCAATCCTTCTGATACATCCCACATTCCAAGTTCGCGCATACCTGGGGTATCTATAACCATAGCATGGTTTTTAAGTGTAATAAGCTGTCTATGAGTTGTTGTATGACGCCCTTTACTATCATCTTCACGAATAGTATTTACTTTCATGATTTTTTCACCACAAAGAGCATTAACAAGTGAGGATTTACCAATACCAGAAGATCCTAAAAATACAATAGTTTTTGCTTCCTGTACATATGCCTCTAACTCCTCAAAGCCTTCTCCTGTAACGGAACTCACTCCGATTATAGGAACAAAAGGAGCTATTTCAGAAACTTTTTCCCTATAAGAATCATAATCATCACATAAGTCAAGCTTAGTCATTATTATAACTGGTGAAGCTCCGCTTTGCCATGCAGCAGTTAAATACCTTTCTGTTCGCTTTATATTAAAGTCATTGTTTAGAGAAAGCATTATAAATACATAGTCAAAATTAGCAGCTACAATCTGCTCCACTTTATTATAAGAGTCAAGTCTTGAAAATTTACTTTTTCTCTCAAAGACATAATATATTATATCTTCCCCCATAGGATTATGCTTTGCTAAAACATAATCTCCGACAGTTGGATATTCATTATATATCTTATCATTATAAAATAAAGATCCCTTTAACTTTGCATCATTTTCACCATATTCTGTTACAATCTTATATTGCTCTTTCTGAACTTCAATTACCCTTGCTGGTATTAAATCTGTTGAAGTTATATTAAATTTACTTATTTGATTCTCAAAAAATTCACTAAATCCATATTCTTTTATATTATTCATCGTTTTCCTCCATACTTTAGGCACATGAAAGAAAATAACAGATAATCACATCAATCCTAGTAATTCTTTAAATGTGCCTCAATTAAATATTTATTATTCTCGTATTTTATAACTTTCATATCACATCTCTCCTTTCAAGTGATTGCTTAATGTCTCTAAAAATGGGCAGAAAAATCCCGCAGATATCAACCTCAAAAACGGCTGCTATCTGCGGGATTTATATTAAAATTATTCAAATAGAATTTTATTTTCCTTTGAATTCATTTAAATTATCCTGAGTAGTCAGTGTATATTTATGAAAGGTTAATTATAGCTGCAAAAATGCATCACAAATAAAGGGTGTAGTTCCCCCTAAAATTGCATTTTGCCCATATTTAGTTTTAGTAAGCAATCACCTTTACACTTGCCTTCATAATACATTTCCCCTTTCATAAGATTATACTGCATTTTACAATAAATCCTTTTATAAAGTAATAATATCATTTTGGTAAATTATTGTCAATTTCCTTATTCTATTTATTATGCTTTTTATCACATCCATTCTTTTTCATGTTTTGGAAGTTTATATATTTATTGCAGTATATATCTATGTAGAATGATTGAAATAGAATAATTGAAGCTGATAATTTCTAAATATTATTGGGGCCTACCCTTTGCACCGCAAGGAGTTTAATAATATCATAGTGCATAAAGGACTATAAAGGAACATACTCAAGAGATTTTGCGCCCATTTCATTTAAAAGACTTAAATAAGAAAAACCTTTGTTGAATATTGTCGTTAAAATGTTAGTATAGACACATGACCTCACTTGAACGCGGCAAACATTAATAAATGTTTATTGCTTATATTTAATTCAAGCAGGCAAATAAAACATATAAGAAGGAGAAAAACTTATGATGAAAAATTCTTTAAGAAAAATGGTAACAGCAGTTATTGCAGCTACAACAATTGGTAGTTTCTCATCATTAGGAGTATCTGCAGCAACTCTTGATTCAAATGCAAACAATAAGTACAATACAGCTACACATAATCATTTAAATAAAGGCTGGGTTATGAATCATGGCAGATGGCATTACTTTGATAATGCTGGAAAAATGCAAACAGGTGTTATTAAAGTAAACAATAAAACTTATTGTTTAAATCAATTAGGAATGATGGAAACTGGGAAAGTTGTAGTAAATAACAAAGAATATACAACTAATTCAGATGGAGATATTACTGGAAACACAACTCCAGTTGTTGATAAGGTTTTTGATTCAAATAATAATGTAGTTAAAGATAATAATAAAACTTCAACAGTAAGTACTTCAACTAACACTAATGGAACAACTGCAGGCACAGGAAGCACAACTAACGTAGAAAGTAGCAAAAACACTACTAATGCATCTACTAGTACAAGTTCAGTTGATATACAGGGGTTACCTAAGCTCCCAACAAATTATTCAATAAGTGTACAAGCTTCTGCTGAGCAAAAAATTCTTGAATTAATGAACGCAAAAAGAACAGAAGCTGGTCTTCAGCCTCTTACTATGGACAATACATTAGTACAAGTAGCAAGATATAAGAGTAATGACATGATACAAAATAACTTCTTTGACCACACAAATCCAGATGGAACTAAGTGGACAAACTGGTTACAAGATATAGGATACAAATATACTACAACAGGAGAAAATATTGCATACAATACTAGTGATCCAGTTGAGTTATTTAATCAATGGTGGAATTCACCAGGTCATAGAGCTAATATGATGAATTCTTCATATAATAAAGTTGGTATAGGTGTAATCTTCGGAAACGGTAAATATATGGGATCTCAAGAATTCTCTAATTAATAATTAATATCTTTAATAAATAGACTAGTTGCAAAATTATAGCTTTGTAACTAGTCTATTTACACATGTTTCTAGTTAAGTATTTTTATTTATAAATAGATAACTTTGCCCATCTAAACTCTCTTCATTTAGTCAAGTTCATGTAAAGCAAAGTTAATTATAACCGATGCTAAATGTTTTCTTTCCCAGTGCTGTGGATCAGAAAGTGCAAGTCTTGTGGTTCCCTCTGTAAACATAATAAGCCCAAGTAGAAGACGTGAAAGGGCTAACCTTGCTCTTGCGTGAGGAGTAAATTCGATTTTTTCTTCTGCTTGAGAATTATATCCATCTATTAACCCTTTATTATCTTTAAGGTAACCAAGATAATCGATTGCAAAAAAGTCAGCATAGTAATCCCCAAAGAAAGATCTTTCCGTATCAATAAGACCAGCAAAATTCAGATTTTCGTCAATAAATACATTATTGTCGAATAGGTCATAATGGATAAGTCTTGGTACCTTTACTTCCTCAAGGGCTCCTTCCCATTTTCTTATAAAACGAAGTATTTCGGAAAGTTCTGGTAGTATATTTCCTTGCTTATCTGCATCTTCTATAAGGGTAAATATCATATCATAATAAGCATCTTTCCAAGTATCATGCAAACGTACCTGGGTATACCCAAATTTCTCGTTTTTGATGTTATGTATTTGCGCAAGTGCTTGACCAAACTGGTATTGCCAGTTATACATCTGCTCTTCAATCAAATTTACATCACATAGTAATTTTCCTTGAAGCTCAGTCATGATAAACCAGTGATTGCCGATTATTTCATGACCGCTATGTATTATTTGAGGTATTTTTATATTAGTATACTTTCTAATCTGTTCATATGCCCAAAGTTCAACATTCATGATTCCTTTCTCATGTGTAAGTGTTATTGTTCCTTCGCTTGGTCCAATTTTTAGTATATATTTGCCAGCTTTAGTATAAATCATGTATGCAACATTAAATTCTCCACCTGTTAACTCCTGAATTTTAAGCAAGTCCTTAATACCAGCTACTTCAATCATTTGTAGTAATTTTTCTTCACTTATCTTTGCTTTCGTCCTAGAATGCATGTTAAAAATCCCCCTTATAGTTCCAAATACTATATACGCTATTGATACTTCCCAATTTATCTTAATATGTTATATTAATGTTTATCCCTTCTATTATATCTTTAATTTATTTATAATTTCTATATGTTTTCCAATAAATTATATTATTCTAATTTAAATAACCAAATCTATTAAAATCACATTTAATTATTATATGATTAAATTAAAAGTAATATTTTTAAGATTTAATCAATTACGCAATCATCTTTTATTACTATCTATATAAGCTTTTATCACCTTTATATAATGATATATGTACATATTTATATGTGATTCATTTCTCAAGTATAAACCTAATATAAAAGTACATACTAAAATTAATGGAGATATATGGTGATTTCTTTTATAGAGATGAATTCACCAATATATGAGAGCATAATATAATATTTTTATTCTAATAAAAAACTAAACTTTATTTAGGAGTACAAAATGAAATCCATAAAAAAAATTTCCTCATTTATTACTTTTTTAATACTATTATCTACAATGCTACTACAAAGTTATAATAAAAATTTAAGTAGCCCAGTATTGAAAAATAGTAATCAGCCAGTTAAAATCAGTGTGTTAATAGGAAATTACAACATCTCTATAACTTCTTTGGTAAAAGATAGTCTAGAAAAAATTGAACAAGAAAATCCTGGCACTGTGAATTATACTTTTTATAATGGAAAAGGAGATCAAAATATACAAAATATGCAGCTTAACTCAATACTTGCTGAAAAAAATATAGATCTTATAGTATTGGATATGGTTGATTCCAAATATACAAAGTATGCCGTTGAAAAGATTAAACAAAGCAATATTCCGGCAATGTTTTGGGGTAATGTTGACATACCTGCTACTATGTCTTATAGTAAGGCTTGCTCTATTAGGCCAGATCCTGCTGAAGGAGGTATTTTACAAGGAAGTATTGTTGTTGATGAATGGAAGAATGATAAAGATAAAATAGATAAAAACAATGATAACATAATACAATATATTATGTTAGAAGGAACTCCAACTAATATATATGCACTTGAGAGAACAAAATACTCTTTATTGGAGATACAAAGTAATAACATTAAAACTGAAGAACTTGCAACAAAAATTTGTAATTGGAGCGAAGAGGAAGCAAATACCACAATTAGCAGTTTACTTTTAAAGTATGGAAATAAAATTGAACTTATTATTGCTAACGATGATGCTATGGCTATTGGTGCTATCAGCGCTTTACAAAAATATGGTTTGAATCTTGAAAATAATATGCAGGATGTCAAAGTAATCGGCTTCGATGGAATAGAAAAAGCTCGAGAATTAATAAAAAATGGAGTTATGACTGGAACCGTTGTGGAAGATCCATATTTTATTGCAAAAACATTATACACAGTTGGATTGAATTTATTAAATAATCAAAATCTTATTGATGGCACAACGGCTACCATAGATATCACTGGTAAAATAGTGAGCATCCCTTACCAAGGAGTTCTTGTTAATTATAAATAATAAAAAATGATTAAAGCTGAGATTTTCTTATTGTAAGATAATCTCAGCTTTATATTGTAAAATATTTAAGCTTTTATTTTGTCACAACTTACTATCCCTTCAGTCTCTTTTGCAACAATGAAAATACAATTAGTAAAAATAGTTGTCATTTGATAAGTATTTTGTTATAATTTTTTTTAGATAATAATAATTATTATAGGAGATTTTATATGAATAAAAAAGATAATCGAGATTTAATATTAAATATGGTTAATTTTTATAGTTTATTTAATGTTGAATTTATAGACCTTATTCCCGACCTAACTAATATAGAAATCACCCCTCTTTTTTCAAAGATATTAAATTTTATTCATTTTGAAGGTACTACTACAGCATCAAGAATAAGCAAAAAATTAAATATATCTGTACCCAATACAAGCAGAAGTATTAATACTTTATATAATCTTGGTTATTTAATAAAAAACAAAGATGAAAAAGACAAAAGAATTGTTTATATTTCACTATCAAATAAGTCATTAAATATAATTTTATCTGTCGCTTCAGCTGAAGAAGAAGCTTTTTTAGAAAGATTTAATGTTCTTTCAAATGAAGAAGTATCCGAGTTATCTCAATCGCTATTAAAAGCTCAGAACTTGATTATAAAAATCAGGGATTTAAATGAATATAAGACACAATAAAAAAAAAAGTTAATAACGGTTAAGGAGCTGACTTAATAATGTTAATAAAAACTATAAAATCAAAATTAATTGTTCTGATAGGTATATTACTCTTAGTAGTAAGTACTGGATTTGGAATTATTTCTTATATTAATGCATCTGATGCTTTAATATCAAATATTACAAAGACTTTACCTGAAATAGCTATTCAAGCTTCAAATACAGTTCAAGCTAATTTAGATAATCAATTAAATTCAATGGAAGCGACTGCTAATGTTGTTTCAGTAACAAATAATGATCCTGATAAATTAATGACTATTTTAAAGGCTGAAGTAAAAAGAAATGGTAGTATAAAGATGGGATATGCTGATGTCAATGGAAATATTACATATACCACTGGGCAACAAGATAATATAAAGAACACTACTTATTTTAAAAAATCCATATCTGGCGAAAATTTTATTAATGATCCTGAAGTTAATGCTGACAAAACTGCAATGACAATGGAATATTCAGTACCAATAAAAAATAATGGCTCAATTATAGGTGTATTAGTATCCGTTAGAAATGGAATGGAACTTAGTGATATTATTAAGAAGATTTCTTTTGGTAAAACTGGAAGTGCCTATATGATTAACAGTCAAAGTAATAGTATTGCTTATAAAGATCCAAGTATGCCATTAAATCAATATAATTCTATCAATGAAGCCGAAAAAGATCCTAGTCTAAAAGGTATCGCTGATATGCAAAAAAAGATGATAGCTGGTGAAACTGGACTAAGTTTATATACTTTTGGTGGAAAAGAATCTTATGGAGGATTTGCTCCAATTGAAAAAGAAACATGGTCTGTAGTTGTTATTTTAGAGAAATCTGAACTTTTATCAGAACTGGATTCTCTAAAGTTCTCAATAGCACTTACTTCTATATTATTTATGATTATTGGAATTCTAGTAATTTATATTATTTCCCATAAACTATCTACAAGAATCCGATATGCTTCAAACTCTTTAAATATATTGGCTACCGGAAATTTTACTAATAGGATAAATGAAAAATATTTACACTTCAAAGATGAGATTGGCGATATGGCTAACTCTATGAATACAATGCAAAGCTCAATTGGATCGATGATTAAAATATCTAAGGATAGTTCTTTAATAATAGATGAAAACTCAAGCAATTTATCAACTATATCTCAAAACATGGTTTTATCTTCTAATAATATAGCAAATTCAATGCAGGAAGTAACAATTGGAATTAACTCTCAAGCTAACAATCTATTACAAATCACAACAATCTTAAACAACTTCAGTAGTAAACTTGAGGATATAGTAATGAACATCAAGGATATAGATAAGAATACAATAGCAATGAACGAACTTGCAAATAATAGCAGTTCAAGCATGAAATTATTAATGAATGCAGTAAGCAGCATAAGCTTATCCTTCAAAACTTTATCTAATAAAATTACTACTTTTAGAAGTAATGTAAAAGAAGTAAATAACATAGTAGAAATGATTAATTCAATAGCGGATCAAACTAATTTATTAGCATTAAATGCATCTATTGAAGCAGCAAATGCTGGTGAAGCTGGTAAGGGTTTTATAGTGGTAGCTAATGAAGTAAAAGCTTTAGCTGAGCAAACAAAAGCTTCATCCAAAAATATTAGTAAATTAATATCTGATATATCTAGTGATACCAATGTAATAACAGAAGATACAATTAATATGAACACAAATCTTAGTAATCAGATTAACGTTATAAATGAAACTATAAACTCATTTGAAAATATAGTTGATGTTATTAAAACTGTGATTCCAAAAGTACAAGCTGTAAATGTTGCAGCTATAGAAATAGATAATGAAAAAGAAGATATTTTAAATAAAATAGAAAGTACATCAGCTATAGCTCAGGAAATATCTGCTTCATCAGAAGAAATATCCGCTTCTGCTGATGAAATGTACAATCTATCTAATGAAGTAGCAACAACTGCAACAACTTTAAATAATATGACAAAAAATTTAATCAATGAACAAAATAATTTTATAGTTTAGACAAAGAATAAAGAAAAAATTTTTTGGAGGTGTTTATATATGATTAAACCTTTATTTTTAGCTCATGGTTCACCTATGATGGCAATTGAGGAAAGCGAATATACTAATTTTTTAAACAGCCTTGGAAACTCTATTAAACCAAGAGCTATAGTTGTATTTACAGCTCATTGGACAACTGAAACACTTACTATTTCTGCCTCTGATTCTATATATAATACTATGTATGATTTTTATGGATTTCCAGAAGAACTTTATAAAATTAAATATCCTGCAAAAGGTTCTAGTGCTATTGCAGCAAAAATTCAAAATAAATTTATTAAATCAGATATTGATGTAAAGACTGATTTAACAAGGGGCCTAGATCACGGTACTTGGACTCTTCTGCAACATCTTTATCCAAAAGCTAATATACCTGTTGTTCAAGTTTCTATAAATTATACTCTGCCTATTGAGCATCAAATTAAAATAGGTGATGCTATTAAAGAACTTGCTAATGAAGATATTTTAGTTCTTGGAAGTGGAAATTCAGTTCATAATCTAAGATTAGTTGATTTTGATAGCAATACTATTGATTCTTGGGCCAAAGAGTTTGATGATTGGTTGATTGAAAAAATAGAAAACAAAGATATAAATGCTCTTAGTAACTATAGAAAATATGCTCCACATGCTAATTTAGCAGTTCCAACGGCTGAACATCTTGTCCCTCTATTTATAGCTTTAGGCAGTAGCTTTGCATTAACTCCTAGAGTTATATATAGAAACTATCAATTAGGAAACTTAAGTTATCTTTGCTTTGAATTTTAAAAAATAACCTTGAGAATAAAACCTTTTGGGATTTATCTCAAGGTTATTTTCTATGGAACTAGTCTTGTCCTGTCCCTTGGAATTAATGTGGTTTTTCTAACATTATCTATATCAAGTAATAATGCAGTTATCCTTTCAAGCCCTATTGCCAATCCTCCATGAGGGGGCATTCCATATTTAAAATTATCAATATAACTTTCATAATTTGACGGATTTAAGCCTTTGTACTTTATATTTTCTCTCAATGCATTATATTGATGAATCCTTTGGCCTCCTGTAGTTATTTCAACTCCTCTAAATAATAAGTCAAAACTATGCGTTTCATTTTCTCCACAAGGCATTGTATACATTGGTCTCTTTTTTCTTGGATAATGGGTTAAAAATATAAAATCACTACCAAAGGCTTCTTTTGCATATTTGCATATTAATTTTTCGCCTTCTGGGTCCATGTCCCCATCTAAGTCTGTTTTATTATATCTAGTTTTTAAAATCTCTATAGCCTCACTGAACTTTATTCTAGGAATACTATTTTCTAAAGCTGGAATTTTCACATCGAGTAACTTAAGGTGTTTATCCCCTTCAGAGCTTACCTTATTTAAAATAAATTTTAATAATTCTTCTTCTAAACTCATTATATCCTTCTCATCTTCAATAAATCCCATTTCTAAGTCCATACTAACATATTCATTTAAATGCCTCGTAGTATTATGCTCTTCTGCCCTATATACATGACCAATTTCAAAAACCCTTTCAAAACCAGCACCTACCATCATCTGTTTATAAAATTGAGGACTTTGTGCTAAATATGCCTGTTTCTCAAAATACTGAACCTTAAATACTTCGGTTCCTCCTTCTGCACCTCCTTCAACGAGCTTTGGAGTTGATATTTCTGTAAAGCCTTCCTGAACTAAAAACTTCCTAAAACCCTCTACTATAATATTTTGTATTTTAAATATAGAATTAACTTTTTCATGTCTTAAACTAAGCATTCTATTATTTAGCATAATATCTAAATTAACATCTAGATTTTCCTTATTAATTTCTATAGGAAGTTGTTCATCGCAGCTTGAAATCACATTTATATCTTCAATGTTCAATTCAAAGGAATTTAACTTATTATTATTTTCACCAACTCTTCCATTTATACTCACTACAGATTCTAGCTTAATATCAATATCTTTTATTTTTGAGTTTTCTACGACGCACTGTACAAGACCAGTTCTATCCCTTAATATTATGAAAGTTATAGCTTTTAATTTTCTAATCTTATGAACCCATCCTTTAATTTCTACATTTTTATTTATCTTTTTATTTAATTCATTTATCATTGTTCTTTGCATTTTTTTCACTCCTCAAAATATCGGTATAAGATAATAAGGACAAATTTTCATTTCAATCCTTCAATTAAAAATCAACCTAAACCGTACTTATTATTATAATTGTCTATAAAAAATCCCCTCCAGCTAAAACTTAACTGAAGGGGCGAAAAATCCGCGGTACCACCCTAATTAACATAAATAGTATACATAGTTAAATTTAAACGATACATAAAATGAACAGGCCTTAATTCATTTTAAATTGAAATATAAAAAGCCTCCACTTCATTATAGAAGTGAAAGCTATACTTCACGGTACCATTCTACTTTGACTAAGTACATAACTTAAGTCGTCTCAAATCCTTTTAACGGGGGAATCCGTCTTATCTTACTGATATTTTCAGATAAGCTTCTCCGAGATGTCTTCAATAAAACTTTTCTCATAGAGCTTCCACCGTCCTCTACTCGCTTAAGATACTAAGATAATATCTACTATTCTCTTCATAGAATTTGTATATTTATTGTATAATAGCAATAAAATTCAAACTTGTCAACATTATAATTTAAATTAACGTTATTCACAGTCTACACAAACACTATAAATATTTCCTTTCCTTCATAGTGTATTATTTCTTCTTTGTAGTCTTTATCTTTATTAAAATTATAAACAATAAGATATCCCTTATCTAAGGCTTGAATATCTAAATAATCATTTAATTTATATGCTTTTATTGCAAGAAGCACTATATTTACATATGAAGTTATATACCAAATTTTTTGTGGTGGTGCTCCTATTAATAATTGCAGCTGAGAATTAAATTTGCCATAGAATTCCATTATAGACATTAGAGATAAAAACCTTCCAGTATTTGTAATTACATCTGTACCATTTTCAGTATTACTATTAGTCACATGACATGTAACTAAGAATACAACATTTTTAGTTACATATTTTTTAGCATTAGTCGTTACTCTTTTTACTAATTGTTATTAGATTTCCCAATATGACTTATATCCTGAGCATGCAACGTAAAACATACGTGTGTACCTTCATTTATTTTCGAATACATATGAAGTTCTGTGCCATAATACTTCATTAATCGACCCTTAATATTTGAAATACCAACTCCACCCTTTTGCCTTTTTAACGAGTCTCTATTATTTAATATAGCTTGAGTGTTCTCAATTCCTATTCCATTATCCTCAACCGAAATCTTAATTCCATCGACGCCCTTCTTAACTGTTACTTTTACAGTTCCACCACTTTTTCTTTTCATAAGACCATGTCGTATTGAATTCTCTACTAGTGGCTGGATTATTAATGGTAGTATTCTTTGCTTCCTCAAACCATCATCTATATAGTATTCTACCGCTAGCCTTTCTCCAAACCTAGCTTTTTCGATTTCTGTATATGCCTTTGTCAATTCCAATTCATTTTCAAGACTGACAGTAGTATCTGTGTTATCGATATTAAAGCTTTTTTGTAGATATTCACTTAGATACGCCAGCAATTCCCCCGCTCTTGCTCCATCTGTATAACAAAGTGACATTATTGTACTCATAGCATTGTATAAAAAATGAGGCTTAATCTGAGATTGTAAAAAAGCCATCTCGTTTTTCAATGATTCCTGCACTGACTTTTTCATTTGCAATAGATTAGAAACTCTTGCCCTAAGTTCTTTTGCTACAAAAGGCTTGGTAATAAAATCATTTGCTCCTGCATCAAAACCAATTGCAATATCATCAGGAGTATTCCTAACTGTCAATATCAATAATGGTAATTCATGCAAAGAATATTGTTCCCTAATTTTTCTACAAGCTTCATATCCAGATATACCCTGCATCATTACATCCATAAGCACCAGATCTATATCTTTCTGATTCCTTATAATTTCTATGGCTTCTATACCACTTGATGCAGTTAAAACTTCATATTCCTCACTATCTAAAATGGATTTCAACACTCTTAAATTGGTAGGTTCATCATCTACCGCAAGAATCTTGAAATTCTTCGCTAATTTATTCCCAGTCTTTATAATATTATATATTTTTTCTGGTTTCACTTCAGATTTTTCTATCCTATTCACTGGTTCACCTGTTGCCTTAGGAAGTAAAAATGAAAAACATGTACCTTTCTGTGGCTCTGATCTTTCTAAAAATATCTGTCCCTTCATTCGTTCTAATAGTTGTTGTGAAATATATAATCCTAATCCACTTCCCCCATACTGAATAGAATTTTTGGTTTCTACCTGTGTGAAAGCATTGAATAATTCCTGCTGCTTTTCTTTTGAAATTCCAATACCAGTATCCTCTATACTAACCTTTACAAATTCTTCATTTTCCTCAGCAGATAATGTAATAGTTCCTTTTTCTGTGAACTTAATTCCATTATCAATAAGATTATATAGAATTTGCAGTAACCTGGTTTCATCTGCCAATACTAGTGAAAGTTTTTCTGGAATATTTATCAGAATTTCTATATTATTACTTTCAATTAAATGTCTTAATACTTCAACTACTACTTTTGAAGCAGACTTAATATCAATAGCTTTGAGATTAAGTTGAATTTCATCTCTTTTTATGTTTTCAAAATCTATAATATCTCTTATTAATAAAGAAAGCCTTCTAGATACGGAGAATATTACCTCGAGTTCCTCCTTTTGCTCTCGATTCACATTCCCATACTTTCCCTCTGCCAGTCCCTCCGATATATTTATGATTCCATTAAGAGGGGTTTGTAGCTCATGTGATGTATTAACAAGAAATTCATCTTTCATCTTATCAATACAGATTAATTTTTCAGTCATTGCTTCAAGTGAGCTATTAGCCTGAACCAATTCTGCTTCAGCTCTTCTTCTTCTTCTTCGATTGATTAACAGTACAAAAATAAGTAATGCTTCCAATATAAGTAAAACAAAAATTCCTATAATATAGCCTTTGTATAACTCCCAAACACTTCTATCTTTATATAGAATTACACTATCACTTGGCAGCTTATCCTCTTCTATTTTCCAATATTTGAGTTGTCTCCAGTCAAAAGTATAGACTCTAGATTTAGCATGAATTACCTGATCGTCTGATGACTTCTTTCCATTCAGAATATCCATAACTACATCACCAGCAGTTTGCCCTACCAATTCTTGATTACCTACATAACCACCAATTACTCCACTTCCGAGATACTGAGCTGAAACTCCATACACTGGCACCACTGCTTCTTGGCATATGGTTTTAACTACTTCTGTAGGAATAAAGCTTTTACCATTTACATCAGAATACCATTGAAAATATAAAATTGCAGAATCATCCTCCGCACTTTTTACAATTTCAATCATATCTTCATAAGACAAGTTATTCAGTAAATCAAACTCTACCTGATTAGAATATTTATTTTTTATATCTGAAATAGATTTTGAAATAGTTCTTTTATCTATTGAGCTACCAATTACCATGTAAATTTTTTTTGTATTAGGCTTTGTTTTCAATATTAGCTGTATATTTTCATCAACTTCAGATAGTTGAGATATTATAGAATAGTTTGGTGGCATTGGAGTAGTAGGAATACTTTCTTTGTCCCAATCCAAGATAATAGGAACACTTGAAAATATATTATCCCCATATTTAGAAAAAAAGGAATCTAAGCTAACAGCAGTAATTATAAAATCTGGTTTATCCTTTAAATATTTGGACTTTAGATATTTTGAGATATCTTCGAGATATCCTTCATCATTACTGTGCCGAGCAAGATCCATGTATTCATAAGAATAGCTAAATTTAAATTCTGAATTCTTTTCCAACGTACTTTTTATTCCCTTAATATAGAGTTGACTTCCAGGATAATCTTGTGTAAAAGGATTGATAATCACTACATGTTTTTCTATCTTGCTATCTGCAAATGCATTTTGACCTTGGAAATAAACCATAAATAGAAAAATACCAAGGAAAATCTTTATTATTTCATATTTTCTGCTTCTACTTGAAAAGTAACTATTTCTTTTATGTATCTCTTTAAATATAAATGTTACTACTAATGCAAGTTTTTCTTTCATTCTCCCCATCCTCTTAGTATGCTTTTCGTTTCTTCTTTTGTTACAAATTCTTCTACAATTCATTTAGTAATTTCATGAAAAATTCATTTGTTTCACCATGTGGTTCAATACCCATTTCTTGAAATAATTCTAACTTGAACTCTTCATGGGATTTTACTAATAAAGCTCTATTCTTCTGGATAGCAAATATTTTTAGAATGTTTAGATGAACTTCCTCATCGAATGGTGATTTCCTTTTTGCAGTCAATAGCTTGTCCATAGCATTCTCATATAATCCCTCTCCTAAATAAAAATATGCAATATTTTTAAGCATCTTAGTATAATCTCGACTTAAATACTCTCTTTCACCTTCACACCATCCATAATCCTTTTTTGAAAATAAATCATCTCTATATAATGAGCAAATCTGCTCAAATCTATTAATATTACTTTTATTTACAATTACATTTTTCAAAGCTGCATTTTTAAATTCAATAACGTCACTAGATAATCCATGTAAATAGCATCTATATACTCCTTTTCCTCTTTTTTTAGAAGAAATCTCTATAGGTAAACCGTTTTCTTTAATGGTTTTTCTAAGTCTAAAAAGTGAAGTATCAAAGTTTGCTTTAATCTTATCTGGTTCTCCTTCTGGCCATAAAATCTCTCCTAGTTCCCCGCATTCAACATTAGAATCTTTATGGAATATAAAATAAGCAAACATTTCCTCTACCTTCCGCGTAGGCCATTTAATCACACCATTATTTCCATGCACTTCAAAATTTCCAAAGCAACATATTTTTGTTTTTCCCATATGAGTTTTTTCTTGGTTCATTGGAGTCTTTAGCTTATTGAGTCTTGATACACACTTTTGTATTCTGTTTGAATTAACTGGCTTTAATATATAATCTAATGCGTTTACTTCAAAAGCTTCAAGGGCATATTGATTATAACCAGTAACAAATACGATCATTAATTCATCATTCTGTTCTAACAGACAATTGGCAAGTTCTAATCCGTTTATTTCTGGCATTTCTATATCTAAAAATACTACGTCTGGCTTTATATCAATTATATTTTTAAGAGCTATACTAGAATCATGAAAAGTTTCCAAAACATTCACCTGCTCCGTTTTTTGCAAAAACATTTTCAACAAGTTAAGAACATGAATTTCATCATCCACGATTACAGCACTAAGCATAAGAACACCTCTTTTCTATATCTTTAAAAATATTACATCACACATTGCATTTCCTGAATTGGAAATCACACCTTTTTTAAAATAATATTACCATAAAATATGTCTAAATATCAAATTTAAATATTTAAACTGTCGAAATAATACTCAATGTGTAATCTATAATTA
>NZ_MZGT01000049.1 GCF_002029255.1 Clostridium chromiireducens
CTCCTAAGTTATGAATCAATAAATAATTAGGAAATATTAAAATAGTATTAGTCAAGAGATTAGAAGCATGATTTTTTATACGTCATACTAATTAGGGACGTATATATAAGTACTGAACTAGAATCAATTCAGAATAAATTAAAATTCCCATTATTCATATAATCTACACAATATGTAGAAAGTGTGAAGTAATTAGTGAAAATGTTCTTTGAAAATTGAATAATGCGATATTTATAATATGTAAAACATTGTGAATTATTAGATTTATATTTAGAAAAGGCAGTATATAATATCCTAAAAATGATAGATAGTCAATATATACTTTGAAAATCTGTAAAATTTGTACGATATTAGTTTTAATATATTCTGATAGATATTAAATAGGTTATTGTAGTTTGAATTTGCATATGGTTCTAGTTATAATCATTTTTATAACATGTACAGTATTTTATGGGAGGTTTTGTATGAGTGAATTTTTGAAATTAGAGAATTTTATTGGACATTCAGATGTAAGTTATGAAGAAGTTATAGTTCAATTTTTACAGGATAACGGAATAACGATTGATGATTTTGAGTATGTAGGAAGATGTGATTCTGAGTGCCTGGAATGTAATGCAGAAAAATTTAGTGTCTGGCGTAGGGATATAGGAGTCATCGAAGAAGAAAACATTTTTACTTTCAATTTAGATGCCGCTGATGAAACATTAGATTTCGCTATATACCTGTGTAATAAATGCAAGAAATGGACTATTTATATTGAATAATACATTATTCTTAAATTATAAATCGATAAAATAAATAACGTATTGTAAAATCGCATTTATTCAAGAGATTGAATTTGCGATTTTTTTAATACTCAATTCTAAAAAAGTTTGTAGGTTTAAGCGATGTTGGAATAGTTTTAATAATTATAAATTAAACTTCGGATTATTCATATAATCAAAACAATTTTATAAGAATCAGAACTGAGAATACAATTGAGTTTAACAACAATTTTCATACTAGTATTTTTCATAGCAGGCTTAGGACTAACAATAGGCATAATAAAAAAGAATAAAGCAGTTTTAATTATTTCAATAGCCATGTGCATTCTTCTTATAGCCTTTGCTTTATTCTTAATACTTGTCTTAATACCTGCTATGTAATATTTTATGAAGCTTCAGTAGGTTTCGCCATATTCAAATTTTAAAAAGATATTTCGATAAACAACATCAGAGGTGCATAATGAATAGAAATAAGACATTAATTTTTACAAAGAGCCTTTATTTCTTGATTATCATAGGCGCGATAATTTCAGGGATTATTATTTATAATGATATTAATAATAATATAGCTATTAAATTTGTATTAGGGTATGCATTGTTATGTGTATTTTTTATATTGTATGTTCCTATAATTACTATAGTTAACGCAAGGAAATTAAAATTGGAATACATTAAAAAGCTTTTAAAAGAATTTGTTATTTGCTTTGCTATGTTTTTTGTTTTAAATTGCATATTGGATTATGTTTTTATTAGCCCAAATATAGATTTCCTTGATGCACTTTCAGATGCAGGGAGTCTTTCTTTTTGTGTCACTTTCATTGATGTTACATTTTTGAAAAAGGATACGAATTAGATTCGATTTTGTGTATCATAGGATAAAATTTAAAAGTCAGTTAGCCAACTATTAAGGAGTAATTTAAATGATCAAACTAAGTTTATTAGGAAAACAATTAAATGAATCTGTTGAAAAATTATCTTTAGAAAATAGAGAAATATTTGATGATATTATAGCATTCATAAGAACATCAAATTTAAAAACAAGAGACGGAGAAGAATTTCTTCAACAGATGATAGATAGCTTCTTAAATGCACAGCAGCAAGGGATAAGCATTGAAGGTATGTTAGGAACAGATGATATAAGAGGTTATTGTGAAGAAATAGTAGCTACATATAAATCAAGGTATAACATACTATCACGCAGTGGAGAATATTTAATGTATGTTGGAATACTGGTAGTAGTAACATCAGTATTAGGTAGTTTTACAAAAAATTTAACTATACTTATGTCTAAAAATTTTAAATTTAATAATTTTTCATTTTATTCATATATAGATTTCGACTTTGGATTTATTACAACATTTTTGATTGCGGTTACTTTTTATTTTTCTTTGATGAATTGGATTAAGAAAAGTTGTTTTACTAAACCTGTCATAAGTAATGAAAAGAAGAATAAATTTAAAATGTATATACTAATCATATTTATTTGTATAATGCATACTATTTCAAAGTTTGCAAAGGGATATGTGTTCTATAGTTTAAACATATTCTTAGTTGTTATTATTGGAATTATGTCATATTTCATAGGGAAATATTTAGTAGAAAATTAAGAAAAATTCATTTTTAAAAAGTTTTGACTACTATTTTTAAGTGAATAGTAGTTTATTAAATAATAGTATATAAAACCAATTGACATACAGACGTCTATTGGTAAAAGAAGTTGTTATATAAGTGAGACAAGGTGTTATCTTTTTAAAGAAGGATAAAGTAATAAATTAAGCAGACATAGATATCACATTTTCATACAGGAATTTGTGATATTTTTTTCTATATAATATTAAAATAAGGTATATAAAAAATGGGAGGAGAATTTATGAGAAAGGTTAATTTATTCTTGAAAATATTTGGTGCCATCTTTGTTATTGGACTTGTAATACTTACGTATAGCATAAATTTAGGTGATTATGAAGTAGCAAATATTATACAATCTAATGGCGGTAGCATAGATACAAATACTTACATGATTTATTTAGAACAGTCTATTACAAAATATAGATTTCTAGGGTCAATTCTTTCAATGTTAGGTGGCTTAGGAATATTAAAAAGTATTGATACTAAATCATAATGCGTAGTGATTTATATTAAGATTTAAAGATGATATAATTATTTCAATAAGTTTCTTCATAATATTTACTGAAGATTTAAGGAGATATACTATGAATAGCAAACAATACAATACCTATGTGGGAAGTAAAGAAATTCAAATTAGAGATGAAAGTAAAGATATTAATTTTAACGTTCTTGTGCAATATCCAACAAATGAACCATCAATGCCAACTGCATTTGGTTCATATACAATGGATGTTTGTATTAATGCTAAATTGTTAGAGGGTGAATTTCCACTTGTCATCATTTCTCATGGTAATGGAGGTTCACATATTTTTTATAGAACAATTAGCACCCATCTTGCGAAAAATGGCTATATTGTTGCAATGGTAGAGCATTATGGTAACAATAGAAATAATAATGAATTTGAAAACACCGAAGAAAATCTAATTTTAAGACCAAAGCATATCAGTTTAACAATTGATAAACTTCTTTCAGATAGTTTTTTTAGTAACCATATTATAAAGGACAAGATAGCAGTAATAGGACATTCTATGGGTGGGTACACAGCTCTAGCCTTGGCAGGTGGTATTCCAAGAACTAGAGAAGGTAAAATAATAAAGACTACTCCTGACCAAAGAGTTAAGGCAGTAGTGTTACTTGCACCTGGAGCAGGCTGGTTTTTAAATGGTTTGGATAACGTAACAATCCCTATTCTTATGTTAACAGCAGAACATGATCCAATTACACCTGCTTGGAATGCAGAAACTGTATTAAAAAGCATTCCAGATAAATCACTGGTTACTTTTAGGCAAATTGAAAATGCTGGTCATTTTTCTTTTCTGAGTCCATTTCCTGAGTCAATGAAAAGCGCGAAGTTCTTACCTTCAACTGATCCAGAAGGATTTGATAGAGAAGAATTCCATGCACAATTACCAAAAGAGATACTTGCTTATCTTGATGAAAAATTGTCTTAAATTATTGTGCAATATATAAGCTAATAAACAAATTTTAATAGGCTAAATGAAGTCCTTAGGAGTCAGGTTAAATGAGGTGAAAAGGATATCGAATATTGATGTTATTAGATATTTAATGTATAATTTTTTCTATAACGCTAATTGATTTTAATAGCAATAGAAAAGGTGGTTGGATAGTTTTGAACCAAAATAGTATAAGCAATGATAAGTTACTAGAAATCATTAAAGTACAGACTGAGGTGGCTCAGCAGGGTATGGATCTTGGTAACATAATGGATTTAGTAACGCAGCGAACTAAGCTTATTACTAATGCAGATGGTGCTTCCGTAGAATTAATTGAGAATGAGGAGCTAGTGTATAGGGCTGCATCTGGAATGGCTGAGAGGTTTTTAGGGTTACGATTAAATATGGAAAATAGTCTGTCAGGGGAATGTATAAATATAAGAATCCCTCTGATTAGTAATGATATTGAAAGTGATGACAGAGTTAATAAAGAGGCATGTAGGCAAATCGGTCTTAATTCCATGATTGTAATGCCTTTAATATGCATGAATGAAGTGGTTGGTGTATTGAAAGTTCTTTCTTCGAAAGCTGGTCATTTCAACGATGATGACATTAAAGTACTAGAACTTATGTCAGGACTCATTGCAGCAGAGATGTTTAATGCAATGAAAAATGGGGAAAGTGAGTTGTTTTATAAAGCAACACATGATAGTCTAACTGGGATATCTAACCGTTCTTTATTCTATGATAATTTGAGAAAAAGGTTGTCACATGCTTCTCGAAAAGAAGAGGAGTTCGGAATCATTTCACTAGACATGGACGGACTTAAAGAGATTAACGACAACTACGGCCACAGAGCAGGAGACGCAGCAATCAAAGAAGTTGCTTTACGAATTAACAACACTTTGCATGAAACAGACACAGTTTCTAGACTTGGTGGAGACGAATTTGGAATCATTATTGCAAAGATAGAGCATAGCGATGAAATCAAGACATTGATTAAGCAATTAGACTTTGAAATAACAAAATCTTTCGAATTTGAAGGTCAAGAAATAAATCTTAGAGCAAGTATCGGATATGCCCTTTTTAAAGAAGATGGCATTGAAATAGATGTTTTAATTGAAAAAGCAGATAAATCAATGTATAAAGTAAAAAGAGTGCGTAAAGGACATGAGAATGTACGCTGATAAAAAATTTTAAGCGCTATAATAAAAGACACACCGATAATTTTGTCAGTGTGTTTTTCTTCTATATGGAAATACATTATCAAGTTCAGTCATTCTTCCTTCACAAAAAACCCCCGGGGGTTTTTATGAGCGAAGCGAATTTGCTACGGTTGCCATTGGAGACATCATGCTAAAACCAGCTCTTCTCAAAAAGTAACCAGTAAATAAGCAACGCAGCCAACATGTCATCTGACCAAACATTCAGGGGTGGATTCTCCGATTACAAAAAAATCGAGAGGGAGTCGACCTCTTTTTTGCATGCTCATTTTTTTCAATCATACACCAGAAATGGACTAAAATCAAACTGCATTTGGGTTACAAAAACTGCGTTTCATTTACAAAAATTAAGTTTCGGATTTCAAACATAGCTTTTCGTTTTACAAAGTGGCATCTCTTCTTTCAATTCACCTTCAGCTCTTTGTATTGTGAATACCACTTAAAAATAATATATCAATTAAGGATAATAAATTATCGTAACACGATAATTTATTATTGACAATTTAAAAAGGTAGGTATAAACTTAAAATGAAAAATATGGATTTTGAGAGGTGTTTATGAATCAGAAGAGTTTGTCAAAATGGATTAAGATTATTGTAATGGCAATGGTGTTGTGTGGTGCAATGATATATTTTGAGGCAATACCATATATAGCAGATAGTATTGTTAAGCAGGAAAAGGAACTCCAATATTGTTATTGGCCATGGCTGATTTTTATTTGGTGTACGGCTATTCCATGCTATTTGGTTTTGTTTTGGATGTGGAGAATAGCAGATGAGGTAAGGAAGGATAATTCTTTTTCCAGAATAAATGCTATATATTTAAAGCGAATCATGCTTGCTACACTTACAGATTTGGGATTTTTTCTCGTTGGAAATATTGTATTACTGTTGCTTAATATGAATCATCCAGGAGTTTTTATGTTATCAATATTAATTTGTTTTATTGGAGTGTGTGTAGCAGTGGCATCAGCTGTCTTATCACATTTAGTGGAAAAGGCAGCACTTTTGAAAGAAGAAAATGAATCTTATATATAGGGGGGAGTGTGATGATAATAGTTAATGTAGATATAATGATGGCGAAAAGGAAAATGTCATTAAAAGAATTAGCTGAAAGGGTTGGCATTACAAATGCAAACATGTCTGTGCTAAAGACTGGAAAAGTAAAGGGGGTAAAATTTACTACTTTAAATGAAATATGTAAGGCATTGGATTGTCAGCCGGGAGATATACTGGAATACAGGGAGGATGAAGATGAAAAGATTTAAGAAGCATCCAGTTTTGTATTCTTTATTGTTATCAACAATTATAAGTATAATTGTCGGTGTTATTTTTTTAAGTCATAACTGGAAATATCCAGGTGATATTATTGGAGGTATATTTTTCTCAATGCTAGCAGGGAATTTTATGATTTATCCATTCCTGCTCACCATAATTAATATTGTTACATTATTTTGTAAATCAGAAAATCTGGAATGGATCAAGAATATCAGAATTTTTGAGTATATGGCTATGATATTCGGATTTTTTTATAGTGGAATAGGTCTAGTCTTTTTAGGGATACAGTTTCAAGCAGACTGGTTAGTTGTGTTGCGAAATGCAGAAGTTCATACGCCTATCTGGACAGTATCGTATCCTACAGTAGTCTGTTTGTCATGTATTGGAGTTATAGGATATCTTGTTTTAGCTTGTATTCAGATAGAAAAAATGCCGCCACTTGTTATTGTCAGTGCGATAGCTGGAATGTATCTTGGTATTCTGGAATGTGTGTTATGGATTATTCAGATATTTTCGTCAAGTTATATACTTTTGTGTCTATTTCCACTTAACTGTATTATCATAGCTGCAAAAACTATAAGATATAAAATCTTGGAATGGAATTCGAAAAAAGATAATGTAACAAGATCATTTAATAACAAGTATCTGGCATTTTTAAATCAGAAAATGATAAATTCGGGATACTGGCCAATTACTGCATTTGTTCTGATGTGGCCTATTCTTGGCATTATAATATGTGTTCTTGCCTTGTTTGGACAGCAGCCAGATAACATTATAAAAGCATGGACTGAAACTAGTGATTGGAATTTATCACATCGTGTGGCTCCTCAGAATGTTACTTATGATGAACATTATCTATGTACTGTTGCGGCGGGAGGTCATGCACGCATTGTTAAACCGATTCGTTTAGGTGAGCGTCATGGACATCAGGTTATTGTGAATCGTCAGCTCTGCGTGGCAAATGCATTTGAGCAGATTCTGGAAGAGAGGATCCCAATGTTTCATAAGAATATCCGGCATTTCTATGATACTTATGGATTTCCAATTGCGAAGACGATACATTCCAAATATATGGCAGATATAGTGTATTTTATTATGAAGCCATTAGAATGGCTGTTTTTGATAGTACTGTATTTCTGCGATGTGAATCCAGAAAATCGGATTGCGGTGCAGTATCTGCCTCAAAAATAGGGAATAAAAATTGGTTGACAATAAATATGAAAGAGTGGTGAGAATAATAAAAAAGCATATAAAATAAGATATATTATGTTATTTGGCTGGAACCGCATTGATATTAAGCTGGAATTATAAAAGCTTATTAAATCAGAATTGAGAAGTAGGGTATTTTGAAAATATGTTGTGAGGATTAGCTGAAAGACAAATAATAATTTGTGGGGATGATGGGATGATAAGAGAAATAGTAAACGAAGATTTTAATGGGTTAATGGAACTATATACGCAATTACATGATAATCCTATGACTGAGAAAACATCTGAAATAATGGAATTATGGAATAGAATTTTGAAAGATAAAGAACATCATATTATTGTTGCAGAAGAAGAGGGAAGAATAGTATCTTCGTGTGTATGTGTTATAATACCTAATTTTACACATAATCAGAGACCATACGCATTTATTGAAAATGTAGTGACTAAAAAAGATTATAGAAACAAAGGATTAGCAACAGCTTGTTTGAATTACGCAAAAGAAATAGCTATTAAAGAAAAGTGTTATAAATTAATGCTATTAACAGGCTCGAAAAAAGAAAGTACATTAAATTTCTATGAACAGGCAGGATATAATAAAAATGATAAAACTGCTTTTATACAGTGGATATAATAAAAATTTTAATTTGTAGAGCTGCTTATTCATTTGGAACCAATGATATTTCAAAAAAGTGGGGATTTTGTATGACGAATGATATAAATATTGTATTTTTTGACTTATTCTTTACGCTTGTAACACCTAAATATAGTGATTTAAGAAATGAAAATGATATATTAGGAATAACAAAAGAGGAATGGGAAAGATATGCCGAAAATGAAGAATTATATTTAAAGAGAGCAACAAATAAGAATATAAGTCCTAAGCAAATAATTGAAGATATTATCAATAAAATGAAAATAGATATTAATATATAGAAGATTTTAAAGAACTTATTAATATACTTTCATAAGTAACTATTGAAAGTAAGTATAACCGATTTATAGTAAAATTAATCTATCAAATTTAATATATTGGATGGCATTAAATTCAGAATTGACAGTAACTGAACGGCACAGACGTGAAACCCACGATCATTTGTATGCGGCTTAAATAGCTGCTTGCAGATGGTTGTGGGTTTTTATTACTACAAAAAACTTATGCACTCAAAAAACAATTTATAAAATTACTTTTATACATGCTTAGTATTTTCATACTAATAATTCTATGAAAAATACTACAAATTATAGTTCTTATATACATATATTGAATTTACTGTATAAAAGCGGTAATATTGTAGGAGTTACTGTTTTATATTTTGAAATACAAGATTAAAAATGTTTTTTAGAGCAAATTAATATTTTGACTAAAGTTGGATATGGAGTGATAAGATGTTGGAAAGAAACAAATATAGTTTTATAAAAGTTATGATTAGAATGTATACGTTTATAAAAGAATACAAATTATTAATTACGATATATATGATTTTATCTGTTTTAAATATAGGAGTTAATTTATTCTTAGCTAATTTAATTAATGAGTCAATAAATTCTGCCATAAATCTTGATAAGAATAAATTATATAGTTACACTTTTCAAATGGCTGTAATTATTATAGTTGGTTTGTTTATTACATATTTTTCAACACTTTCCTATGGTATCTTTAAAACAAGAGTAATGCTTGATGTTAGAAAGTCTGCTATAGCACATCTTGAGAAACTTCCACTGTCTTTTATGGAAAAAAATCATTCAGGCGATATTATTTCTAGGTTTACCAATGATATTTCTTCGGTGCAGACTTTTATAGGTGACGATTTATTTAAGACACTTATACAGCTTATATCTGTTATTTTCACTTCGATATATTTGATTGCAATAAATTTAAAGCTGTTTATAGCTACATTTATAGTAATACCTCCAGCACTTTTTATGATTAACGTAATTTCTAAGCCTATGGAAAAATATTTTAAGCAAGCATCGAGAAATTTAGGACAGGCAAATTCCATAGTTCAGGATTCTTATGGTGGCATATTTATTGTTAAAGCCTTTAATCTGGAGAAATTATTTCAAGATAAATATTTAGAGGTTATTAAAAATGGGTTGAAATACAATATTAAAGGGGTACATAGATTAAAATTCATACCGCCATTTAATATCATTCTTAGATCAACACCTTTTGCAATTTGTTTAATATATGGTGCGTATTTATCAATTAATAAAGAAATATCTACAGGTCAATTGCTTTCTTTTACATATTTAATGGGTAATATAGTATGGACTTTTGCTTTTTTACCTTCAACAATAAGTAGTTTGATAAACGCTATAGGCGCTTCTGAGAGATTCTTTGAGGTTCTTGATACTTCAACTGAAAGAGAAGATGGAAAGCCCTTTGAAAGCTTAGATACAAAAAATTCTATTAGTTTTAAGAATGTTTCATTTTCCTATAATGAAGGGACGAATATACTAAAGGAATTAAGTTTTGATATTAAAAAGGATAGTAAAATAGCGTTAGTTGGCGCAAGTGGGTGTGGTAAAAGCACAGTATTAAAGCTTATAGCTAGTTTTTATAATATACAAAGTGGGAATATAGAGTTTTTCGAAAACAATTCTAAAGAATGGAGCTTAAACCATATTCGTTCAAAGATATCGTATGTATCTCAAGATACATATCTCTTTCCAGGTTCAATATTGGACAACATATTAGTAGGGAATTTACATGCTGCAAAAGAAGAAGTTATAAAAGCAGCTAGAATAGCAAATGCACATGAATTTATTTTAGAATTACCACAAGGGTACGATACTATGGTAGGTGAACGTGGCATAAAACTATCGGGAGGTCAAAGGCAGCGAATATCCATTGCACGTGCTGTACTTAAAAATGCACCTATTATTCTTCTCGATGAAGCTACTTCAGCATTAGATACATTGTCAGAAGCAGTCATTCAGGAATCTTTGGAAAAGGTTATGGAAGGAAAGACTGCTATTATTGTAGCTCATAGATTATCATCAATAAAACATGTAGATGAAATTCTTGTAATGGATAATGGTTGCATTGTTGAAAGAGGTAAACATGAGAATCTTGTAAAGAATAATGGTTTATATTCTAAATTATATGCCAAACAATTTAATGATTATGATATACAAGAATCGATATAATAGGAGAGTTTATGATGAGTGAGAAAATGAAAATTAATGATTATCTTGAAATATTAAATAACATAAAACCCAGAAGGCTTATATATTCTTTTGTATTGATATGTGATTGTATAGTTGAGACAAGCTTTTATATTCTTACACCTTTGGTTATGAAGTTAATGATTGATGCTTCAGTTAAGTCAGATATAAATAATCTTAAGCAAGGTTTTTTTATAGTTGCATTAATTTGTTTATTAGGAATAGTGCTGTTTGGAACTTTTGAATTCTTCTTCTTTAGTATTATGCATAAGACAACTGCCAAAATAAGAACAGGGCTTTTCAATCATATTCTACATTTACCTATATCATATGTAGAACAGAATCATAGTGGCGATACCATCTCTAGACTTAATAATGATGTAAATATTATACAGTCTTCATATGGATGGCCCCTAAGAAATATAATTGTTTCAATATTTGTTGGAATTACTTCTGCTGCAGTAATGATAATGTTAGATTGGAGAGTAAGTATTCTTTTAATTAGCATTGGTTTTATATCTGTAGTAATTAATACTAGGCAGAAAGATATTATAAGAAAGATAAATAAAGATATTCAAAAGAGTATGGGTAAATATACTGAAAATCTTTCGAATATTTTAAGTGGTTTTTTTACAATTAAAAATTATCAACTTGAGGAAATGATGCTAGAAAAGACTGATAATATAAATAACGAAATACTTAATAGTAATATTGAATTAACAAAGAAAAATGCAATTATGGATAGCCGTAATTTTCTTTTTGAATCAATTAACTTTGCAGGAATTATTGCATTAGCAGCGTTTCTTGCTTTCAATGGAGCAAATAATCTTGGGTCTATTGTTTCATTGATTTTCTTAGTGGGAAATGTGAATAGAATGTTCAGTGATACTAACAGCATGTTATTGCAGTTGCAGGGATATATAGCAGGCTCAAAGCGAGTTACCGAGCTTTTGAAAATACCTGAAGAACATAAAAGGGTCTTGGGGGTTTCAGAAAATGAAAAAAATGTAATGATTAAATTAAAAAATGCTGCTTTTTCTTATGATAATGAAAACAAGGTTTTAGAAAACATAAATTTAACTGTGAAAAAAGGTCAGGTTGCAGCGTTGGTTGGTCCTAGTGGTGGGGGGAAAAGCACCATAATGAAGCTTATTTTAGGGTATTATACTTTATCATCAGGTCAGGCTGTTATTAATGAAAAATCAATTGCTGATTACTCAATGACAGAATTAAGAGAACAAATTGCTTATGTTCCACAAGATTCTTATATTTTTGATGGGACTATTGAAGATAATATAAGATATGGAAGATATGATGCTGATAGAGAAGCAATAATTGAAGCTGCCAAAAATGCACATGCAGATGAATTCATAGAAAAACTTGATAAAGGTTATGAAACAAATGTAGGTGAAAGAGGAATAAAGCTGTCCGGAGGCCAGAGACAGAGGATAGCGATAGCCAGAGCATTTCTAAAAAATTCACCAATACTTTTACTTGATGAAGCAACATCATCATTAGACTCAGAAAGCGAACAATATGTTCAGGAAGCATTGGATAGACTTATGAAGAATAGAACGGTATTAATTATTGCTCATAGATTATCTACAATTAAGGAAGCTGATATGATTTATGTAATTAGCAAAGGAAAAAATGTGGAACAAGGTAAACATGATGAGTTAATGCAAGGAATAAGTTTATACAGAAAATTATATACATCAATTACTTATTGATAACATTTGAAATTATTTTTGAAATAAATTCATGGCATTTATTTAACGCCAGATCATAATAATCCAACCACTTTAACTATGACAAAAGAAGAAAGAAATGATATTAGCTATGATAATATACTCTAATTTACAATAATATAATTAGATAATGAACTAAGTGCTAAAGATAATTTTTTCAATTTTTGTTTAAAAGGAACTGGTTTTATATCAAAATTAATAATTTGGAGATTGAGGGAGGATAATGATGGAGGGGCATAAAATAGTAGATAAAATTATTTCAAATATAGAGAAGGTTATTGTAGGTAAAAGAAAGACACTTGAGTTTGCTATGATTTCTATTTTATCAGAAGGTCATATATTACTAGAGGACGTTCCTGGAACGGGGAAGACTACCTTTGCTAAAACTCTAGCAAAAACTATTGGATGTGGATTTAATCGTATACAATTCACTCCCGATACGCTACCAAGTGATGTTACAGGTGTTTCTATATATAATATGCAGAAGGGGAGTTTTGAGTTTGTAAAAGGAAGCGTAATGAATCATGTAGTTTTAGTAGATGAAATAAACAGGGCTTCACCAAAAACCCAGGCAAGTTTGCTGGAGGCAATGGCAGAAAGGCAAGTGACAGTTGATGCAAATACTTATATTTTACCTAGGCCATTTATGGTAATAGCTACTCAAAATAGTATTGATAGTATTGGGACATACCATTTACCTGAGGCTCAGCTAGATCGTTTTTTTATGAAATTATCTATGGGATATCCAAATAAAGAAGAAGAAAAGAACATGGTAAATAAGTTTCTTTTAAATAGACAATGGAGAGAAGTGAATTCTGTTACTGATGAATATGAAATTTGCAGCATGCAGGATGAAGTGATGAAGGTTGAGATTCATGAAGATTTAGTTGATTATATTTTAAAAATTACACAGCTGAGCAGAAATAATGAAGAGATTACACTAGGAATTAGTCCAAGAGCTACATTGGATTGGATAAAGGGTGCTCAAGCAATGGCTTACTGTAGACAAAGAAATTATGTCATTCCAGATGATGTTTTAGAAGTATTTGAACCGATTATAGCACATAGAATTCTTCTTTCATCAGAAACTAGGATGAAGCGGGTTTCTGAGAAGAAAGTTTTATCAGATATAAGGGGAATGATTAGAATACCAATTTTATAGTGCGGAGGAATAATGGAATGAAGAAAAATCGTATTATTTCAGCTATTCTAATTTTGGCAAGTGGAATTTTAGCAAGTAATTATGGTGGAACAATTCCTTACGCTTTACTCTACTTTTCTTTCCTTGTGCCGATAACATCACTAATATATATTGTAGTTGTCAGGATGCGTTTTAAGTTCTATCAGAAGACAGGAAAAAGGACATTAATAAAAGGGGAACCTGTAGATTATTTTTTTAGTGTAGGAAATGAAGACAGTTTTTTTTATAGTGGTATAAAAGTTTATTTTTTACATGATAATTCTTATATTATGGGTTTCAGTGAAACAAAAGAATATTATCTTATGCCTGGAGAAGTGGAAGAAGTTAAGACAAAGCTATGCTGCAGATATCGTGGAGAATATTTTGCAGGAGCTAAATCATTTATAATAACTGACTATCTTCATTTATTTAATATTACTTATAAAGTGCAATCACAGCTTCCTGTTACGGTTTTACCGAGAATTGTAAAATGGAGAAATTCGGATGTAATAGAGGAAGATAAGGATGAAAAGAATACTATTTATTCTATGAAGGAAGAAGACCAGATAGATGTACAAGTACGGAAATATGCTCCAGGAGATCCCATGAGACAAGTACATTGGAAAGTATCAGCTAAGACAGGAGAATTAATGACTAGAATTCATCATGCTAGTTTAAAACTTGAAGTGATGATTGTGCTTGATTTGAGCCCTATTGGAAATAATGAAGTGAACAATCTGGCTTTAGAAGATGGTATTATTGAGGAAGCATTAGCGGTTGCAAATTATTGCTATGTAAGGCAAATACCTTGTTTTGTCTGCTTTGAACAAAATAGTTGTAACAGATTATCCATACAAACCCCAAGTGAATGGAATGAATTTTATATGTTATGTGCAAAGCTTGTATTTATTGGGAGAATGAAGAATAGTGAATTATGTGAAATAGGCATGCAATGGCTGGAAACAGTAAAACATACCATTATTGTTACTCATGAATTAAATATTAAACTCTATGATGTACTGAAGTCTTCATATAGGGGGATAGAGGTTTGCATTCTTTTAATGATAAGTGTATTGGGCGAAGAAGAAAAAAATAGTATAAGCTTTTTTGAGAAAAATGGTTTTACAGTTCGACTAATCACTTTAGCGGAGGAAGGTAAAAATGAAGATAAAAAGTGAAATGGTATCAGAAGGATATAAGTTTACACGGGAATTTTTTATTACAATGTTAATTTTATATGGTATCTTTAAATTATTATATTGGGAAATCCCCACTTTTTATTTGTTTATAGCTTCACTTTTGATGGCAATAATTACAGGGGTTATTAGTGATAATAGGGTTAAAAAGGTAATTGTTGTAATTCCAGCTATGTTTGTTGTAATAATAATTATTATATTAATATTGTATTTTAATATAAATGTTTTCTCATTTTTTGGAAAAGCTTTCTTTTGGAATTATGATTACGTTAAAGGGATTAAAGAGTTTAATCTTTCATATTCAATGGTAACCATTTGCATACTTTCTGTTATCATAATGCAGATTATAATCAGGGTTGAGAAAAATATAAGTTCAAAATTTATAACGGCGGTTATATTATTGATATTTATGATTATATGTGGCATGAATAATATACAATGGAGTTCAGTTTTGACTGGAATTATGCTATTTTACTGTTTTGATATTATAGTTGAAGCTCATTTAGTGAAGGTTGGAGGAACCGCAAGGTATGCAGAAGCATGTTTAACCCCATTTATTGCACTAGCAGTATTTTTAGCAATGTGTCTTCCTTCAGACAAGGAGCCGATTAAGTGGGTATGGGTAAATCACACATTAAATAGCATCAGCGATAATGTTCAAGAGCTTGTCTATAACATCGATCAAATGGGTAATGAGACTAAAAATGAATTTGATGTAAAGAAAGCAGGATTTTCTGATGAAGGGACTAGCTCCTTTGGTAAGCTTATTGACGGGAAGGAAAGAAATATGTTCTTTCTATCAGTAAAAAATGGTATTGGAACAGGATATTTAGATGGGGTTATACTCAACACTTATACAGGAAGTCAGTGGAAAAAAGATGAAGGTGATTATGACAATTATACTGAAGAATATAAAATGGATTTATATGAGAAATTATACAATTTATATCATACAAATTTGAAACAGTCTCCTAATGAGCATTTTGCTGAGAATATACACTACGAAATAAAATTTGATAAACTTGAGACTAAAACAATTTTTAGGCCAGAAAATTCCTATGACATAGATTTCGGCAATCAAAAGAATGATTTTGATGTAATTGGAAATAATATATATTTTCCAAGCAAAAGGGAAAAAGGGTATTCATACGATGTTTATGCTGTAGTCATGAATATGAATAATGCAGGTTTAAAACAATATTTGAGGGGCCTTAATGAAAATGGGGATTACTATAAGAAGATTCAAGATGAAAAGGGTAATTTTGAGGACAGTCTATTTGTAGAAGCTATTTATCCATTTAAATTTAAAGAAGATGAAATTAATTATATTACTTCAGATTATTTTAGGCAGCGTCTTTATGAAAGAAGTAAAAAAATAAAAGAAGAATATCTGCAAACTTCAAGTACAACACCGGAAAGAGTTCGTAAGTTAGCACAAGAAATTACTAAGGACTGCACAAACCAATATGATAAAGCAGAAGCTATATGCAATTATTTAAAAGACAATTATGCTTATACAACTAAAATTAATCAGCTTCCAGAAGGAAAAGATGCAGTGGATAATTTCTTATTTGAGCAAAAGAAAGGGTATTGTATTTATTTTGCAAGCGCCATGGCAATCATGTGTAGATATTTAGATATACCAACAAGATATGTTGATGGCGTTGCTCTTGCTTATAGCGATATGGATGAAAATTGGTACAAAGTAAAAACAAAGGAAGCCCATGCTTGGACAGAAATTTATATAGAAGGGTTTGGATGGATACGCATGGACCCAACTCCAGGCTATAAAGATATAGAGAATTGGAAAATTAATGGTGGTAACGGGGAAATATATGTTGATCCGACGCATAATAAATTAGAGGATAAATTTAAAATCTCAGTGCAAGAAAATGAAGAACAAACATCAGAAGAAAATATTTTTGGAACAATATTATTATGGTTAAAATATATATTTTTAGGAGTTACATTTTCAGCGACTTTGATCTTGCTTGTGATAGGCATGATTATATGGAATAAAAAAAGGATATATAAGAAATCTAGTAATCGAGAAAAAACGTTTATTTGTATGAAAAAAATCATGTCAAATCTAGAGAAACAGGGATATGTGTTAATGGAAGGAGAGACTTTGAAGGAATTTAAAGAAAGACTGGAAAATGACAAAACTTTTGAGAATATTGATATCGTTAAATTGTTGGAATGGTTTCAAGATATCCGTTATAGCAGTAAAGTCATTACAGAGGAAGATATTTCATGGGTTGAACATTTTATTGCAGCAAATAGGAAATAAATTTATTGATTCTGTGGATTTTGTAGTCCATAATTTCTATAGATAGTTAATTCTACAATTGATCTTATTTATATTAATGCCTGTACATTATAATTTAAACATAATGAAGTTCAGGGTTAATTTTTAGAGTTAACTATCTATATGTCGATGTATTTGAAGATAAGTCATTGGATTCAATTACAGGGAAGAGCAATAGGCGAAGAAGATGCGAGAAAAGAAATGACAGCTTTATTATCAACTCTAAAGTGTTGGAAAGAGGCATAATATACGAGGAGGAGTAGGATATGGAAGATAAGCAAATAATAACAATAAAAACAACAGTGAATGCTCAGGTAGAAAAGGTATGGAAATATTGGACGGAACCAGAATATATAAAAAAATGGAATAGTGCCTCAGAGGACTGGCATACACCGCTTGCAGAAAATGACTTAAGAGTTGGAGGTATATTTATTTCAAGAATGGAAGCCAAAGATGGAAGTTTCGGATTTGACTTTGGTGGAATTTATAATGAAGTGGAATTATATAAGGTTATTGCTTATACTTTAGATGATGGAAGAAAAGTTAAGATTAATTTTATTGGTGGAGAAAAGGTCACAGAGATAACTGAAACTTTTGAAGCAGAAAACGAAAATTCAATTGAAATGCAGCAAAGTGGCTGGCAAGCAATATTGGATAGTTTTAAAAAATATGCAGAACAAAAATAAGTAACTAGAAATATTAATGTATAATAAGAATAGATTATTTATGGTAAATAGATAGTCTATTCTTAATTTGTTTTTAAGAAGGTGGAAAATCATATTTTAACAGATCTAATATTTCTTCCTCTGTAATTGAAGAATCGCAACGAACCTCTATTTCTCTATTTTTACTAACAATAAATCCTGGCACAGTTACAATATTATATTTTTCTCTAAATGTGTTAATAAAATTATCTGAAAAATCAGAACTATCTACATAGTAAATAGTTGTGTTAATTTTATTAGTCAAGCCACTTAATTTTTTAACAAATTTACGGCAGAATGGGCATGTTGCACGACCAATATAAGCAACAGCTAAGTCTTCATTAGATAATAATTCGTCTGCTTGTGTAGAAATCACTTTTTTAAATAACTTTACATCTTCTTCATAGCTATCTTTTTCAAACATTTGAATCCTCCTTGTTTTTTATTATATTATATCAAGGCTAAATTATTAAATCAATTTAGTTAGCTTTTCTAGTAGTTATTTTGTGAAATTATAGAAGATATTATAACTATCTATAATATGATCGTTATCATATTATGTAGAGAATATGTTTTAATTATCAAAAAAAGTATTTAAGCTGTTAAGTGAAGGATATAACATAAGTCAAATAGCAAAAGAGTGAAATGTATCATAAAATCAAGTGAAAAAGATATTAGAATAGTATTATAATCTTTAAAAATGTAAAAAATAGTACATATAAAATTAATAATTAAAATCTTTAGTATTAAAATTACTGATGGGGAATTTTCATCAGTAATTTTTTTGCTTGCAATTTATAGTGTTAATCTATTGATTAAACGCATATATAAACATATGTAGAGTAAATAAGAAAGAATGGTGGAAGGCGAAATATATGAAATCTATTTTTGACTTTTTAATAAGAAAATTTGTGAAAGACCACAAAAATGTGAATTCCCAATTAGTCAGACAATCTTACGGGACTCTTGGAGGAAATGTTGGGATAATAATAAATTCTTCTATTCTTGTTCTTGAAATTGTCATTGGTTTATTTCTAAACAGTATAGCCATTACAGCAGATGCTTTTCATAATCTGACTGATGCATTATCTTCGTTAGTTACAATATTTAGTTTTAAACTTGCAAATCGTCCGGCAGATGATAAACATCCTTTTGGTTATGGAAGAATAGAGTATATAACTGCGCTTTTATTTTCTGGTGCCATACTTGTAGTAGGATTTGAATTTCTAAGAAGCTCATTTTTACGTGTTTTACATCCTGTAAATATACCTTTTAATAAAGTGAGTTTTATTTGCATGCTGTGTGCAATACCATTACAAGTTTTTCTTAACAGATTTACAAATTATATAGGGGATGTTATTGATTCATCTGCACTTAAAGCATCAGCGTTAGAATCCTTTACTGATATCTTAGTTCTGTCTATGGTTACCTTTTCTTTGCTTATTACAAGATTTACAACTTTTCCTATTGATGGATATATAGGAGTCATTGTATCTCTTTTTATTTTCCATTCAGGTATAGAACTTGGAAGAGAAATGCTTGGTACTTTAATTGGGAAAGCACCAGAAAAAGAGTTTGTAGAAAAACTGAAAAACAGCGTAATAAGTTATAAATATATATGCGGAGTGCATGATCTTGTAATTCATAATTATGGTCCAGGTAGATACATGGCTTCTTTGCATGCTGAGGTTCCAAGCAATATATCCATTATGGAACTGCATGACGTTATAGATCAGGCTGAGAAGGAAATTGGTAAACGAATGAATGTATATCTTTCTATTCATATGGACCCAATTAATACAGACAGCCCTGAGATCATGGGCTTAAAAGAAGAAGTTTATAAAAAGATTAAAGTAATAAAGGGTATAGTGTCTATACATGATTTTAGAGTTGTTGGAGGAAGTGAAGAAAAAACGATATTATTTGATGTGGTATTGGACAAGACCAGTTTTAAAGATAATGAAGAAAAAGATCTGCAAGCTCAAATACAAGATATCATATTTAGCATTAATCCTTCTTATAGGAGTATCATTACTTTCGATAGAGAGTTTTATTAAATAGAATGGATATTTTCAGAGTTTGATTATTATTCATCTTATATGAAAAAAAGCAATGTACGCAAATTGAAGTGTGTCAATATCTTGGGGTTGAAGCGCCTACAATTACTAGGACATTAACTAGAATGGAAGAAATGGGACTGGTAATCCAAATTTGTGAAGAAATTAATGCAGTTAAAGAAGCACTGACTATGAAGAGTGTGTGGTAAAAAAATTTAAAGATTAAGATTATAATATAATAAAATCAGATTGGATGTAAATAGAACTTGTTTTTATGAGTATTAAATAGTATATTATTTACAAGATAGGCTATCATTGGCTGAAAAGCAAGTTGTAATTTGCAGATTATTTATATTAGTGGAGGTAATGGAATGAATGTTGAAATTAAAAAATTGACACCTGCTCACGTAGAAGAATATATGAACTTTTTCGAGACGACGCCACATGATGATAATATCCCTGAGCATACCTGTTATTGTGAGTGTTGGTGTAGTGCCGACCATCGTTTCAGAACAGGTATCCCATCTCGTGAAGAAAGAAAAGCAATGGCTATTGAATATGTTAGGAGCGGAAAAATACAAGGATATTTAGCATATTTTGACGGTTGTATCGTTGGTTGGTGTAACGCAAATACAAAGACAGAATGTTTGAACTGTATCGGTTGGTATCGTTTTATGCCCCAAGTAAATGAATTGGAGATTGACGCAAATGATAAAGTAAAATCTATATATTGTTTTCTTGTTGCACCTGATATGAAAAGAAAAGGAATAGCAAAACAATTATTGCAATATGCTTGCCAAGACGCGATGAATGATGATTATGATTATGTTGAAGTATATCCCGAAAAAGAAACTACAGATGAACGTAAACATTTTATGGGTTTTGTTGATATGTATAAAAACTTGGGCTTTACTATTCATGCAGAAACAAATCAAAAATTTGTAATGAGGAAACAGCTAAAGTGCACCATAGTATAAGCATTTTATTCCATGTTGGATAAACTAAATAAATATGAAGTGTATTATGGTTGAAAGTATTGATGAATTATAATACAAATTTAATGTTACATTAAAGTCTGATAAATATGGGGAGGCTGATGCATTAGTAATGATGTACTTTACACGTAATATATATAAAAAAATGCAGATAAGGGGAGAGTTCCCGCTAAGGGTTGATGATAAAGATAAATGGATGAAGCAGTGGGAAGAGTTTTATAATCTATGCCATGCCAAGAAGGACAAAGAGTTTAAGGCATGGGTATTTCAGCATATTCCAGAGGTAAAAGATGATATTCTCCAAGGTAAAAAATTTACTGATAAAGAAGTAGTAGAAAAACTTTATAAAAGAATGAAAGAAATGGCCTATGAATGGAAAACTGTATGCAAGATGTGCCAAGCAGAACATGAGGAAATAAAGCACAAGCTACCATTAAATATGCAAACATTAATAAATTTAAATCTTCATGATAGTATAGTATTAGCAATAAAAAAAGATAGTAATAATATGCTTAATATAGAATTAGATCGATATTCATTAACATTTAAAGATGTCAGCCGACTTGAAATAACAGATGATATCGTTGGAGATAGTTTGCTTTATAAGGAAGTGCATTTGTCAGATATGGGCAAATTTGATTTTCAAGTTCTATTTTGCTCTTCTCAAGTCGTATTAACTTTACATGAATTTAGAGTTATTGCAGATGATGTTGTTATTGAAAGTAAAACATGGTAATTAGTGTATAAAGTATGGGCAGTTCTATTCTTGTAAAAGTTCCTCAATTGGACCAGAGCATTACTCAATTATAACAAGTGATTTATCATAATCTATAGTCTCCTTTAAGCTTTTTCTGCTAAGATATTTATTCTTCTAAAGGTTTCAAAGTAAGTTCCATCTTCTTGTTTTGTTCTTTCAAGCATTTTTTCTACCACTTTGTCTCTAAATTCTTGTTTTATATTCTTGGGTAATATACTAATAAATGGCACTATAGTAGGCTGATCAATCCATCCAATTATTTGTTCTTCATTTTGAAAGTACCTATCTACATTTTCTTCATAGATATTTATATTTTTGAAAACTTTGGCTTCATTTGCTAATTCTTTATATTCATGAGTTGAAGGCATGTACCAAGGCCACTCAAAATCTTTAAAATAATTATTATATTCTTCATACTTTGTAATCTCTTTTACTACTTCAAAAAAGTTTTGACAATTACCATGACCTCCAAAATTAAATCTAATTCTTCCGCCATCTTTTAAAACATTATTGCATTTATAAAACAATTTTTTATGATTTTTGACCCAATGTAGTGCTGCATTAGAAAATATCAAATCAAATTTTTCTTCAAAATTGAAATCATTTATATCCATAAATCTAAATTCCAAGTTTTCTTCTCTTATTTCAATTGCCGTATCAATCATACCTTTTGACGCATCTATACCAATAACTTTTCCCTTTGGAACTTTACTACTTAAAATTTGAGTTAGTACACCATCTCCACATCCCAAGTCTAATATAAAAGAATCCTCTTTTATATTCATTTCTTGTATAATTTCATATTTTCCAACAGGATTTAAAATCATATTTCAGTAGAGGTGCACATTTTGAAAAAGTGCGAAGCACAACCAAGAATTTATATGACTTTATTGGAAAGAGATAGAGAAAAAATCGAAGAAAGAATTCGTATTTTTATATTAATCTATTATTTTTTGTATATTTACTATAATTTATATGGTTGAGAAAAAACATGGTAAAGGTTAATATAATTTTACTTATTCTTTTTATATACTTTGGAGACATATATAAAGAATAAAAATTTATTGGCATACAAAGAAGGGAAAAAATCATCATGGAGAATTTATTTAAAAACATTAAGCTAACAGAAGGATACAAAAGTTTAGAAAATAACAATCCTATATTGCTTCAAAGATTTGGAGCTGATCCTTATGCTATGGAATACGATGGAAGAATTTACATTTATACAACAAATGATGTATATGAGTATGACAAAGATGGAAAATTAATAGAAAATAGTTATAAAATCATTCAAAATTTAAATTGCATTTCTTCTGATGACTTAGTAAACTGGACAGATCATGGAGTAATTCAAGTGGCAGGTCCAAATGGTGCTTCATCATGGGCTGAAAATTCATGGGCTCCTGCAGCTGCACATAAGACTATTAACGGGAAAGAAAAATTCTTCCTATATTATGCAAATAATGCAAGTACTATTGGTGTTCTATCAAGTGATAGTCCAATTGGTCCATGGGTTGATCCATTAGGAAAACCTATGATTACAAGGGAAATAGAAAATTGTTCTAATGTTGAATGGCTTTTTGATCCTGCTGTTCTTGTAGATGATGATGGAAAAGCATATTTATACTTCGGAGGCGGAGTACCAGAAGGCAAAGAAGCAATGCCAAACACTGCAAGGGCAGTTGAATTAGGTGACGATATGATTAGCATTGTAGGAGTTCCAGTAACTATTGAAGCTCCATATCTTTTCGAGGATTCAGGTATAAATAAAATTGGTGACACATATTACTATAGTTATTGCTCAAATTGGTCAAGCCGTGATAATGCAGTAGGTAAATATGTACCTAAAATTGCGGAAATTATTATAATGACTAGTAAAAATCCTCTTGGTCCATGGACATATAATGGATCTATATTAGAGAATCCAGGAACTTTCTTTGAAGCTTGGAGTAATAACCACCACTCTATGATAAAATTCAAAGAAAAGTGGTACATGTTCTATCATTCTCTTTTATTATGTAATGATATGTCACTTCCAGCTACTGGGTATCGTACAACTAATGTTGAAGAAGTGGAAGTTCTAGATGACGGAACTATTAAGCCTATTATAGGAACACGTGCTGGCGTTAAACAAGTTAAAAATTTAAATCCATTTATTCTAAATGAAGCACAAACTTTTGCTTGGATGGCTGGAATAACTACAACTTCTACCCAAGAAGAAAGTGCAGTATATGGTGAAACTAATCTTGTAGTTAATGTACTTGAAACTGGTAATTGGATAGGTTTATCTAATGTTGATTTTGGAGCAGAAGGTGCAAGTTCATTTACAGCAAAGTTATCAAGCGAGATAAGTGGAAACGCTATAAAAATTTGTTTAGATAGTCCATCTGGAGAAGCTATCGGATATTTGGAAGTGCCAAACACAGGTAGTGATAATGAATATAAAAATGTGACGGTAGAAATTAAGAATTCAAAAGGAATACACAATTTATTCTTTGTTTTTTCTGGAGAAGGCTTCCAGTTTGACTGCTGGAAATTTGAGAAATAAGATTATTTTAAAATCAGCATCTGTTAGCGCCCCAATTTTCATATAAACAAAAGAGGCTGTCCCAAAAAAATCACAATATAGTGCCTTAAATTCTGGGCTATGCTTAAAAATAGTGTTGATATTTTAGTGTTTTTTAAGTGAAACCAATTTGGTTTCACTTAATTCATCTTTATCGTCATCCACTAGAAACTCCCGATGCAGAGCTAAAAAATCAAATATCTGAATAAGCCGTATTCTTTTTCCATAGCAAATTTACACTCATCTAGACCTGTCTCTCATTAGTCAAACCACGCCTTCTCTCAACATAACGTAACAGACCTAATGCCAGCTCAAATATAAATATTTAAATAGATTTATATATAAGAATAAAAACATATATCTATAAAGATATGTAAATATGCTTATAGATAAAAATGAATCTAGATAACTACTTAACTTTATTTATAGGTAAATAGATATTTAGATATCTAGATAAAGAGGAGAGTTTTTTTTGTGTATTATATTTACAAAAACGGATTTATATTGTAAACTATATAAAAAGCAATGAAAAGAAGAGTAGATAAAATAGTTCATTTTCAGAGAGCTCTAGCTGGTGGAACGGAGCAATGAATTTTTATTGAAGAAGATCTTGGAGCTGCACACTGAGTCTGCTTTGCAGAGGTAGGATGTGACGGTATACCCCGTTATAGGTATAGAGTATCTCATTTTTTGATGTACTTGAAGAGGTGTATACGGCAACGCATACATAAACTGAGGTGGTACCACGAATTTATAACTTTCGTCCTCAAGATTAGAAATCTTGGAGGTGAAGGTTTTTTTATTTGTATTAAGGTAATATCAAAAAAATAACAAGTCAATCCGCTAGTAGGTCTAGCTGTTATTTTATTTCATGTGTCTAAATTAATCAATAAATAAGTAAAGGTGGTAACAAAAATGTATGAGCAATATGAAAATTTAGATGAATTAGAAAATATAATGACAAATGCTAATGAATTTATAACAGAAAGAATAAAAAAGTTAAATAAACTAAATGAACTTGGAATAAATCCATATCCATATAATTACGATTTTAACAAAAAAACTTATACAAAAGAGATATGTGATAATTTTGATACTATTGATGAGAATAAAGTATTTTCTTTAGCAGGAAGAATAATGTTTCTTAGGAGAATGGGAAATGCAACTTTTGCTAATATAGTAGATGAAAGAGGAAATATACAACTATTTTTTAGTAAAAAGTTAATTGGAAATGAAAATTACAATGTTTTAAAATTAATCGATGTTTCAGATATTATTGGAGTAGAGGGAACTGTATTTAAGACTCAAACAGGGGAAATAACTATTAGAGCAAACAAATTTGAATTGTTATCTAAATCAATAAGAACCCTTCCTGAAAAATATCATGGAATTCAAGATTCAGATTTAAGGCAAAGACATAGATCTTTAGATATGATAATGAATTCAGAAGTTAAAGAAAGATTTATTAAACGTTCTAAAGCAATTACTGCAATTAGAGAATTTTTAAATAATATGAGTTTTATTGAATGTGATACTCCTGTACTTGACACTAAATATGGTGGAGGAGAAGCAAAACCATTTAAAACTTTTGTTAATGATTTAGATTGTGAAGTATATATGAATGTTTCTCCAGAATTATATTTAAAAAGGCTTATTGTTGGAGGAATAGAAAGGGTTTATACATTTGCAAGATCTTTTAGAAATGAAGGAATTGATAGAACACATTATCCAGAATTTACTCTAATGGAATGTTACATGTCTTATGCAGATTATGAGGATATGATGAGAATTATGGAAGGAATATATGAACATGTATTTATGTCTGTTAATGGCTCTACTAAAATAAAATATGGTGAAGAAGAAATTGATTTTAAAGCTCCATGGAAAAGAGAAACTATGTGCAATCTTGTAAAACAAGATACAGGTATTGATGTAGAGAATTTAACTAAAGAAGAAATTATAAGTAAAATTAAAGAGAATTCTCTTTTGATTGAAGAACAAAATGAAGGCTTAAATATAAATGAAGCTTATAAAGGAGAATTAATAGTAAATCTTTTTGAAGCATATAGCGAGAAGAAATTAATACAACCTACTTTTGTTATAGACTTTCCTAAAGAATCATCACCACTTTGTAAAGTTCATAGGGAAAATCCAGATTTAATTGAAAGATTTGAACCATATGCTTATGGAGTAGAACTTGGAAATGCTTATTCAGAATTAAATGATCCATTAAGACAGCGTATATTATTACATGAACAAGCTGAAAAATTAAGAGGAGGACTAGAAACAGCAAGTCCAATGGACGAAGAATTTGCTATAGCTATTGATACAGCAATGCCACCAACTGGAGGTTTGGGTATTGGTATTGATAGAATGATAATGTTTCTAACTGGATCAAATACAATAAAGGATGTTATTGCATTTCCTTTAGTTAAAAGATAAGGACAAAAAATAGAAATACTAGATAAATATAAATAAATATGGTTTCTGAATATTTAAATTAGAGAAACAAGAATAAAAATAAATATAGATTATACTAATATAATCAAAAGGAATACTTAAAGCAAGCAAAGCTTTGAGTATTCCTTTTTCTATTTTGAGGAGGAATTGAATATGAAAAATTGTATTCAAAAGAGAATATTGCAGAAATAAAAGCTAACAGTATAAAAATACTACAACAAGAAGTAAATTACCTAAATATGAATGTACTAGACAATGGTGTACAAGAGGTTTCATACGACTTTGTCATAAATTGGACATGTTGTAATGATTCTAATTAGGCTAATAATGTGCATAACATGTAGATTTGACGTAGTAAGTTATAAAAATGTTCTTTGAAAATTGAATAGTACGATTTTTACAAAATATGTTATAATGAATACTGAATAGTATGCAAATACGAAATTATAACTAGTTACATTATAAGAATTAAGGAGAGTATTATGGACAGTAATGAAAAGAAACAATGCAAACATAAGTACATCGTAGGTTACTCATTCAGATTCCCTCAACCGTTTTTTCGTAGCCTACCTTGTGATAACTGTGGTTGCAGTATAAGATTAAGCCTGCTTTGGCGAATTGTTTATTGGTGTGTAGATATTATTGGTTTTATACTGGCTTTTGGAGTATCGACATCCATTCACATAAAATTTCTTGGAAGTACATTTTTTATTTCACTCTTTATCTTTTTATTACTCATTTGGACTGTTCATCTTATCGGTAGACTTATTTTAAAGTATGGCAAGTGGATTGAAGTGTACAAAAAATAACATTTAATTATAAACATATTAGTTGGTCAGAATTTTCAATAATTATGAATCACTAAAAATAAATAGCAAATTGTAAAATCGTATTATTCAAGAGATTGAATTTACGATTTTTTTAATGCGTAATTCTAACAACGGATGAAGCTACATCAACTGTAGATATGACGTAGCAAATTATATAAATGTTCTTTGAAAATTGAATAATACGATTTTTACAAAATATGCTATAATTAATACAGAATAGTAAAATATTAAGAGGTACCAAATATAAAAAAATTCACAGGGGTTTCCCTTGTGTTGACATAGATATTTTAAACATGGAAGGATGTTATTTAATGAAAATTATTGCAACCCCCAAAAATACACGGAGAGTGACTATAATTTAGCTCTCCGAAAAAAAGGAGAGAATTATGATTCGTAACCAAGTACTAAAAATCGCAGATACCCACTTACTGCCGACTATAACAGAATTGTATGGATTAGATGACTATAAAATCAATGTCATTGAGGCTCATGAAGGGGGGAGAAATCTCGTTTACTTATGTGAAAACGAGGATAAGGGTGATAAAATCATCCGAATTGCTTTCTTGCCCGACAGAAATACAAAGGATTTCCTAAGTGAATTAGAGTATATTCGGTATCTTTACGAGAACGGCGGCAGTGTATCTAATGTAGTTGATTCCTGCAATGGGCGTTTGTTAGAGGAAATTATTTATAAAGGTCACAGATTTTTTATAAGTGTATTTGAAAAAGCCAAGGGAGAACAGCTTGCAGAAAATGGATATCGATATCGCAAGGGGGTTCCTCTTACCGAGTATTTCTACAACTGCGGCAAAACCCTCGGTAAGCTTCATGCACTGTCAAAAGGATATGAACCTGTGCATCGCCGATACAGCTTTTTTGACAAGTACAATGCCGAATTTATCAATAAAATAATTCCTGACTCTTTGCCCCTTCTGAAAGAAAAGTTGCTTGAACTTATACGAACTTTAGAGGTAATGGACAGAAATTCAGGAACGTTTGGCATGGTGCATTTTGATTACAGCGACGGAAATTACATGATTGACTACGAAACAGGGAATATCACGGTGTTTGATTTTGATAACGCTTGTTTTTGTTGGTATATGTATGACCTTGCAAATGTTTGGGGACATGGGGTAGGCTGGGTACAGTTTGAGGCAGATGTAGAAAAACGTCGGCAATTCATGACAGATTACTTTGAAACTGTTCTTGAGGGATACAAGTCAGAAACAGAAATCGACGATAAAATGCTTGAAAACCTGCAGTTATTTATCAAGGTAAACATCATGGAAAGCATTATTGATGCATTTGAAGTTATGCACAACAACGGGGAAAAACTAGAATGTGACGAGCAATTGTCCTATCTCATTAAATGTATGGAGGATGAAATCCCATATGAGGGTTTTTTTCATGAAGTTTATTCATGTGATGAGCCTTTTGAGTATGAGGCACGTGAGATTTAACTCAATCATAAGTCGATTTGCGAACGGTCTTTATAGGAAAGTGCCACGCAGTTGATAACAAGAATGGATACCCACTAATAGGGTATCCATTCTCTATATAAAATCATTTTTCTATGTTAAGATAGAAAGCTTGTGACTTATTATAAGTAAAATCAGAAGGTATCTTACTTCACAATGTTCCTAAATTATAAATTAATAAAAGTAATAGCTAGTTTATTAGCAGTAGCTTCAATGTTGACAGCATATCCTTTAAGAACAAATGCAGAATGGAAACAGGATTCAAACGGTTGGTGGAATACAGAAGGAAGTTCATGGTCAGTAGGGTGGAAGGAGATTGATCGAAAATGGTATTATTTTAGACAAGATGGATATATGGCACACGATACAGCAATAGATGGATACGAATTGGGTTCTGATGGTGCATGGATTCAAGCTGCATCAAATAATTTATCAAATTCAAAAAACGTTACAACTAATGAGTATAAAAATTTTGATATTAATGAATTTAAAAATACGTTGAAAACAGGTGGCTATCCTGTAGAAGTGAGAGATACATTGTATAAGGAAAATAGTGTATCTAAAGGTTGGAAATTAGTTAATGGAAAGTATTATTACTTTAGCTTTGAAGGGGCTCTAGCAAAGGATGAAATTGTTGATGGTTATTATTTGGGGGGAGATGGAGCTTTAGATACAACTAAAGGTAAATCACAATTACAAGATATTACTATGAAGACTGAAGAAAGTGTATATCATATCGGTACAGAAAAGATTAGAGTTGATATAACAAATAATACGAATTTAGAATGTGAATATGGTGGAATATATTATCAAATAGATAAGTTTGAAAATAATGAGTGGCATAATTTAGATTTTGCGGAACATGCAACTTTTACTGATATGGCAGCACTTTTGCCAGCAAAAGGAACAAGTATGGATATTTGTAGATTAAGTATACTAAAAGATTTTAATAAGCTAGCAGCAGGAAAATATAGGATGGTAGCAGAAGTTGGAAACTCAGAAGGTTATTCACATGTAGCAGCAGAATTTGAACTACAATAAAAAAATAAATAGCAGATTTTAAGTAACGTATTATTCACTTGAATGCAGTAATTTGTTTCATATTACTAAAATATATAAAGTATTAGAATGTGATCTTACAGACATATTAAAATATGAACCAAACAAAAAGGATGCTAATTAATATATACTGACTGTTTAAGCGTGAGTGTAAAGCTGCATAAAAAATTCTCTTGTATTTTATAATGCAGGAGATTTTTATTTTGAAAAATGATATAGGATCTTTATTACATTTATTGGTCAAAAGTAGTGTTTAAAATGTGAGTAATATTTAATAAAAATAGTCTTCCTTGAAAATTGCATAGTGAGGTAGTTTGAATATAATACAATAAGTAAAAGATAATATAAACTTTATTTAATAAAAAGGAGAAATTTTGTAATATGAATATAAGATTATAAAGAAAATGATATTAGAATTATAACAGTGGAAGCATCAATAACTGCAAAGCCTTTTTTTGAAAAACGTGGCTATTTTACAGTAAAACAACAAGAAGTTGAAAGAAAAGGACAATTATTAACTAACTTTATAATGAAAAAAAGTGAACTTCCATCATGCTTTTTCAGAGATGTTTCAGAAGAGTTGAGGGATGTTAGGAATGTTGAAGAAGCTTCTTATGAAGAATTTGCTAAACTTGTACTTAAAAAATAAAGAATAATAATACTATATTTGATATTTATATATTTAACTTAATTATTAATCAGTAAAAATACATACGAAATTGTAAAATCGCATTATTCAAGAAGTGAATTGGCGATTTTTTTACTTGACAACATGTAGAAAGCGTGCAGTAACATGAAGAAAAAAAGACACTATAAAAGTGTCTTTTAAGATAAAACTAACTTGATATTTTCACCATATATTATAAATTTATAGTTGCTCAAAAGAGATACTAAAGGATACTTGGGAGACTGAGGGCCTAACCGTATGACTTGCTGCATTACTGAGTTATTATCAATGATAATTAACATGCCAGTAGTATGCAATGATTTGTTTTCAACAAAATAATTATTATTTTCATATAAGTTTAAATCTTTCATAGTATAAAAACCTTGTGAAAATTCTTTTGGTTCAGCAAAAGCAGTCGTTGTACTTATATTAAATGATAGCAATAAAAAAATAGAAATAAGCATTATAAGTTTTTTCATATATTAACCGCCTTTCAATATTAAATAGTTCAAATTTTATTATGCGAAAGTCGAGAATTGATATTCAAAATATTAGTTTAACTAAATACGCAATACCCAAATAACAAGTTGTAGAAATTAAGTAGCAAAATAAATAAAAATAGACAATTTAAAAGTGTCTATTATGAAAGTACTACACTCCCATTAGAAAAAATAATAAGTGAGGAATCATAGTTAAGAGGAGGTAAAGTTTGTTCGGTAATTTTACTATTTAATCTCACTAGTGCCTCTATAGTATGATCAGAATCAATTACTAGAATAATAGCTTTAGCATTAGCGGGTGTAATATGCACATTAATTGGAGTACCTACTAGTAAGTTCGCATCCCTTACACTATAAATACCTTGACCTAATGATTTAGGACTAGTTACTTGAGCGGTAGTTATAGTAGTATTAATGCTAAACGATAGGAGTAAAATAATAGAGAATATTTTAATTAATCTTTTCATAATCTTACACGCCTTTCAAGATAATAAAATTGAGCCAATTAAATAAGCCTATTTTATTATGTGGAAGTGAAAAAAATATATACTCTTATGAATTAGAAACTATAATTTAAGTCAATGATATTGGGGGATATGAAAGTGTTAGAACAGAAAACTTTTGGAATTCTATAAAGTTAATGTTCAGCGCAATTCTAATAAAAAGATATATACTTTATTGTTCAATTCCTAACATCAGTACAGTATTTTGAAGAGCTTTTGCATCCTCTAAATTGGATATTGGTGATTGTACATTATTAACAATTACATCATCTTTTCTGATTTCTATTAGATTGTCCTCATTATTTTCATCATATATGTATTCGTATTCATTATGTTTATAGCTGAGCATGTATAAAACACCTCCTTTAATTTATTATTTATACTTCTATTATGACCGTTATTATTGATTAATATACATATATTAATGCACAATACCAGCAATATCATGTTATTCATTAAAATAGAAGGAAAAATCAAAGTCATTGGAGTTGCTAATTTTGAAATTCAGCACCATGAAGACTTAATGAAACATTCTAAAATTAAGTAAGTTATAAATCTATATTTATAATTCATAAACAACACATTAAATGGATTGACAAATAAAATAAATTTGATGTATATTATATTTAATAGATTTCAGAAAAGAGAGGTATTTTTGTGAGTGTTTAGTATCTAAATAGTTAAGTTAATATTAATTCAAAAAATGGGAGGTTTTATACCTTTTATTTGCTATGGAATTAATTTGTACTATTGAAGATACAAGTCCACGAATTTACTTTATACAGAGGTAATATAATTACCTTTATTAATTGTTGAATTTTAAGCTGTGGAAGTATCCATGGCTTTTTATTATTTAAAAGTAAAATTTGGAGATCTATCGATAATTCGTAGGCTTGTAATGTTAATAAAGTTTTAGGAGAGGATTATTATTATGAATAAAGAAACTTTTGAGAAATTACATTACTATGAGCTTAAAGAAATAGTAAAAGAATATTGTGTAAGCGGATTAGGAAAAAGATTAATTGATAAATTAGAACCTAGCAGTAATATAAAAATTGTAAATCAAATGTTAGATGAGACTACAGAGGGAAGAAGATTATTAGATGCTTCTTATACTATTCCATTAGAAGGAATTTTTAATATTCTCCCATTTATTGAGAAAATTGAAAAAGGTGCATCTTTGGAAGCAGAAGATTTAACCATAATATCTAATTTTCTAAGAGGTTGTAGAAAAGTTAAAACTTTTATGAAGGATAAAGAAGGCTATGCGAAAACTTTAAGTGCTTATGGAGAAAATATTTTTGATTTAGAATATATTGAAGATGAAATAAATAGATCAATCAGGGGAAGCAGGGTAGATTCTAATGCCAGCAAGGAGCTTAAGAAAATAAGGCGACATATTGATATGTGCGAAGGTAAAATAAAAGAAAAATTAGATAAATTTCTTAAAAACGCTCAAAATAAAGAGTATATTCAAGAATTTTTTATAAGTCAGCGAAATGGCAGATATACTATTCCAATCAAGGCATCCTATAAAAATTTTGTTCAAGGAACTATTATTGAAACTTCTTCTAAAGGAACTACTGTTTTTATGGAACCAGATGTTATCTCAAGATATACAAGTGAGTTAAGTATTCTGCAGGCAGAAGAAAGTGTGGAAGAATACAGGATATTAGCTGCATTAACAGAAATGCTTTTTGAAAGAATAAAAGATTTAAAATTGAACGTGGAGGTAATATCAGAATACGATATGATATGGGCTAAAGCTAAATGCAGTAAAGCCATAAATGGAAGTAAACCTAAATTAAATGAATACGGATATATAAAAATAATTAAGGGTACCTATCCTTTCATTAAAAATAACATTCCTTTAGATTTTGAGATTGGAAAAAATTATAGGAGCTTAATAATAACAGGACCTAATGCAGGTGGAAAAACTGTAGTGTTAAAAACAATTGGACTATTAACATTGGCGGTGCAATCTGGATTTCATATAGGAGCTGAAGAAGGGACAGAACTTTCGGTATTTAAAAATATATTCGTGGATATAGGGGATAACCAAAGTATTGAAAATGCTTTAAGCACATTTTCATCCCATGTAAAAAACTTAGCTGAAATTATTAAGAAAAGTTCAAAATCAACGTTACTTTTGTTTGATGAGATTGGAAGCGGAACAGAACCTAATGAAGGCTCAGCTTTAGCTATTGCAATACTTGAAGAATTATATCATAAGGGGTGTATAACTATAGCAACTACACACTATGGAGAAATTAAGAATTTTTCAAAGATGCACCCTGATTTTGAAAATGCAGCTATGGAATTTGAAAAAGAAACTTTGCAGCCTTTATATAAACTTAGGATAGGAAAAGTAGGCAGCAGCAATGCCTTATATATTTCTAAAAAGATGGGATTAGATGATTCTATTATTAATAGGGCAAGACAATATTTTGATAATAAAAATTATAATTTTTCTTTAATAGAGGAAAGTAAAGTCATGAAGAATAAAGAACCACAAATTAAGGAAGATTTTTATAAATACTCAGTAGGTGACAGAGTCATTCTTTTAGATAATAATGAATCAGCTATTGTGTATAAAGAGATAAATAAAGTAAACAATGTTACTTTACTATATAATAATGAATTGATTGAAGTAAATTATAAGAGAATAAAACTAGATATAAAGGCAAGTCAGCTATATCCAGAGGGTTACGATTTAAATCAGTTATTTGTAAGCTATAAAGAACGAAAACTTGAAAGAGATATTGAAAGAGGTTCTAAAAAGGCCTTAAAGAAGATAAGAAAGGAATCAAAGGACAAAAATAATTCTCAAAAATAAGGTGATTAAATAAAATAACAAGTCCAAAGCTGGCAAATGGACTTGTTATTTTATTGATAGTGCTTAGGTATCAACTTGAAATTTATTATAAATATATTGGTTGTTGAATAAATAAAAAACAAATATTGATAAGTAAATAAGGATTTACTCTTTTGTAGTAAACCCTAAAATATTGAATTTATTTAGTATTATCATTGTTACAAGTATATTGAAATGGAGGCTGAGTTTGAATGTAGAATCCATTTCGTACTTGAGATATCCAATTTTGAAAAATTTCTAACCAGGCATTACTTGTAAAGAAATCTCCAAGGGGTGCATTAGAATTCCATTCTAAAATTAGAAATGGTCCAATTCCAAAAGACCAAATTCCAATTTGCTCTACGTCTATTTCTCTTATTAGCAAAATAGGAAGCCCATATTGATAAGCCATAGCGGGCTCTATTTGAGCAAAAGGACTACCTTCCCAAACTACTAAATCTTGAGGCTGGCCAAGATTATTTTGAATTACACTTACTTGTCTTTGTTTAAGATTAATTGCCACTAATCCATAACTAGATAACATCATTCTTCTTATATTTGTCAGTGGAGTTTCGGGATATTGTTCAGTAATAGGTAAGGTGCGGGGAAATAATAGAGCAGATTTTATTTGTTTAATTATTGCATCAACAAATTGTTGCTGAGTAGAATTAAGTCTGCTTGGATGGCTTAAAAATACGGGGACTCTAAATAAAAGTTTTGATGATTCTATCATTAAATCAGTTGGTTTAGTAGCTTCATTTACTGTATCAGTTTCTTTTTTATTAAAGGCATTCATTTGTACTCCTCCATAATAATGTTTTATCCTAAGAAATAAATATTTTCGCATTGATACCTCATTATATGGTGAAGTGATTATTGATGTTACCATAATATTTAATATAAATAATATATAGATAAATCTCTTTATTCTTTTATTGAAGAATATATAATATATGATAAAATATTGCCATAGGATAGTGAGAGATTTTGGAGAGGAAATTTAATTATAATGCTCCATAATATCAATTCTTATAAAGTTTCAAGAGTTCATGAAATATGAACATTCATAAAAAAGAAACTAACAGAAATGTGTTACTATTACTTAACATAGGTTTGATACTTGTTCGTTAGATTAATACAAAAAGTATAATTATTAAGTATATTAAATACTTAAAAAAGGGAGGAAAATAAAATGAAAATAACAATGTATGGGACAGCAATTTGTCCAGATTGTGTTGAAGCAAAAGTTATTTTAGAAAAACATAAAGATATAGAATTAGATTATAAAAATATTATCGAGAGTACTAAAATATTAAAGGAATTTTTATCTTATCGTGATAATGATAAAATGTTTACTGATGTTGTTAAAGAGGGAAAAATAGGCATCCCATTTTTTATTTTAGAAGATGGAACAAAAACATTAGACATATTCGATTATTTAGATATAGAAAAGCCTAAGAAAGCTGCAAATAGTTGCTCTATTGATGGTAGTGGTAAATGTTAATAGATGTTAACTTATGTCGATAAAAAAGAGGAATCACAATTATAATGTGATTCCTCTTTTTTCTTGTACAATACAAAAACCAGCTTATAGCTGCCTAGGCATTTTCAGAAAAATGTATTTTATTTAGATTTATATAGACCTTCAATCTTGTATCCAAGTCATATATCTATATTTTAAATTGCGAAACTATGTTTTTAAGATTTTCTGCGCTTTGACTTACGTGAGTTGTTTCTGCCTGTACTTCATTTGCTCTGTCCATTATTTCAGAAACTCTATCCACAATATCATTAATACCATTTACACCTTCAGTATTAGCGTCAGAAATTCCAGTCATTGCATCATTTACGGTTTTTATAGAAGTTAGCAGGTCTTCAGATGTGGCACTTAAAGCTACAACTAAATCATTAACAAATATAGCATCTTTATCATAATTTTCGCCAACTAAAACTGACTCCTCATAGCTCTTAACCACCTTTGTTTCAATATAATCTAAGGTGGTTTTTGAGGCATCTGAAAGGCTTTCAACTGCTATAAATACCTCATTAATTGTATCTTGTATCTCATTAACAGTTTTACTTGAAACTTCTGCAAGATTTCTAATTTCTTCTGCAACTACTGCAAATCCTTTACCTGCTTCACCTGCTCTTGCTGATTCAATTGATGCATTTAAGGCTAAAAGATTTGTGTTAGAAGATATGTCTAAAATAGCATCGGCTAAAGTTTTGATTTTGTCAACTTCTTTTATCTTATTTAAAGCTAAGTCCATCATTTTTTTAATCTGTTCACGTGTGTTATTAGCGTCTACCTCAAGTATTAAAGAATTATTCTTTAATGTCATGGCTCTTTTACTAATTTCATTAGCAGATATTGACCCATCTTTTGCTTTATCTGCGATAGATTGAACTGTATTTCCTAATTCAAGTGAAGTTGCACTTATTTCCTCTGTTGAAGCAGCTGTTTCCTGCATCCCAGCAGACAATTGTTCCACTGTAGCAGATATATCTTCTAATTTAGATGTAAGATTATGTACATTTTCATTTGAAATAATTAATGATTTATTTACATTTTCAGTTTCAGTAATTATTGAATTAATTATTTGTTTTATGGATATTTGCATAAAATTAATAGCATTACCTAACTGTCCAAATTCATCAGTTGAATCTACTTTTATAGGTTCAATTAATAAGTTACCTTGAGCAATTTCTTGTAATGAAAGAACACACCTTTTTAATGCATTAGCAATCATGCCTGATAAAAGTATAGCAATAATTAAACTAATTAAAAAACCAATTATAAAAATTATTCCCATTAATAATTTTGCTTGAGAGGTCGCTTTTTCACTACTTGTAAATGAATCTGCAAGCATTTCATCTATTCCATTATTTGATTTATCTTGAATATGTTTTAGCGCATCCATATAACATTTACCAGCACTAAGCCTATCACGTGCAGTTTCGATATTTCCAGATTTAACAAGTTCAATTTGTGAATCAAAATATTTATTTATGATTTCAATGTTTGGAATTTCTTCATTTACCATAATATTTTGAAGTTCTACGTAGCTTACATAATACTTTTGAACTTCTTTTAGCTTTTCATCTATATTTTGCTTGCTTGAACTATAGGAATCTAAATATCTTGTATCTCCGTTGCTAGCAATATATCCTCTTACTCCAGTTTCTTCATTAACTAATTCAATATTGATTTTTTCAAGGGTAGTATTTATTGGGAATAAGTCATTTATTATTTCATTTTCAATTTTTTGAATTTGGTTAAAATTATAATATACGCAGATAGTAGTAATAAGCATTAGTATTAAAACAATACTAAATCCAATTAATATTTTTATTCGTATTTTAGCATTTTTAAACAAAACAATACCTCCTAATTTAGTGTTTATTTTATGTCACTAATGTTTTCTTTTGTAATTTTCTTATAATCGATCCATATACATCTATGATCATCAATTGCATAATTAACATTATCTTTAGTAGGAGTTTGACCACTACTAAGAACAGATGCAAGATTAAAAATTGCTTTACCTTGTTCCGATGCATCATTAAGTACTGTTGCTAGTAGAGTACCTTGATTTAGAAAACTAATAGTACTATTATTACCATCAACACCAACAACAGGTATATATTTTCCATTTGTAAAATAACCTTTTTCTTTCAATGCATCAATTGCGCCTAAAGCCATATCATCATCATTAGCAATAACACAATCAACTTTATCACCTTCTGTAGCAATAAAGTTTCTCATTTCATTCTTAGCTTTTTCACGATCCCATGAAGCAACAGCATCAGAAAGTTTCTCGACATAAAGACCAGCATCTTTCATAGCATCAACAGAATGTATTGAACGAGATGTAGCATCAGGGTGGCCATCTGGACCTTTTAACATTACATAATGAACAACACCATCTTTAGTAGGATTATTTTTAAAGTAATCAGCAAGAATTTGCCCTTGTATCATACCTGACTGCTCACCCTTAGAACCTACATAATACACTTTATCCCAAATTTTAAGATCTTCTTCTGAAGGTTGAATATTAAAAAAGATAACTGGAATATTTGCTTTTTGAGCTTTAGCTATAATTGTTGGAGCAGCTGATTTTTCAATAAGATTAATAACTAATACATTAACTTTGCTATCAATCAAAGCATCAATTTTTTTATTTTCAGTTTCTTGAGAATTATCAGCACTCCAGATATTCATTTCAGCTTTATCTTCAGCCATTTCATACAACTCATTTCGTAAAGAAGTTCTCCAAGTATCATCAAAACTTCCTATTACTGCGCCAATAACTGGTTTTGAAGTTGAATTATTTGATATATCTTTTGATTTTGAACATCCAGTAATAAAAAAAGTCATTATTAAAATACTGGTAATAAAAATTTTACTGTTTCTTTTCACTTTCATCGTATCTCCTCCTATGATGTCAATTAATCTAACTAATTTTATTGTCATGCTAGTAAATAAGCGTATGCATAAGTTATGAATCGCAGCTCATTTATTTGGGATTTATTGCATATATACTTACTTTTAACATTAATATAATATATTAACCTAAAATGGTATAAAATTCAACATTCATCCAATTATAGCAAGTTGTAAATATAACAAAATTCTTATCAAGTTTTGAATTTGCTGAGGGGTTAATTAGTGAACTTGAAATTCCTAATAAAGAAGATCATTAAAGCTTACCATTGTATTTAAAGGGGAAGAGGTTAAGATTACTCAAGACAATTTGTAATTAAGCGTTGAGTATTGATTTTTAATAAAAAGTTATATATGATTTTATTAAGATAATGGTAAAATATATTTTTATTACACTATGTGTAGGACATTGCCTTTATTGGACAAAAGCATAAGATGTATGCATTAGGAATAGGACATAAAATAGACTAGCTACTGATTAGTTATTTTTTGAATATGCCTTAATAAAAATAATAGGAGTGAAAAAATGTATATTGGAATAGTTACTAGTTTTATATTATTTATAGATTTTGCATATATCCATTTATTACTTACTAGAAAAAGAAGCATTGGATATTCTACATTCATATTCATGATTAATTATTTAATAATAATATCAGGATGTTATATTTTACCTACATTTTTTGAGGATAGTATTTTTTATAGATATAGTTCGACGTTTTTGGGATGCACTATGATTATATCTATTTATTTGATTTTTGAAGAATCTATTTTTAAAAAAATATTTACTATGTTTACTGTATGGGTATTTTCACATATTATATTAATAATATCATCTTATATAATAAGTATAAATT
>NZ_MZGT01000050.1 GCF_002029255.1 Clostridium chromiireducens
TTATAATTCTATCTTTTGAACTTCTAATAATAACCTTATATTTATCAATTATTTAATATGACATTTATATAATTCTCTCTAGTAACCTATTAATAATTACTATTGTAAATTAGCTTAATATGGAGCAATCTAGATAAATATTTCTCACTAGTGTTTTATTATTTAAAGTTAAAAATATTAGACTTTGATAATTGCTTTATCTGTCAAAATCTATGTAATCCATTGACTTTATCATAAGAATATATTGTTTTAATAAATGATTCTGAAAAATCTTAATCACTTACCTTTCCATAAGACTTTATTCATTTTAAGATAATATGTTGTAAATTATTGATATTTAGTTTCATATTTTTATAAAGATATTTCTTATATATTCTATACAAATGTTTATAATACGTCTAACAAAAAATGATAATGCCATTGACATAGTTATGAAAATTAGAAATTGATTTAAGTCTGTGTTAACATGTACGTTAACTGATATTATTATATACAGTATTTTTCATACTATATATAATTCTAATGAAATATTGCCAAGTAGAGCCCAAAATTTAAACTGAAAATTAAATAAATACAAATATAGAATAATAAATATATTTAATAATAATGATACTATGATATCATAAGGATGATCAACGGTCATTGTTTTATGGTAAGGGTCAAAGAATCGACGCGTAGCGGTAATGTAATTCAAGTGATAAAATAAACCCAACAAAAAAACTTATATTCTCTGTTGGGTACAATTTTATATAGAAATAATTATTTGGTAGTCCTAACGCGCAGATCATCTGGGATGTTTTCAGACCAAAACATATATTTTCCCAGTATATTCCTTTCATTGATTTCGGAATTTGCTAACATTTCAAATTCTTAAATTTCTTAATAATAGGTGCAGATCTCTTGAGCTTTATTGTATTTCGATCATCATAATAATCATCACTGCTCATATATTATTCCCTTAGCTGTTTTTCAATTTCATAAAGTTGCTCAAAATAATTAAACCCTTCTAGTGCATGTGATTGCTTTAAATTTTCAGGCCTAAGGGTGATATTATTTCAAAGAATTTTCTTCCAATATAAGCCATACAATATAATCTTTTTATATTTTTGACTTTATTATGTCCATCTGTTTGAAGGTAGCCTGAGAATCCTTTAAGAAATTCTTCATCACAAGAGCCAGATCTTGTTTTCTGATAATCATATAGACTTACTGGATTTTCAATGCCTCCAGAGCGATATAGCCACATGAATCTTTTTGAATTCGAATCTTTTCCGCTTTCTTCAATAACCTTCACATATGTTTCATAGGCGTGGATATAATTTTTTTAGGAGTTCCTCTTTCATATAATTAAAGACATGGTAAAGTTCATCAGCGCAATTTATTATCCAATTAGATATTGTCTGTCTTGAAAGGTTAACATCTATCATCTTAAAATATGATTCCTTTCTATAATAATGGCATGGCATATTGATATTTCATGTCCACTACATAAGCTAATAATCCATTTGAGGCCATACTTTTATATAAAAAAGTATTTGGCATTTTTGCAGAAATTATATTGGCTTCATCAGCATCCATTTTGCAATTTTTGCAAGTATATGTATATAAAATATGTTCTTCTATATAAAGTTCTGCTGGCTTATATTTTAAAATTTCTTTTGATTTTTTACCGATTATAACTAAATCCTTCCCACATTTATCACAAAATGTTTGAGATTTATCAAGTTTATGCTCAATTGTAACTCTATCTAGGCCGGATAAATTATCTTTCTTTCCTAAATAAGAATATGATTTTTTTCTTGTATATGTAATATCTTCAATGGAAGGCTCATCTATTTTAAGATCACTGTTTTTTCAGCATCATTAAAAAGTGAGAGCTGCCTTGAATCAACTTATTCACTAGATTGTCCAAAAATTCTTCTATTTTTATTAATAATTTGTCCTTTGAGAAAAGCCAATTCCTTTTTTAAATCATAAATTTCTTTATCCTTAGTTTCAATTTCTTTTTCCATTTCAGAAATCAATAATTTTGTTTTTTCATCAAGTTGATCTTCTAAATCTAAAATATCCATTCCTATACCTCACAACAAATATAGGCATATATTAACACAATACTTTAAATTCCGAAATTTGTAAAAGTTCAAAATTAAGGGCTTATATCAATATTTATTTTAAAAGCTGTTTCTTACTTCAATTGGCTTAAATTTAGACCTAGTTCTAACTTCATATCCCATAAGCAGCCATTTCAATTCTTCTTTATTGATTTTAAGAGCTTCGTCTGGAGTCATTGGCCATTTTAATTCACTATTTTCAAGTCGAAAATAGTACAGCCAGAATCCTTCATCAAAGTGAAGTATCTTAATTCTATTCATTTGTCTATTACAAAAAACAAACAAGGCTTTTTCAAATGGATCCAGCTTTAGCTGAGTTTGCACAATCACGATTAGCCCATCAATGCTTTTTCTCAAATCTGTTATTCCGCAGGCAAGATAAACTGTATTAACTTTATTAAGATTGAACATTTGTAATCAGATCCTTAAGTAAATTACTTAAAACAGCTATTTCATTGGCCGGTACATATATTTTAGCTGTTCCTATTTCAATTATTATATTAGGTCTATCAGCCGGAACTACAGTGATTTCAGTTCTCACTCTTTCTTCTCTCATGGAAATAGCATGAAACTGTAGATTATTATCTCCCTCCTTAAATTTCTTTTTATAATAATAAAATTGACTTTTAGTAATATGATTTGCATTGCATAAATTTCCTAACGTTCCTTCTTAAGAAGAAAAGGCAGCAACGATTTCTCTCCAATTTATATTTTCGTTATTATTCATATAAATAAACCCCCATTGTTAAAATCTATGCTAATCTTAACAAAAGAGGTTTACCTTTATCTATCCGTTAATTTTTTTACGCTTACCTTCAATTGGCTTAAATTTAGACTTAGTTCTAACTTCATATCCCATAAGTAGCCATTTCAATTCTTCTTTGTTAATTTTAAGAACTTCATCTGGAGTCATCGGCCATTTTAATTTACTATTTTCAAGTCGAAAATAGTACAACCAGAATCCTTCCTCAAAGTGGAGGATTTTAATTCTATTCATTTGCCTATTACAAAAGACAAACAAGGTTTTTTCAAACGGATCCAGCTTTAGCTGCGTTTGCACAATAACTACTACTCCATCAATGCTTTTTCGCAAATCTGTTATGCCACATGCAAGATAAACTGTATTAACTTTATTAAGATTGAACATTTGTAATCAGATCCTTAAGAAAATTACTCAAAACAGCTAGGTACATGTATTTTAGCGGCTCCTATTTCTATTATTATATTAGGTCTATCAGTTGGAACTACAGTAATTTCAGTTCTTACTCTTTCTTCTCTCATGGAAATTGCATGAAACTGTAAATTATTATTTTCATTATTAAACTTCTTTTTATAGTAATAGAATTGACTTTTAGTAATGTGATTTATATTGCAGAAATTTCCCAACGTTCCCTCGTAAGAAGAAAAGCCAGCAACAATTTCTCTCCAATTTATATTTTCATTATTATTCATATAAAATAAACCTCCATCGTTAAAATCTATGCTAATTTTAACAATGGTGGCTTGCATTTTCTATCCGTTAATTTTTTTACGCTTACATAGTACCCTATAAGATAGACTTTTATTAAACTTTCTATCCTATAGGGTACATTTTATTTAATTCTATCTTATCTGTTCTTTCTATTTATATATTTAATTTGAACTTACAAATTATAAATTTTCACAAAAACTCGACTCTTTGCAAAGAAATATGACATAGCTTGCCATTTTCTTTAATTTTATAACGCACCAATTCATAGTCTTCATTTAATATTTTAATAAATTTATCCTTGGACGAGCCCTTTATCATTATATTTTATTATTTTTCCTACTTTAATAAAACTTCTATTACCGTAAATTCAACTAACTACAAAAAGGATTATTCCATCTCTTACTTACAAAACAGATAAGATTTTAATTTTATCTTATCTGCGCTGTTTACTTTTAAACTTGCACCTGGAAACTTTTAGATCTCGGTGAGTCGGGTAAATAACTTGTATAGCATTATCACCCGAGTGCTTTCAAAGTCCGAAGTCCTGATGTTACTAGATCTAATTAATACCATTCCTACTAAAGTTGCTCATACTTTTTATCTTTATCGTTAATTCAAACAAACAAAATGCTGCCAAAAATGTAATCATTAAAACTACAATATATAATAAATATGTGCACTGTATACTTATTTGTGTATTATTAAATCTATTTAATATCTGAGCAATAATATTATGATGGGTAAGTATAGCTGCAAAAGAATATTTACTAATAAAGCTTATTAACTTTCTTACACTTTCTAACCTTATGTACTTCGATATATAAATCAAACAAATAAACACTAATGCTCCTGCTAAAAATGCTATATATATATGCGATATATTTAGTGGAACCCCTAATAATATTATTAAACCTATTATACCAACAAGAAACTGATATGATTTTATTTCCTTCATATAAACAGCTAAACTCATACCAAACATAAAATCTAACAATCTAATTAAAGGATTTCTCACCACATCAATTTGAAATAACCTGCCATAATGGCTTGTTAGAAATATATATACTATAATAACAATTCCTAATGTTCGCTTAGGATATTTTAGAAGTAATATTCTTGCTATAGGAAATATCAAATATAAAATTATAATAAATCCAAAAAACCATTCTCCAATCAAATAAAAATTCGGAACTATATAATACAAAAATCCATCCATTCCAACTATAGTAAATACAAAACTCCATCCTTCTGCTGATACAGGAATTCCTCTAATTATAATAGCTAATATTATAAATGTTAATATATATCCAATCCAATATATAGGATAAAGTGTCGTTATCCTTTTCTTTATAAATAGTTCCATATCAAGATTATCCTTATAATTTAACATTAACGCCATTCCTGAAATCATTATAAACAGTGTTATACCTATAGAACCAATATTCTCATTGGCAAAGTTTTGTATCATCACATATTTTGTATTAATATTATGCAAACCTATCTGTACATTAAAATGATATGTAATAATTAACATAACTGATATTGCCCTAATAAAATCTAAATAAAATACTCTTTTTCTCATTCTATTTAACCTAATATCTATTAAGTACATCTATAATATAGTTTAACTTTTCTTCTCCAATATATGGGTATATTGGCAAACTTAATACGGTGTTGCATAATTCTTCGGTTACAGGTAGTGAGTAATGACTTAGTTCGCTGTAAGCTTTTTGCTTATGTATCGGGATTGGATAATGTATAACAGTTGATATACCATTATCTGATAAGTATTTTTGTAATTCATCTCTCTGTTCTGTTCGTATAACATATTGATGCCAGACATTACCTTCATAATATTGTGGTAAAATAATTTTACTATTGTTAATATTCGCTCCATATATTTGTGCAATTTCTTTTCTTTCATTATTCCATTTTTTTAATAGAGGCAATTTAATTCTTAAAATCGCAGCCTGTATTTCATCCAATCTTGCATTAAATCCTTTATACTCATGATAATATTTTTGCTCACTTCCATAATTTTGATACATCCTAATTTTCTTTGCTAACTCATCATTATTAGTTGTTATGCCTCCACCATCTCCAAAAGCACCAATATTCTTACCTGGATAAAAACTAGTTGCAGCAGCATCTCCAAATGTTCCTGTCTGTCTTCCTTTATATGTAGCCCCTTGTGCTTGTGCATTATCCTCAATAACATAAAGGCCATATTTTTTAGCAATTTCCATTATTGCATCCATCTCGCATGCTCTTCCATATAGATGTACTGGCATAATTGCCTTCGTTTTATCTGTGATAGCATTTTCAATCTTCTTAGAATCTATAGTATAGGTATCTATATCAGGATCTACTAATACAACTTTTAAGTCTGCATAACTGGCTGCTAAAGCAGTTGCAATAAAAGTATTTCCTGGAATAATAACCTCCGAACCTTTTGGTATTTCTAGTGATACTAAACTTAAATTTAATGCATCTAAGCCGTTACTAACTCCTATTGCTTCATTTGTTCCTGTAAATTCTGCATATTCTTTTTCAAAACTGTTTACTTCTTCTCCTTGGATAAACCAATTTTTATCTATCACACGTTCCATTGTTTCTGATACTTGTTTTTTTATTTCATTATGAATTCCTGTCATATCATAAGCTGGTATTTTCATCATTGTATTTCTTCCTCCTACTTCTAATTTCTCTTATATCATTAATAATTTGTAATTTCTTATATTCTCCAACGCCTAATTTATTAATAATCCAATTAGACCTAATTCCACTTTTAACAAAATATATTTCTATATTCAATTCTATACCAGTCATAATATCATCTTCTGTATCACCTATAAAGATATCATTATTAGTTAGTTCAATATTTTTACATCTTTTTATATGTTCTGCTTTAGTATACTTATCATGTGGAACTATTACTATATCATCAAAAAAATAAATTAATCCTTCTCGCTCTATTTCATTAATTAAATTTTTTGAATTACTTCTTCTGCTTACTAAAATTAATCTATAATCCTGCTTTAATCTTTCTAATTCACATTTTGTATAATCGAACAGCTTATTATATTGTAAATATTCTTCATTTTCTATACATTGTTTTTTTAGTTCATTCCAATACTTAGCATCTAAATTATCGTGAAATTTTCCATTAATCCATTCTATTTCATTTATTCCTAACCTTTTAATACTCCAAAATTCATCTTCACTTAGAACTTCTTTATATTGGGGTGATATATTTTGAATAAAAAAGGCATATAGCCTTTTCTTATTGCAAGTCAGCGTTCCATCATAATCAATAAAACAATTAGCTTTCATAAAATATTTTCTCCTCAAAATATCTCGTTACTATTGAATTCCACTTTATATTTATTTCCTTTACTCTTTTAATAGAATTTTCATCTTCTATAATCTTTTCAACATATAGTTCTACATAATTATCACTAGCCAACACAGAAGAAATGCTCATTCCTCCAAATCGTGGATTTAACTCAATAAAATATATATTATCGTTTTTATCCTTAATAAATTGAATATTAGAAAAGCCCATTAGAGGGTACTCTTCTAAAATCTTTTTACATACTGAGATTAATGCTTCATCTTTTTCTATTTTGACCTTTGTTGCTACACCAGATTTTATTTCCATTCGTAATCTTGGAATGATTAATATTTCTTCATCTCCATATTTCATTATATCTACTGTATACTCATCGCCTTCGATATATTCCTGTAAGAACTCTTTTTTGGGGTCTATTATTATATTTTCTTTCCAAGAATCTAATATTTCTATTCCCTTACTTCCAACAGATACCTTTTCTCTTTTTATAAGTTTTTGCTTATTTATAGGTATCTCTCCTTCAAATATTTTAGGTATTTTTACGCCAATCTTTTGAACAGCTTTAGACGCTAAGTATTTATCTCTGAATAACTCAATATATTCAACTTCTGGAATTAGAACCTTTACTCCTGCTTTTTCTATCTGATTTTTATGTTTGGAAATTTGATATATTTCTTCATCGTGAATAGGAATAATTACCTTTACATTTTCTCTCTTTATAATATCTACTATCTCTTCTATATATTTTTCATCACTACTTAAAGAAACTTTATAGTATTCATCAACCATCATGCTTCCAGCTGTATATCCATACTCATTGATATCACAACCAATAATTTCATATCTTCTCTTTAAAAGTTTAATAAAATTTACTGCAGTTGAACTTCCAATAGATGTAATTAGTATACTTTTCATTTATTAACACTCCTTTTATATGTTACAAATTCATCATAGCTATAAATATAATCTTCTGTATCATATATATCACTTGCTAATACGACTAGTACACAATCAGAAGAAAATTTACTCATTTCTCTCCAAATAGGTTTATTTATATATAATCCTTCATGATTGTTATCCAAATGAATCACTTCTTTTTCATCACCATTGTCCACCATAAAGTCACAAGATCCACTCATGCAAATCACCATTTGTTGTAACTTTTTATGTGCATGCTTTCCCCTAACCACATTTTCACTAGTGTTAAATATATAATATAACCTTTTTACTACGAATGGAATTTCTTTAAAATTTTCTATTGCAATTAATGACCCTCTATGATCTCCATGAATTTCAAATTTTATTTTTTGTACTCCCTCTATCATTTCTTTAATCTCCTATATAATTTTGTTAACTTTCTGTCTATCCACTTCATTAACTTTCTTAAATTATGTCTATCAATAAAGTTATTTATCTTCTGCTGATATTTGTAACTTCGAGAATTTACTATTCTATAGTAGTCATTAATTTCAGTAAAATACTCATTATTTACTGAATATATACTTTCATTTTCTGGATTACTCATATAATATGAAAATATGCTATACTTAGGTATAATTTCATTATTTTCGTTCATAATTAATGAATTTAATACATATATCTCATTATTTATAACTATTTTCATTCCTATATCAAGTTCTTCTTTTGTTCTAATATAAAAATCACCAGTATTATTGTTATCTTCTATATGCCACTCATTATTTGTAACTGCCCATATATTATCAATTATTTTATTTGAAGTGCTAATACTTATATTCTTTACATTTATATTAGTAAGAAACTTTACCCGCCTCACTATTTTATCATTATTTTCAATTAAAAATATATTTGATTTATTCTTAATTCTGAATGGATCATATTTGTACCTTATATTAAAATATCCTGAATAATACATATCAGTTTTGTCTTCTACAAAATTAATAAGTAACTGTCGTAAATTTTTAGGATTTCCCCTAGATACCACTAGTAAATTAGAATAAGCTTGCATCAGCCTGGATTCTTCTTCTTCCTTACACAATATAACTACCTTATTTTTTGTTGCATTATTAAAAAATGCTTTATTATTTAACATATATTCTAATGAATCACTTTGAGTTATACATATTGTTTCTTCGTTAATGTCCTCAATATTAGTAGATATTTCAAAGTTATCTGGCTCTCTTTTCAATTCCTCTTCTCTAAACTTATCTACATTCCCACATACAACTACACTTATTTTTTTATCTAATTTTCCTTCTAATGCAATCACCTTATTTAACATTCCTATTTCATTATAATATTTAGCTAATGTACTCTTTAATATATTGTACTCGTACCCCTCATTTAACATATATTCACAGTAATCTATAACTAATATTCTGAGCAGTCTGCAAAATTCCATATTATATATTAAACTTCCCAAAAACTCCGTAATATACATTTCTTTGTCATTACTCTCTTCTATGGTTTTCATAAAAGTATTTGAAAAAACTACTCGTCTCAATGTTGCATAAAATTCATGTCTTGCTTGTATAATTCTTGTCTGAGCACTACTAAAATTTTGATTATGTATCCTATAATTACAGCATGCTTGTTTATTATAAATAAAGTCCCCTTTTAAACTCAAAAATAACCATAATTCATAATCTTGAAGTTTATCATTATTATATCCCCAAAACTTTATCACTTCATCTTTGTTTACCTCATTTAAATTTATTACTGAAGATGGTGCACAAAGCATATTTCCTTTAAATAATCTAAAAAATAAATTTCTTCTATTTAAACTAGAAATTTGTTTATGATCGAATAATACATAATCTGGAATATCAATATCTTCTGAATCAATATAATTCACTTTACCAAATGCAACAATTGCTCTTTCCTTTTCCAATGCTTCTATTTGTCTTCTTAAATAGTCATTTTCCCATATGTCATCTTGACCAATCATTGCTATATATTTACCATTAACTTTTTTTGTTAAATTATATAAGTTATTGCCTACACCTTTATTACTCTCATTTTCATACACTCTAATTTTATCTAAAAACTTCTTTTCTAATTCTTTCACAATACTGAGCGTGCCATCTGTCGACTTATCATCGGCAATTAAAATTTCAATATCTTTATATGTTTGATTCAATATAGAATTAATAGTTTTTATGATATATTTTTCCCCATTATATACTGGCAGTAATACACTACACTTCCCCATTAATACTCTCCCTCCTTTGTTATCATAAATATAACTTCATGTCCCTTATTTTCTGAAAGTAATGATATTTTAATTCCTGTCAATCCTTCTAATATGCTACTATTAGTATTCATTATAATAGGAACATTATATAAATGCTTTTTATAACTCTCATTGATTATCTTTCCATACTCTCTCTCAAATGGAATATATACTGTTGATATATTATGTGCTGATAAATAGTATAATGGCAAACGTTTCATGCATCTCATTATAAATTCGGCTTCATGCATATTCGTTATTTCTCCACACAATTGAATATTATATTTTCCATTTTCATTATTCACATTTTCTAACCAGCTCTTAAATTCTGGTAATTCTAATGGATATTTAAATTCATCGTAGACTGAAAAAAATTCTGTTTCTACTAAATATGGTATATTTCTATCTAACTTAACAATCGGATTTTCTCCATACATTAAATAAAATTCTTCATTGGTCTTTAATCTTTCTACATGTCCTGATAATTTTTGATCTAAGCTAGCTGCTGTACTAGCCTCATGAATTCTCCAACCATAGTTATATCCTTGGATATGTTTCACTTGTATATCTTTCCCTTTAAATTGATGTACGTATTGTAAATATATATATATATCGAATATTGAACTATATTTATCAATATCTTTATTACAATTTAATATATGTCTAACTATTTCACTTTTATATACTGTAACATGATGTGTATAAAAATACATTGTAGAACTTAAAATATCATATGAAGGCTTACTAAAAAAATCTTGCTTCTTATTAGCACACAATTTATATTCATTAGTATAAATTATATCTAAATTATCTTCAGCTCTAATTGTATTGAGTACCTCTTCAGGATCAAATATATCATCATGATCTAAAATACAACAGTACTTACCTTGAGCATTTATAAAACCTGCCTTATAACTCTCCATAATTCCTAAATTCTTATTATTACGCACTATCTTTATATAATCTCTTTCTTCTATTAAAGATTTTAATAGAAATTCCAATTCTAAGTTTGAGGGTGAATCATTCACAAATATTAATTCTAAATCTCTAATATTATCTGCCTTGATTTCTATTTCTCTTATTAAATCCTCAAGAAAATTTTTAGGCGTATTATATAAAGGTGTAATAATAGATAATATTTTTTCCATAAAAAACCTTCCTTAATGTATTTTTTTACATACCCACTCATACAGCTTCCATATTCGGGTCTGCTTTATTGTTTTAATTTCATTTTCCACTCTATTCAGCTCTGATTCTATTTCTTTTAACTTTATATCTTTATTTACCAGTTGATCATCCCTATCAGCTATTATTTTTAGATTTTCCTCTCTTATTCTCTCCACCTCAGCCATTAGTTCTTTACGTTCTCCCTGAATATAATCCACTCCCATATCAACAAACTTTTCAATTTTATGTCTTTTCTCTGACTCCAGTAAAATACGATTATTTTTAGCTATTAGATTCCGTATAACTTCTAATATACTTATTTCCATTTCATAAATATTAAATTCTATTCTTATATTACTTATTTGTTCTAGGTTTATATTATTGAATACTATTTGTGGATCATCTGTTTCAAAAAGAAGTATATTATCTAAAACATATTTAGCATTACTTATAAAATCAATTTCAGTAATTGCTTTGTCTTCTTTATATGCATATATATTATTAACTTTCATTACACAAGCCCTATCCAATGGATCTACTCTTAAATTTAAAAGATCATCTTCTATAGGCAATACCAATATGTTTTCCTGTTCATTAAATTCTTCATATTCTACTCTATACGAATCAACCTCTGAAAATCCTTTTCCTTTATCCTGAAAAACCTGTGCTGAATTGTATCTTAGCTTTTTTTCTTCAAGTAACTCATTAATATCAAAAACATTATTCTTTTGAAGTGAATATAAAGAATATATATTATAATGATCTTTATTTACATACTTTAAAAATTCATTTTCCATATTATTGTAATTTATTATTTCTTCTGCAGTAATACCTAGTATTTGAAATAGAGTAGGTAAAAAATGTTCTAGTTTTGTAATCCATCTATTTAAATAATTATTTAAATTTCTATATATTACATATTTAACCGGCATAGGAAAATTAAACACCCACTCATAATCCAAAATATAAATCTTATTACTAATTATAATATTATCCATACTTAAATCGATATTAGTAACATCTAATGTTTCTTGCATATCAGAAAATTTTACTTCTCCAAAAATATCTATAAATTCATTTGTTACTTCAAAAACCTTCTTAATCTGACTACCTTCTAAATAATTTTTAAATTTTTGCGCAATTTCTATTATCCCGTTTAAATTTTCTTCTTTAACAAGACGATCAATTTTATTTGCTAGAGTTTCTCCTTCTATATAATCAAATATTAATATACCATCTTTATATTCAACCTTATTAATTTCAATATTAGGATTATTATTTTTTTGCTTTAACAGTAAATAGTTCTCATAAATATTGTTAATATGCTTTTCAGCTCTATTATCCATGCCTACTTTCTCAACGACTTTTCTGTTATCAGCCTCTTTATATATACTAGTTCTAATATTAAAATTTGAATTTCTATCATTTGAATATCTAGTATAAATCATTTGCCTCATATTAATTATTTCCTTTCTCTACAATAATTAGATAAGAATTTGAATAGATTGGGAATAATTGATTTCTAATAATCATGTTATATACTTTACTTTCATCGAATAATTTAATTCTATCCATATCAAAATTTCTCATGTTGTCTGTCAATTCACCTTCATTAGGCAAGTAATCATCAGAATATATTGTATTAGGAAATTTATAATCAGGATATGGATAATAAAAACTATAATCCTTTATATCTAGCTTTTTAAACATATTTTCAATTTCATTTTTAGTAAATGTTTTTACACCTTTAGTATTTGAATAGTCTTCTAATCCCTCAAAAAACATATCCACATGATCTTCTTTGCATCCAGCCCAATATTTCATTCCCATTTTATTTTCTATGGCAATGATTAACTTTCCCTTATTATCTAATTTCTCGTAAAGTTGTTTAAGTAAGCATTCATAAGGTTCTTCTTGATTTATATAACTTTGAGCATACTCAAACACGCCTATTAATGTTATATAATCATATTTGTCCGAAATTTTAATGTCTTCAAAATTCCCCACTCTAATTTCTATATTTTCCTTATCTTTATTCCTATAAGCATTTATCAAACTTCTTTTTTTGGACAACTCTATACATGTTACATGTTTTGCCTTTTCAGCTAATACTCCTGTTATTGCTCCACATCCTGCTCCAACTTCTAATACTCTATCATCTTTTGTAAATGGTATCCATTCAATAATATTTTCTCTAATATTAGATAAATGATATAAGATAGGCCATTTTTTTTTCTGCATAATTATGTTATTAAATTCATCTGTTGTATTATTTTTTACTATAACTAATAATTCATCTTCTATTTCACCATCGCTATATATATCTTTTCCAGTATAATACTCATAATCTAAAAGTACTTTCCCTATATATTCCTTCATTTTTATCTCCTCTTGTACAACAATTTTATAAGACTTCAACCATACATCCCATATCATAATATCCAACTGTGTTTTTATGAGATATGACAGATATATTACAAATATCATATAGTCTATGATAAACAGTAAATTCACCATTTCTAAATCCAGTGCATCCTAGTGCTAATAAGTATTCTCCACCTTGAAGATTCATTTTTTGAGTAAATGTAATTTCCTTTATCTCTCCAGCTTTAATTATACTTATATTAACTTTTTCTAGCATTGTATTGGTGCCTGTTATTTCTGTTCCTTTTAAATCCTTAATAGTAAATGCAAAAATCGGTTCTTCTATCTCCTCCCCAAATCTTACTTTCATCTTCACTTTAAATTCACTGTATTTCATTAGGTTATTCGTTATATTATTATATTCATCAATTATTGCAAAATCTATAATTTCCGCTAATTTACTTCCATATTCAACTTTGTCTGGATTAACAATTAAGGAATCATTCCATTTACCTTCTATTTGATTATTTTCGACTTTTTGTTGTTTTTCTTTTCCTGCATCTAATTGATTAACCAATATTTTTTTATACATATCTATTATTTCTTTAGGTTTTCCCTCAGCTACTTTTTTACCACTATCCAACAGAATTACCTTATCACAATATTTTGCAATACTACTCAAATCATGACTTACCATCAAAATAGTTTTACCTAACTTCTTAAAATCCTCAAATTTCCTAAAACATTTTGACTGAAAAAACACATCACCTACTGATAAAGCTTCATCTACAATTAATATTTCTGGGTCAATATTAATTGCCACTGCAAAAGCTAATCGTACAAACATACCACTTGAATAAGTTTTTACAGGCTGATTAATAAAGTCACCTATATCTGCAAAATTTATTATATCCTCAAGCCTATCATCTATTTCCTGACGCGTAAAGCCAATCATAGTACCATTTAAATAAATATTTTCTATTCCTGTATACTCCATATTAAATCCTGCACCTAGTTCTAATAGTGCCGATATTCTTCCTGATATAAATACATCACCCGTGGTTTGTTTGAGTACTCCTGTAATGATTTTTAAGATTGTAGACTTTCCAGAACCATTCTTACCTATAATTCCTACTGTCTGGCCTTTTTTTATTTCAAAATTGATATTGCTTAATGCATAATGTTTTTTATGATATTCTTTTCTCTTTCCTAAAGCTTCTTTTAATCTATCTATTTGCTTATCATACAGTTTATATATTTTACTTACATCTTTTACTTTTATAGATATATTTGTCATGATCTATAATACCTCTTTCTATATAACATCAGAAAAATGGATTTTTAACTTTTTAAACACCACTACTCCTAGCACAAATAACATGCCTACTATGCTCCAGAAATAGAATGTTTCTATGGTTCTTCGCCAAAACCATACATGATTAATTAGGGAATCTCTGTACCCTTGTACTACATAAAACATAGGATTAATCATAAAAATCCACTTCAAATTTTTTGGGATTATATCTACACTCCACATTATTGGAGTTAACCATACACCAATTTGAAGTAATATTCCTATTATTTGGGCTAAATCTCTAAAAAATATAACAATTGAACACGTTGAATAAGCTATTGCTAAAACAAATACACACATACAGAATGTATAATAAATTGTTTGTAGTGTATATAAATTAAATGCATATCCATAACATTCATATAAAACAATCGCAAATATTAGAAAAAAAACATGCACAAAAAATGCAGAAACCACCTTAACTACTGGTAAAATGCTTATTTCAAATACTACTTTCTTTACTAAATAACTATATTCAAGCATACTATTGGTTGCACATTGAAGCGCATCCGAAAAGAAAAACCACGGTACCAATCCTGCAATTAACCAAAGCACAAAAGGAAAATTTCCCATAGGTGTAGCTCTTAAACCTATTTGAAAAACAAACCAATAAACTAATACTGTAATAACTGGCTGTATAAATGCCCAAATAACTCCTAAATATGAGCCTGCATATTTTGTCTTAAAATCATTTTTAGCTAAATTCCATATAAGAAATCTATTGGTTTTCACTTCTAAAACCAATGATAATAAACTTCTATATATTTTAGCTAAAATTAATATTGTAATATTTGTAATTAAACAAAGAGCTATTTTAAATGCTAAATTAATAAAATTGAAATTTTCATTTAATGTGCTAATACTATTTTTATCTAAATTAATGTACACATAAGGATCACTACCATCCGTATTTATAATAATATTCTCACTTTGTTTTGTTAAACTTTGTATCTGATTTTTATCTTCTGAATTTATTATACTTTCAAAATTAATACTAACACTCTTCCAAAAACTTTCCAAACTTATCTTTGAAAGTTTTATTTGTGCTGGTTGATTTCCTAAATCTAATCTTATTTGCTTTGTATCTTTAGGAATTGTAAATTTAAGTTCTTCTTCTTTTCCTAACTCTTCATAACTTGCTTTTACTGATCTTTCCTCACTTATCTCCATGTCTGTTCCATAAAATACTTGATATATATCTTGTTTATCAGATATCACATTATAAGATAAAGTAATACTGTCATATACCAAATTACATTCTTTAAGTATCAATGTATTGAAAATAACTATGATGATAAATAATAATACTAATTTAATGACTCTTTTTTTATTCATATTCCTATCACTTTCTATTTTCTATAGTATGTTTATCTCAATTAAATATCTATTAACTGCATTTTTCCATCCTGGTAACAAATTAAATCCATTTTGATTCAATTTTCTCTTTGACATTCTAGAATTAAAAGGTCTAATTGCCTTAGCCTCATATTCACTTGTTGGTATATGATTAACTTTACATGTTAATCTAGCTTGCTTCATAATTTCCTCTGCAAACTCTGCCCATGAGCAAAATCCTTCATTGGTTGCATTATAAACACCATATTTTTCGGAAGCAGCCATATCACACAAAAGTGGTGCTAAATCTGCAGTATATGTTGGACTTCCTATTTGATCACATACTACATTTAAACTCTCTTTTTCTTTTCCCAGTCTAAGCATAGTCTTAATGAAATTACTTCCATTAACACCAAATACCCAAGATATCCTCACTATAAAATATTTATCTAATATTTCTTGTACTTTTAGCTCACCTTCATATTTTGTTTTACCATAAACAGAATGTGGTTCTATATTTCCATCTACTTCAAAAGGTTCATCACCTTTTCCACTAAACACATAATCTGTAGATATATAAATCATCTTAGTGTCTGTCTCTTTGCAAGCCTTTGCTATATTTTCTGTACCATTTACATTTACCTTAAAACATAGTTCTTCTTCATCTTCCGCTCTATCTACTGCAGTATATGCTGCGCAATGTACAACACATTCAGGTCTCAAGCTTAAAATATATTCATAAGTAGCATCACTATCTGTTATGTCCAAATCTTTTATATCAATTCCTAAACATTCTATATTTCTTTTTTTTAATTCCCTTACAACATCAAATCCCAACTGTCCATTTACTCCAGTAACTAAAATCATTTTTATTCTCCTTTATAATATGACTTTTACTTCTGAATTTTTATATTATTCCTTTTTGGGTTAACTTAATAATAAATTTATATATACTATTAGGAATAAAAGGTAAAAAACATTCTATCAATATAGAAATCCTGTGGAACTTTCTATATTTTATCATAATCTTTAAACAATCCAGTGACGGCTTAAAGAAATAACTTTTTCTTGCTTCCAGCCAAATCAAAGTATCATCTATAATTTTTTCAATTTCATTATTTGTAAATCTTTTTTTTAAAGATTCATATCTGTAAATAAACTCTTCTATTCTTTTCTGACAATAAGTTTTTTTATCATATACATCCTTTAAAATTCCAGTTTGATTAAAACTATGTTGCCTATATTTCACTAGTGGTTTATTTATAAACTCTATTTTTCCATTTATAGCAGCTATAATCGCTATCCACTGATCATGAATTAATGTATCCTCAAATGGAATAGCTTTTTGAGCGATCTCCTTTCTAACCATCATTGCACATCCGGTAACAAAATTAGTCATAAGCAAATCTTTTGCCAAATTATATCCTGATTTATATACAATTCTCTTTCTTATATCTGTAATACTATCAGCTGTTTTATTTCCACTTTCATCAATTATTGAAAGATCACTGCATACAAGTGTAACCTCTTTTTCTTGTAACTTTTCTAACATTGATGATATTTTATTGTATTCCCAAATATCATCTTGATCGCAATATGCAAAAAAATCCCCCTTAGCTATTTTGGTAAGTTCTTCAAAAGCTTTATTTGAACCTTTATTTTCAATTCCTCGTATTAATTTATATGAAAACTTTGTAATATATTTTTTTATAATCTCCTCATTTATCTGGAAATCAGGGCAGTCATCATAAACTAACAGCTCAATATTTTCATATGTTTGTTCATTCAGCGAAATCAGCTGTTCTATAAGCCAATTATTATTTGGTTTATAGACAGCTAATAATATAGATACTAATGGCTTATATGTTGCTGTTGAAAACCTATCTGCTTCCATACATTTTCTCATAGTAACTTGCATATTCACCACTAATTATATTTTCCCACCAAGATTTATTATCTAAATACCACTTAATGGTCTTTTTGATCCCTTCATCAAATGTTGTTGTTGGAAGCCATCCAAGTTCACTATGAATCTTTGTAGGATCTATAGCATAACGCATGTCATGACCTTTTCTATCTCCAACATATTTAATAAGTTCTTCTGATTTTCCTAATTCATGAATTATAGTTTTAACAACTTCTAAATTTGTTCTTTCATTATGCCCACCAATATTATATACTTCACCAACTTTTCCATTGTGGATAATTAAATCTATTGCACTGCAATGGTCTTCAACATATAACCAGTCACGCACATTTTCACCACTTCCATATACAGGTAATTCTTTATCATTCAATACATTTGCTATCATAAGAGGAATTAATTTCTCTGGAAAATGATATGGTCCATAATTATTAGAACAACGAGAAATTGTAGACGGAACATTAAAGGTTCTATAATATGCTCCAACTAAAAGATCTGCTGATGCTTTACTCGCAGAATATGGGCTTGATGTATGTAATGGTGTTTCTTCTGTAAAGAAAAGATCCGGTCTGTCTAAAGGCAAATCTCCATAAACTTCATCTGTAGATACTTGATGATATCTTTTTATACCATATTTTCTACAGGCATCAAGTAGTACTTGTGTCCCTATAACATTAGTTTTTAAGAATATTTCCGGATTTTCTATAGATCTATCTACATGGCTTTCTGCAGCAAAGTTTACTATAATATCTGGATTTTCCTTTTCAAACATTTCATAAACTGCTTCTCTATCAGCTATATCTATTTTATAAAAATTAAAATTAGAATTATCCTTAACTGATGCTAATGTTTCCATATTTCCGGCATAAGTTAAAGCATCCACACATATTATTTTATAATCATTATATTTTTTAAGTATATAATGTACAAAGTTTCCACCTATAAACCCCGCACCGCCTGTTACAACTATCTTCATAACATACTCTCCTTAATATTCATATTATATTTATTAAATTATTTATATTCTTGGTTATACATTTTTAAAGTATACATTAATTATCATTATATATAAAAGTACAATCGCTATCTTTAAGTAATGGTGCTTTTTTATCTTTTTCTGAAAGAATTGGTTTTTCAATTCCCCATTCAACACCTATTTCCGGATCGCAATAACTTATGCTTCTATCACTTTCGTAATTGTAGTAATTATCAGTTTTATACACAAACTCCACATCATTTGTTAAAGTTAAAAAACCATGTCCAAACCCCCTTGGAATAAATAATTGCCTCCTATTTTCTGCCGAAAGTTCTACTGCCACCCATTCCTTATATGTAGGTGATCCTTTTCTCAAATCCACAACAACATCAAGTACAGCTCCTCTTACACAGCGTACTAACTTTGCTTGGGCATGTTCTCCATTTTGAAAATGAATTCCTCTAAGTATTCCTTTTTCTTTTGAATATGATTGGTTATCTTGCACAAAATCACAAGGTATTTCTGGAGTTTTGATTTTAGAGTAGGTTTCCATAAACCATCCTCTTTCGTCCCCAAAAACTTGAGGTTCTAGTATATATACCCCTTTTAATTTTGTTTTTATTAATTTCATATTTACTCTCCTCTTTCAGTCAAACTGAATCACAATTAATATACAATCTTTCCCATAGCAACATTTTTTAAGTGTTGTCCATATGGACTTTTCCCATATTCATCCGCACTCTCTAATAAAGTTTCCTTATCAATCCAACCATTTTTGTAGGAAATTTCCTCCAAACATGCTATTTTAAGGCCTTGCCTTGTTTCAATTACTTTTACGTATTCAGATGCCTCCGTTAAACTATCTACAGTTCCTGTATCAAGCCATCCATATCCACGCCCGAGGGTTATTACATCCAATTGTCCATTTTCAAGATAAATTTTATTTAAATCTGTAATTTCTAATTCTCCTCTTGGTGATGGTTTTAATAATTTTGCATATTCACATACTTTTTTATCATAAAAATACAACCCTGTAACTGCATAATTAGATTTTGGAACTGCTGGCTTTTCCTCTAAAGAAACAGCCTTTCCATCCTTATCAAATTCAACTACCCCGAAACGTTCTGGATCATCTACGTAATAACCAAAAACTGTTGCTCGTCCTTCATTTTCTACTGCTTTTTTTAAATGTTTAGTTAATCCATTTCCATGGAATATATTATCTCCAAGTATCATTGCACAATTGTCTTTTCCTATAAATTCTTCACCTAATAAAAAAGCTTGAGCTAGTCCATCTGGAGATGGTTGCTTCTTATAGGATAAATTTATTCCATATCTTGAACCGTCACCTAATAACTTTTCAAAATTAGGTAAATCCTTAGGTGTTGAAATTATCAATATATCCTTAATTCCAGCTAACATTAATGTTGATAATGGATAATAAATCATTGGCTTGTCATATACAGGCAAAAGTTGCTTTGAAGTCACCATAGTTAAAGGATAGAGTCTTGTCCCACTTCCACCTGCTAGTATTATACCCTTTGTCAAATTCACCACTTCTTTCCACATTTTCTAATTTATAAAACCTATAATAATATCTAAAATACATCTAATCTTTTATTAAGAGCTCATTTATCAATTTATCTTATAAATTATACATTATTTTCGCATTCCAGCTTCAATTTTATCATATTATGGCAGATAAATAAATAAATTCACAATATTAAATGTTGGTAGTTATTTCAGTTAGTGCATAATTTTTTATATAGATGAAACTATCCTTATAGCTTATGCTTTATTGCAAATTTATGTATAAAATGATATTATACATCTGATATACTCATTATTTCTCGGAATTATTAATGAGTATGTTAAAAGTACCTTTTAATATAAATTCTTTTTAACTTGTCAATTCACAATTATAATATAAAGGATGATATAAATGATTAAGGAGAATCAAAGTTTATTAAACAAAATTAATGCTATAACAGATATTGTTATTTTATTTATATCGATGACTTTCGCGTATTTAATTCGTTTTTATATTTTTTCACCTGATACAGATTACATTAAGTTAACTACATATATTCAGTTTTCCATTTTAATAATCCCAATAAATCTAATTGTTTTTAATTTTTTTAACTTGTATCATTCTTTTAGAACAACGGCTTTTATTAAAGAATGTAGCCAAATAATAAAGGCTAATACATTACTCACAGCAGTTTTATTATCCTCATATTTTGTTTTTAGACTAGTCGATATATCTAGATGGGTTATCGTCAACTTTTATTTCGTGAATATTACCTTAATTACCCTTAAAAGATTTGCTTTAAGAAAAGTTTTATCGAACATTAGAGCTAAAGGTTTAAATTTAAAGCATGTAGTTATTATTGGTGCAGGTGAAGTTGCAAATGAGTATTTGCAAGTTATTAAAAGTAACAAAACTTTTGGATATAGCTATTCTGGATATGTTGCAAATAATTCAGACTTCATTGGTGAAAAGCTTGGTAATTATGATGATTTATATAAGGTTTTAGATAAATATAAACCTGATGAAGTTGTTTGTGCCCTTGATATATCTGATGCAAAATATATTGAAAATGTAGTTTCTGATTGCGAGAAAAGCGGTACTAAAATATCTATAATTCCTTTTTGTTATAAGTACATTCCAAGTCAGCCATATATAGATCAGATAGGAAACATTCCGCTTATTAACCTCAGAAGAATACCTTTAGATAATTTAGGAAATGCTTTTATAAAAAGATCTATAGATGTTATTGCTTCTCTAATTTTAATAATATGTACAAGTCCTATTATGATACTTACTGCTATAATTATCAAATTAACTTCTAAGGGGCCTGTTATATTTAAACAAAATCGTGTAGGTTTAAATAAAAAATTATTTACAATGTATAAGTTTAGATCAATGAATGTAAATGCTGAAGAAAATACAGGCTGGAGTACAAACAACGACCCTAGAAAAACTAAATTCGGTTCATTTATTCGTAAGTTTTCCATAGACGAATTGCCTCAATTCATTAATGTGTTAAAAGGTGATATGAGTTTAGTAGGCCCTAGACCTGAACTTCCTCATTTTGTTGAGAACTTTAAAAACGAGATTCCGCTTTACATGGTAAAACACCAAGTTAAGCCTGGTATAACCGGACTTGCTCAAGTTAATGGTTATAGAGGTGATACATCAATTACTAAGAGAATCGAATTTGATATACATTATATTGAAAATTGGAATATACTAATGGATATAAGTATATTATTCAAAACTGTTTTCAAGGGACTTAAGAACAATGAGCAAATAATAAAAAGCAACACTGAAACTATTAATGATAATGGAGTACAATTATGAAGAAAATACTTTTTGTGGCCTCAACCTTATCTCATATAGAGAACTTTCATACTCCATACTTAAATGAATTTAATAAACAAGGGTATGTTGTACACGTTATGGGCAAACCAAATAACAAAGCTGAAATTTTATATGCTGATAAAATACTCCCCATTGCCTTTGAAAAAAATATGTTTTCAGTTAAAAATATTGTTATAGCCTTTAAGATATCAAAAATAATTAAAGCAGAGAACTATGATATTATAAGTATTCACACTTCTCTCGCAGCTTTTTTTACAAGGCTTGGAATAATGTTATGTTTTAAAAAACCTAAGTTGGTTGTAAATACAGTTCATGGCTATTTATTTGATGATAAAACCTCTTTCCTAAAGAGATCTATTATGCTTTTAGCTGAGAAATTCACTAAATGTATTACGGATATAATAATAGTAATGAATTCTATAGATTATGATATTGCAAAAAAGCATAAGTTATATAAAGATAGCCTATATTTAATAAATGGAATGGGAATTGATACATCTTTGTTCCCTTCAATTTCTTATGAAAATAAAATTGATATTAGAAAAAAGTTCAATTTTTCAGAAGATGATTTTATTTTGGTTTATGTGGCTGAATTCTCAAAAAGAAAAAATCAAAAATTCTTGTTAGATTCAATTAACAAATTAGTTAATGATGACTTAAAAAATATCAAATTACTTTTATTAGGTGACGGACAATTTTTAAATGAACTAAAAATTTATTCCAACACATTAGGTATTAGCGAGAACGTAATTTTTACTGGTTACACACGGAATACTAAAGACTATTACCATATAGCCGATGTGTGTGTTTCTTCTAGTAGAAGTGAAGGGCTTCCCTTTAACATAATGGAAGCTATGTCTATCGGTCTTCCTATTGTTGCATCAAAAGTAAAAGGTCATACTAACTTAATTGTCCCAAAGGAAAATGGTTTTTTATTTGAGTATGATAATACAGATGAATTTTGTAATTACATTAAAACCATATATAACGATAAAAATCTACAGCATAATATGGGTACTAAAAGTAAACAGCTATGTAAAAATTATTCCTTAGAGGCAGTTTTACCTAATATTATTAATATTATCTGTAATGAGTATAAGTCACATTTATAGAATGTGGCTTTCTTTGTTAATTGCAATAGATTATGCAGAGTGTTATAATATTACATATTTACAGCGATAAACTACAAAAATAACTATATTAGGATGTGTGGAATTTGGAAAATATTAAAACTTTTTTTAAAAAGAAAAATATCGATTTTTTCTTTCCAGTTGCGTTTATACTGGGAATTGTACCATTAATAGTTCGTATGTCACCCACAAATGCTGATCAAGACACCTTAAATATATTTGGTCAAGCTGCTCAATTTGAATTATTCTCACAAAAGAAAGCTTTTTTATTAATGATTTTTTCTATTATACTAATTGCTCTTTCTATAGTATATTTTAAAAAAATCTTTAAGAAAACAGATAAAATTGTTAATTCCATTTTAATTTTAGGAAGCATATTTTTAGTTTTCACTCTTCTTTCCTCAGTATTTTCAGCTCATAAACAAGTAGCTTTTTGGGGTATATATGATAGAGCTGAAGGTTTTATTACAATTGCCTGCTATTTCACTCTATTTATTTACTCAATTTATGCATTTAGAACTACAAATGATTATAAGTGTATAATAATTCCTATGTTTATATTAGTAGGCATCAATGCATTTTTGGGGCTTTTTCAATATGTTGGACAAGACCTCATTAAAAGCGAATTAGGTTCTTTAATTGTAGGTGCTGATAAATTAAATTTATTATATGAAAAAGGTAAGTTATACGGAACCTTATTCCATTATAACTATGTAGGTAGTTTTGCTGCTATAGTATTACCTATACTTTTCGGCTTAACATTATTTGAAGATGAAGATATTATGTATAAAATAACGCTTGGAATTGCTTCTCTTCTTTCTGTATGGCTATTATTCGGAAGTACTTCTCGTGCTGGGATAATTGGTATTTCTGTAGCCGCTATTTTCGCTGTTATTATTTTTTGGAAATTAATCATTAAAAAGTGGAAACCTCTTGCAATATTTTTTATCACCATAATAGTGATTTCAGTAGGGCTAAATTTTGCAACAAAAGGTGCTATTTTCGAAAGAATTCCAGGTTTAATAACTGATACTTTTAGTGTTTTTAAAGATACAAGTGACTTTGATTACAGAGATCATACTCCCGTTAGAGATTTGAAATATACAGATAAAGATGTGCAAGTTGTATTACAAAATGAAACTCTAAAAATTTCATACGAAAACAATAATTATGTATTTAAAAATTCAAAGGATGAAATTATAGATTTCGTTAAAGGAGATAAATTATATACAACAGCAAATGATACGTTTAAAAATATTACCTTCAAATTCGGAAAATTTGCCCCTGGGTCAACTAGAAATGATGGTCTACTATTAAATATAGATGGAGCTCCAATATTTATGTTTGTTCTAAAAAATGATAATAGTATGCATCAAATAAATATAAATAGCAAAAAGGATATTGACATTGTGTATCCTGAAACCTTTGGTTTTAAAGGTAAAGAAAAGCTCGGTTCCATGAGAGGATATATTTGGTCAAGAGCAATTCCTCTGCTTAAAGATAATTTAATACTAGGTAGCGGCCCTGATACATTTGTTTTCAGATTCCCTCAAAATGATTTAATAGGGTTATATTATGCTTACGGAACTCCTAATACAATAGTAGATAAACCACATAACCTTTACTTACAAATAGCTCTAAATGAAGGTATTATCGCTTTAGTAGCTTTCTTAGGTATTATGATTATCTATATCATTGATAGCATAAAATTATATGCTTTGAAAAAAGATTATAATAAACCACAAATATTTGGTTCTTTAACTTCCTTAGGTGTTATCGGATATTTATTTGCTGGTATCTTCAATGATTCAGTTGTAAGCGTAGCTCCAATATTTTGGATAGTTTTAGGTGTTGGCGTTGCTCTTAACTATATGAATAGAAATAAACTTGTTAAATAACAATTTACTTAATACATTAAATAACTTAGTGTTAATAAAAAATTACTGGAAACTTTTATTTCCAGTAATTTTTTTATCACGGATACTAACCCTGACATTATAAAAACAGTAGATAATTTCTTTATACATAAACTATCTACTGTTAAATTTGATTCTATATTCTTTTTATTATTGTCCAATTATATAATCTCTACTTACTCCAAGCTCCGCTAGCCCCTAATTTATATCCATCAATTACAGTATTATAAGCCATAGCTCCAGATTGATATAAATAGTACCAATTTCCACTACTGTCCTGAAGCCATCCAGTTTTCATATCACCATTAGCATCTAGATAATACCAATATCCTGTACTCTTATCAAGGAACCACATATTCTTCAAAGGATTTCCCAAAGCATCATTATATTGCCATTTACCATTATTGTTTACCCATTGACTAGTTTTAGTTACAATATTTGTATTAGGATTGTTGGTTGTAGCACCGCTTGTCCCTCTATATACAGTTAATGTATATGTTCTTGTATCATATTCTTCATCGTCATCATCGTCATCATCATAGTCTTCTTCATTTGATACTTTTATCTTAATCTCATTTTTACCATTATTTAAATACACTCTTTTTCTACTATTAGAATCTACCTTATCGCCGTTAATCCTAACAACATCATCCTCATCCTCTGGGGCCGCCTTAACTATTATATTATCATAAGACTCATTAACATTTGCTGAATACGACGTAACCTTTTGATTAAAAGTTGGAGTATATTTAATTGTGCCGTCTTCTATTCTTATATCATCTAAATATATAGGATCTTGATCATTATCAGCTATGCCTGTCGCTGTATCTTTAGCACCTCTATATATATTTAAAGTATAAAGTCTTTCTTCGTCATCATCTTCATTTACAATTTCTATATAAATAGTATTCTTTCCTTTATTTAAAGACACATCTTCCCTGTATTTATCATCTTCATCTACTTCACTATTATCTATTGTTACTGTATAACCATTATCCTCTGGTTCTGCTTTAATTTTTATTTCGCTAACATCAGCAGCAACATTTATATCGTATGATGTTTCATCTTTTGAAAAATCTATCTCACCATCACTTAAGATGATATTTTTTAAGTAAATATCATCATATTGGGTTGACGCTCCTGTAGAATCCCCTCTATATATTGCTACAGTGTACGTACGTTGATTATCGCCATCACTATCTTGAACTTTTATTTCAAAAGTATTCTTTCCTTTTTCCAATTCAACTGATTTACTAAATGTTTTACTTCCATCTTCATCTGGATTTTCGCCATCAATAGTTACTTTATCACTATCATCTTCTGTTCTAACTCTAATTGTTGTTTCCTCAGTCGCTCTAGAAACATATGTTTTATATGTTGTTTTCCCATCTGAAAGAGAAATACTATCCCCACCGCTTACACTAATACTTTTTAAATGAATGTCATTATCTGAAGCATAAGCTTTAGTGGCAGTTAAGCCTAAATATTTAACTGGTTCGATCATTGAAAATGCCCCCATTAAAAGAGACATAGCTATTATTTTTTTTATATTCTTATTCATAAAATACCTCCTATACTATATACTTCTAATTATAACATTACTGGGTATTTAAGTAAAATGTACTTCTAAACAATTCTATTTAAAAAATTGCCATTTAATCTTTTAATATATAAATAAAAAGATGGGGAAAACTCCCCATCTTTTCTATTCTAAACTTATTGGTTTATCCCAACCATTAAGTGACTTACCAAATATATAAATTTGGAGTCTTTTCATTCACTCAGTAAGTAATTTATACAAAATTATAACTTTCGTTTAAATTATTTAACCCAAGCTCCTGATGCACCTAATACATAACCATCAACAGTTGTGTTAGCTAACATAGCTCCTGATGCATTTAGGTAGTACCAAGTTCCATTGTCATTTAACCAACCAGTAGCCATAGCTCCTGATGCATTTAAGTAGTACCAAGTACCGTTTTGGTTTAACCAACCAGTAGCCATAGCTCCGTCAGCTTTTAAGTAGTACCAAACTCCGCCAACATTTGCCCAGTTATTAACAACTTTAGTACCAGTTGCATCATAGAAGTTCCAAGTTCCATCAGCTAATTTATCCCAACCAACTTTAGCAGGAGTAACTACTGGTGCTTCAGCCTCAGATTCAGCCTTTCCTTCTTGAACTGTTGTGTAAACATCTCCTGATGCATCCCAAGCAACTAAGCTATTTTCATCATATACTTCTAAAGAATCTAAAGATCTGTCACATGTAAACATTTCCTTGAAATCTCCAGCTTTTTCTGATTTTAATATTTTTCCTTGGTTTACAACCCAAACGTTACCGTCAATATCTATAGATACTCCAGCTGCACTAGCATTACCTTTAACGTCTTGGTCCTTATCTCCATCTTTCTTAACTGCATAAGCATCTACTTTAATTTTATCTGTAAGATCAGCAGTAGTACTTAGGTTAAGAGCATCTAATTTAAGGTTTTTGTTTAATTTTAACTTATAAGTTTTAACCTTATCGCTTGCGTCCATTTCAGTGTAATATATTACTCCATCAATAACTCTTAATCCTACAAATTTTTTAGAAGTAGCAGTACCTGAAGCATCATCATAAGTAACATCATTGTTGTCTGCTATATCTGCAACAGCATTCATTATTAAAGTATAAGCAAGATCAATATCACCTTCACCTGCAAGTGTAGCAGCTGATGCTAATTCATAAGATTCTACAGTTTTTGGTAAGTAAGCATCTTTCTCTTTATCTCCTTGAGCCTTAGAGATCTTTTGAAGATATACTTGTTGTTGTGGTGTTAAAGCAGCACCTTTACTTGTATAAACAGTTGCTCCTGAGAAGTTAACTCTGATAACTCTGTAGAAAGAGTCTTTATCTTGAGCTATTGTTACAGGTGCAAATGCTGGATCTAAAGTTGCTGTTATTCCTTCTGTAACTTCATCAAACTCATCAATTTTAACCATTTTTTCTCCGTTAAATACACGGATATTAGCTGTTTTATCAGCATCTACATACTTACCAGTTTTGTCTGTATATCCATAGTAAGTATTTCCTGTTGCTCCTGCTGACGCTGCAGTAGTAGCTTTATATTGATACCAAACATCTCCAAATTGGTTAGCTGCAACTTGAGTCAAATCATCAATTGTTACATAATCTCCATATCTGTCAGTTTTCTTTAATTTACTTTTTAATTTATCAGATGCAGTGCTCTTTGTATCACTAACAAGATCTTCATCTGATGCTTTACCAGTTGCTAAATCAACTATATATTCGTCACTTCCATCGAAAGCAGAAACGCTACTTGAGTCAAATTTAGCTCCTAAAGTTGCATCTGTTAAATCATCTAATTCTTTATCCTTATCTCCAGCATTGTAATAAACTGATTTGTTATCATCATCAGTTCTGTACCCTTGGTAGATATATTTACCATCTTTAAATGCTACAGCATTTTCGATAGTTCCTTCTTTAGTTCCTAGTCTTTCAGCAGCCATAGCAGGAACTACTGACATAATTGATGCAGCAGCTACTAATAAAGCTGTAATTTTGTTTGCTCTTTTAAACATAATTGTTATTCCCTCCTAAATTTTTAAATTCAGATAAATTATAGCATTATTGTACAACCATGTAAAGTTATATAATGCCTTAAAGTGTATATTTTGGTATAAATTTTATACTCAACAGTCCGCTTCATATGTAATTCATTTCAAACAACACTCGTTATGACAGTATATCATACCAAACCCAACTTGTACATAAATTGCTATTAAGTTTTTAAATTAACTATATTGTCTATACTTTCCTGAGTTGTCACTAAATAATACAATATTATTTTTTGTTTTAGGTACTTTTTTTTAAAAACATTTTATATTTTTCAGATATTTTAGAAATTAATTATTTATATTCCTAAATTACCTTTAGTATCCTTAACTGTCATTATATAATACAATATTCCAATTTATTTTAGGTACTTTTTTTATTTTTAATTTTATTTTTTATTTAATTTCTTTTTCATTTACTTTTCTATTCTATATTGTATATAAAGAAATATATTTGAAACTTTTTTATCATTTGCTCAATTAATTTGATTTAAGACTCATTTAATTATTTTCTTATCTCTTTTACTCATTTTTATCTTAAAAATCAAATAACTTTCTTTGCTATTTATAATACAAGCTATATATATAAAAAGCTAAACTGTTGTAATATCTACCAACCGCTTAGCTTTTTCTTTCATAATTTTATAACTTATTAATCATCATATTAATATTCTACTTAATCCAAGCTCCATCTGCACCTAATTTGTATCCTTTAATAGTTGCACTTTTAGCCATGCTTCCATTTACTTGAAGATAATAATATTTACTATTATCTAAAATCCATCCAGTTTTCATTTTTCCTTCTGAATCAAAATAGTACCACTCATTATTTATTAATTGCCAACCACTTTGTCTTGCTCCACTTACATTTAAGTAATACCAGCTTCCATTAAGATTTAGCCAACCTGTAGACATATTTCCATCTGCCTTTAAATAATAACTTCTACCAGCATTTCTATCATAAAACCAAGTGTTTTTTAGTGGTTGCCCTGTAGCATCATTATACTGCCAGTTATTATTTTTTTGTACCCATTGATTAATTTTAGTTGCTTCACCATTTTTACTACCAGTATTGCTAGCATCATTTACATTAGCTGGCATTTCTCCTCTATAGATATTTAATACATATGTTCTTTTTTTACCACTTAAATCCTCAATCTTTATCTTTATCTCATTTTTACCTTCATGTAACCTTACATCATCCTTTGTGTAATCTTCGGACTCTTCCACGGCATCTCCGTTAATCTCTACCATATATTTATTATTCTCTGGTTCGGCATGTATTGATATTAATTCAACAGTTTCTTTAACTTTTACATTATATAAAGTTTCTGCTTTTGTTATGTTTAATTCAGCATCACTTAGTTTAATAAAATCTAGGTAAATATTATCTTGAGCTTGTATTCCATTTGAATCGTCTTCTCTAGTTATATTAAGTTTATAACTTCTCTTCTTTTCTTTTTTATTTTCAACCTGTACTATTATTTCATTTTTTCCTTTATCTAAATATACTGTTTGCTCATATCCATCATCTTCAGTTACTGGTGAACCATCAATAGTAATTGTATTATTTTTATCTTCAGGGGTAGCTTTTATATTTATTTTATCAATATTGGACTTAACATTTATGTCATAAGATTTTGTTTCCTTTTGAAAATTAATTATACCATTATTTAGTTTTATGCCACTTAAATAAACTTCTGCTGAATTACTATTTCCTCTTGTTACAATCAATGTATAAGTCTTTGACTTACCTTCATTATTAACAACTTCTATCTTTATAACATTTTCACCATCATCTAGGTCTACTAATTTTCTGTACTTATCACTTAAATCCACTACATCTCCATTTATTTGCACCTCTGCATCATCACTTTTAGGTTTAGCAGTAATTTTCACTTCATTAACTGAATCATCTACATTTACACTATAGTATGTTTTATCTGAATCAAAATCAATATCCGCGTCACTCATAGAAAGATTTTTCAAATAAAAGCTGGTAGTTTCTGCATTAACTTTTGAATTTGTCAAATTTATATATTTTACTGGCTCAATTACTGAATAACTACTTATGACAAACAATACTAAAAGTATATGTTTAATATTTTTATTCATAAATTATCACTTCTCCATCTTTTACATATTCATAAGTTTATAAACCATAAATAATAAATTAAATTATCTTTTGTTTCCTATCCATGCTCCATCTAATCCTAGTTTATATCCATTAATTGTTGTATTTTTAGCCATAGAACCATCTTCTTTTAAATGGTAGTATTTCCCACTTGAGTCTTTAATCCATCCAGTCTGCATTATTCCAGATAAATCAAAATAATACCAATTACTATTTATTTCTTCCCATCCTGTTTGCATAGCCCCAGTTGAATCAAAATAATACCAATGGCTATCTTTTGCCAACCATCCAGTTGCCATTGTTCCATCACTTTGTAGGTAATAATTTTTATTAAAGTTCTTGTCGTAGAACCAAGTATTCAATAAAGATTTTCCTGTTGCATCATTATATTGCCACTTATTATTTACCTGTACCCATTGGCTTGTTTTAATGCTTGTACTCACATTTGTTGGGTCAATGTTAGATGTATTTTCATTTGAATCATCCTTTGTCTCTTTTCCTCTAATTATGTTTAGCTCATAAGTATTTTCTTTAGTACCATCTTTAATATATATTTCAATATTATTATTTCCTTTATTTAATTCTATGGTCTTTTCATATTTATCATCTTCATATACTGTTTCTCCGTCGACTTTAACTGTATAATCACTATCTTCTGGTTTTGCTTTTATTTCTATTTTGTCAACAGTATTATCAACATTAACAGTATAAGATTTTGTTTCCTTCGAGAATTCAATCTCTCCATCGCTTAATGTGATATCGCTTAGATAAATATTTTCATCTTCGTCGTCTTCAGTATCATCTTCATCCTCTGTGGTTGTTCCTCTTCTTATGTCTATAGTATAAGTTTTAGATTTGCTTTTACCATTGGACAGCTTTATTGTAATTGTATTTTCTCCCTTATCTAAAGATACTTTTCTTTCATAATTATCATTCGAATCTACTTCACTACCATCAATTTCAACAATTGCTTCAGAATCTTTTGGTTTAGCTGTAACTTTTACCTCTTCAATACTTCTTTTGACTGTTATATTATAAGAGGTTTTTTCCGAATCAAAATCTATCTTTCCTTCACTTAAATAAAGATCCTTCAATTTAAGATTTGTGTTAATAGCCGCGTTAGCTTCCACCTCGTTTGTTAAATTAATATATTTTGTTGGTTGAATTGTCATTAATGCATTTATAGCTAAAGTGATAGTTATTAAACGTTTAATCTTTATATTCATTTTTATACCTCCCATTCATTTATATTCCTTAAATATATTATTAATTCTACCATATTTTTTATATGATACAATTAGAACTCTCTATAAATCTAAAGAAAAAAGGCCGCCAAAAATAAATTTATTTTTGAACAACCTTATTATATTATTCTATCTAACCCATGCTCCGTCAGAACCCAATTTATATCCACTAACTGTTGTATTAGAAGCCATTGAACCATCAGCATATAGATAATAGTATTTACCACCATCTATTATCCAGCCTGTTTTCATGCCACCATCGGCCCCTAAGTAATACCATTTTCCATTATTACTTAACCAACCCGTAGCCATACTTCCATCAGCTTGTAGGAAATAGTTTTGATTATAATTTCTATCATAGAACCAATTATTTTTTACTGGATTTCCTGTTGCATCATTATATTGCCATCTTCCATTTACAAGCACCCATTGACTAGCTTTAACTGTCGATACATCAGAAGCATTATTTGGCGTTGAATTAGCAGTATTGCCTGAAGTATTTGAAGAAGTACTTCCTCTATTTATCTTTATAGTATATACTCTATCATTATCATCATCATCTTCTATCTCTACTTCAAACTCATTTTCACCTTTTTCTAAATCCACCGTTTTCTTATACTTATCACCATCATCTACTTCATCGCCATCAATTGTAACTGTATAATCCTCATCTTCTGGTACTGCTTTAATTGGTACTTCATCTACATCACTAGCAACATTATAAGTATATGTAACTTTTGACTTTGATAAAGAAATACTTTCACCATTTATGCTAAGCTTATCTAAATAGATATCATCATAATCATCTGCATCATCTTCTTCATCATCTGAAGTTGAAGAATCCCCAGTATACTTAATCTTAAGAGTATATTGACTTGCTACATCGTCATCATCTTCATACTTTACATCAGAATCAGGTTTAGAATTATATACTCTTATAACAAGAGTTGTTGTTCCTGATGATAAATCAATATCACTCGTAATACTTTTGCCTTTTGTAGAATCTGAAGTTCCTTTAAATACTTTAACATACTTTGTACTTGGACCATCTATATCAATCTGAACTGTCTTAGAGGAAGTCTTAGCATATAATTTATCTCCATCTGACACCTCATCTTCATCTACTCTGTTATCATAATCACTACTATCATAAAGCTTTATAGTATTTCCACTTGATGTTTTTAATTCTAAACTATCTAAACTTGTTTCATCATTTTCATCATCATCTGATGCATATGCTTTTGTAGTTAATAAATTAACTTTTGCAGCTGGTGTAAAAGCCGAGACTGTTCCTATTGCTAATGCAATAGCAATTATTCTTTTTATATTTTTATTCATATTTATTCCTCCATTTTATCTATCGTCCTAATATACTTAATTCTACCACTTTAATTTTGCTTGTCCACTTAAATTTCATTAAGCTTTCCTTACTTTATGAGCATAATTTAGTGGTACATTTGTTTATATGTCGTATTAGATTTATTAATATAACCTAATTCTATTTTTTATCTATTCACTACTGTATCATTAGCCATTTTTCCTGTTGAATCTAAGTAATAAGACTTTCCATCCGAGCCTTCAATCCATCCAGTTTTCATAGCACCACTGCTATCAAGGTAATACCAATTACCAGACGAATCTTCTAACCAACCCATTTGCATTACTCCACTTTTGTTTAAGTAATACCAATTTTTATCTAAGCTTATCCAGCCTATTTGCATTTCTCCATTTTCATTGAAATAATACCAATTATTATTGTTAGATAGCCATCCTGTAGCCATATATCCATCTTCTTTTAAGTAATAGTTTTTTCCTGTATTTTTGTCAAACCACCACTTATTTTTTAAAGCTTCTCCGGTTCCATCTATATACTTCCACTTTCCATTGACTCTTTGCCATGCATTAAGTTTGTTAGTGTCAGTTTGTATTGTAAAACTTTGGCCATTTGATGAACTTGTACTTGTTTCAGCAGCTGATGTTGAACTTTTTCCTCTATATATATTTAATGTATAAGTTGCATCATCATCATCATTTTCAATATATATTTTTATAATGTTATTTCCCTTATCTAAGCTTACTGTTTTTTCATAGTCATCATCTTCATCTACGGAGTTATCGTTAATTTCAACTAAATCATCATCATTTTCTGGAGTTGCTTTAACAACTACTTCATCAACATCTTCATCTACACTTAAATTATAGTCAGTTTGTTTCTTTGAAAAACCAATACTTCCATTACTTAAATGAATATTAGCTAAATATGCATGATCAGTATCTTCTTCTACATCAGAATTTACAACTGGCTTTTTCACATGTATCACATAAGTTTTTTCACAATTAGTTACATCACCGTTATCATATGCCTTTTTATATGCATCTTCACTTTTGTAAGTTCTTAAATAAACAGTTTCATAACTAGAATCAACATCAATGTATTCACCAACATTTTCACCTTTTTCAATTTTACCTTCTGAGGTAAATTGCTTAACTACGTATCCACTTCCCTTTACCTCTGCTGATATTTCAAAGCCGTCAGCACCTGTAAGTTCTACATAATAATCTTTTTGTGTTGTTAAGGCTTTCTCATCACCATAGTAACTATCACGTAATTCAAGTTCACTTCCTGTACTTCTGGTTATTGTTAATGTACTTAATTCTCCATTACCAGCTCCTTTATAGGTTGCTGCATGAGCTTCAACACTTCCAAATATAAAGTTATCACTTGGCAAAACACATGAAATTGCTCCAATCACAAGACTTACAGCAATTATATGTTTAATCTTTTTATGCATAATCTTCCTCCTAGCATATTGTTCTAAATTATATAACATCTTTTATTTATACAAGTTTTAATATATGGATATTTTTAATATAATTGTATATTTATTATTTATATAATCATGATATCACAATTTAAATTAATTATAAATATATAACTATATTACTATATAAACCTAATAATACTACATACTTCTAAACTTTTTGTTATATAATTATTAACATTTTATAAATCTTTGCATCCTGGAAGATTTTAAATTATTAAAGCTCCATTATTGTTGAACTTATAAGTTTTTTCACCAATTGTTTTAGTTCCTGTTGCCATTGTTCCATCTTCATCTAAATAATATTTTGAATTATAGTCAATTAACCATCCTTTTTGCATTGTTCCGTTTGCATTAAAGAAGTACCACTTACTATTATCAGATAACCAACCTGTCTTCATTGATCCGTCTGCATTTAGATAATATGCCTCTTCAATTTTTGTGGTATTTTGTGGATTTGCATTTGTTTCTGTTGAAGTATTGGCACTACTTTGATTTGTAACTTCTTCTTTATACCAACCTGTCTTCATTGCTCCATCCGTGCCTAGCATATACCACTTTCCGTCTGTATATTGCCACCCTGTAAGCATTGCTCCCTTATTATCCATTAGATACCACTTTTCATTATCTTTAAACCAACCACTTAATCTAAGTCCATTTTTATCTAAGTAACAATATACTTTTTGTTCCTTATCAAACAACCAGGAATTCTTTAATATACTTCCATTTTCATCGTAATATTTCCAACCTTCACTGGTTTGAACCCATTGTGATTTTTTACCTGTTGTATCTGTATCGGTATTTTGATTACCTTGGTTGTTCTCAGCTTTACCCCTGTTTACTGTTAATGTATAAGTCCTCTTCTTATCATTTACTTCGTCTTCAACTACTATCTTTATAATATTTTCACCTTTAGTTAAAGACACTTTCTTTTCATAGTCATCATTAGACTTAACTTCGTCTCCATTAATTGTAACTAAATATTCTTCATCTTCTGGCGGCGCAGTTACTGTTATCTTGCTTACATCTTCATTAAGATTAACTTCATAAGTATTATCATCCTCTGAAAAATCGAGGTCTCCTTCACTTATAGTAAGATCATCTAGGTATATATCATCCTCATTATCTGAAACATCGCCTCTTGTTATATTTAAAGTGTATGTTCTTTGATTATCTTTATTATCCGTAATTTTTATTTTAATTTCGTTTTTACCTTTATCTAAAGATATAGTTTTTCTGTAGTTATCACTGTCATCTACTAGATCTCCATCTATTCTTACTCTATCATCCTCGTTTTCTGGTTTAGCTGTAATCTTTATTTCATCAATAGATGAATCTACCTTAACATCATAAGCAGTTTTTTGCTTTATAAAACTTATGTCACCTTTATTAAGATTAAGGCTGCTTAAATAAATAGAATCCTGATCGCTGTCCTCATAAGAACTTTCTGTAGTTTTCTTTAAGTTTATTGTATATTCCTCTTCACAGATTCTTACATCTTTTTTCTTATCTTTAGCATCCCTGTATGCCGATAAAGATTCATAGGTTCTTATATAAATAGTTGAATTACCTTTTCCAAGTAAAATTTCATCTCCTGGTTTATACGCTGTTGCATCAGCATTATCAGATGTAAATATTTTAACAATGTAATCTCCACCTTTTACATCTGCATCTATTTTAATTCCATCACTATCATCAGTAAGCTTTGTATAGTACTCTTTATCTTCACTTAATTTTACTGTATCTCCGTTATAGCTCTCTCTTAAATCAAGAGTGTCTCCATCTAATGATTTTATTTTTAATGTTCTCAGTTCTCCAGTGCTTGGAGAATATGAGGCTGCATAAACAGGTTTAGTCATAATATCAAAATTCTTACCTAATGTCATAGACGATACTGTTGAGAATCCATTAATAGTAAGAGTAAGTGCAATTATACGTTTGATATTTTTATTCATAAAATTCCCCCTTGTCCCAATATAATATAATTCTACCATGATTTTTGTCTAAAATCTAAATATTTCATTAATTAAATCTGAATATTCCATGAATTAATATTATTATTTTTTCAAATAATAAAACGTAGCTATTTTTTATTTGAATTATGTTCAAGCTTTTAATAATGCCTATTAATAGCTAAATTTAAACTATTATGTTAGGAGTGATTACTATGAGTAAAGATAAAGCGCCTTATGCTCCAACACCTGGTGATTATGATACTAACAAGTTAACTGATATTCATTCATCAGAATCTGAACCTTCTTCTTATGCTAGAAATATAGGAGGCGGTGCTAATGAACCGCGCTCAAAGAGCAGTTATAATTCCAGCGATAGAAGTATTAAAAAAGAACAAAAATCAGACATTACTGAAAGAATTCCTACAATAATAAAATATTCTGATGTTGTGAACCACGATAGTGATGAACATGAATATCAAGGAGAATACTAAAATTACAAAATCATTTTCAAGCTAAAAATTAATTAAGGAGTGATTATAATGAGTAAAGATAAAAACCCATATGGTCAGGCACAAAACCTTTCTCCTCACGAACAAATACCAGAGGTCCACTCAAAGGAACCTAGTGATTCTGATATAGAGAAATTAAAGAAACTTTATTTACCAAGCTCAAAAGCCGATAATCGTCCAAGTGAAGAAAGCATCGAAAAAGCCAACGACTTAAATTCCTCCAAACCAGACACATTACTATAATTAACCAAATACTTAATAGAGATTGGAGTGATTCTTATGAGTAAAGATAATATCCCCGCAGAACGAGGTATAAAGGATTATGAAAGCATAGCTGATTATAAAGCAGCTAGATTAGAATCTTCTGAAAATGCAACCGTAGATTTTACTACTAATTTAAATGAAAGAAATGCTAAGAGTAAGAGCAACGCAAATATATCAAGAACAAATGTAGATACAGAGCTTATTGACCTTAACGCTGATGGAGATTCTGATGAATCTAAATATGACGATATAATGTAACTCTATCTTAAAAATATATAACCAACCGAAAGGAGAAACATTGTTATTTCTGGTATAGGATATATATTTCAAATTATTAATATGATTTATAGTTGATTCATACTATAAATCACAAGTTTCTTCTTAGAAATATAACACATACATTATTATTAAGTTAGGAGTGATTATAATGGATAAAGAAAAAGTATCTCTTACTTCTGATGTAAGAGATGATAAGAAAGATGCTTTCGTTAACCCTTATCTACCAAAGATGAGAACTAACTATAGCCCAAGTGATAAAGATGTAGAAAGCGGAACAGGTGTAGATTTCCCAATAAATATGCCAAATCCAGCTACTGACTCAATCGTTGTTAACAATATATCTAACCAAGAATTTGATTATACACAGGATATGCTTTCTGATGAAAACAATGATATAGATAAAGATAAAGATTAATTGAGAGTGTAAAATAGTCTGTGTAAACTTCATTAGGATGATATAATAAATTATCAAATGAAGGGAGCACAGGCTATGTCTTTATCTAGAGATGAATTAGTAAAATTAATTTTGAATAACTCTGATATA
>NZ_MZGT01000051.1 GCF_002029255.1 Clostridium chromiireducens
CAATCATATGAGGATTTTTAATTTTATAATAGATAAATAGTGTTATAAATATTACTTGTATCAAATTTAGAAATATAGATATTAATACTATTTTAGATATGTTGTATGATTGTTTTTTAACTATCATGAATGCCTCCTTATGTAATACCTAATATATTTTACCATATTTTTCTTGTATTAACCTTAAATCTACTTAATTTATTCTTTATCATTTTTTATAGAGCTCAAGTAATTATTTAAATTAAGTAAAAAATATAATATAGTTATAATAAGTATACTCAGGTTAAAGGATGAGATAATATATTTATGAGATTATTGAAAGTTGTTATAAGGTTTTTATGCTCCTAAGCGGATGTATTTTTATTAACGAGATTAAAACTTTATAGAAAACAAATCTGAGTTTTGATAATTGAACAAAATCAGGCACTTAGAAATACTTTGAATATTTATTTAATAATGAAAGAGGAGTTTGATTTATGGATATATACACAATAGGGCATTCTAACTACCCTGTAGAGAAGTTAATTGAAATGTTAAAACATCATAATATTAATACTGTTGTAGATATAAGAGGAACTCCTTACTCAAAATATAATGTTCAATATAATAAGGAGACAATTGCTCATACTTTAAAGGAAGAGGGGTTTTTATACATATATATGGCTAAAGAATTTGCAGCTCAAAGAGAAAGTAAAGCATCTTATAATAAAGAAGGATATTCAGATTTTGAAAAGGTGATTATTGAAAAAGATTTTTTAATGGGAATTGAGAGATTAAAAGTTGGATGTGAGAAAGGATATAATATAGCACTGCTTGGAGCTATGCAGGATCCTATAAGATGCCACAGAAGTATATTAGTCGGACGAGCATTAAGGGAACACGGATTTAATGTTAATCATATTTTGGATGACTATTCATTAGCAACTCAGGAGAATATAGAGAAGAATCTATTAGGCAAATATTTCAGTAATAGAAACCAATTGACTATAGATGACTTACTAGGAAATGATATGAGTGAAGAAGAAATGATTAGGGAAAGTTATAGATTAGCTAATAAAGAGATAGGTTGCAGAGTAGAAAATTTGAAATAAATGGAAAATGAATATATAGACATTTACCCCAAAATAAATAGTATAAAAAATCAATTTGATTGAATTATACATAGAATATTGTGTATTAATAAATTTAGGAAGATAACATGAGAATTTTATCTAGATTTTTTAGGTTTGGAAAAGACAAAAGACAGAGAAACGAAGCAGATGATTTGAGACAGAAGAACAATACGGATTACGTAAATTCAAATAATATTATAAGTGCAACTAATTATCTAATTTGGGTAAATCTTAATAGCTTCAAGGTGAATATTTACAAAGGAAGTAAAAACAACTGGAATTTAGTTCATAGCTATGTATGTACAATTGGAAAGCCCTCAACTCCAACACCGAAGGGAAATTATACTGTTGGAGTAAAGGGATTATATTTTGGTGTAAATAAGGGCTATAAATGCTGGTATTATACACAATTTAAAGGCAATTATTTATTTCATTCAATAATATATAACTTAGATGGATCTGTTAGGGATGGAAGATTAGGTATGAAATTATCAGATGGTTGTATTAGATTAGCTAAAGAAAATGCTAAATGGATTTATGATAATATTCCTAGAGGCACTAAAGTTGTGATTAATTAAAAAAATAAATATTAAATTTTAAATATTAAAAAACACCAAGCAATAACTAAAAGGAATGCTAGGCGTTTTGATTTTCTAAACTATAATGGTAATATGTATAAAAAATAGAGTATATTGGTCATAATTTTTATAAAGATAGATTAATTAGAAACGATAATAAAGATATATACTTAATGACTATAAAGAAGAAAAGAGGATTTATATGATGAAATATGAATGGGTTGATGAATATTGTCTTAGTAAAAAAGGCGCAGATAAAGATTTTAAGGAAGAATGGAATGCTACTAGATACCTTATAAGAGGAAAAATGTTTGTAATGCTGGGAGGGGATAAGGAAGGAAAACCAATTATCACAATTAAATGTGATCCGAGTTTTGGTAGGTTTTTAAGAGACGAGTATGAAGACATTATTGCGGGGTATTATATGAATAAGGAACATTGGAATTCAGTTTATATTGAAGGAAAAGTGCCTGATGAAGTAGTAAAACAAATGATAGATATGTCCTATAACTTGATTTTTAACTCTTTCAGTAAAAAAGCACAAAAAGAGATTATTGAAGAATAAAAATAAATAGTATTTGGATTAAAAAGGGTTCTCTTATAGCACATGTGTTTTAATTCAAAATACACCATTATTTACATGATAAAATAAATCAGAAAATTCAAAAAATATATTGTAATTGGTTATAGTATGAGATATAATTTAATCAAGATAAAGATTCAAATTTATCTTAGTGTACTGACACTTCAATCCGGCAGAAGAGTATATCAGAAGTGATATACGGTTGGTGACGGGCAACGGAAAAAATCCCGGAAGCAATGTACGACAGACGGTCGTACCCAGTTGGCGGACAACGTTAAAATCAGTTACTAAGTAAGAGCAAGTGTATTATATAGAATGCACTTGCTTTTTACTTTTTATGATTAATTATTTGATAAGAATTAATATAAGCATATGGAATATAAAAACAAAATTGTTGTAAAGTACTATTTGAGAGCTTATAATTTTTTTATCAAATGCTTTAACTAAGAAATATAAGATGGATTAATCTTTTGAGTAACTAAAGTGTAAATAAACTAAATTTTAGTTACTTGCAGATAGTTTTATAAGGGGGAATAAAGTGGATAATAAATTAGAAAAAAATAAATTTTTAGAGAGTGTTATTCTAATGTACAAGGAAGGTGAAATATCAGAAAATGCACTTACAAAAATTAAAGACTTATATTACAAGGAACATAGTGATATACAATTAGAAAAAATTTCAAGTGAAGAGTTTATAGTGAAGAAACAAAATCCTATAGACTCTGATGAAAGTCGCGTTTTAAAAAATGTGGTCGTATCTGATAATTTAGTCACAGAAGGCGCTAATAAGAAAAACATAAATGCAAATCAGAGTGAAATATACAAGAGGAATAACCCATTTGTACACAATACTTTAAGTACTAAAAGTACTAACAATAATAATAAAATTAACAATAGAAATGAGCAAGGTAATAAATCAAAAGAGCATAATATCACAATAATCTTAAGTTTGGGAATCATACTAATTCTTCTTGCAGGTATAATTCTTGCTACTAGCACCTGGGATCTAATGAGTAATGGAGTTAAGACAGCGGCCTTATCTATGATAAGTATCATATTTTTTATTATGAGCAATTTTACTGAGAAAAAACTCAAGATAATTAAAACATCCTTTGCTTTTTGGATTCTTGGAATTCTATTTTTACCAGTAATATTATTATCTATTGGTTATTTTGGCTTATTAGGAAATTATTTAAGTATTGATGGAGAGGGAAGATATATATATGGAATTATTAGTGCTATAATATGCTCAGTATTTTTTAGCTATAGTATTAAAAAATATAAAAAAAGTGAGTTTACATGGATTACACTTCTTGATATCCAAATAATTTATTGGTGTATTTTACAACATTTCGAGATTGGTTATAATACTCAGATATTAATGTTAATCATTTATACAGTACTTTTAACTGGGGTTTATTATAAACTAGTCCACAACAAAATTATATATAATTTTGTTGTGAATGCTATTAAATGGTATGCACTAATCAATTTAATAATAAACTCTTTGCAGGTGTTAGGTAATATTATTTATACAATATTTATGAAAATCACAAGCCAGCCTCTGGGAATTTTTCAGGGAATGATAATGGTGTGCGGAATCATTATTTTATCAGGGATAATTACATTTTGGACTTATGAATTTAAATTTCGAGGGAGTATATTGTCTATAGGAGCATTAATTATAGCATTAGAGATGATATGTGTTATATTTAAAGTCGAGATTGATGAGCCTCTATACTATCTTATTATGAATATCGGATTGTTGCTTATTTATGGGATTTTTTATTATTGGAATAATTTTAGAGGTTTGAATTATATAAAGTTTGGAACAGACCTAATTGTTATAGCTACAATGGCATTATTAGATATTATTTCTACAGTAATGCTAAAACCAGTATATACGGCATTATCATTGTATGTTTTGACTACTGTTATATTAGTTACAAGCCGAAAAGAAAAAGATTCATTTTATTTACCTTTATTAAAATATGGGGTTCCCTGCACTGTTTTTATCGCAAACTTCTTTACCTTTAAAATCTTTGGATTAATGGATAATTTATTTTCAATAAAAAGATTTCATGAAGGTTTAATCTTTATTATTGTGGATATCGCAATCATATATGGAATTAGTTTTATTCTTCGAATAAAAAATAATGGAGACTATAAGACGTATTTATATAATGGACATGTTTTCTTGGGGTTAACCTATATATATAGTATGATTTTTCAAGTAGATAGAATGATAGTTGAAGGAACAATAATCATTGTATCAGCTGTATGTTTGTGGATAGCTGGAAGCTCGTTAAAAATAAGGGTGTATCTATATTGTATTCTAACAATGATAACAATTTTATTATTCGATTTAGAGATATTTTTAGAACTAATTGACACGGGAGTTGCTATTTTAGAACCACAAAATTTACTTCTACTTATGAGTTTGTTTCTTACAATTGTTTGGTGGTTATCAAGTGAATTCTGGAGAGAATATTTAAATATTTATTTGTATGGAATATACTCAATTGGGTTCTTGAGTTCTTTGGGGCTAAACAATTTCCATAGAATAGATTATATGCTAGTAAGCTTTATTGTTGGCAGTACTGTAATTATGTGGATTTTCCTTGATAAAATTAAGAAAAGTTTTCTAATGCCCATTCCAATAGCTTCTTTTTGGATTTTGAGTTTTAGAATCATATATTATTACAACGATATAAGTCAAATAGTAGCAAGTATTATAGTTGCTTTTATTCTTATCATAATTGGATATGCGGTCTATAGAATAAATAAAAATATATTAGTTCAAGATTTATTAAGTTTTAATATCTTTGCAGTATTATCTCTATTAAATTCAGTATTAATTTCATTTGAAAGTTCTACTCTGTATGTCTATAACATTATTACACTTATGATTTTTGGTTTCTTTCTATTATATAGCAGCAGATTCTTAGAGAATTTATTTTTGAAGAAAGTGCTAAGCATAGCATGTGTGCTATTCAATTATTCAGCATACGGGAGGTTTATTTTAGAACTTAATTTCATAGATAAATTCAGATTAGAGTTTTTGTTTGTACCATCAATTATCATATTAAAATTAGTAATAGATCATTACCTAGAGAAAAAGGCATCCTATTGTTCAGTTATATCAACAACTTGGTATTGTATTGTAGGGCTTATTTTACTATTCTTTAACAGTGAAAATAATGAATTTCATGCAATCACTTTTTGCGCCTTGTGCATTATAAGCATTATCTTAGGTTTTAAAACTCAAAACAAATTGTATTTTTTGGGAGGGGTATCTTTTCTAATAATAGGTGTATTTTTAAATACATTAAGCTTTTGGTTAAGCATACCTTGGTGGATTTACTTACTAGTTGGAGGAACAGTGTTAATATTTTTTGCTAGTAAAAATGAATTCGGAAAAAGTAAAGATAATAAAAAAAGTATAGTTTATAAGATATTTGAGACTATAAGGAAATGGGATTCGAAGTAAACTGTACATCAAAAATAAAAACAAAAGGCTTTACAATTAAAAATAAAAGCTTTGAATAATAAAAATCATGCATGAGCAGAGATATAACAACTGTTTTATGTATGATTTTTTCTAGTATTAATAACTATATTTTAATAAAATTCTGATTTCTTCAGATGAAGAAGGAAAATTTAATTTTATTTTGGTTGCATTGAGTATTATAAAAATATATACTAATTTGAGAAATTCAAATAATTATTTTATCATTATTATTTTTTGGAATTTAATAAAATGAATGGAGTATAACTATTAATGAAAAGATTTAAGAAAGTTTATATAGAAATAACAAATGTTTGCAATTTGAGTTGTAATTTTTGTCCTAAAACTTCGAGAAAGTTAAAATTTATGGACAAGAAAAGCTTTGAACATATAGCTAAAAGTATAAAACCTTATACTGATCATATTTACTTACATTTGATGGGTGAACCATTATTAAATAAGGAATTACAGAATTTTTTAAATGTAAGCAATGAATATTTATTAAAAGTTAATATAACTACTAATGGAACTTTAATAAATGAAGTCAAAGAAATACTACTTAATGCGCCAGCATTAAGGCAAGTGAATATTTCACTTCATAGTTTTGAAGCTAACGAAGAGAATATAGATTTTAATGAATATATAGACGGTGTAATAAAGTTTGTTAAGGAAGCAACTGAAAAAACTAATATAATATGTTCATTAAGATTATGGAATTTAGATACAAAATATAGTGCAAGCAATAATATGAATTTTGATATACTTAAGTTGCTAGAGCAGGAATTTGATGTAGAAGCAAATATAAAGGAAAGTTTAAAAGAAAAGAATAGTTTTAAATTAAAAAATAATGTGTATCTTAGCATGGGAGAAAAATTCAAATGGCCATCCCTAAAGGTTGAAGAGTTAGGAGAAAGAGCTTTTTGTTACGGGCTAAGGGATCAAATAGGTATATTAGTTGATGGGACAGTAGTTCCATGCTGTCTAGATAGTGATGGAAGTATTCCACTTGGCAATGTATTTGAGAATAGTTTAGAAGAAATTTTGAACTCAAACAGAGCAAAAAGTATATATGAAGGCTTTTCAGGAAGAAAAGCAGTGGAAGATCTATGTAAGAGATGTGGGTTTATAAATAGAGTCAGATAGAAACGGAAGTGATTAAAATGGAAGCAGCAATCAAATCAGTTGGTATTTTTTTATTAGCATATTTTTCGTATTACTATATATTAAGATTTATTCAATCAGTTTTTCAGGGATTATTAGGAAGTATAAATTCTAATCTTGCTAAGTTTATATATGCATTAGGTACACCAGCTCATGAATTAGCACATCTATTAGTAGCTATACTATGTGGCGCTAGAATTGAACAAGTGCAGCTTTTTCCAAAAGGAAACAGGCCTGGATTTGTAAAGTCAAGAATTGGGAGTAGTATTCCATTTCTGATAAGTATTAAAGAATTTCTTATAGCAATAGCGCCTGTACTTGTGAACATCCCTTTATTTATATTTATTGAAAGTACATTTATATTAAAATGCAAAGTGTCGGAGATGTCGAAAATAGTAGATCCAAGAATAATGCTTTCTAAAGAAGGATTAATAACAATAGTATTATTTTTAATACTAATAAGTGGAATTGCACCTAGTCATGAGGATTTTAAAGGAATGGTTAAGGGTCTTATTATTTTAAGTTTCGTTATATTTGGTATGACATATTTAACATCACTGATTTCTGATATGAAATGGGTAAATATAAATCCTATTTTAACAATTGTTTTATATTATTTTGAAATTATATTAACAGTATTAATAATTAATGCAATCATTAATTTTAGGAATTGTTTTAGGATAACAGGGATGATTTTAATAAATGCATTAAGACATACTTTTAAAAGGAACTAGTGAATAATTAATAAATATGAACAACAATTAGAAGATGGGTCACTATTTAGAAAAGGCGAAAGCGTTCAATGGTTTTGTACTAATTGTGGGTATATTTATGAAGGAAAAGAAGATACTAAGATTTGTCCGGTTTGTGAACATCCCCAAGGTTATTTCACGGTTTTTACAGAATTATAGAATAAAAAAATGTATAACCAATTTATTTTTAAATATTTTGAGAAATAGTTTTTGGTTAAATACATTTATTATTTAATATGACAATTAATGTATAAAAAATTCGAAAGTGGCCATACTCCTGAATAAGGAGTGATGATTATGGTAAATAAGAAAAAGTTGTTCATAGGTATGACAATGGTATTAGCACTTATATTTTTTATAACTTACTATTTGTCAGATAAATATATAACAAATAAAAATGCTAGAAACAATGCAGTAACAGCTAGTGAAATAAATAAAAACAACGAATTAAGTGATAATACCAAAATTTACTTATTTTCTGGAGAGACAAAAGAAAAGGAATTAACTTTAGCTGAATTGAAGAAAGAGTTGAATATTAATAAGAATTTATCAGCAGCAGAATTGTCAAAAGCATTAAAAGAAAAAGGATACGTTTTAGAAATACAAGCTAATGGCGAAATGACATATAAAAAAGATCTTTCTAAGGTTGTAAAGCCTAATAAGTATTATATAGGAGAAAAGGATGGATATCTTGCTATATATAAAACTGATAATGATGGAACATTATTAATTGAAAAGAAAGAGGATGTTTATTCAGATAACAAAAAGGTAGATAATTTGAGAGAACTTGATAAAGATAAAATTAAAAATTTTGAACTTGAATTTGATACAAAAGATGACGCTGAAGAGAGTTTGTCAGAATTTTTATCATAAATTATTCATTAAATTAATAAATTTTGATATGAATTTGAAAGAAGGTATGGAAGAAGTTAATCTTTCCATGCCTTTTTTATTGGAAATAATATCTATCAATTACTAATGGAGGTCATAATTTAAATACATTATTGAAAGATTTCGACGAAAATGATAAAGTATAAGTTAGACTTATTTAATGTAGAGACTTGAATTTTAGGTGGTTTTATGTAAAAATTTGAATTCAATATGTTTTATTTGTATAACAAAGTCGGAGGAATATAAATGTACGAATATATAAAAGGTAAGTATATAGGTATTAGCAAGGATTATATTATAGTTGAAAATAGTGGTATTGGTTATAAAATATTTACCTCTGGTGCTACTATGTCATGTATGCCAAAATGTGGCGAAGAAATCATGGTTTATCTTGAGCAAATTGTAAGAGAAGATTTCATTGGATTGTATGGATTTGATTCGAAAGAAGAATTGGATATGTTCAAATTACTCCTAACAGTTAATGGAGTTGGACCAAAAGCAGCTTTATCTTTATTGTCAATAAGTAGAGTAAATAACTTGAAGTATGCTATAATGACAGGTGATGAAAAACATATATGCAGAGGTATCGGAATCGGTAAGAAAACGGCAGCTAGAATTATTCTGGAACTTAAAGATAAACTAAAACCAGACGAATTACTAGATGATAGCATGGAAGTGGATAAAATAGAAAACGGAAATATCATGTCAGTATCAGAAGCATTAAGTGCATTACTTGCTTTAGGTTATAGTGAAAAGGAGGCAGATGCAGCACTTAAGAAGGTAGATAAGAATGATAGTGTAGAAAATATAATAAAGAATGCATTAAAAGCGCTAATGGGATAAAATCATTAGTTAATATATTAATTAAGGATTGAATATGTATGTTTTATGAAAAGGGGGAGGTTTGTATGGAAAGAATAGTTAATCCATCTGAATCGCAGGAAGACTCTAATTCGGAGCTTAGTTTAAGACCTCAAAAAATAAATGAGTATATAGGACAAGACAAAGTAAAAGAAAGATTGGATATTTTTATTAAAGCTGCAAAAAATCGAAAAGAAGCTTTAGATCATGCGCTGCTATATGGACCGCCAGGTCTGGGGAAAACTACATTGGCTAATATTATTGCGAAAGAAATGAGCGGAGATTTAAAAATAACTTCAGGACCTGCCATAGAGAGAGCAGGAGATTTAGCGGCCATCTTGACTACTTTAAAAGATTATGATGTTTTATTTATTGATGAAATTCATAGATTAAATAGAACGGTTGAAGAAATTTTATATCCAGCAATGGAGGATTATGCATTAGATATTGTTATAGGAAAAGGTGCAGCAGCTAAGTCTATCAGGATTGATTTACCTAAATTTACTCTAATAGGTGCAACAACTAGAATTGGAATGTTAACTTCGCCATTAAGAGACCGGTTTGGTGTTCTTTGTGCAATGGAATACTACACCGATGATGAACTTAAAGAAATAGTAATAAGAAGTGCAGCAGTTTTTGGATGTGCGATTACAGATGAAGGTGCTCTCGAGATTGCAAGGAGGTCTAGAGGAACTCCAAGAATAGCTAATAGATTATTAAAAAGGGTTAGGGATTATTCAGAAGTAAAAGCTAACAAACTAATATCATTAAAGGAAGCAAAGGCCGCTTTGGAATTATTAGAAGTTGACAATCAAGGCTTTGATAGAGTCGATAATAAAATACTAGAAGCGATTATTGACAACTTTAATGGGGGGCCTGTTGGAATTGAAACTCTCTCATATTTTATTGGGGAAGAGCTAGGAACGATAGAAGATGTTTATGAGCCATACTTATTGCAGCAAGGTTTTATAATAAGAACACCAAGAGGCAGAATTGCTAGTGAAAAAGCGTATAAACATCTCGGAAGAGTTAATACTTCTAGAAAAAGAGATAATAAAATACAAGGAAGTTTCTTTGATAATAAATAAAAAATTATTAGGAGCATTTGCTTAGTTGAAAATGACATTAGATAATGCTCGGAATTTAAGAATTTAAGAATTTAAGAATTTAAGGTAACATGTAGTTAGGAGAAGATAAATAAATGGATGTAAAAGATTTTGATTTTTATTTACCAGAGGAGTTAATAGCTCAACATCCTTTAGAACAAAGAGATGCGTCTAGGCTTATGGTCTTAGATAAAAAAACAGGTGAAATTCTGCATAAAAGATTTCATGATGTTTTAGAATATCTAAATAAAGGAGATACTTTAGTACTGAATAACACTAGGGTAATGCCCGCAAGGTTAATTGGTGAAAAAGAAGGTACAGGTGGGAAAATAGAATTCCTCTTACTTAGAAGAATTGAAAAAGATAAGTGGGAGTGCTTGGCGAAGCCAGGTAAGTCAGCGAGAGTAGGCAGAAAGTTTACTTTTGGAGAAGGAAAATTAAAAGCTGAAGTAATCGAGGTAAAAGAGGATGGAAATAGGATTGTTGAATTTTTCTATGAAGGAATTTTTGAAGAAGTATTAGATTCTCTTGGGGAGATGCCGCTGCCGCCATATATTCATGAGAGGTTAGATGATAGGGAAAGATATCAAACAGTATACTCTAAAGAAACAGGTTCAGCAGCAGCCCCGACAGCAGGACTACATTTTACCAAAGAATTATTACACGAGATAAAAGAAAGAGGAATAAATGTAGTTTACTTAACTTTACATGTTGGGCTTGGAACATTTAGACCTGTAAAAGTTGAATCTCTTGAAGAGCATGAAATGCATTCGGAATTTTATATGCTCTCAAAGGAGAGTGCTGACATAATAAATGAAACAAAGAAGAGAGGAAATTCAGTGATTTCTGTTGGAACTACTTCTACTAGAACTTTAGAAACAATTGGTGATGAAAACGGCTTTGTAAAAGAGCAAAGTGGGTGGACTAATATTTTTATATACCCAGGATATAAGTTCAAAGTGGTTGATAAATTAATTACAAACTTCCATTTACCTGAGTCAACATTGATAATGCTTGTTTCGACATTGGCTGGAAGAGATAATGTTATGAATGCATACAAAGAAGCAGTAAATGAAAGCTATAGATTTTTTTCATTTGGGGATGCGATGTTTATCAAATAATTTTAGAAATTCTAAAAGAATTCCATCATTCGTTGTTGAATATCAAATTTATACTGTTAATTAATTACGCTGATGAGGTGACATTAATCAAGCGTTTAAAATAAAAAATATTAAGAGGTGACGCTTGTGAGCAAAAGATACACATTATTAAAAAAAGATGGAAAAGCAAGAAGAGGACAATTTGAAACTCCTCATGGAACAATACAAACTCCAGTATTTATGAATGTTGGAACATTAGCAGCTATAAAGGGTGCTGTATCAAGCATGGATTTAAAGGAAATTGGATGTCAAGTTGAGCTTTCTAATACATACCATCTTCACTTAAGACCAGGTGATAAAGTAGTTTATAAACTTGGTGGATTACATGAATTTATGAATTGGGATAGACCTATTCTTACAGATTCAGGCGGATTTCAAGTGTTTTCACTTGCTAAGATGAGAAAAATAAAAGAAGAAGGTGTGTACTTCAATTCTCATATAGATGGAAAAAAAATATTTATGGGGCCAGAAGAATCAATGCAAATTCAAAGTAATTTAGCATCTACCATAGCAATGGCTTTTGATGAATGTATTGAGAACCCTGCTACAAGAGAATATGTTGAAAGATCGGTTGAAAGAACTACAAGATGGCTTGAAAGATGTAAAATTGAAATGGATAGATTGAATTCCATGCCAGAAACAATTAATAAAGAACAGATGCTTTTTGGAATAAACCAAGGTGGAGTTTACGAAGATATAAGAATTAAGCATGCCAAGGAAATAACCCAAATGGACTTGGATGGATATGCTATAGGTGGTCTTGCAGTGGGTGAAACCCACGAAGAAATGTATAGAGTAATAGATGCAGTCGTGCCATATTTGCCAGAGGATAAGCCAATATATTTAATGGGAGTTGGAACACCTAGTAATATATTAGAAGCAGTTGATAGAGGCGTAGATTTTTTTGATTGCGTACTTCCTGCTAGGAATGGTAGACACGGAAATGTATTTTGCAGTGAAGGAAAATTAAATCTGATGAATGCAAAATTTGAACTCGATACAAGACCTATAGATGAAGGTTGTGAGTGTCCAACATGCAGGAATTATACAAGGGCTTATATAAGGCATCTATTTAAAGCTAAGGAAATGCTTGCTATGAGATTATGTGTACTTCATAATTTATATTTTTATAACAAGTTAATGGCAGATATAAGGGATGCTATTGATGGAGGATATTTCAAAGAGTTCAAAGAAAAGAAACTAGCACAATGGGAAGGAAGAGCGTAATATAATAATCTATATTGATAAATAATTGTATAATCTCACAAATTTGATTTTTTTAGTGGGTAGTAATTAGTGAAAATAGACTATGAAGACAGGTCTATATTGACATTAAACATAAAGGAATGTAAACTACTTATCATGGAATAGAAAAATTATCTAAAATGAAAGAGTTAACGGGAAGGGATGAAAAATATGGATAATATATCAGTATTGCTTTTCAATGTATTACCTTTTGTTCTTGTATTTGTAATATTTTATTTTCTAGTTATATTACCTGAAAAAAAGAGAAAAAAGAAATACCAAGGTATGCTTGATGAGTTAAAAGTGAATGATCAAGTTATGACAAGGGGTGGAATTGTAGGTAAGATTGCACATATAGATGATAAAGGTATTACTATCGAGACGAGTGCAGCTAAAACTAGAATTAAGCTAGATAAGAGTGGAATATCTCAGAAAATAAAGGCAGATTAATCATAATACCCTTTAATGCCTCATAAAATGAAGTGTTGGGGGGTGTTATTTTAATGGAAAATAGTAAGTATTTTAGATCTGTCGTAAAGGGTACTTTAGGAACATTAATTTTTAGCTTTATAGGCATTACTGTTCTATCATTATTGATGACTAAATTAGTATTTAGTAAAGGTGTTTTTAATATGATATATGTAATAATATCTTTATGTAGTCTAAGTTTAGGTGCAATAATAGGAGCTAAAAAAAATGAATCTAAAGGATGGCTTGTAGGGTTTGGAGTAGCACTAGCATACTATTTGGTATTATTCATACTATCTAGTAGTTTTAGTGGAGAGCTAACTTTTAAACTTTTTGATTTTGCTAAATTAGCCATCGCATTGGCTGTAGGTACTCTTGCGGGAATGCTCGGGATAAATTTGTAATGTACTTTGATTTTTTGATTAACCTAAGTGATTAAAAGTAGCTGTACATATGTGAAGAGATATCAAGAAAAGTTAATCGGATGATGTAGTTATAGCGGCAAATCAATAAAAAACTTTATTAAGAAAATATAGTGTGCTATAATGAAAAATGTGTAACATATGATTGAAATAATATTTAAAATTAAGAAGTAATGAGCCTCTTTATTACAAAGAGATTTATGTTCTTAATTTTAAATGTTTTGGTGTTTTACATAATATCTGAAAAGCTTATTAAAATTAATATTCAAACTTTTACTTAAAAAGATTTTGGGAATACTAATTAAGAAAAGACAGAATACGTAGAGGGGGATTAAGATGAAAAGGAAAAGCAAAAGTTCAGCATTATTTATATTTATTATTGCTGTAATTGGATTTTTAGCTTTTGCAGGATTTAAAGGATTTGTTCTAGGAGGATGGGAATTTAAATCATTTGATAAAGTAATAAACAGAGGACTTGATTTACAAGGTGGAGTTTCTGTACTTATGGAAATTCAACAAGATAAAGTAACAAGAGAAGAATTAGATAGTACGAAAGAACATTTATCTCTAAGAGCAAATAAGCTTGGAGTTGCGGAAACAATAGTAACAACTGAAGGCGAAAAGAGAGTAAGAATAGATGTTCCTGGAATGACAAATTCTAAAGAAATTGTAGATAGCTTAAAGCAATCTGGTAATCTTGCGTTCAAGGGACCTAATGGAGAAGAAATTTTAACAGGAAAAGATATAAAGAAAGCTACTGCCCAAATGAATCAACAAGGTGGAGGATATGAAGTAGGTTTACAATTAAACGATGAGGGAACTCAAAAATTTGCAGAGGCAACAGGAAAGTATGTTGGACAAAAGATTTCAATTTATCTTGATGATGAGATGATATCAGATCCAGTTGTAAATACACAAATTACTGGTGGGGTAGCTAGTATTGAAACTCATGGTACATTAGAAGAAAATAAGAAGTTAGCAGGAATGATCAACTCAGGTGCACTTCCACTACCTGTAAAAGCGGTTTCAGTTACTAATGTAGGAGCAGAACTTGGTGTTACAGCATTCCCGAATTCAGTTAAAGCTGGAATTATAGGTGTTGGTTTAGTTTTCTTTTTTATGTTATTTAACTATAGACTTCAAGGATTAATGGCAAATATTGCATTAACTTTATATATAGTACTTACACTTTTAGTATTTGTAGAAGTTGGTGTTACTTTAACACTTCCAGGTATTGCAGCATTCTTACTTACTATTGGTGTCGCAGTTGATGCGAACATTTTGACATTTGAGAGAACTAAGGAAGAATTAAAGAAGGGGTATACTATTAAAGCAGCTGTTAAAAAAGGTTCAGAAAATGCGTTGTCTTCAATAGTAGATTCAAACGTAACAACGTTACTTGCATCATTAATTCTGTATTTTATTGGATCAGGACCAGTTAAGGGGTTTGCAATTACTCTTATGATAGGTATAATCATAAGTTTATTCACTGGTCTATTTGTGACGAAAGTACTTGTTAGCTTAGGAGTAGAGATCGGTTTCATCAATAAATTATCACACTTTGGAGTAAGTAAAATAAAGGGGGATGAAAAACATGCTTAAGATAATGGAAAAGACAAAACTATGGTTTTCAATTTCCCTAATAATTATTGTAATTGGAATGGGATTCTTAATGGTTAGAGGATTAAATTTCGGAATTGACTTTAAAGGCGGTACAGAAGTAGTTATTCAATTAAATGAAAATATTAAAAAAGAAGATGCTGACGCAATAGTTAAAACTTATTCACCAGATGCGGTTACTAATACATCAGATAATAATAAGTATGAAATAAAGTCAGCAGATCTTGATAGTGATAAGTTAGCTTCAATTATTAAAGATTTGAAGAATAAATACCAATTAGATGATAAAGCGCTTGTTTCTCAAGATGAAATAGGTTCAACGGTTGGTGAAGAATTAACTAAAAATTCGATTACTGCATTGTTGGCAGCTTTCGGTGTAATGCTTGTATATATTGCTATTAGATTTGAGTTTAAGTTTGGAGTAGCAGCCATAGCAGCTACGATTCATGATATATTGGTAACTCTTTCCGTTTACTCAATATTTTATATTCCAGTAAATACTCCTTTTGTTGCAGCAATGCTAACAATTGTAGGATATTCTATGTGCGATACAATTGTTATTTTTGATAGAATAAGAGAAAATACAAAAATAATGAGAAGGGCAAAATCGATTGAAATAGCTGATGTTAGTTTAACTGAAACTATTAAAAGATCCATTTATACATCTGCAGCAACAGTTGTTACTATTATTGCAATGAATTTTCTAGTACCATCTGTTCAAGCTTTTACAATACCGTTAATCGTTGGTATTATAAGTGGTGCTTATTCATCAATTTGTATAGCTTCTCCTATATGGGTATATCTAAAAAATAAAGTTGGAAATAAAAACGGAAAATTACAAAGAGCTTAATTACTGGGAAAGATTACAAAGCCTCCAGAACTTTGATGGAGGTTTTTTCTTTTCTTAACAAAATAATTGTAAATTTTCTTATAATCATTTATAATATAGGTGTTTTCTAATTTTATGGAGGAATAAACCATGCGTAAATTCTGGGAAAGTATATATTGTCCAAATTATATTAGTGGATATAACCCATTTATACTTAAAGGTATGAATAAAGCAATAGAGAGACTAGCTTTGGCTGTTAATAACAGACAAAAGATAGTTGTTTATGGTACATATAATGTTGATGGAATTTGTGCAGTTTCATCATTAATTCTTGTTCTAAGATATCTAAATGCAGATGTAGAGTATTTGATTTATGATAGGCAAGAAAATGATGCTGTAATAAATTCGGTAGATATTAAGAATAATGTGGATTTTTTAGGAGCGGAACTTTTGATAACTTTAGGTGTAGGTTTGAAATCAAAAGAAGAAGTGGAGTTATGTAAAAAACTTGGCATTGATTTAATTATTCTTGAGAATGAAAAAAGTGAGCTTGTGAATGATTACATTTACATTAATCCTAATCAAAAGGGGTGCCAATATAGATATAAAGATTTATCGACAAGTGGTCTGGCATTTAAGCTTATGCAAGCAATAGCAATATACTATAATATGAAAAGCATAAATAAATATTTAGATTTAATACTTATTGGCATTCAGTGGACAAAAGTATCAGCTAGAGGCGAGAATGGCGTATTGATTAAAGAAGGAAATAAATTTTTAATGAATACAAATAATAATGGGTTACGGTCGATAATAGAATTTAATGGTATAGAAGAATTTAATGATGATGGTATAAATAAAATAATTGAATTTATAATCCCGCCTATTGGTGCAGTAGGGGTTATGGATAATGCTCGAATAGTTTTGGAGCTTTTAACCACAAATGATAAGGATAGATCAGATCAAATTGTTAAATATTTATATAGGTTAAAGAAAACTAATTCGTTGAAATATATAGATTAAGATTAGGTAGATGATTATTTAGCAATTAGTACATTAATTGAATATTAAATCATAAATTTGTGGTTAATAAATAAAGTGCTATGGAGGAATTAAAATGGATTTAAAAGAGAAAATAAGAGTAATTGAAAATTTTCCTAAGGAAGGTATAAGTTTTAAGGATATAACTACATTAATAGCCGATGGTGAAGGCCTAAGGGAAGCTATAAATCAAATCGTAAATCATTTAAAAGATAAGAAAATTGATTTGATTGTTGGACCAGAAGCAAGAGGGTTTATTTTTGGCGTACCAGTCGCTTATGCCTTAGGAGTAGGATTTGTTCCTGTAAGAAAACCAGGAAAATTGCCAGGGGAAACTATTTCTGTTAACTACGGACTAGAGTATGGTGAAGATACATTACAACTTCACAAAGATTCAATTAAGCCTGGTCAAAGAGTTGCTGTTGTTGATGATTTACTTGCTACTGGAGGAACAGTGGAAGGTGTTGCAAAATTAATAGAACAAGCAGGTGGAAAAGTTGTTTCATTAGATTTTGTGATTGAACTAACTGAACTTAAAGGAATAGACAAATTAGAAGGATACGATGTATTATCGTTAGTAAAATATGATCTTTAAATTTTAGATTCTCGTCTGAATTTTAATTATTATTGTGAATTGCTCAATAATTTCATTTTTGAAAAGAGCCATATAGTTTAGTTATATAGAAAATAGTTCAAAGATATATATGTATTTTGAACTATTTTTTTGAATATAAGTTAATGTCTTATTGAAAATAATTCTAAAATAATATATAATTATTAAAAAGTTAGGCTGGTTATAAAACCAGCCTTTGAATTTACTTTTAATGTAGAAGGAGAGTAATCCTTATGATTGATAAATTATTGGAAAAGATCCATAATAATTGTAACAATGTTGATGTTAATATGGTAGAAAAGGCATATCATTTTGCGGAGAGTGCTCATAAGGATCAAAAGAGAGAATCAGGTGAACCTTATATCATTCATCCAATAGCAGTAGCAGAAATTTTAGCGGAATTAGGCATGGATACAAATACAATTGTTGCTGGATTATTGCATGATGTAATAGAAGATACAGATTGTTCTTATGATGAAACAGTTAAACTTTTTAATGCGGAAATAGCAAATCTTGTAGAAGGCGTTACAAAGCTTACCAAACTTGGGGAAATGGAGTATAAAACTAAAGAAGAGCAGCAGGCGGATAATGTTAGAAAGATGCTACTTGCAATGGCTAAGGACATAAGAGTAATAATAATAAAATTAGCAGATAGATTGCACAATATGCGCACTCTTAAGTTTATGCCAGAGAAGAAGCAAAAAAATAAAGCAAAAGAGACTTTGGATATTTATGCACCATTAGCCCATAGATTAGGTATGTCTAAAATTAAATGGGAACTTGAAGATTTATGTTTTAGATATTTACATGATAAAGAATATTATGAGCTAGTAGACAGTATCGCTGAAAAAAGAGTTGAAAGAGAAACTTATACAAAAGATATAGTAAAAGATTTATACCAAAAGCTTGAAGCATCAGGAATTGAATCGGATATTGATGGAAGACCTAAGCATTTTTATAGTATCTATAAGAAAATGGTAAATAAGAACAAGAGTATTGAGCAGATTTTTGATTTAACAGCTATTAGAGTGTTAGTTCACTCTGTCAAAGATTGTTATGGAGTTCTTGGTATTGTTCACACCATATATAGACCAATTCCAGGGCGGTTTAAAGATTATATTGCTATGCCCAAGCCTAATATGTATCAATCATTACATACTACTGTAATTGGACCTCAAGGTAAGACGTTTGAAATTCAAATAAGAACATTTGAAATGCATAAAACAGCAGAATATGGAATTGCCGCACATTGGAAGTATAAAGAAGGAGATGCAGGAAAAGCAGAACAAGATAAGCAAAAAGATTTTGAGAAGAAACTTGTATGGCTTAGAGATATGCTTGAATGGCAAAAGGAAACTTCAGATGCGGAGGAATTTATTGAAGGGTTTAAAATAGATTTATTTTCAGATGAAGTGTTTGTATTTACACCAAAGGGGGTTGTAATAAACTTATGTACTAATGCAACACCTATAGATTTCGCATATAGAATACATACTGATATAGGAAATAAGTGCATAGGGGCTAAAGTTAACGGAAAAATAGTTCCTCTTGATTATACACTTAAGACTGGAGAAATTGTTGAAATATTAACATCACCTAATGCAAAAGGTCCGAATATGGATTGGTTAAATATTGCAAAAAGTAATCAATCAAAGAGTAAAATAAAACTTTGGTTTAAAAAAGCTAAAAAAGAGGAAAATATAATCAAAGGGAAAGAGCTTTTAGAAAAAGAATTAAAGAAGCAAGGTGTTAACTATAACGATATTGCTAAAGGTGAATTTTATGAGAAACTAATAAAAAGATATAATATTCACTCAATGGATGATTTATATGCTTTAATTGGTATTGGAGGTTTTTCAGTATCAACTCTTATTGTAAGACTTAAAGAAGACAATGGAATAGGTGTAGATAAAGCAAGCAAGGAAAAAGAAAATAAAGAGATTTTAAGTAAAAGCATTGAGGAGCAAATTGCAAAAACAGCAAGACAGAAAGAACATAATAGTTATGGAATAACAGTAAAAGGTGAAGATAACCTCATGGTTAGATTTGCAAAATGCTGCAGTCCAGTTCCTGGAGATGAAATTTTAGGGTACATAACTAAGGGTAGAGGTGTATCAGTACATAGAAAAGATTGTAGTAACTTACAAAATCTTATTGATACGGATGCAGATAGAGTTGTAGAAGTTAATTGGGGTTCAGCACAAGGAACATCTTATTTTGCTGAAATTCAAGTTCAAGCTGATGATAGAGAAGGATTACTTGCTGATATAATGAGTGTTATAACAGAACTTAAGCTGCAATTAAGTGCTGTAAATGCAAATTTATCTAAACAGGGTTCCGCAATAATTAATGTTAAATTAAAGATTACATCAATAGATAGTTTAAAAGATTTAATGAAGAGAATTAAAAGATTAAAAGGCGTAGTAGATGTATATAGAGTTAATAGTTAAAAATACGATGCTATAATTTAAGAAAGGTGAGATAACATGAGAGCAGTAGTGCAAAGAGTGAGCTCATCGAGTGTTACAGTTGATGGAAATATAATTGGAGAGATAGGAATTGGATTTAATGTACTTATAGGAATATCTAAGGAAGATACTTTAGAAGATTTAAAGTATATAAAAGATAAAATTATTAATTTAAGAGTATTTCATGATGAAAATGATAAAATGAACTTATCTTTATTAGATATTAAAGGTGAAATATTAGTTATATCTCAATTTACACTATATGGCGATTGCAGAAAAGGCCGAAGACCGAATTTTATGGAAGCACTAGGTGGGGAAGAGGCTAATAAACTATATGAAGAGTTTGTGAAACTTCTTAAGGAGTCAGATTTAAAGATTGAATGTGGTGAATTTGGTGCAGATATGAAAGTTCAAATTAATAATGATGGACCGGTGACCATATTATTAGATAGTAAAAGAAATTTTTAGACATATGAAATTATCGTTTATATGTCTTTAGGAGGAATTAAAGTTGATTATAAAAACAATTATAGCTGGAATGTATGAGGAAAATTGTTATTTAGTAATGGATGAAGATACTAAGGAACTTGGAATTATAGATCCAGGTGGACAGGCGAAAGTAATAGCTGAAAAAGTTCGAAATTTAGGAGGAAAAGCTAAATTTATTCTTTTAACTCATGGACATAGTGATCATGTAGATGGTGTAGTTGATTTAATGGATGAATTAAATGTTCCTTTTTATATTCATAAAGCAGAAGAGGAATTCATGCAAAATGATAATTATGTGTTTGGGTCATTACCTAAAACTGCAGAATATTTAAAAGAAGGAGATACTCTAAAATTAGGGAAAAATACTATAAAGGTTATTGAAACGCCAGGGCATACTCCAGGCGGAATCTGTTTCTTAATAAATGATAAACTATTTACAGGTGATACTCTTTTCCAAGGATCTATTGGAAGAAGTGATTTTCCAGGTGGAAATGGAATGAAGCTTGTTAAGAATATAAAAGATAAATTAATACCTTTAGGGGATAATATTGAAGTTTACCCAGGGCATGGAGGAGCATCTACTATAGGTTACGAAAAGAGAATGAATCCATTTTTATAAAGATATGATGTGCAATTTATTTGCACATTTTTTAAGGGAGCAATGATGGAAGTAAAAATTAATTTAAATAATCTTAAATATAGATACGAAGTATATCAATTATTTAACGTGTACTATCCAATGAAAGAAATTCAATTTGTTGATTTAGAAGAAGCAAATTTCATTTGTTATATTGATGAAAAAAATTTGAGGTTTAAATACGAAGATTATTGCGAAGAAGAATCTTTAGGAGAAGATATCAAGAATTCTCTTAGAAGATTTCTTTTTCTGTGTTTAAGGAATATAACTCATGATATATATCCTTGGGGTATATTAATTGGAATAAGACCTTCTAAAATAGCGTTAAAATTACTTAAAGAAGGCAATAATGAAGAAGAAGTAATCGAAATATTTAAAGATAAGTATTTAGCTCATGAAGAGAAGTCGAGATTATGTATTGAGGTAGCAAAAGCTGAAGAAAGAATAGTTAATAAAGATAAGAACAATATTGCAATTTATATTGGAATGGCATTTTGTCCTACAAAATGTCTTTATTGTTCCTTTACATCAAATCCGATAGGTGTTCATAAAAAATTAGTAATGCCATACCTTGATGCGTTGACAAAAGAAATTAAGGGTATTAGCGGATATGTAAAAGAAAAAAAGCTTAATATCGAATCAGTATATTTTGGTGGAGGAACACCAACAGCAGTAAATGATGATGAATTTGCTATGATAATGAAAGAAATTTATGACAATTTTATTAAAAGTAGTAATGTAAAAGAATTTACAGTTGAATGTGGAAGACCTGATACGTTAACTAAAAATAAGCTTGAAATTATGAAAGAATGTAATGTAGATAGAATTAGCATCAATCCTCAATCAATGAATGATAAAACATTAAAGTTAATCGGGAGAACTCATTCTTCTGAGGATATTAAGGAAAAATTCAAATTAGCAAGGGAACTTGGTTTTGATAATATTAATATGGATATAATTATTGGGCTTCCAGGTGAAAGACATGAAGATGTCATTAATACAAAAAACGAATTGATAAAATTAAGACCAGATAGTATAACAGTACACGGGTTAGCGTTAAAACGTGGGTCAAGGATGTATGAAGAATTCATTCTTAAAAAGGGCATTGAAATTACATCACAAGAAGAGATTATAGAGATGTATAATGAAAGTAAGCATTTAGCGGAATATCTAGGCATTTTACCATATTATATGTATAGACAAAAAAATATGGTTGGAAATATGGAGAATTTAGGGTATGCTAAAGAGGGTAAAGAATGCATTTACAATATTCAAATGATTGAAGAAAGACAAACAATTATAGCACTCGGAGCAGCTGCTGTGAGTAAAGTGGTATTTTTAGATGAAGATAGGCTAGAAAGATTTCCTAATTTAAAAGACCTTCATGAATATATATCAAGAATAGATGAAATGATTGAGGGAAAAAAGAAATTATTAGATACTTTATATTAACAACTGGGTATATTTGTAATATTAAAGCATAATGGTAATTTTGAACTTTCAAATTTTAAATAAATAATGTACAATTGTCTATGGATAATTATACATATGGGAATAATATGCATATTCTAAGAAAATATTTGCTTTTAATAAGAAAGTTTATTTAGGCTAAAAAATCTAATTAAGAACTTTATTAAAAGTAAGCAGTTAATTGCATGAAATAGTGTTATAAATATTAACTGTATTAAACTGGTTGGGAGGAACTAAAAAATGGCAATGGAAATGCAAGCACCTAAAGGGACTAAAGATATGTTACCTGAAGATGCATATAAGTGGCAATATATTGAAAGTGTGTTCAGAAAGGTTGCTAAAACTTACGGAATAAGAGAAATAAGAACGCCTATGTTCGAGCATACAGAATTATTTTTAAGAAGTGTTGGGGATACTACCGACATAGTTCAAAAGGAAATGTACACTTTCAATGATAAAGGAGATAGAAGTATAACATTAAAACCAGAAGGAACTGCCTCAGCAGTTAGAGCATTTGTAGAAAATAGATTATTTAATGAAGCTCAACCTACAAAGTTATATTATATAACTCCCGCTTTTAGATATGAAAATGTACAAAAAGGAAGACTTAGACAATTTCATCAATGTGGATTGGAAGTTTTTGGTTCAAATGCAGCTTCAATGGATGCAGAAGTTATAGCAGTTGCCATGGATACTTTAAAGGAATTGGGTTTAAAGAGTTTAAGTTTAAATATAAATAATTTAGGATGCCCAAGTTGTAGACCTAAATATAATGAAGCACTAAAGAAATTTTTAGCTGAAAATTATGATGGACTTTGTGATACGTGTAAAACTAGATTTGAAAAAAATCCTATGAGAATCTTAGATTGTAAAGAAAAGAAATGTCATGAAATCACAAAAAATGCTCCAACAATTTTAGAGTATGTATGTGAAGAATGTGAAACACACTTTAATAAAGTTAAAGAATATTTAGATATTTTAGGTCTTCCATATACAATAGATCCAGGTATAGTAAGAGGATTAGATTATTATACTAAAACTATATTTGAAATTCTAACTTCAGATTTCACAGTATGCGGTGGAGGAAGATATGATAAGCTTATTGAAGAACTTGGTGGTCCTGATATGCCAGCAGTTGGATTTGGTATGGGAGTAGAAAGATTAATTATGACTCTAGAAAAAGAAAATATAGAAATACCTAAGGAAAACTTATTTGATTTATATATTGGTGCTAGAGGGGAAGAAGAAAGCAAGTATGCATTTAAGTTAGCTAGCAGTTTAAGATCTCTAGGTGTTAAGTGCGAAATAAATCACATGGGCAGAAGTGTAAAAGCCGAAATGAAATATGCTAATAAAATAGGTGCAGCCTTTACTACTATTTTAGGTGAAGATGAATTAACAAATAAAAAAATTAACCTAAAGAGAATGAGTGATGGCGAAATATTTGAAGTGTCATTAGATGACTTAGATGAAATTGCAAAAACACTTAAGTAATTAATAGTTTATAAAAAGAACCAAGGGAGGATTTTAGTAATGGGTGAATCTTTAAACGGATTAAAACGTACAATGATGTGTGGAGAACCTAGAGAAGAACATGTAGGAAGTAAAATAACTTTAATGGGATGGGTTCAAAGAAATAGAAAACTTGGAGGTCTCGAATTTATAGATTTAAGGGATAAAACAGGTATAATGCAAGTGGTTTTTGGTGAAGAAATAAATGCGGAAGCTTTTGAAAAAGCAAAGTCAGCTAGATCAGAATACTGTATTGCTGTAACAGGAGAAGTTGTTAAAAGAGAAAGTGTTAATGAAAACATGCCAACTGGTTTTGTTGAATTAAAATGTGAAGAGATAAAGATTCTTTCTGAATCAGAAACTCCTCCAATTTACATAAAGGAAGATTTAGATGCAGCAGAAAATATCAGGTTAAAATATAGATATTTAGATTTAAGAAGACCTGACATGCAAAGAATATTTGAAATAAGAAGTAAGACAACTAAAGCTATTCGTGATTATTTAGAAGAACATAACTTCTTAGATGTTGAAACTCCAATTTTAACAAAGAGTACACCTGAAGGAGCTAGAGATTATTTAGTGCCATCTAGAAATTATCCAGGAATGTTTTATGCGCTTCCTCAATCACCTCAAATATTTAAGCAATTATTAATGGTATCTGGATTTGATAGGTATTATCAAGTAGCGAAGTGTTTTAGAGATGAAGATTTAAGAGCAAATAGACAGCCAGAATTTACTCAAGTTGATATGGAGTTAAGTTTTGTTGAGCAAGACGATATTATGGCTGTAAATGAAGGATTAATTTCTCATGTATTTAGAGAAGTAGGCGGAGTAGATGTTAAGCTTCCAATTAAGAGAATGACATTTAGAGATGCTATGGAGAAATATGGTTCAGATAAACCAGACTTAAGATTTGGAATGGAAATAACAGATATAACTGAAAATGTTAAAGATTTAGACTTTGTTGTATTTAAATCAGCAATAGAAGCGGGAGGATCTGTTAGGGCTCTATGCTTAAAAGGTGGCGCAGAACTTGGAAGAAAGCCTTTAGATAAACTAGGCGAATTCGTTAAAACATACAAAGCTAAAGGTCTTGCTTGGATTCAAATTAAAGAAGATGGTGTTAAATCATCGATAGCTAAATTCTTAACTGATGATGTGACAAATTCCATTGTTAAAACTATGAGTGCTGAGAATGGTGATGCTATTTTAATAGTAGCAGATAAAAATTCGGTAGTATTCCAAAGTTTAGGTGCTCTAAGATTAGAACTAGCTAAGCAATTTGATTTAATTAAAGATAAAAGTGAATTTAACTTTACATGGATTACGGAATTCCCATTGTTTGAATACAGTGAAGAAGAAGAGAGATACACTGCTTGTCACCATCCGTTTACAGCTCCAATGGATGAAGACTTAGAATTTATTGAGTCTGATCCAGGACGTGTACGTTCTAAGGCTTATGACTTAGTATTAAATGGTGAAGAATTAGGAGGAGGATCTATAAGAATCCACGACATGGCTCTTCAAGAAAGAATGCTCAAAGCACTTGGATTTACTCAAGAACAAGCATGGGCTCAATTTGGATTCTTGCTACAAGCTTTTAAATTCGGACCACCACCACATGGCGGTTTAGCATTTGGTTTAGATAGAATGATTATGTTCTTAGCTGGAACTGATAACATTAAAGATGTTATTACATTCCCTAAAAATCAAAATGCATATTGTTTCTTAAGTGAAGCTCCAAACATAGTTGATGAAAAACAACTAACAGAACTTGGAATTGGAATTCTTCCTAAAGAAAATGAAATAAAAGAATAATTACTAAAGGATTGTGACTAATAGCATATTGTTAGACGCAATCCTTTTTATGTATTATTTATATAGAAGAAAAGATAAAGAAGACTTTTATACTGCTATAATAATATTTAGTATAAAAGTCTTTTTATAAAAATAGATTGAATTTTTTTTAGATATGTTTTTGAAATGCTATAGTATAAAATCTTATAAATATTAGACTTAGCTATTCTTGATAAGGGATTAGAAAGTAACCTTAGAAGAGAATTGGTGCGTTAGTATTCAATATATCAATTAATCTTCTACTTAGCAAAGGTTCTTCAACAGCGTTGTCGCAGGCAAATTTCAGTTCATCTAACGTCATAGAAATATCTTCCTCAATGAATTCTTTTGAATCCCAAATTATAGAATCTTCTATAAAATTGAAAATATCACATGGATTATTAAATATTTTCAAGAATAATCTCTGATTAGGATCGTTATCCCAAACGTCATTGAATGAGTCGCAAAAGTTTTTGAATTCAACATCTAGTGAATTCTGCTTAGAATTCCAAAGGTTACTTATGAACTCATAGGATTTTTTCATTGAATTTACAGAGTTTAAATCTACATTCGAATCATTATATTTTAAGGTTTCACTAACTATAGTATCAAAATCAGATATAGGTATAAAGAAATCATCAGAATTGCGATCAAACCAACTAAAAAAAGATGTTGGTAAAAACACATATTCTAAAAATCCTAGTAAACTGTAACCACAAGGATAAGCAGCCCACCCGCATTGCAAAATATTTTTATCAAGATCGAAAATTCCCGTATAAATGATTTTTGAATTTTTAGTTATTTCCTTACTATCAAAATATCCTTCCCATAAATCTTCATTATTAATAATTTTGCTTTTCCAGAAAGAAAAATTATTATAGGGATTCTTTCTTAGATTATTTTGTTTTATATTAGCTTCCAATGATAAATTCCCCCTCTCAATAATCATATACTAAAAAAGTAAAACAGAAGAAAAATTAACTGTTTTCTTTAGTTCTATGTTTTAATTAAAGTTTAGAATAATACTCTACTACTAGTGAATCATTTATTTCGATAGGAACCTCTTCTCTTAATGGATATCTACTAAGAGTACCTGAAAAATTACCTTCGTTTTTACTAAGGTATGGATATGCATTAAGAATATTGGATAAAAAAGTATCTCTAAATAAATCATTATGTTGAGACTTTTCTTTTAATTTAATGGTATCTCCGAGATTTATATTGAAAGATGGAATATCTACTTTTTTACCATTTACAAGAAAATGACCATGAACTACCATTTGGCGGGCTTGAGCAATAGAGGTTGCAAAACCAAGTCTATAAACTAGGTTATCAAGTCTGCACTCTAGTCTTTTAATTAAAGAATAACCAGTTGGCTCCTTATCTTTAAGTGCTTTTTTAACATAAGAGGCAAATTGTTTTTCCATTACACCGTAATATGCTCTAAGTCTTTGTTTTTCTAGTAATTGTGTGCCGTACGCTGAAAGCTTTTTTGCATTTCTAGCACTACCATTATTAGATCTTTTCATTGCGTTAGGATGTCCAATAACATTTAATCCTAGACGTCTACATAATTTAAACCTAGGGTTCCTCATTCTTGCCATAAAATATCAACTCCTATCAAGTCAAGCATAAAAATCAGTCTAAAAAACATAGCATTTATAAAAAAATATTTGTGAATTTCAGTCACATTATTATTCGTATATAGTAAGATATAAATCTTAGGGATTTTTGTGACTAATTTCATAATTAGTTTACTCAAGATGAATGATTTGACACGTTGTATTTTATGGTAATTCATTTAAAGAATTACATGAAGTTAGAGTTTAGAGCTTGCTAAAATAGTTTTAATAAAATATATATGTTATAATTAATCAGAATAAAATGTGTAAAATTGGGGGAAGAAAAATGTTAGGAACAATAGTAAATTCATTAGCAATAATTGGCGGCTGCTTGGTAGGATTAATTGTTAAAGGGAGGCTTACTGAAAAAGTTAGTACAACAATAATGAATGGACTAGCTTTATGCGTATTATACATAGGAATATCAGGAGCGCTTAAGGGTCAGGATACATTACAAATTATCATTTGTATAGCTATAGGTGCTTTGGTTGGAGAAATAATAGATTTTGATAAAAGACTTAATGATTTAGGAAATATAATTGAAGAAAAGATAAATAATAATAAAAAGAACAATTCGAATGAAAAGATATCTGTATCAGAAGGATTCGTAACATCGAGTTTATTATTTTGTGTTGGAGCAATGGCAGTAGTTGGATCTCTTGAAAGTGGATTAAGAGGAGACCATTCTACTCTTTTTGCTAAGTCTATTCTAGATGGGGTATCTTCCATAATATTTTCATCATCTCTTGGTATAGGAGTAATGCTCTCTTCGGTTGCTATATTAATTTATCAAGGAAGTATAACACTTCTTGCAGGAGGTCTTTCAACTGTATTAACTGAAACTGTAATAAGTAATATGTCAGCTGTCGGGAGTCTTTTAATTGTAGGCCTTGGATTTAATATGCTTGGAGTAAGCAAGATTAAAGTTGCAAATTTACTTCCTGCTATATTTATACCTATTATATTTGGGCTTTTTTAAGATAATAAAATATTATAATTATTTCTTTATGATAAAAACATGATCTATACATATCTATGCAATTAAAATGAAATGAGGTAATGTAATATGAAAATAAAAATGTATCAAGTAGATGCATTTACAGAAGAGATTTTTAAAGGAAATCCAGCTGCTATATGCATATTAGAAGAGTGGATAGATGAGAATTTAATGCAAAATATTGCTAGTGAAAATAATTTATCAGAAACTGCTTTTTGCATAATTAAAGATGATATATGTGAATTAAGATGGTTTACGCCAGAAGAGGAAATAGATCTATGTGGACATGCAACTCTTGCTACTGCATATGTGATATTTGAAGTTCTAAATTATCCTAAGAATAGTGTAAAATTTGAAACAAAGAGTGGAATTCTAACCGTAGAAAAAGACGGAGAAAATATAACTATGGAATTTCCAAGTAGAGAAGGTATTGAAGTTGCTATTACTGAACAATTAATACAAGGTTTAGGAAAAGAACCTAAGGAAGTATATAAGTCGAGAGATTTAATGGCAGTGTATGATAATGAGCAGGATATAATAGATTTACAGCCTAATATGGAAGGATTGAAATTAATTGATGCATTTGGAATTATAGTTACTGCCAAAGGAGAAAGTTCTGACTTTGTTTCAAGATATTTTGCTCCCTTATGTGGAGTACCGGAAGATCCAGTGACGGGTTCAGCCCACTGCACCTTAGTTCCATATTGGTCTAAGGTTCTTGAACAAAATAAAATGATTGCTCATCAATTATCTAGAAGAGGTGGATTATTGGTGTGTGAATATACTGGGGAAAAGGTGAAGATTTCTGGAAAAGCCAAGTTGTTTTTTAAAGGAGAAATTTTTATAGATTAAATTATTTTTTTGTGCTAGATAAGCTCAAAATTTAAAATACTGTTAAGACCTAAAGATGAACTAGTCGTATTTTAAATATTTGTGTGAAATTAGCAATATTATATATTTGTGAAAATGAGTTTGTAGGTATTTCTTACGAACTCATTTTTTATTGGTTAACTTTTAATTAACCAAGTTTAACATGGATTAAATATAAATGTAATAAAGAAGGGTTATAGTTAAAAAGTGGAAGGCGAGAACTTATTAGCAATAATTATAGTTAATATAATCTAGAATCTTTAGAAAGTAGGTTAGAATATGGCAAATGTAATTTTAAAAAACATTAATAAGTGGTATGAAAATGATTATAAGGCTGTTAACACTATTAATTTAGATATTGAGAATGGAGAGTTTGTAGTTTTAGTAGGGCCATCAGGCTGTGGAAAATCTACAACATTAAGAATGATTGCAGGCCTTGAAGACATATCTTCAGGAGACTTGTATATTGGAGAGAAACTAGTAAATAAAGTTGAATCAGTTAATAGAGATATAGCTATGGTATTTCAAAATTATGCTTTATATCCACACTTTTCTGTTTATGAAAATATGGCATTTGCCCTTAAGATTAAAAAAATGGATAAAAAGGAGATAGATAAAAAAATACAGGAAACCGCAGAAATATTAGAACTTAAAGATTTATTAAATAGAAAGCCAAAAGAATTATCAGGAGGGCAGAGGCAAAGAGTTGCATTAGGTCGTGCAATTGTTAGAGAACCAAAGGTATTTTTGATGGATGAGCCGCTATCAAATTTAGATGCAAAGCTTAGAGTGTCAATGAGAAGTGAGATAATTAAACTTCATCAAAGGTTAAAGACAACTTTTATTTATGTAACACATGATCAAACCGAAGCCATGACGATGGGGAGTAAAATTGTTGTAATGAATAAGGGAGAAATACAACAAGTTGCAGATCCAGTTTCAATATATGAGAAACCAAGAAATAAATTTGTAGCCAGTTTTATTGGTTCTCCACAAATGAATTTTTTTAATGTTGTTGTAGATAGAATCGATGATAGGTTATATATAGAAAACAAATTTATCAGATATGAGATTAAAGAAAATCATTTAAAAAAGATATTTGAAGAGAAGTATTATAGGGCGGAAGTAATAGTTGGAATAAGGCCAGAGGATATTGAAGTTGTTCATTATATTAGCAGTGATTCTAATGAGAGGTTTGTTATCGAGGATATTGGAAGTAATATTAAAGTCAAAGAGTTTGTAGAAAAAACAGTTTCGTCAAAATTGGAGAAAAATAATATCGCTTTAGCACAGATAGAATTAGTTGAAATCTTGGGTTCGGAAACATATATACACTTCAATATTAATAATAATAAGTTCATTTGTAAGGTTAACGGAGTGTTTAGAGGGGAACAAGGACAAACTATAAGTGTTAAATTTAATTTTAGTAGAGCCCATTTCTTTAACAAAGATTATGAAGAGAGAATTGATTGGGAGGAATAAAGATGAAAGTCATTTTAAAGAAGATTGAACCGTACTTATATTTAACTCCTTGTCTTTTGGGATTTTGGATATTCATGTTTTTTCCGTTTTTAAAGACGATATTTTTAAGTTTCAATATAACAAATGCTAATGGGGAAGCTGTTGAATTTGTAGGATTTGATAACTACAAAGAATTATTTTTATCATCAGATTTTTTAAATAGTATTCAAATAACAATTAAGTTTGTAGCAATTACAGCCATACCAGCAATAATTATCGGACTTATACTTGCTGTACTTGCAAATAGGAAATTTAAAGGAAATAATGTGTTTGAAGTTATGTTTGCAATGCCAATGGCAGTATCATCATCAGCTGCTGCTGTAGTTTGGATGTTATTATTCCATCCATCAATTGGAATTATAAATTATCTCATAAAAGCACAAATTGGATGGTTGACTGATGAAAAACTGGCATTATTCTCGGTAGCTTTAGTGACAGTTTGGCTTAATATAGGATTAAATTTTATATTTATATTAACAGGGTTAAAAAATATTCCGGATGAATTAAATGAAAGTGCACAAATAGATGGAGCTAGTAAGATTCTAAAGTTTTTTAGATTAACTTTTCCTCTGATCTCACCCACATTATTTTTTGTTGTATTTATAAATATGGTTAATTCATTTCAATCCTTTGCACAAATTAAATTATTAACATCAGGTGGACCAGCTAATTCAACTAACGTTATTGTACATGAAATTTACAGGGAAGCATTTTTTAACAATAGATTTGAAACAGCATGTGCAGAGTCAACAGTATTATTTTTTATAATATTTTTGATTACATTAGTTCAATTTGGATTTGAGAAGAAGGGAGTATTTTATTCATAATGGAGAGCAAAGTTAAAAACTTATTGTTATATTCAATTAATATTTTGATTGGACTCATTATAATTTTTCCAATAATATACGCATTCAGTGTTAGTTTGATGACTCAGGATGAGATATTTTCTTTTCCACCTAAATTGTTGCCATCAAGCATTAATTTAGATAACTATAAGCAAGCAATATCATCAGTTCCAATATTCAGATTTATTTTAAATAGTTTTTATATATCTAGCGTAATTACAATAGGACAAATGGTAACTTCCTGTTTAGCTGCATATGCATTTTCTTATTTTGAATTTAAAGGGAAAGGTATATTATTCGTTCTATGTTTATCGACTTTAATGATTCCAAGTGAATCAACAATAATAGCAAATTATTTAACTATAGCGAAACTAGGTCTTACAGATACTTATACAGGTCTAATAATACCTTTTTTAGCATCGGCTATGGGGATATTTTTAGTAAGGCAATTTTATCTGACTATCCCTAAAGAGTTAAAGGAGGCATCAACTATTGATGGTTGTAGCAACTTTAGATTTTTTATAAACGTCTTGCTTCCTATATCACGACCTGTAATATCAGCTCTTGGAGTATATACATTTTTAAGTACTTGGAACCAATATATGTGGCCATTACTTGTAACAAATGCACCAGAAAAAAGAACAGTTCAAATAGGTATAAGTATGCTTCAATTTGCAGAAAGCCAAAACATAGGATTGGTTTTTGCAGGAGTAATAATGATTATTTTACCGTCAATTGTGATTTTTATTATTGGACAAAAGCAGCTTATAAAAGGAATCACAGCTGGAGCAGTAAAAGGATAGAAAAGCAAAACGCTGTACATGTTAGATAATATTGAAAATTAACGATTTATCTACTAGTGTGCGTTAAAAATATAATACCAATGAATTTATTTTATTAAGGCAAAAGATTAAATGTTTATATGAGACTTTGAGAAATTAATACTAAATTATGAAGAATGAAGGGGAGTTTTTTATGAAGAAAAGAATTTTATCAGTTTTACTAACTGCATGTTTGTGTGCTACATTCCTAATGGGGTGTGGAAGTTCAGCTACCAGCAGTGAAAGTGTTAAGACAAATGGAAAAGCAGATGGAAAAAAGGAAATTGTATTTTGGCATTCAATGGGTGGTGGTGGCGGAGAAGCCATCAACGAAATGGTTGACAAATTCAATAAAGAAAACAAAAATAATATAATTGTTACTGCTCAATATCAAGGAGAATATGATGATGCTATAAATAAAATAAAAAGTTCTAAGGACAAAAAAAGTTATCCAGATGTAATGCAGCTTTATGATATTGGTACTAGATGGATGATAGACTCTAAGCTATCAACTCCAATGCAGAAGTTTATTGATGAAGAGAAATATGATACCTCAGCCTTAGAACAAAATCTTTTGGGGTATTATACTGTTGATAAAAAATTAAATTCTATGCCATTTAATTCATCAACTCCGATTCTTTATTATAATAAAACAGCTTTTAAAGAGGCTGGCTTAGATCCAGAAAAAGCTCCAACGGATTTTGAGGAAATAAAAGCATATTCAGAAAAGTTAACTAAGAAGGATGGAAATACTGTGACTCAATATGGATATTCTATGGCCATTTATGGTTGGTTCTTTGAACAATTTTTGGCTAAACAGCTAACTCCCTTTGCAAATAATGGTAACGGAAGAGAGTCTAGTGCTACGGCAGTAGATTTTAAAAATAATGGTGGAGGTTTAAAAATTCTAAAAGCGTGGAAAAGTCTTTACGATCAAGGGTTACTTGGAAACTTTGGCAGAAAAACAGCTGATACACAACAAGCGTTTATAGCTGGAAAAACAGCTATGTTTATTGATTCAACTGCATCACTTAATACTGTATTAAAAGGAGTTAATGGTAAGTTTGAAGTTGGAACAGCCTTTTTACCTAAAATAAATAAGGATGACAAAGGTGGAGTTTCAATTGGAGGAGGATCCTTATGGATTTTGAATAAAGATGATGATGCAAAGCAAAAAGCTGCTTTTGAATTCATTAAATTTATGGTTTCGCCAGAACAACAAGTATATTGGAATGAAAAAACAGGATATTTTCCAGTAACCACAAAAGCTTATGATTTACAAGAAATGAAAGATAACTTAGCAAAAACTCCTCAATTTAAGACCGCAATTGATCAACTACATGCATCACCAATTGAATCTAGAGGAGCACTTCTAGGAGTATTCCCAGAGGCAAGACAAACTAATGAAACAAATATAGAAGCAGTGCTACAAGGAAAATTAACGCCAGAAGAAGCGATAGATGCTAGTGAAAAATCAATTAACTCAGCAATCGAAAAGTATAACAAGGCTAATAAGTAATGGATAACTAAAAATAAATGAAGTAATTCAAACATAATTATTATTAAATAAATATAAAAAAGATAGTGGGTATTAGATTATATCTTCTATCTTTTTAATATTAACAATTAAAATATATGAAGGAGTATTATAAGAATGAGTAGGATGAAAATTTTAAACATTGCCCATAGAGGATATAGTGGTAAATTTGATGAAAATACTATGCTTGCATTTAGAAAAGCTATTGAATACAATGCAGATGGAATTGAAACTGACGTTCAGCTATCAATGGATAACGTACCTATTCTAATTCATGATGAGACATTGGAGAGGACTACGAATGGTCACGGTTATGTAAAAGACTATACTTTTTATGAAATTAAAATGTTTAGAACTAAAAGCTTGCCTAAAGTTCTAAAGTTAAAGGAAAAGGCAATGGAGCAGCTACAAAAAGTAAATTGCACCATCCAAAACAATAAACTAAAAATTGGTGATTACACATTGGAAGAAGTAGAGTATTTTCAAAATAATAATGGTGAAGAAATACCAACATTAAAAGAACTCTTCGAACTATTTATAGATTCTAACTTAAAGGTATTGAACTTAGAATTAAAAAATGGAATAATTCCCTATGAAGGTTTAGAGGAAAAAGTACTATCAATGATTTATGAGTATAATATAAAGGATAAAGTTATAATTTCAAGTTTTAATCACTTAAGTTTGGCTAAAATAAGAAATCTAGATAAAGAAATAAAACTAGGAGCATTAACAAATTCAACGCTTGTGAATGTTCCAAGGTATTTGAAAGATATATCGGCAGAATGCTATCATCCGTGCTTTCCTAGTATATTAAATCAGAAATATATTCAAGAAATTAAAGAAGCAGGTATTGTGATTAATCCATATACAGTTAACGAAGAGGAGCACATGAAGATGGTTATGAAATATGGAGCTTACGGTATAATTACGGATGAAGTAGAAAAGCTATATAAGTTAAGCAACAGTTAAATGACTTTCATTTATTTATATGAGTTCATAAATCTAAATTACTCTAATTATGTGAAGAAAGTATTAAGTCTATTATACAATGTTTAAAGAAAGTTCTAAAATGATTATTGGGAGTAAGGGCTAGCTATTATCATATGAATATTTAAAAAATATCAAATCACCTTCAAATGAAGTATAAATTTGAGAAGGTGATTTTTTTCTCCTATAGAAAATATTAAATAAAAAAATATAGCCAAAAATTAATATAAGAATTATAATTAATAAGAATACTATAACTTACTATAGATATAGGACATATTTTATTTATGTTTAACTTAAGGGGGGCACAAAATGAAAAAAGTAAAAATAGCACTACTAGGATTGGGGAATGTTGGTCGTGGTGTTTGGATGATTTTAAATTCTAATAAAGAAGAAATTATGAAAAGATGCGGATATGAAGTAGAAGTTGCAAAAGTCCTTGTAAGAGATAAGAATAAGCCAAGAGGTGTAGATATACCTAATGAACTTATAACTACAGATTTTAATGAGATATTAGAAGATGACTCAATTAAAATCGTTGTTGAAGTTATGGGAGGAATGGAGCCTGCTAGAGATTATATGCTTAGATGCATGGATGCTAAGAAACATATAGTAACTGCTAACAAAATGTTACTTGCAACTGGTGGCGATGAACTTTTTGAGAAGGCTGATGAAAAGGGGATTATGTTTAGTTATGAAGCTAGCGTAGCTGGAGGTATTCCAATTATAAAAGGAATAGATGAAAGTTTGACTGCTAATAAAATAGAAACTCTTTATGGAATTGTAAATGGTACAACGAACTATATATTAAGTAAGATGGAACTTGAGGATGCTGATTTTGACGATGTATTAAAAGAAGCTCAAGAAAAAGGATATGCAGAAGCGGACCCTACATCAGATATTGAAGCGTATGATGCACAATACAAATTGGCTATATTAGCATCATTGGCTTTTGGATCAAAGATAGATGTGAAAAATGTATATAGAGAAGGTATTGTTAAAATCGAAGCTGTTGATATGAAGTATGCTAAAGAATTTAAAATGGGAATAAAATTATTAGCTATAGCGAAAGAAATTAATGGGAAGGTTGAATTAAGGGTTCATCCGACAATGATTCCTAAAAAACATCCGCTTTCAAATGTTTACGATTCATATAATGCAGTGTTTATAAGAGGAAATGCAGTTGGAGATTTAATGTTTTATGGAAGAGGGGCAGGCGATCTGCCTACTGGAAGTGCAGTGGTTAGTGATATAGTTTCAATCGTTAGAAGTAATGTTGATACAGATAATTCAAATCCAGTAGTTAAGAATAATTTATGGGAAAGAGAAATCTTAGAAATGGGTTCTGTTGAAAGTAAATATTATATTAGAGCTACTGTTCTAGATGAATCAGGAGTGCTTGGAGAAATAACTGCGATACTTGGAAGACACAATGTGAGTATACGTTCAGTTATACAAAAAGGCGATGAAGAAGATGGGCAAGTAACGATTGTTTTAGTTACTCATAGAACAAAAGAAGCTCAAATTGATAATGCAATTGAAGAGATTAAAAGCTTAAAATCAGTTAATAAAATAGATAATATAATAAGAATAGAGGATTTTAAGTAAAAATATATTTTTTG
>NZ_MZGT01000052.1 GCF_002029255.1 Clostridium chromiireducens
TTTATAAACAATATAAATAGTTTTAAAAATTAACATTATAATGATTGTTCTATTATTTTATCTTCCTAAAGAGACTACAATGTCCAACAATTCTTCAATTACTTTGTCTGTTTTCTCCATAAAACCTTCTAAATTAATAGATTCACATTGATCTTTATCTGTATGTTTACTTAAGAAATCAAAAATACTATATACTTCTGTAATACGTTCTAGTAATAAATGGTCTTTAAAATATTTTTTGATAAATATAAAACTTGTTAAATTCTTTTCCCATTTTTCAACCTCAAACTCTGTGCATATCTGTCCATATGAAAATTGATTATAGTTCTCCAATTCAAACAGTTTATAAAAACTCCAATTTGTCCCGTCTCTCTCTTTTTTATAAGCATCTCTGTTGTTTCTTAATTCAATTAAAATTTCATTTAGCATAAGTCCTACTTCCTTCTTTTCTGAAAAAACTTTTTCTTTTGCTTCATCAGAATATTTACCTAAAGTTATTTTATATAGCAAGTAACTTAGAATACCTGTTACTTCAATACTTAAAAAACAACTATAATAATAAATAAATTCTGACTGAGTAACTATTTCATTCGTATTTATCCTTAATATAATTAATTTATTAGGCAGAAAGCTAGACAATGCTATTCCTATATTTAAAATCAACCCAATTGCTGGAATGCAGAAAAAAGGAATACTTAGTATAATTATTATCATTATACTAATGTGATTCTTTAACCAATTTATTATTTTCTCCAAAACCTTTACCGCCTCCAAATATATTTTCAAAAAGAATTATTAAACATTTCTTATTTCAATAGTTAATTCTTAACAATCCGCTATAACGAATCAATTATAGCATAAATTGTAAATATCTCATTATTTAATTTAAAAAGAACTTACTACGTCAAATCTCATATTATACACATTATTAACCTAATGATTATATGAACAATATAAAGTTTTCTTTGCGATGGACAAAATGATACTATCTAGTTGGTTACACATATATATTTTTTAACTTAAATAGAAAAAATATCACATATCATTTTAATTTTAATGTTTATTGTAGTTTAAATTAATAATTTAGCACTATCAACGTTTGTTTCAAGCTTATATTAATATTTATAGATTATTTAATTTTCTTTTTCATAAGTTCAAAATATTTTCCTATTATTTCTTTATATAACTTATCTATCACTTCTATTGTAACAATTTTTTCAGAAATTCTATTATTCATTGTATAGAATAATAAATTTTTATAATCTTGTCTTACTGTAATGCTTTCTATAAATAATTCTTTATTATTAACACTTTCAATTTTTTCTTTATCTTTTCTAGTTATCGGAGATATCAGTTGTTTCATTTTATTAGATTTATAAAACGCTACTCCCGCTGGAATAGTTTTAATTGCTAGCAAATTATATTTTGAAAATGATGGAATACAAGTTCTTTGACTCCTCCACCTTCCTTTTGAATAATTAAAAGAATTTCGAGAATTTGATACTAATAAGTCAATTAAATACTCTTCTGTTTTTTCGTTAACATTAATAATATCTCTATCTTCAATCCCCGTACTATAAAGTAATAAATCTCTATTCAGTTCTGATTCAATACATTGTATTTTGTTTATTCTAAAGTCATTTTCCAATATTTTAATAAGATTTTTATCTACTATTACTATATCTTCCTCAATATCTGATATATTTTTATTTAAATAACCTTCCACAATTTTGTAGTCATATTCCTCCTTTAGATTATTTACTCTTTCTATTTTAAAAGAATTAATATTTGCATAAGTTAAATTAGGATATTCATCTATAATATCTGCAAAATCAACTTCTTCCCAAATAAACTTATTATCATTTTTTTTCATTACTGATATCATTATTCCTTTATCTAATAAAAAATTATAATCTGATACCTTAAAATTATTAATTATCATACTCCCTAATACAATAAATGCAATCTTATCAAACGGCATTTCCTTTGCCTTTTCTTTTAATATATCTATTTTTTCTTTTAATTTTGCTATATAAAATTGTACACCTTCATCAATGATTTTTCCTACATCTTTTCTAGCTTTTAGCGTAAGCTCATCTCTACTCAGTTTTAGTGATTCCTTGGTGTCCATTCCATATATATCAACATAAATATATTCCCAGAGTGCATAGCTTTCTCTTTGCCTATCTAATTTAATACCTTTAAAAGAAAAGTCTATTGTATTGGGTGATCTTTCTAAAATATTCCTATCCGAATCGTATTCTGGCATACAAATATTTAAGTAAATATCTTTGTCTTTAACCCATAATTTCATCTCATCAAGAGTATTGGCAATGTTATATGCATAATTACCTTGCTCAATCATACCGTCATCAAATAAAGTTAATATATCTGAATTAAACGTTTCTTTATCTTTATTATCAACATTAATATATATAGGTATAATGCTTCCTTTGCAATTCCTTTTTGCTGAATCAAGAATTTTATATATAAGCAAATTATCACTTGATATCGGATCAAATAAATTCTCAAAGTGCTTCTCAGCATATCCTCCATAATTAAGAGAATAATTTGTATCCTTCTTTAATTTGAAATAAAATTCTGTACCCCTTTTTATATCCTTCTCTGATTTTCTAACTTGAATGTAGCCATCAGATCTTTTTCTTGATTCAAAAGTTATCTCAATTGCACTATTGCCACCTGTTCTTGAACGTGCTTTAAATACATCAACTACCAAAAATCCTGATTGCAATCCAATACCAAACCCTGCTGTGGGTCTTAACCAAGCTGGCATTTTCTTTATCTCTTTTTTTAGTTCTAACTTTCCACTATAACTCGACCCAACATCACACATGGCTTTTAATGCATCTATTGATATTCCTATTCCTCTGTCTCTAATACTAACCCCTACATAATCGCTATCTATGTCTTGAATAGTGACTTCAATTGTATAATTATCATAAATTTCTTTCGAAATATCGAAAGGCATCAAATTTTTTAATTCTTTCTTAGTCTTAATCCATGAAGTATACATGCCATCATTCAAATCTCTCCATAGCTGTATCTTTGATGCATCTAATGAATTTTGTATAAATTCTCTAACAAATATATATTTATCTTCATATATATTTGATCCTTCTATTATGTCAAATGCTTTTTCTTGAGATATCTCGAATCTCAAATCTGTAATATTATTTAAATCTGGTTCACCCTTCAAAAGAAGCTCTTTTTTTGTTAATTTAGGTGCATATCCTGTTAAATTACTTGGAATAATATCTATCCAATTCATTGTTAAATTCTTAATCTCTTCTTCAAGCCATAAAAACCAACTTCTAGTTTCTCTATATACTTCTTCATTAGGGCAGTCTGCACTTACTTCTATACTCTCAGGTGTTATCAACACATGGCGTGTTGATTGATGCTTTTCTTTATGATTTTTTGATAATTTAGGTAGTCCTCCAATCACTTTTTCTACATAACTACTAAATCTACCATTATCTAAATCTAATAAATCTCCTAATCTTATCATCTCCGCTATAAACCTTGGATGTATGTAATCTGATTTATATCCATTAGACTCATAATTTAGTTTCATTACCTTATCAAAGTCTTGCGTATGTAGAAATGATATCTCTCCTATTAATCTTATTAACCTTTCATGAATAAGATTATTATGACTTATATCTATCTCCCATCTTTCTAATTGATCTAAATATTCTTTAGTTAAACTTGAATGTTTTGATCTAAAATAGTCAGCTATTATATAAGTAACATATTTACGAATCTTCAATGGCCAATTTTTTTCAAATTTATCATCTTGTAAATTAATATTCAACTTGTCAATATATTCAATTGCTTCAGCTATATCATTATTAAATGAATGCCTTTTCTCTTCTAAATATTCTTTAAATTCATCTGTTTCCCACTCTAATTCAGCTTTTTCACTCAATAGTGCCATCCCAAAATCATGTAAATAAGCACATTGTAGAATCATCCAAGTTTCAGTAGGTGATAACCTCTTTATTCTCTCTTCTCCTAATAACATCTCAATATTTGTTATTATGCTTTCTGAATGACTATCATCATGCAAACTATAGTGTGGATAATTCATTACTACAGTTTTCAGCACGCTACTATATATCTTTTGGTTCAATTTCCATGTTGCATATAAATTTGCATATTCTTCATTTGAGTCACAAATAACCTTTAAATGTGTTTCTAACTTATATGTATATTTTAAATAATCCTCCATCAGTATCCCCCCGTACAGTACTAATATATTTAATAAACTTAACTTACTTTATCTTTACCAACTTCCCATTATAGACATAATAACTATCTCAAAGTTTCACGTCTTAGTTATTTCAAAAAACTTAGTTTACTAAATAATTACAACTAGTATTCGCTTCCTAATTATACCTCAATTTTACATATTATTCTTTATTTTTCCTAATAAAATAAGTATTTCTTATTTCATTCCATTTATTATTAACCAAAATCCTAAAATCACATATCTCAATCATCCATAATATACTTGAAATTTACTACAATAAAATTTTAGACGTATCTAAAAAATTTATCTCTCAATAGAAATTTTCCTCTAAAAAAATTAGCAGTAAAAACAGAAAACCCACTTCTATTTTTACTGCTGCTATTTTTAAATTTTACGTACTTAAAATCCAGTATATTGACCATATTGTTCACAATATATATTCTCCTATGGTGATATTCTTCAGAATAAACCCATAAATATTCTTCACCATATAAGAATATGCTGATTCCATCTCAATTTAAAACCAATTAAGAAATTTATCAAAGCTAAGAAAAACAAAACACCATAACTAAAAAATGTTTTGCCACACTCTCAACATTGACCATTGAGCATTGAAAATTGACCATTATAAAATTCAAAGGAGCCTTGCTCAAAATTAACCCTTAATCCTTCGCAAAGCTCCCTATCAAATTTATTTCTCCAAAAAATTTTCATGCTCAGATATATATCCATCAATTTCTGGCCCTGGATTCTCCATAAAGTTATTCCATGCTTTTGAAACAGTTTTACAACTTTCAAAAACTTCCATTTCTACGAACATAACCCAATATTATAATATAGTAATTTCACTTTTCTCACCATCAATCATAACTTTTGCGCCAAGTGGAAGGCTTAAGGTTGGAAGACAATGCCCGCAAACTAAATTATACAAAGTTGGTTTGTTTTCTGGCACTATAATTTCATTGAATACTTCCATTAAACTTAAACTACGATCATCTTTAGGTTCACAATCTGTAAATGCACCTAAAATTATCCCATTTGCATCTTTAAATTTCCCGCATTGTTTTAACTGCAATAGCATTCTATCTATTTTATAAGGCTGTTCATCTATATCTTCTAAAAATAGAATTTTCCCCTTTGTATTTATTTCATAAGGCGTGCCCATTGATGAAACTAAAACAGAGAGGTTCCCTCCAACTAATTCCCCTTCTGCTATGCCTTTAACTAATGTTTTTATTTCCTGTCCTCGAGGATTTTTAAGCACTCCTAAAGGTTTATTTGAAAATATATTTTTCTTAAAATAATTCATTGTATAATCATCTACGCCATCGTAAAATTCAGATGCTGCCATTGGTGTATGAAATGCTATAAGATCGCATTTTTGATTAAGGACATTATGAAGAGCTGTAATATCGCTATATCCTGCAAATACCTTTGGATTTTTCTTAATCATTTCATAATCAAGCATATGAAGCAGCCTATTTGCTCCATAACCTCCCCTTAAAGCAAATATACCTTTTATATCTTTGTCCCTAAACATATCATTAATATCATTAGCTCTTATTTCATCACTTCCAGATAAAAAGCCATGAGATTCCATGCAGCTTGCACCAAGTACTACTTCTAAGCCTAAATCTTCCATAGCTTTTATTGCAGGTTCAATTCTATCTCTTTTTGCTGGACTTGAAGGGGCAATTAAACCTATTTTATCTCCTATTTTTAAAGGGGTTGGTCTTATCATCTTATAAATCTCCCATTTATTTTGCTTCTATTAATATTCTTATGCTTATGTTAGGAAATGTATCATTCTTAGAACTTCATAATATTCTTTTGTTTTAAATTCAACTGTTCTCGGTGCAATAAATTCTGCCCCTGGATAAAAGGAATTTTTATAGGCAACCTTATGGTCTTTATATTCAATTTGTACTTTAAATTCTTCTGGTGACTTAACTTTCATTGAATCTAAGTCTTTATTTAATGCTTCTTTAACTAGTTTTTCTGTTTCTATAACTGCCTTTTTAGGATTCATATTTATAGTTGCGCCGCCAATACCATCTTTAACTCCAAGAGTCACTATATTGGAATTGAATTTATTAACTTCTTTAGTAAGTCCACTGTCTCCGCTAACAAATACAACCGGAACCTTGTATAAAGCACCTGCATATGCATTAAGTAAAAATTCACTTGCATATTCATCATTGATTTTAATAGTTAATACGCTAGATACATTCATCGTATGAACTAATGGATTTGTTATTGTTCCTCCAGCATTATGATATCCAATAAAGATGAGTGCATCAAAGCTTTCATCTATTCCAGCTACCATAGATAAAGGATCTCCTGTCCATCCCCTAATAAGTTTTACTTCTTCAGGAAGAGCTTTAATATCTATATTTCTTCCACTATCATGAGCATCTTTTACTATTATTTCTTTAGCTCCAGCTTTTACTGCACCGTTTACTGCTGCTAATACTTCTTCAGTCATTTGTTTTGCAAAGGCCTGCCAGTCAGGATGATTTTGTTTTGTTTCATCCCAATCTGTAACTCCTGTTATTCCTTCTATGTCTGCACTAATATATATTTTCATCTGCTTTCATAGTGAGAAATATTACTTTATCTATCAATAAATTTCCCACTAAAGTTCACTTCCTTTCTTATCATTTATGAAATACAAAGCTCTGCTATACGTTTGTTTACATCGCCTTTATATATACCACCATGGTAACAAATCACCTTTTCAATATCATATTCCATTAATTTTTTTAAAGATTTCATGTTTAATTCATTATCAAAATTAATACTTGGATCAGCATTCACAAGTAACCCCTCTTTGACACTAAGAATATCTCCTGCAATTAATATCTTGTACTTCTTAAGGTATAAGCAGATATGTCCTGGTGTGTGACCAGGTGTGTGCAGAACTGTAATACCTCCGCAAAATGGTAATTCCTGATCATCAACTAATGTTTTATCTACATTTACTATGCTATTTTGAAAACCACTCTTTAGTTTTTCATATATTAGTTTCATATTCTCAGGAAGATAATCCAAATTGCCTTCGAGACTTGCAAGTTTAACAGGCGGTTTTTCTCCGTTTATATATTTTTCTTCTTCCTCATGAGCAAAGATTTCAACTTTGCTTACCATCTCTTTTAAGATAGCTAGAGCACTTCCAATATGATCAATATCTTGATGAGTTAAAATTATCGACTTTAATTTATTAAATGATATTCCTTCTTTTTCAAAAGCTTCACGAATTTGATTTATTTGTTCTGGAAATCCAGCATCAATTAAAACGACTGAATCATTATCATAAATCATAGTTGGATTGATTATACTGGCCTTCCCCATTAAATTAGCAGATAATTCTAGCATATAAATTCCATTTTCAATTTTCATTAATTATCTTTAGTGAGAGAGTGTATAACAAGTATCAAACCCTCACTAAAATTCACCTCCATTCTTCTTATACTATTTTATGTGTATAACATAACATGTTAATAATAATTTAATTTGTCTCTTATGCTAAAAGACTCTTCATACGCTTTCTCAAGCACTTCTTTTGATACTTAAATTTTATTATTGATATCAACAATTTCTGCTCTACACAATAAATGCTTATTAATAGTTTTGTGCATTTTTACAAACAACTTTGCTGATTTAATATAGTTTTCATCAAACCTATTAGATGATAGCGTCCTTTGAATTATGCCCTGTAACCTTGGTATATTTAATTCTAATGGTATAATACTTATTTGATTCGGAAAAATTGTCTCATTAAATATAAATGAACACATAACGATAATATAAGGGGTACAATATATATAACCCCTGGAAAATTAAATGCTGTAGTCCAAGGAAAGCTTGTAGTTGGGTTGTTGTATATACTTATTGCTGTATATGCAACATGAATAATAGAAATTATTAATATAGTTATAAAAGTCCAAAATGATATTATCTTACTGTTTAAGATTTTTTCATTTTTACACGCCCCTTGCATAGCAAATTGTATTCTAATTATAACAAAATTTACAATATAATATATACATTTGAAAATTACAAAAAAAGCTCCACTCTAGACTAAAATCTAATCAAGAGCGGGGCTCTAATAATTCTTATTCTTCTATTTTTTGCTTCTTTGATATATATTCTTCTTCGCTTATCTCACCTTTTGCAAATCTCTCATTTAAAATATTCATTGCTTTTGATGAAGATGTATCAGTAGAATTATTTTTGTTATTATTAAATGCTTTATGAATAAAATAGACATTAATCAATAAGATTAATATCATTGGTATCATCATAAAAAAACCTCCTCCGCCATAAGGTCCTCCAAAACCAAATCCGCTACAAAACATATATAACACCTCCACTTTTCTTTTATTTTATAACAATATTGTGAAGAAATTATGTAGAACTTTCATAGTATGATTTTTTATTCTCAACTATGAAAGTTTATTGAAAGCAATAAGGTAATCTTCCTGGATGAGCTGGAAGCATTACATCAAATATTTTTTCCATCATATCTTTAGATACACTTGGTTTTTCAGCACTCTTTATCAAATTCGCTTAGCTCATAAAACCCCATGGTTTTTGTGAAGGAAGAATGACTGAACTTGATACTATTTTTTCAATTCTATCTTAAAAGATACTCCAACATTTTCATTGGCCGCCCATATATGCCCGTCATAAGATTCTATAATTCTCTTAGCTATTGCTAGCCCCAATCCAAATTTACCTTTTTTACCTTTTTTGAATGGCTTAAATAACTCATTTAACGATGATTCTTCAATAAATTCTCCATCATTATATATTTCAAGTAATATTGAATCACTACTTGTCTTTACACTAATTCTAACTTTACTTCTACTATATCTAATTGAATTCTCTAAAATATTTTCAACTACGACTTTCCACTGTTCATAGTCTCCTAATATTATTATATTTTCTAGTTCTAGCTTCCAATTAAGCTCTTCTCTTCTGAACCTAAATCTATCGACGGTTTCCTCAATTAATTCTTTCATATTAATAAGTTCTTCTATTCTTTTGTGCTGCAATAAATAGTCAAGCTTAGTTAAATAAAGCAGATCTTTTATTCTCTTCTCCAGTCTTTCTGCTTCACTATCAATTGTAAGCATTGTACTACTCAGGTCGCCTTTAGGAAATATTCCATCTCCAACAGATTGAGCATAACTTCTTATAACCATCACAGGAGTTTTTAATTCATGGGATATATTTTGAAGCATCCATTGCTGAGCTTCATCATTTTTTACAAGCTGCTGCCTCATGGATTCAATGGCCTCAGATAATTCACCTATCTCATCTTTTCTATCTACACTTATTGGAGTATTCCATTCCTTTTGACCTATCTTCTCCACGTTTTCTTTTAATGACTTTATAGGTTTTGATAAGTAACCTGCAAGTTTTCTAACTATTATTAAACTAAAAAAGCTTGCAATGATAGTCATTAAAATGATCTTTCTAGCTATCTGCTTATATAGTTTTTCAGCCTGAACATCTCTTGTATATGAAAAGATAAAACCACTCTTTTCATTAGAACTATATTTTGTTATTACATAAAATAGCTCATCATCATTACCGGCATATGTATATCTTTGGCTATCTGTTTTTTGATTTTTATATTGAATTAATACTTTATTCCATAGATTCTCTGAAGATTGCTTATCAGAAAGAATATGATCTATATTTTCATTGGAGTTACTTGGATAAATAATATGATGTAAAGGCCTTTTGTCATTGTCAGTATCAGAATCTATATTCGGAAGCTGAATATAACCATTATTCTCCTTAATATTTATAATTGCATTTTTTTGAGCACTTTCAATAACTTCAAAAGCTTTATCATAAAGAAAATTTTTGAAATTTAATAAACTCATAGTTACTAACATACCTATTATTAGAAGCATCATAGCTGAGAAAACAATCCATATTTGAAAAGCAATTGATTTATTACTTAGAAATTTCGAAACTCTGCTCATTCCTTAACCATCCTGTATCCATAACCATAAACTGTTTCTATTTTAAGGTTTGGCATTCTTTTTCTAAGCCTTCTTATAAGATCATCTACAACTCTGTCACTTCCGAAATACTCATCTCCCCAAATATTATGTAATATTTGTTCTCTTGAAAAAGCAATAAGCTGATTTTTAACAAATAACATGAGAATATCAAATTCTTTTGAAGTTAAAGCAATCGTTTCTTCTCCACTCTTTACTATACGTTTATTTTCATCTATAGTGTAACCACAAATCTGAGATACTGTCTGAACATCTCTTTCTACTTCTTGGCCATATACCCTTTCAATAAGTTTTTTTGTACGTATAACCAACTCTCTAGGTAGAAATGGTTTGGCAATGTAATCATCACTTCCAAGCTCCAGGCCAATCACTCTATCTAAATCAGCATCACGTGCAGAAATAAAAATAACAGGTGTTTGCTTATTGTTTTCTTTAATTTCTTTTATAAGCTGATATCCATCTATATCTGGCAGCATAATGTCCAATATCCATAAATGTGGATTAACTTCAATAGCTGCTCTTGCTGTTTCACCATTAAAAAAAGAAGTTACATTAAAGCCATCTTTTTCAAGATAAGATTTTAATATCTGATTTAAATTTTCTTCATCTTCTACTAAGTAAATATTATAATTCATCTCAACACCACCTTTATAGGCTAAATTAAGTTCCTACATATTCTATAATTAATTCCATAGTTCATACTCTAAAGTCTGTTTTTAATTTCTAATAAAATATTATAAAGCAGAATATCAAATCAATGGTTCTTTATGTATAACGTTGTTCTTCTATTATAACATTACCACTTAATTCTATCCTGTTAGTTATTTAATATTATTATTAGATATTCTGACGTCCTATATTAACTTTTTTATTGTATTATTACTCTAAATTTTAGGAATTACTTATATTGACTTGGTCGCCATCATTTAAAAAACTCTGTCCTTCTATAATAACTTTATCCCCCAGTTCTACCCCGCTAGTTATTTCGGTATACTTTCCATCAGAAATTCCAACACTTACTGATATTTTTTTCACTTTATCCTCAACTACTTCATATACATATTGAACTCCATTGTTCACAACTATTGCATTACTCGGAAGTGCAGCTATATTATCTTTTTTATCTTTTGTAAGCAATATTTTCACTACCATTCCTGATTTTAAAGAAGAGTCATCCTTCGCAAGCTTCATTTTTACATTATATAATTGAGTTTTAGAATCAGCTGTTGGACTTATATTATCTATAACTCCTTCAAAATTCTTACCTTCAAAAGAATTAACTTTTACTTCCACTTTCTCTCCTACTGCTATACCAGATAAATCCTTATCCCTTATATTTATTTCACCAATAAAACTGCTGTTATCTGCTATAGTAATTACACTTTTTGAACTTGATACTATTTCTCCTGCATCAGCATCTCTTTCAGAAACAACTCCATCAATAGGTGATTTAACTACAGCATTGTCTAATTGAGCCTGTACCAAATCTACTGCACCCTGTGCCTGTTCCACCTGAGACTCAGCTACAGCTGCCGTCTGACTTCCAATTTTATTATTTAAAAGATTTAAGTTATCATTAGCAGAGTTAAGCTGCGTCTCAGCTGAATTAAGTTTAGATTGTGCATTATCTAAATCCTGCTTTGTAGAAGCTTCTGCCTCATATAGTATTTTTACCTTATCAAATGCACTTTTAGCATCATTATATGTATTTTGTGCTAAGCTTTGATTTGTCTTAGCCTGAATTAATTGCTGCTTAAACTCCGAATCACTTATGAGTGTTAAATTAGCTTGTGCTGAACTTAAGGCACCCTGTGCCTGCTTATATTGTGCCTGTAATTCAGCTGAATCTAATGTAAATAATACATCACCTTTTTTAACTTGTTGTCCTACTTCAACATTCATAGTTGCAATTCTACCAGATATTTTTGGAGCAACTATTACCTCACTATTTGCTTTTAATGTACTTCCATACTCTGTGTAATTTTCAATAGAAGCTGTACTAACAGCAACCGTTTTAACATTCTTAATATCATTTGTATTACTAGCACTTTTACCACATCCTGCAAGAACCATTGACGATGTTAAGATAATACTTGCTAATATTGTATATTTTCTAAGTTTAATACTTTTCATAATTTGTCTCCTTTCACTTTAAATATCACACGCTGCAGGTATTTTATCCTAGCTGAGTTATACCTCTATAATTCATTTGCTGCACCCTTTTTACTATTTCTTCTCTCTAAAATTTTCTTTTTCATATCATCAATCAATGTATACACAACTGGAATAAGCACTGGAGATAATATTGTAGAGGTAATCATGCCCCCAATAAGTGCTATAGACATTCCTGATCTATATTCACTTCCTTGCCCCATAGCCAATGCCGTTGGAATCATACCAACAATCATAGTTATTGTAGTCATCATGATTGGTCTAAGTCTTGTACTTCCAGATTCTATAAGAGCTTCTCTTAAAGACATTCCTTTCTTCATTAATGTATTAGTATAATCGATAAGCAGAGTTCCATTTTTAGATGCAAGTCCATCAAGCATTATCAGCCCAATCATTGTTACGATATTTAAAGTATTTCTAGTAATGACCAAAGCTATTAATGCTCCTATTATTCCACATGGAAGTGATAACATCCTTAAAAAAGGTGTAAGCCAAGATTCATATAGAACAACCAATATCATATATATAAGCACTATAGACACAGCCAAAGCTTCAATTAGAGATTTAAAGGAAGTAGCCATATTTTGCTGGTCCCCTCCATAAGTCACTTCATAACCTGTAGGCATATCCTCATTTTCAATAGCTTTTTTAATATCTGTATTTACACTTCCTACTGTTCTGCCTTGTACATTTGCATATATAGTCACCATTTCATCTCTATTCATTCTTAATTGCTCCTGTGGGCTATCACCTAAAGACACATTTGCAACTTGATCTAATGGTACTTGTATTCCAGATGAATTAGCTATCATTATTGAAGACATCTGATCTTTAGTTTTAACTTGTCCATCTTCAAATTTAACAACCATATCATATTCATCGCCATCTTTTCTATATACGCCAGCATCTGTGCCTTGATTAGATGCTGCCTTAAGAGCACTTGCAATATCTGATGGCTTAATTCCAAATTGTGTAGCTGCTGTTCTATCAACTTCAACATCAATCTCATTCTCGTTAGCTTTCATTCTATTACTAACATCTGTTGTTCCAGGAATAGCTTTTACCATGCTCTCTGTTTTCTCACTTAGATCTCTTAAAACTTCTACATTAGGCCCAATTATATTTATAGCAATAGGCTTTGCTCCATCTCCATTACCTTGTGAAAGTCCATTGCTTTCATTTACAGAAATGAAAGCTCCAGTTAAACTCTTGCTCCATTCCCGAAGTTCCTGAGCAACTTCACTTTGGCTTTTCTTTCGTTTACTCTTTTCTATTAAATTAATATTAATCGTTGCTGAAGATTCATTATCACTGCCAATTACAGTAAAATATTCACTTATTTCAGGTACATTTTTTAAATGTTCTTCTAATTCTTTTACTTTTTCATCTGTATTCGTTATATCCGAACCAGGACTTAAATCAACATTAATTATAAATTTGCCTTGATCTGTTATTGGCAGAAATTCTGTCTTAATGGCTTTAAAAGGAATAAGTAATATACTAAGTATGAACATTGCCATGACAATACTTACAATTTTCCATCTATGATCTAGTGACCAAAGCAAAAACCTTTTATATTCTTCATTTGCTTTATCAAATAACTTTGTTATAAATCCTTTTTTAGCTTCAACTTTATAATCATCATCTTTTTCTTCCTTAAGTAATCTCGAAGCTAACATTGGAGTTAGAGTGAAAGAGACAATAAGTGAAAACATTGTTGCAAATATTACTGTAAGTCCAAACTGTCTGAAAAATTGTCCAATCATTCCAGACATAAAAGCAACTGGCCCAAAGACTACTATGTCACATAATGTTATTGATATAGCTGCCATTCCTATTTCATCACGTCCATCTATAGCTGCTCTTATAAGTCCCTTCCCCTGGCTCAGATGCCTTTGAATATTTTCAAGTACAACTATAGAGTCATCTACCAATATTCCTATTGATAAAGATAAAGCTAAAAGTGATAAAATATTAAGTGTAAAATTACAAACATACATCATAAAAAATGTAGCAACAAGCGATGTAGGTATTGCGACAAGAACTATTAATGAAGATTTTATACGCTTTAGAAATAGAAACATTATAATACTTGTTGTGATTATACCTTCAATAAGACTTATTTTAACTTCTGATAAAGATTCATTAATAAATGTAGAAGAATCGTCTGCTATACTAACATTAATTCCACTTGGCAAAGTCTTTTCTATACTTTTCAGCTTTTCTTTAACAGCCTTTGTTGTTTCAACTATATTTGCATCACTTTGTTTTTTAACGAATATACCTATGGAGCTTCCTCCATTTAACCTTACCAATTCACTTCCATCTGGATAATCCAGCTTTATATCTGCAATATCCTTAAGTCTTATAGTTCCCCCATTTATCATAGGTATTTGAATATTTTCTATATCTTCTATATTTTGAAACTCACCAAGAACCCTCATAGTCTCTTTAGAATTTTCCTGCTTAAGCTGACCTGCTGGAATATTTACATTTTCACTTTTCAGCTTGCTTACGATAGTATTGATGCTTATGCCATATTGCTCCATAGAAGTTTTATCAACATCAATCATTAATTCCTTTTGAACGGCTCCTTCTAAAGTCACCTCACCAACTCCACTGATCTTTTCTAAAGATTTTTGAATATCATCTGCTGCGTTATAAAGTTCGCCATAAGGCAATGAACTTGAAACTGAAATCATCATAACCGGAGCTGAATTTTTATCTGCCTTTCTTATAACAGGTTTTGAAGCGCCTTCTGGAAGTTTATTTGAAACATCCCCTAATGCCTGTTGAACATCCATAAATGCCGAGTTCATATCCGTATCCATGGTAAATTTAATTATGGTATAACCATAACCTTCCACTGATCCAGACTTTAAGGTATCAATACCGCTTATGCCAGATACCGCATCTTCTATTGGTTTTGTAACATTTTCTTCTATTTCTTTGGTACCTGCTCCACTATATGTAGTTGTTATTGTTATAACAGGAGCATCAATTGCTGGAAATAAATCTGCTCCTAAATTTGCATATCCGAATATTCCTAGCCCCATAATCAAAGCAACCACTATAATTATGCTTAAAGGCTTTTTTACTGCTAATTCAGTAATTTTCATTTCCTCTCCTCCTAATCGAATAAAATAATTAGATATATTAATTTCACTAAGAAAATTCATTTCTTTAAGCTTGTTTTCATTTTAATCAATCTTTATGTAAGAATTATCTTATAATTATGTGAAATTGTGTGATAAAAAAATAAGCACCTACTATTTAGTAAGTGCCCCTAATATCCATCGTATCTTATTTTTAAATTTCTCGTGTATTTTTATATATAATCTAAATCCTGCATATGCTGATGTTTCTCTTGCTATTTCTTTATATTCATTAGGTAACAAATCATAACCATATAATTTAAAGAACATATCATCAATCTTTTTATCATCCACATTATCACCTTCATATATAATTATAATAAATCAATTTTCTTTATATATAATTATATATAATGGCCAATCTATTATGAATGATATTTTCATTTTCTACCATATTTAGTTTTGTTTAAACATAAAAACAGAACTAAGCATCAGTAGCTATTATGCTATTACTTCCCACAATACACTTTTAATAAACAGAAATATTTTAAATTTGATAAATGGTTTTTTAGCTTTTATTGTATGAATAATTAGAAGTTTAAATATTTTTCTATATCGCCCAGTATTTTTATGTTGCTCAAAATATTCAACTTTTAATTATGTTGAGGTGTTTTCAATTTTTGAGCACAAAAATTAACTATTACCAAAAGTAATAGTTGACCTACCTAATCTAAAATATCAGTATTAATGCAAGAACAATTAGAATTTTTGAAACATAACATGAATATAAATGTTTTGAACTAAATAATGAGGTTACAGCAAATGAAAATAGCTATTTACAGTCGTAAATCAATATTTACTGGTAAAGGTGATTCTATAGAAAATCAAATTTCAATGTGCCAGGAATATATATATTCTAAACTCGGAAAAGATGTTGGAATTTCAATATACGAAGATGAAGGTTTTACTGGTAAAAATACTAATAGACCAGAATTCCAGAGGCTTATGAAAGATATTAAAAATAAAAAAATAGATAGAATAGTCTGCTACAAACTTGATAGAATTGGCAGAAGTGTAGCCCAGCTTTCCAATATGTTTGAAATGCTAGATAAATATAATTGCTCATTTACAAGTATCACAGAGCAGCAATTTGATACCACAACCCCTATGGGCAGAGCTATGATAAACATTGCTAGTACATTTGCGCAGCTTGAACGTGAACAGTTAGCAGAACGTGTTAGGGATAATATGCTTCAGTTATCTAAATCTGGCAGATGGCTTGGAGGTCAGTCCCCTCTTGGATTTACTCCAGAGAAAATGATCTATATAGATGAAGAAATGAAAGAAAGAACTTTAATGAAACTTACACCCGATGAAGAAGAATTAAATATTATAAGATTTATCTTTAAAGCTTATTTAGAAGAACGTTCAATAAATGAAGTTACAAGACAATTAAATGTTAAATGTGTTAAAGGCAAAAATGGTGGGAACTTTGATACTACACAAGTTAGAAGAATTCTTAGAAATCCACTTTACGTTAAATCTGATAAAAGTACACATAAATATTTGAACGATATTGGAACAAATGTATACGGAGATTATAATGGAAATGGATATTTGACTTACAATAAAAAAAGACAAACTACCATTGGAAGAAATATTGAAGAATGGATTGTTGCTATTAGCAATCATAAAGGAATAATAAACTCTGAAGAATGGCTAAAAGTACAATGTTCATTAGATAAAAATAAAGCTAAACAATCTATAAGACTTGGAACTGGCAATAGTAATAATGCATGTCTATCTGGAATCTTAAAATGTGCTAAATGTGGATGTAATATGATAGTAAAACATGGACACCCTTCTAAAGTTAATGGTTATAAAAAATTCGATTATTATGTATGCAGCAATAAGCAAAATAAATATGTAGATAGATGTGATAATCCAAATATAAGAGTAGATAAATTAGATCCAATAGTTATTGCTGAAATTAAAGCTTATAACAAGGACCTATTAATTGACGAGCTTACAAAATCTTTAATAAGTAGTGATACAACACTTGAAAATGGACTAATTAAGGAACTTAATACACAAATTAAAGCAAAAAGATTAGCATCTTCTAATTTAGTAAAACAACTTTCACTAGCTCCAAATAATGATGTTGTAGGTATTATCATGAATGAAATATCTTCTCTTAATGATGAAATTAAAGAATTAGAATTTAATTTAAATAATATAGAATCCGATAAAAATGATATTATAAATCAAACTGTAAATTTAGAACTTATAATAAACTCTCTTAAACATTTTAACGAAAATATGGATATAGTAGATGATATATCGAAAAAAAGGCTCTTAATACAATCTGTTGCGCGTAAAATTTTATGGGATGGAGATAACTATAAAACTACAATAACAATATTAGATATTGATGATTCTAAAAAATATTTTAAGTAATCTTATCTACTTAAATCTATAATTTTATTAATTGCATTATAATATAGATAAGTTAACGATATTTCTCCCTCAAAAAAGTAGCCTTAAGCAAGTTATATCAATACCCATGTTATTTTTCACATTTAATTATTATGCGGTTCACTTTTATATATTCTAAATTTCTTACTTACAAAAATATATAAACCTTCTCTAAATATCTAAGAACTAAAACAACCCATGAAAATCTAAATGGATTTTCGTGGGTTTCATGGTGGAAACGAAGCGTGATCTTTAAAATTCACTAGCAAATCTCATCTTATTTTGACTTCCAACATATTATATATTAACAACTTTGTCTTTAAAACAAACTTTACATTTATACTAATGATCTTTTTATTCTTCAGCCTTTTTCGCTTCTTCCCTTAATTTTTCTCCTTCTTTTTTAACTTTTTCCTCAGTCTTCTTTGCTTCCTCTTTTACCTTTTCTTGTAATTTCTTATCCTCTTCTCTAGCTTTCTCTTCTGACTTCTTATTTGCTTCCCTTAATTTTTCTTCTTCTTTTTTAGCTTTTGCCTCAACCTTTTTTTCTTCTTCATTTAAGTTTTCTTCTGATTGTTTAGGTCCTTCTATAGCTTTTTCCTTTTTATCACTTTCTTTTTCCTCTACTTTTTCAATCTTATCATTTGCCTTTTTAATTTGCTTCATACCAGCTTTAATTTCTTTTTCAGCTTGCTTAGAAAGCTTCTTTATTTCTTCCTTTGAAGAATTTGCTGCATCCTTTAAAGCCTCAGCTTCTTTTACCTTTTCTTCAGCGCTTGAAATTAAAGCTACATCACCGCTTTTCTTTGCTTCTTCAAGTTCTTTCTTTGCGTCTTCAAGTTGATGTCTTGCTAAAAAGAAAGCCTCTTTAGCTACATAAAATCCATTAACAGCGGCAATGTCTTTATCCTGCTTATTTAATGCATTTTCAATAGCTAGCTTAGAGTCTTCTGGAGCTTTTTCAAGTATAGTTTTTAGTATTTCCTCACTTTTTTTGTATGCTTCGTTAAGCTCTTCAAATTTTTGTACGGCTTCATCCTTAGTCTCAATTGCCTTATTTATATGTTCCGTAGCAGAAGACAGTAACTCTATATAATTGTTTATTGCTTTACTTGCAAGTTCATCTTGCCCTTGATTTGTCATAACAACTGCTTCTGATGCTCTCTCTGTAGCAAACTTTACCTTAAGTGCTGCTAGTTCTTCCTCACTTTTTGTTATTGAAATCTGAAGCTGCTCTATTCCACGTTCTATATTGTAAAAAGGTGAATTAGGCAATATACCTGCAGAATCATTGACCTCTTCTTGTGTAATTTCACTTTGAGTATTTGCTGTCGCTTCATTTGTGGCTTCGTTTTCATTTTCCACTGTGGTGCCAGACACATTTTCAGATGCAACCTTATTTTCTTCTTCTGTTACAGTCTCTGTTATAGTTCCGTTTTCTTCTACTATAGGCTGAGATGTTGTTTCACTTGTTACCTGACTTGTATTTGTGGCATCCTCTGGATTTGCATATGCATTATGAGACATCCCAGTTAATGCAGCTACTAATACTATTACAGCAATTTTTTTCTTCATTTGTTATTCCCCCTATATATAAATATTTAGTTCTTACTCACTCAATATAACATTCGCTTTAATATATTATTTTCTGACACAAAAATATGAATCTCAGTAAAATTATTTTATAACACCTGCTGATATATCCTATGCTTAAAATGGTATTTCAACTATTTCTTATCTTGTTAATAATAATTGTATTTTTATGTAGCTTACCGCATTATTCTCATCTAATTAAAATTCATGATTACTGGAGTTACCCGTGACAATAAAAACCCACGACCATCCGTAAGCGGCTATTTTAGCCGTATACAAATGATCGTGGGTTTCATAGTGAAAGCAAAGCGTGACCTTTAAAATCCACCAAAAAAATCTTATCTTGTTTTAATCCAAAATATATTACATATTAACAACTTTACTTATAAAATTAACCTCATTATTTATCAATCTTATAAAACTTTGATAAGCTTTTCTGATTTTTTTATATGACCTTGTGCAAGTACTTCTATATCTCTATATTGATCGGAGTTTGTTACAATTATTGCTGTAGTAGTCGCATATCCTGCCTTTTCAATTTCAGATATAGAAAATGTCATCAGTGATTGCCCACATTTTATTTTTTCTCCAACTTTCACTAATGGATTAAAGCCTTTTCCATTCATTTTAACTGTATCCATTCCTATATGAATTAGTAGTTCTATTCCATCACAGCTTTTTAATGCAATTGCATGTTTTGTTTCTGTAATCAAAAGAATTTCTCCATCAAAAGGTGCATATAATTTTCCATCGATCGGCTTCATTGCACATCCTTTTCCAAGCATTTCTTCTGAAAATACACCATCATTAATTTCTTTTAAAGGAATTACTTTGCCTTCCATTGGTGCATAAATAAAACCATTTTCCGTTTTTTCTATAATTGTTTCTTCTTGCTTTTTATTTATAAATTTTTGAAATATATTCATTATATCACTCCTTGTATTTTACTCTTATTTTTTAATCAACTAATCCCTCAGCTTAAATTTCTTATCTAAAAAGGGAATCTAAAATAATATATTAATTTTCAGATTCCCCTTTGTAAAAATACTTACATAAAGTATAACTTAATTATTTCATATACCGCCTAGCATTGGATCAACTGCATTTTTCTAATTTCTTGACTAATGATGCTTATAGATATCTAAATTAAATATTTAACTTATTAGATAAACATATTTACAAATTTGCTAAGACATTAAGCTGATATCTTAACTAGAAATTATAAACATTTTTGTGAAGAAAACATTTGAAAATGAGCTGTTAAAGGTTCTTAGTTTTAAGTTGTTCCAATTTAGCTTGTCATGCTGAAAGCAGGAGCATGCTGAATTGGGTACAACTTGCAGCTTAGAACCTTCAGCGATATTTTCATGGTTTTTCGGAATAAAAATGTTTATAATTTCGGTAAGTTATCGCATAAGTCTAAGTTACATGTTGTTTATCTATAACAATCATTACTTTTTTATATTAGACATTCACCGTTTGTTTCTATTACTTTTTTATACCAATAAAAAGATTTTTTTCTTTTCCTCTCTAAAGTTCCAGTTCCATCATCTTGTTTATCTACATATATAAATCCATATCTTTTACTCATCTCTCCAGTGGATGCTGCAACTAAATCGATACATCCCCAAGATGTATATCCTAATAGTTCAACGCCATCTTCCATGGCTTCTTTCATTTCCATGATATGCTGTCTAAGATAATCAATTCTATAATCATCATTTATTGATCCATCCTCTTCTATTGTATCTTTAGCACCTAGTCCATTTTCTACTATAAATAAAGGTTTTTCGTATCTATCATATAGAGTATTCATAGTTATTCTAAGTCCTAACGGATCAATAGCCCATCCCCATTCACTAACTTCTAAATGAGGATTTTTTATAGATTTAACAACATTAGCTTCAGTTTGATTTTCCATATCCTTAGATGCACATCTAGAAGCATAATAACTAAAAGATATAAAGTCTACTGTATTTTTTAATATATCCAGATCATTTTCTTCCATTACAATATTAACTTCTTTTTCTGCAAATACCCTCTTTGAATATGATGGATACTTACCTCTAGCCTGTACGTCTATGAAAAATAAATTTTCTCTATCCTTTGCATGAGCCATCCATACATCCCTTGGATCACATGAATACGGATAAAAATCTCCTCCTGCCAGCATACATCCAACTTTATTTTCTGGATTTTGTTCATGAGCTATTTTAGTTACTAAGGCACTTGCTACTAACATATGATGCGCTGCCTGGTACTTAACCTGATCTTTGTTTTCACCTTCCTTGAAATATAAACCTGCTCCCGAAAAAGGACTATGTATTAATATATTTATTTCATTAAATGTCAGCCAGTATTTAACTAAACCATCAAATTCCTCAAAGCAGCATCTTGCATACTTTTCAAAAAAGCCTATCATTTCTCTGCTCTTCCATGATCCGTATTTATTAACCAGTTCCATTGGAACATCAAAGTGACATAGTGTTACTAATGGCTCTATATTATATTTTTTACATTCTAAAAATAAATCTTTATAAAATTTAATCCCTGCTGCATTAGGTGTGCTATCATCTCCATTAGGGAATATTCTTGTCCATGCGATTGAAGTTCTAAAAACTTTGAATCCCATTTCAGCTAGCAGAGCAATATCTTCTTTGTAATGATGATAAAAATCAATTGATTCATGACTTGGATAAAATTCATCATCTTTCAAAGTCAAATCTTCTTCTAACCCTAATTTCACTTTCATTCTGTTTATTCCATGTGGTATAACATCTACAGTGCTTAAACCTTTTCCATCTTCTCTATAAGCACCTTCAGCCTGATTTGCTGCAATAGCTCCACCCCATAGAAATTCTTCTGGAAAACTGTATTTACTCATTATCTGCCCCCATTATTTCCATATTATCTTCTGCTGGAATATCTTCAAATCCAAATATTAGAGTTAATACGAATGATAATACGACTGCCAGTATCATTATTCCAATTATCCAAATAAGGCTTGATGGATTTTGTGGATCAAAAAACTGAACACTTGTGAACAAACCTGGTGCAGCCATAGATCTACTTGCAAGTCCTGCTATCCCTGCTACGGCACCACATACACCACCTGATATTAATGATGCTATCATAGGTCTTTTAAATCTTAATGCAATCCCATACAGCGATGGTTCTGAGATTCCCGCAATGATTGCAGAAGAAGCAGCTGCAATTGCAGTTTGTCTCAATTCTTTATTCTTAGTTTTAAAAGCAACAGCTAAGGCTGCTCCTCCTAATGAAAGGTTCGCACCTATTTCTGAAGGCATTACCATTCCTTCCATTCCTGTTTCTGCTATAGTTGTTAATATAGTTGGAGTAAATACTCTATGCATACCAGTCATAACAAGTAGTGGCCATAAAGCTCCCATTATTGCTACTGATACCCATCCTAATTTGCTGTGAACAAAATAAACTAAACCTGATATTGCTGTACCAATCCATATACCTAAAGGTCCTATAAGTCCAATTGCTATTGGAGCTGCAATCAATACTATAATCGCTGGTTTTAAGAAATTTTTAGTTACTTCTGGTGTTATCTTATCTACAAATCTTTCAATATATGATAATATCCAAGTCATACAAAGTGCTGGTATTACCGTATACGTATACTTAACGGATGCAATAGGAATAAATGCTAAAGTTACAGCCTTACCTTCTGATGCGCTTACCATTAGTTTCATAAAATCTGGATGTACCATAAGTCCTGCTATTGCAATAGCTAAATAAGTATTAGTTTTAAATTTCTTCGATGCTGATACTGCCACCATAATTGGAAGGAAATAAAATGCTGCATCTCCCATAGCATTTAGTAATGTATATGTAGTACTGTCTGCTGGTAGTACTTTTAACATAGATAAAATCATTACTACTAACTTTACCATTGAACCACCAATAATTGCTGGTATCAATGGTGACATTGTACTTACTAATGCATCCAATATATTAGTTCCAACTTTTTTGATAGTTAGCTTTTCTTTTTTTATCCCTTTTGCAATGTCACTTTGATCTCCAAAGTTTCCTAATTTTAAAACTTCCTTATAAACATAAGATACATTATTTCCAATAATAACTTGATGTTGTCCACCTTGGTTGACATATCCCATTACCCCATTAATTTTTTTTATCTCATCTACATTTACTTTTGAGTCATCCTTTAAACAAACTCTTAAACGAGTCATACAATGAGTTACACTCTCAATATTTGAGATATCGCCCAAATTTTTTACAATCGTTTTCGCAATTAACGCATAATCCTTTGCCATTTTATTACCTCACTTATATTTATTATTTTCGAATAGCTATTGAATTTATACTAATCTTAATTGAAAACGCGAATTTTGTCACCATGTAAACCATTATAAAAAACATGTCTGTTTTTAAATAATTTGTTATTTTTAAAAAACAAAATGTTTTTTTAGAAATCAAAATCCAAATATGTTCTTGACATCTAATATATTTAAGGAATTGTAATTAACAAACAAAAAGTTACATGTTTTCTATGCAGCATCTTTGGTCTATTATTTTCTTTCTTGTGCCTAAAAAGAAAATAAGCTTTATCAACTTGAGTTACAAACTTCAAATTAATAAAGCTCTATGTATAATACTTTTATTTTTTTATGTATAGCTATTTACTCATCTTGTATAGATTCTTCTCGACAATTTTGCAATTTTCTTCCAATCCTTTCTATTATACTGATTATTGGAATTTGAGTGGTAATATCATATATTCCTACTTTAACATATGGCACATAATATGGGATATTATAATCAGACATTTTCGCTATAGTGGAATTTTCAGTGTTAGTAATACTAACAATACAGCAATTATCTTTTTTAAATCTATTTATATGACCTATAATATCTTTTGATTCTCCAGACACAGAACATACTATCACAACTGAATTTTCATAAAATTTACCTGTAGTTGGGTAATACGGATCATCAATGCATAAACTAAATTGTCCAACACTTGATAGATATCGTGCTCCATATCTTGCTACAATTCCTGACATACTGCTTCCTATAAAAATTGTTCTCTTTGCTTTTAATATAGCTTTCACTATATCCTCTATCTTTTCATTATATTCTTCAGTATTGGTTTTCTTAAAAAAATCAATTATTTCTGTATTATCTTCACTTACTTTTGTAATTTCTTTTTCTTCTATAAATAATTTAAATTTTAGTTTAAATTCTGAATAACCACTACAACCCATTTTTTTGCAGAAATTTAATATGGTTGTAGTTGATACATGAGATTCAACTGCTAATTCCCTTATTTTCATATATCGGACCTTATCTTTATTATCCATAATATAATTATAAACAGAAATTTCTAAATCATTAAGACTTTTGATTTGACTATAACTGAACATCTAATACTTCCTTCCATTGGACTATTGCCTCTATATTATATCAACTATGAACTTTATTAATTCGATTTTCAGCTTGATCCATTTATTTCATAATTCACTACATTTTTTCTATTAATTTATATCATCTTTATATACTTATATAATATCATATTAACATTTCAATAAACCACAAAAATCTATGAACTTTTCACCCTTAATAGGCACAAAAATAAAAGCCAGGGATTTTGTTTTTATTGTCTACTTTTTGGGGTAAAGTTCAATAGAATGTGGTTTTCAAAACATAAAAAAAGAACAACTAACTTTTGTTAATTGCTCTTTCTAAATAAATTAAAATTCTTCATTCTTATTCCAATGTTTCAATAGGAAGGTTCATTCCTCTCCAACCCTCAAGCGCTCCTGCAAGCTCATAAGCCTCAAAACCTTCTGATAATAAAATAAGTAATGCTGTTTTTCCAAGCGTGGTACCACCAGTCCAGTCATATACAACATAAGTTTTGCTTTTATCTAATTCATCTAAATGGTTTCCTAATTCTTTTGCAGGCATTGCAATAGCACCTTTTATTTGGACTTGTTTTACCTGTGCCGGAGCATTACGAACGTCTAATATGACATATGGCGAATCTTCTTTTCCAATGTTTTCTAACACAGTAAAATGATTTATATATAAGCTAAGGTATGTTTCTAATAATTCGATTTTTTTTGTTTGCATCTTTTATTCCTCCATTTTTTGGGTATATTTCTGAGTGCTATCATTAATTTTTTTTAATAAATTTGAGAATTGCTGAATTTCTTCACTAGACAGGCTACCCAGCAAATTGTTAACGATGCTAAAGTTTTCAGGTAAAAATTTCTCTAAAACATAATTTCCTGTTTCAGTAAGTTGGACAGATAATGAACGTTTATCTGCAGTGGAAGTACTTTTTAAAATTAAACCCTTCATCTCCATTGCTTTTAATAATTTGCTGACTGTTGCACGAGTTGCTCCCAATTTCTCAGAAATAACTGAAGGCAACAATGTTTGGTTTGGAGCATGATATAAAAACATCAAAATAATAAATCTTGATTCACTTAAATCATGCTTATCAAGGGCATAATCATATTGTTTTTGCATATTACGATATGTCCATTGAAAATCAATGAATAATTTGACAATATCTGAATTTAATTCCGAATAGACATCTTTCATCAACTGTAAACGCTGATTATCAGGACGATCAATAAAAGTAAAGTTATCCATAAATAATCTCCTTTATAATAGTTAGCCAGCTAACTATATAAATACTAACATAGTACATTTTGAATGTCAATTTAAAAGATTACTAATAAACGACTATAATAACTTATTTTAAACTTTCTCTTTATTCTAAAAAACATAAAAAAATACCGTTAATATTTCATTTAATTAAAATATTAGCGGTATTTTTTATTATATCATTATCCCAAAATAGTAAAAAAAGCATGTTTTAAAATAAAACACCTCCAAATGTTATATTTTATTGTAACATTTGGAGGTGCACTTAAATATTTATTTCTGAATTACGAAGTTACAATCTGCCACTGTTGGTTGTAACCACCAGTACTAATCCACTGCAAAACATTGGCACCGTCTGCTGTTGACTTATTATCTACATCCAAAAGTTTACCGCTGTTTACATTTACTAGATTGTAATATCCATTTCCTAAATCTACAATATTCCATAACTGATTTTTCTGTCCATTATCAGTCCACTGTATGACGTCAGCTCCGTTTTCTGTTGAAGTATTGTAAACATCCAACGCCTTTTTACTATTAACATTTATAAGTTTATACCCATTGCCCATGTTTGTAATAATCCATTTTTGATTATTGCCGCTGCCAGTGCTCCACTGTATAACATCTGCACCATCTGCTGTTGAACTATTGTAAACATCTAAAGCCTTTCCACTTTCACGGTTGATCAACTTATATGTTCCTCCAGACACAATACCAGAAGTTGCTGGAGTAACATAGATACGATATCCTGAACTATTGTTGCAACCTGTTAATGGTACTGTAATTTGTCCATTCACAACTGGATAATTAGATGTTGAGATTGTTGATGGCCCAGAGGATACAGTATCCTTGCTTACCCAATCAATTTTCTCTACCTTAACTGATGCTGTGGATCCGATAAAGGATGGAATGTTTTTAAATGTTGTACTTATAGTACCGTCATTTGGTCCTCCAAAAATAAAACTTATGAACTTGCTATTGGAATCAACACATGCAGCTCCATCTACAAGATTACTGTCATCATTTGGAGGTGTTACATTAACCATTTTTCCAGACATATCTCCGTACCATTTATAGAAATACCAGCCTGCACCCTTTTGCGTGTCAGTAGCAAGAAGACTTCCTAATCTACCTGGAGTCGGAACAAACCACCAAGTTATACATGCACTTTCAACCTTATAACGCTCAAATTTCCCTATAAAACGTGCTGATGATCCTGGCTGCCCTTCAAGGTTATGATCAGCATCACAATATTCGTTTATACTAATTGGTAACGCGCTTATCCCCAAGGAATTTTCCAATTGTCTATAATCTCTTAAATTCGGTGATACTCCTGCTATTCCACTAAGCTCATGCCAGCTAATTATATCAGGAAGACAATTGTTTGTTTTACAGAAACTTAAGAAGCTGCTCAATCTAGTGCGATTATAATAGCTGTAGCAAGGGCCTATGATTTTAGCCCCTGGATCATTTGCACGAATAGCATTGTAAGTCTGCTTCCACATATCATTGAAATCTCCGTTAGCAGTATTCCAAGTACCATCAGGTTCATTCCAGATTTCATAACCATAATAATTGTTACGACCGGATGCTTTCTTATCAGCGATAAATGAATTCACCTGATTAAGCCAGCTTGTCATACCTGGCCATTGGTATGGCCAGCCTGGAAGCATATCTGCCAGATCAATTGACACCTTAGCACTTTGAACTGAGGCAAGTTTTTCCGAAACAGGTATAGCAGCACCAAAGCTATGCTGGTTTCCAGATCCACCTCGGGACGGATTTCTCATTACATATGGTTTAAGTGGAGCTACGAGACCATTAACATCCGCCGGTTTAGTTTCAGTGATTCCATAAAGTGAACCACTTGCACAATGTGTTGCATCTCTGAGTACATTTGTACAATCTACAGTCATAGAGTTGCCTGTCGCTGCTGATATTTTTGAAGCTGGAGCCATTGCTAGCATCATACATAAACATAATGCTGTTACTAAAACTTTTTTCATATACATAACCTCCTGAATTTCTTTAATTTTTTCTAAATTGTAAGATTTACTTAATTTTGAAATCATACTGTATCTCCTTTGATTTCAAAGGAGATCTATGCTTCTTTTAAATAATATAAAACTGATGTAAAGTCTCCATCCTTGCTGCAAAAATCTTCTTGTTTTACTGGAATTCCAGCATACATTAATTCGTCACCAAAAAATACATTCTGTTTATTATCATTAATATTGTATTTCTTATTTGAATCTAACCCGTGCAATTTAATTCTCTTAAAACCGTCATTTGCCGTATTTAATATTTTATAATATCCGACTAATGCCTCGCATTTATCTTCTGATACAACCATCCAAGAATTTATATTATTTTCAAGAGGGCTTACTAGTCTATAAAAAGTCCCTTTTTGTATTAGTTCTCTTTTTTCTTTCATAAATTCAACTTGTTTTTTTACTAATGCTCTTTCTTTCTTGGATAAATTATTTAAATCTAGTTCATATCCAAAAGCTCCAAAGTATGCTACATTTGCTCTAGTTTCAAGAGGGGTTGTTCTAATCACCTGTTGATTTGGTACCTCTGATACATGGGCTCCCATACTGCTTATAGGATATACAAATGATGTTCCATATTGTATTTTCATTCTTTCAACTGCATCTGTATTATCACTTGTCCATCCTTGTGGAGCATAATAAAGTATTCCAGGATCAAATCTTGCACCACCACTTGAACATGATTCAAATAAAATATATGGAAATTCAGATGTTAATTTTTCATATAATGAATATACATTCAAGACATATTCGTGCATTACCTTTCCTTGATTTTCTGCCGTTTTAGCTACGCTGTAGCATTCAGTCATATATCTATTCATATCCCATTTTACATAGGATATTGAAGCTTCGCGTAATACTTTTGACATAGCTTCATATATATAATCAACTACTTCTTTTCTAGAAAAATCTAATATATATTGATTTCTACAATGAGATGCTGATCTGTTTGGTGTATGAATAATCCAATCAGGATGATTTCTATATAAATTACTATCTTTATTAACCATCTCAGGCTCAAACCAAAGGCCAAATTTCATTCCCATTTCTTCTATTTTCTTAGAAAGTCCAACTATTCCATCTGGAAGTTTCTTAGTATTTACGTACCAATCTCCAAGACCTGCCTTATCATTATTACGTTCTCCAAACCAACCGTCATCTAATACAAATAATTCTATTCCAAGATCTTTTGCAGTTTTAGCAATATTAAGTATTATTTCTTCATTAAAATCAAAGGTTGTAGCTTCCCAGTTATTTATCAATATTGGACGTGATTTATCTCTCCAATATCCCCTAGCTAATCTAGTTCTATATAATTTATGATAAGCTTTGCTCATTCCATTTAATCCCTCATCAGAATAAGCCATTACAACTTCTGGAGTTTGAAAGCTTTCATTTTCATGTAATATCCATTCAAACATATTTGGATGAATTCCTAGCATAATTCTCGATGTGCTATGAGTATCTACCAGTACTTCACCTAAAAAATTACCACTGTAAACTAAGCTAAATCCATAAACTTCACCTTGAAATTCAGTTGTATATGGCCTTTTTAATGCTATAAAGGGATTGTGTTCTGCACTACTTGTACCTCTTAAGCTATAAATTGATTGGATTCCTTGTTCTAGTTTTTTAGTTTTTACATGCCTTTCCCTACTCCACGCACCTGCTAAATGTACCATTTCATAATCATAGTCTGGCAAATCTAAACTGCAGCTCATTGCTTTTGTTAAAATAATTTCTTCTTTCCCCTCATGCAGAAATTTTGCGTTTCTTGTTATGATAGGCAGCGCCTCATAAATAGTATAACTTAGCAATAATCTTGTTTTTATCAGCTTATCGTACAATATTATTTCTAAGGTTTGCGCTTCAATTTCATTTTCTACGTAGGTTGCTGGAAGTTTTTCTAATTTCTTTTTACCTTTAAAAATGTTATAAGCCTCAAATTCAAAATTAGTTATCCTGCTTCCATTTCTCTGCTTTATTTCAAATGCAGGATATCTAAAATCTGTTGTTCCATAAGAGGGATATTCTTGTCTTGTATGTTGCAACGAAAAGTTCGTATCATCTTCAAATACATATGCTGCTAAGGGGCGCATGCCTCCTTCAAAAAGATATGAAAAAGATTCTTTGTGATGGATTCGTTTCCCATAATATAAATTTCCCAATTGATTATTGTCCAATATTTTTATGATATAGCTGATGCTGCTATTATATAAATGAAATTCTTTAGATTTTTTATTAAATTTTATTGCCATATTACTTCCTCCTATGCATTTCTATTAATTATTTTTTAAACTACAGTTTTCCTCCGGAAGTTGCAATACCTTCTATGAATTGCTTTTGGAATACAATATATATTGCAAGCATTGGCCAAATAGCGAGCACTGAAGCTGCCATAAGCTGTGGATAATTAACTGAATATGCACTTTGAATTTTTGCAAGTGCTGATGATAAAGTTGCTGAATCAGCACTTGAATTAACAATTAGAGGCCACATTAAATCTTTAAATGCAAATAATGCTGTAAATATCCCAAGTGCCACCAAACCTGATTTTGTTAGAGGTAACATTACTTTCAAAAAAGTTTGTCCTATATTGCATCCATCTAATCTTGCTGATTCTTCTAATTCCTTTGGAAGTCCCATAAAAAATTGCCTTAATAAAAATGTACCAAATGCACTTACAAGTCCAGGGAAAAGAAGTGCAAATATTGTATTTCTCATTCCAATTTTATCTACCATTAAATATTGTGGAATTATGAAAAGTTGAACTGGAACCATCATTTGAAATAATACTATTCCAAATAAAAAGTCTTTTCCTGGAAATTTCAATCTTGCAAAAGCATAAGCCGCCATAGCACTAAATGATACAGAACAAACTATTCTTAAAATCATCATTGCAAATGTATTAAAATATAATGTAATGAAACTATTTTGTCTTATTGCCTCTAAGTAATTCTCAATCTTCCACTCTGCTGGAAAAAATATAAATGGATTCATTGAAGTAGATTCTGAAACAGTTTTAAAGGATGTAAGCAGCATCCAAGCAAATGGTAATATCATAAATACTACTCCAAGAATTAAAAATAAATGTATAAATAACTTTGAAGAATTTTTTTTATTTTTTATACTAGTCATAATGATCCTCCTTTCTACATGTAATTAACCCATTTCTTTTGAACTTTCATTTGGAACACTGTAATCATCATAATAATAACAAGAAGTAACATTACAATAGCTGAGCCATAGCCTTTATCTGCATATTTAAATGAACTGTTATAGAATAAGTAAACTAATGAAACTGTTTTATCATATGCAGGGCTGGTTACATCTATCATCATATAAATCACATCGAATACCTGCATTGCTTGAATTATGCTTGTGACAACAACGAAAAATAGCGTCGGCGATACTAGTGGTAATGTAATATTAAAAAATTGTCTCACTGGTTTAGCACCATCAATACTAGAAGCTTCATAATAATCCCTAGGTATTTCTTGAAGTCCTGCAATAAGTAATACCATACTGTAACCAACTGTACTCCATATTCCTATAATTGCTATAGAATAGAGAGCTATGTTAGGATCATCAATCCAATTTACAGGACCAATTCCAATTTTAGATAACATATAATTAATAAGTCCGAATTGATCGTTATATAACCATTTCCAAACCATAGTTACTGCCGCTGGAGCTGCAACCATTGGAATAAAATATATTGTTCTATACATACCTTTTCCTTTAATTTTAGAATTTAATAATACAGCTAAAATCATTGCAATAATTACTGTCATTGGAACAACTATAACTGTGTATGTCAAAGTATTGCCTACTGAATGCCATACTTGAGCATCTCCAAACATCTTTTTATAGTTACTTAAACCAACAAATATATTTCCTTTCCCAAAATCACCACTCTTAAAGAAACTTAGATACAATGTTTCAATAATTGGAATAATATTTAAGATTATAAGTCCAATAATGGTAGGAGCAACTAAAGCATATCCCCATTTCCATTCATTTACGGTTTGTTTAGATGGCTTTTTCGTATTTATTTTTGTATTTTGTGCTGTTATTTCTTTTACCATAAATTCATCTCCTATAAAGATATTTTAAAAATTACGGCAACATGTATTTGTCGCCGTAATTAACTCTTATTTTTCTTCTTTTAAGCAATCATTCATCATTTTGGCTGTCTCTTTACATGCATCTTCTACTGTCTTCTCTCCAGTAAATGAACCTTTTAATAATTCATAAGCTTTATCTTCCCATTTTGCAGTAGTATTAGAATATGGTCTTATTTGTGCATATTTAACCATATCAATAAAGCATTTAATATTAAATGTTTTATTAGAATTTACCCATGCATCTGCAGTTCCATTGTATGCTGAAATTGCAACTCCAAGCTCAGCTTGTTTTGTTTGCCCTTCTTTTGAACTTAAATATTCAACCCATTTCCAAGCTTCATCTGGATGTTTTGTATTAGCTGAAATTGCATTTCCAAGTCCATTAAATATACTAGCTCTCTTTCCATCATTTGCTGAAGGTAATACTGCAACATTGCAATTTTTAGACATATAATCATTTGATGCAAATCCACTTAAATTCCACGAACCAAATAATCCCATTGCACATAATCCATTTTGCATTGCTTGTCCACGTGCTGCATCATCAAAAATCTTAGGTGATAAACCATCGTTAACAAATTTAACATAGTATTTCATTGCTTCTATTGTTTTAGGATTATCATATCCTGATTCTTTTTTATCAGTTATGATTGTTCCACCATTTTGATATACAAAATTATAATATCCTTCTTGATTATGAAGTGGTGCTAAGAAACCATACTGCTTACCATCACCAGTTGTTAATTTTTTAGCTGCTTCATATAGTTTGTCCCAATTCCATGTTTCATCTGGATATGAAATTCCTGCTTTATCAAACATTGTTTTATTATACCAAAGGCCTATTGTATCGTAATCTTTTGGAACTGCATATTGTTTATTATTTTGATTGTATATTTTTACTAATCCTTCTGGATAATTTGATAATTTTACTTCATTACTCTTATTAATCTTATCAGTCAAATCCATAAGCATGTTGTTAGATGCATATTTATAAATTTCATTTGAATGCATCCAGAAAGTATCTGGAAGAGATCCTCCTGTTGCTGCCGCTTCAAGCATTGTCCAATAATCAGCCCACCCTACAACTTGTAAATCAATTTTTATACCAGAGTTTTTTGATTCAAATTCATCTGCCATTTTTCTAATACCCTTTTCTTGATTTGAATCCCAAAGAGCATAAGTAATGTGTACATCTCCCCCACTAGATGCTTTAGATGCATCTTGTCCACTAGTTGCTGCTGTATTTGAGTTGCCGCATCCAACTAAACCTGTAACAGCCATCATACTAGTTAATAATAAAGAAATAATTCTCTTTTTCATTAATAATTCCCTCCTATTTGTATAAAATCAAATTTGAAAGCATGACTTTATATTTAATATATAGCTTATTACACTAATATTAAAAATCTAATTTTACGTTTTTCATTTCACCTAATGTCACTATATCTTTTAATTAACAACAATTTTGTAATGCTTTACAAAATAACCAAAAACTATTAATATAGAATTAGTATATTATTTTTATTATTGAATTTTTTAAGCTTTGCTTTTCAAGCTTATTATGTTTATTGACCTTAATGTTCATATATAACCATTTCCTTCCTTTCCATGATTAAATTCTAACATTTAAATGAAAACAAATACATAGAATATAAAAGTTTAAAATATACACTTTTGCTATATTATTCAATCATTGTTCAATAATGGACGCAAAAGTATATATTCTACCTTATATTAAGAAAATATATTCTCTATAAATTTTGCCAAAAGGTGGTATAAAACTTATGTCTGATTTTAAAAGCTATATATTTAACAATATTAATTATGTTGATATTATTCTTTACCAATTTGGTTCAGAACGCTGTGATTCTCTACATTCTTTTGGACCAACTGTTAAAAATCATTATCTTTTTCATTATGTTTTATCTGGAAAAGGGAAACTTTACTCAATTAATGATCGAACTAATAAAACCTCCACCTATACCATAAAGGCAGGCGAAGGTTTTTTATTAACTCCTAACATAATAAATACCTACGAGGCAGATAAAGATGACCCATGGAACTATATATGGATAGAATTTGAAGGCTTAAAAGCTGAACGATACTTAACCGAAATAGGAATATCAGGAAAAAATCCCGTATATATACCAAAAGAATACAATTCCGAGAACTCTATTATAGATAATTTTAGATTTTTGCTAGATAATCCAAGTGCACCAGATTCAGCTATACTTGGACATACTTATCTGCTTTTTTATGCCCTCTTAGAAAATTCTGCTTCTAACAATATGAATAAAGCTGCTACCCTTCAAGAATTCTATGTTAGAGAAGCTATAAATTATATTGAAAAAAACTATGACAATAACATTTCTGTTGAAGATATTGCAAAATGGTGCAACTTAGACAGAAGTTACTTCGGAAAAATATTCAAAAGCTCTATGAAGACCACACCTCAAGAATTTTTAATAAAATATAGGCTGTCCAAAGCCTGTGAAATGCTTAAATGCAATAATGCATCAATTAAAGAAATTGCTGAACTCACAGGATATCCAAACCAATTTTATTTTTCCAGAGCTTTTAAAGAGGTCTATGCTATGTCTCCACGGAAATGGAGAAATGAAAATAAATCATTCTAAATGTACATTTATCGTCATTTACTGGCACAAGCAAATCCATGGACAGCAGCTTATATACAAGCAAAAGGCGATGTGATTGCAGATTTACATGAAGATTTAGCAGCTGAACAAAAAGCTAGAGCAACTTATGAATGGTTAATTAATTTAACTGATGAACCACAAATCAAAGAAATTTTAAAATTCTTAAGAGAAAGAGAAGTAGTTCATTACCAAAGATTCGGTGAATGCTTAGAGCATGTTCAAGATGTTGTGTGCATAAAAAAATAAATACTATTTATTATATAACCAAATTATATAATAAAAGACTGCCCTAAAATCAATAAATTTTAGGGCAGTTCTTATATATTTTTTCTTTGAAATTATATTTCAAAGGATTCATTCTAATTCATATTGTCAGTTTTTTCAGTTTTTTGCTTGACCTTAGCTAAGTTGCTTCTCTAATTGTTCTAAATCTCTTATAACCATATTTATTACTTCTATTTTTGATTTAGCATATTCATTTTTGGGCAACCATTTTAGTCCGCTTTCTAAGCATTCCTTAGTACTTCTATATTCTTGTAATAATTGTGTTACATTCTCGACCATACCCTACACTTTCCTCTCTTTATGTCTTGCACTATGCAATTTTTATATATTTCTAAAATCGAATCTTTTCTATTATTACCTCCTTAACTAAAATTATACTTAAGTTTTTAACTGCATATAAATATATATAACTATTTATCTATATTATACCATATATTGCTTA
>NZ_MZGT01000053.1 GCF_002029255.1 Clostridium chromiireducens
GTGTATTAACACCGATGGAAAAGCATGAAATATATTTACATGCAGCATAAAAACTGCCAGCAGGTTAGCCCCACTGGCAGAAAATTTTTTTATTTTTTTAATTGTCTACTTGACGGGAAGCAGTTCAGTTAGCAGTTCTTTTTAATTAATTAGATCTATATAATAGCTAGGTAGAATCATACTGGAGAATAAAAATAATTATCTTTGTTTATTTTTGTAACTCTAAAAAGGCGTGAGATTATAGTATTCAAGCAAGTGCTTAAAATTTTGTTATAAGTTTATTTTCGTATGTTATAATAAAAAATAATTAATAAATAATAGTCTAAATATATAGCTTTGGGGGATTAGTTTATATAAAAATGATAAATGCGAAAACTAAATAATGAAGGATGAAACAACGATTTGGGAGTTTTGAAATTCATGTACTTCCTCTGTTTCAATTTATATTGTGTTTACATTGATAATGTATGCTCAAAGAAGGAGGGTGATAGATTTGAATAAAGTTTTAGTTATAGATGATGACAGTTATATTAGAGAGCTTATTTGCACAGTACTGAAAAACGAAGGATTTTCTGTATCTGAAGCTGTAAATGGAAGGGATGCCTTAAAAAAGCTTGGAGAGGAAAAAATAGATCTTTGTGTTCTTGATCTTATGATGCCGCAAATGGACGGTTACGAATTTTGTAAGCAAGTACGCAGATATTATGAAGATATGCCAATTTTGATGCTGACTGCCAAAAGCGAACTTTCCCAAAAAGTAAAGGGGTTTGAACTTGGAGCGGACGATTATTTAACAAAACCATTCGAGATTGATGAGCTGCTTGTTCGAATAAAAGCACTTCTGAGACGCTATAAAGTAGCTACGTCACAGGTCATTAATATTGGTAATTTAGCTATAGATAAAAGTAGTTATTCTGTCATTAACAACAATGAACAATGCGATATACCCATGAAGGAGTTTGAACTTTTATTCATGCTTGGAAGTTATTCTGGTAAAACCCTTTCTCGTGATAGGTTAATTGAAGAGGTTTGGGGGCTTGATTTTGAAGGAAATGAGCGAACTCTTGACGTTCATATAAATCGTCTTAGGGAAAGATTTCCATTTGAGGTTTACAAATTTAAAATTACTACAATTCGTGGACTTGGTTACAGATTGGAGGAAGTGAAGTGAGAGGAAACGAACCTTTGATTTCAATGATACTAATTTTTTTTACAACATTACTTGGTCTTACTAGCGGATATTATATTTTCATATTTATTTTAGGGCAATTAGAAAGCATTCCTTTATATCTAATCTTTATTGTCCAAAGTTTACTTTCAGTTGTGATATATTTTGTAAGCGTGAAAATATATTTCTATTTGCACTGGCGATTTACTAATAAGAATAGGAAATTTGATCTCTCACGTTTTCAAATATTAAGTGGAGCTATTGAAGCTATGAACAAGATAGCTTCTGGTGACTTTAATGTCCTTGTTAAAACAAACGAGCTTGACCCTTTTAATGAAGTAGCAGATAATTTCAATAAGATGGCTAAAGAGCTGGGTTCATTGGAAAAACTGCGTCAAGATTTTATATCAGATGTATCACATGAAATACAGTCACCATTAACTTCTATTTCAGGTTTTGCTGCGCTTTTAAAAAAAGGAAATTTAAGTGAGAGCCAAATATCACATTACGCCAATATAATAGAAGTTGAAAGCAAACGATTATCTAAATTAAGCGAAAATTTATTAAGATTATCTAATTTGGAAGCAGAAGATAATAATTTAAACTTAAAGAAATATCAAATAAATAAGCAAATTGAAAGTATTTTACTAATGCTAGAACCACAGTGGTCTGCAAAAAATATAACCCTTGATGTTTCTCTTGATGAAACTATAATATCTGGAGATGAGGCCTTATTAAGTCAGGTATTTATAAATTTGATTAATAACGCTATTAAGTTTACACCAGAAAACGGAAATATAGGCGTTAAATTATCTAGTAATGAAGATGGAATTCAATGTGAAATTTCCGATACGGGTATAGGTATTTCACCAGAAGATCAACCGCGAATTTTCGAGAGGTTTTATAAAGCAGATAAAGCTCGTGATCGTTCTTTGGGTGGAAACGGACTTGGACTTTCAATAGTAAAAAAGATTGTTGACTTACATGGAGGAAAAATATCTCTTACAAGTGAAATTGGAAAAGGTACAAAATTTACTGTTTTTCTGCCAAAATAGAAGCTAATATGTTTATAACCACAGTCTGAATTTAACAGATTGTGGTTTTTCTTTTGTTTACATTGCGTTTAAATTCCATTTAAATTCAGTTTAAATAGCAGCTATATACTATGTTTGTAGAAAGGAAAAAGAAATTAGAATTAATAATATTGAAAGAAGATTAAGCCTTATTGTTAAGTGCTAATTTTATTACTTATAAAACATGGAAGGGGTTTTTTATATGGAAAACATGGAAAATATGGATCAAAAATCGCTCTACTATCTTGAAAAGGCACCTGTTACAAAAGCAATAATACACATGGCTATTCCTATGATATTAAGTAGTATAACTTCAGTTGTCTATAATATCATCGATGCTTTTTTTATAGGTAAGCTTAATAATACTGCAATGATGGCGGCAGTGATACTGGCATTACCATTTTCATCAGTATTAATGGCACTTGGGCAAATGTTTGGAGTAGGCTCAGGAACATATATATCGAGACTTTTAGGTGAGGGAAATACAGATAATACCAAAAAAGTTAGTTCAATTAACTTTTGGTCATCAATGATTATGGGTATTATTTTTATGATGATATGTCTGCCTTTTTTATCTTCTATTTTGCCGCTTTTAGGAGCAAGTGGTGAAACTCTGCAATATACAAGAAATTTTGTTATGATACTTGTTATTGGGGCTCCAATTATTATTGTTAATATGGCGCTTGAATCAGCTGTACGTGCGGAGGGCGCATCAACTGTTTCTATGACTGGTACTATAGGTGGTATTATAATTAATATAATACTTAATCCTCTATTCATTTTCGTGCTTAATATGAATGTTGTGGGATCAGCACTAGCCTCTGTTTGTGGTAATATATTTTCCGTTCTATATTTTATATATTATTTGCAAAAGAAGAGTAGTGCTCAGAGTTTATCAATCAAGTACTTTAAACCAAGTAAAGAAATTTATGGTGAAATTTTTAAGGTCGGAGTTTCAGCTTTATTAATGAGTGGATTTATGGTCATTATAGGTCTACTTTTCAATAATTATTCCATGATTTATGGAGATAATGTTGTAGCGGGATTTGGAGTTGCACAAAGAGTTGTTCAAATTGTAGATTGCATTGGTATGGGCTTTGCAATGGGAGTTGTACCACTAATTGCATTTGCATACTCTGCAAATAATCAAAAGCGTCTCATGGAAATTGTTAAAAAAACCATATTGTATATTCTAGGTTTAACATTGGCTATAGGAGCAGTTATATGTGCATTCAGGTTACAAATTATTGGCCTCTTCAGTATAGATCCTAAGGTTATTGCCATTGGTGAAATAACTCTCTTAGCTCAACTTTCCTCAACTGTTTTTGCTGCCTTATGCGAATTTTTTACTGGAATCTTCCAAGCTGAAGGTGATGGTGTGAAATCAAATGTTATGGCTGCTGTGAGAGGTGTTTTATTTATCCCTATTTTGATTGTAGGAAACTTACTATTTGCTGTTAATGGTGTTATTTGGGCTATGACAGCTACAGAGGGATTATCATGTCTGATAGGAATTGCCCTATGGCTTATGATTAGACAGAAAAGTTCACAAGAAGTATCTATTAATGAATAAACAAGTTAAATGAGTAACTTAGTAACAGAAATTGTAGAGTAAAGGACTGTATCAGGGAGTTTTTAAACTTAATCTCTGATATAGTCCTTTTTATGATTTTAGAGAGTATTTAGTTATCTATACATAATGTAATTCATGTAAACACTTATATAATATTTGGTAAAATAATACAATAAGAAGTGTGAATCTTATTATCTTCAATTATGGATTTATATGGAAGAATATAAAGCTACATCGCTCTATATGAAATTTTAATTAAAATATCCAATGTGCTATATTAAGTTTGAAAGTGTAAATATGAAAACGTAAAACATTTAACATTTAGGAACTTATTTAATTATATTACTAGACCAAGAATTATGATAAACAGGAGGAGTAGGTGAAGTAACGGAGTTAATTTGAAATAAGAATTTAAAGGAAGTGGTTTATTAAATGAAAAAGTTATTATGGAAACCATCTGAAGAATACATTAAAACAACCAATATTTATTCTTTTATGAATTATATAAATGAGAAATTTAACCTAAAACTTAGTGATTATTCATCTATTTATAAGTGGTCTATTGATTATCCAGATAGTTTTTGGGGTGAATTGTGGAATTATCTTGATATAAAGTGTTCCCAGCCATATGACGTGCCAGTAGACGATATAGCAAAGTTTCCAGGGGCTCAATGGTTTGTGGGTGCAAAATTGAATTATGCAGAAAATATGCTTAAATTTTCCTCAAGTTCTTCTCCTGCAATTATATTCAGGGGCGAGAACCAAATCAGGGAAGAAATCAGCCATAGGATGTTATATGAACAGGTTGTGAGGCTTGCTAAGGCATTGAGAGATGATGGGATAAAAGCAGGGGATACCATTGCTGCATATATGCCTAATATGCCAAACACTGTAATAGCTATGCTTGCTTCTGCAGCAATAGGTGCCATTTGGTGCTCATGTGCTACAGACATTGGACCAAATGCAGCATTAGATAGGCTTAGTCAAGTTAAGCCGACTGTATTATTTACAGCAGATGGATATTTCTATAAAGGAAAACGTTTTAATGTTCTTGATAATGCAAGTCAAATCGTAAAAGGAATTAACTCTATTAAAAAAGTAATCATTTCCCATTATGCAGGTGAAAGTTTAAATACAGCCGAAATTCCCAACAGTGTCAGTTGGATAAACTATCTTTCAAATGAGATACCAAAGAATTTTGAGTTTGAACAGCTTCCTTCAGAGCATCCTCTTGTTGTGATGTTTTCATCGGGAACAACAGGAAAACCTAAATGTATGGTACAGTCTGCGGCAGGACTGCTAATTAATCAATTAAAAGAATTAGTTTTGCAAAATGATGTTAAGCCGTCAGATAGAATGCTTTATATTACAACTTGCAGCTGGATGATGTGGAATTGGCAGGCAGCAGCATTAGGAACAGGTTCTTGTATAGTACTTTATGATGGCAATCCATCATACCCAGATGTATCTTCTATATGGAGGATACTAGAAGAGGAGAAGGTTACTATTTTTGGACTCAGTGCAAGTTACGTTCATTCTCTTATGAAAGAACAGTTTTATCCTAAAGATGTTGTATCCCTTTCAAATCTTAGAGCAATTTCTCAGACAGGGTCAGCACTTTCAGAAGAAGGGTTTGAATATATCTATAGAGAGATAAAAGAGCAGCTGCATTTTAACTCAATTGCTGGAGGAACAGATATAAACGGCTGTTTTTCTACAGGTAATCCCATAAGTCCTGTCTATTTAGGTGAGCTTCAAGGGCCAGGGCTTGGTATGAAGATAAATTCTTTCAATGAAAAGGGAGAGCCGGTTAGAGACGAGCTAGGGGAACTCGTATGCGAAATGCCTGCTCCATCAATGCCAATAAGATTTTGGAATGATCCTGATAATAACCGTTATATGGATGCGTATTTTAGAACTTATCCAGGTGTTTGGCACCATGGAGATTATGTTAAAATACATTCAGATACAGGAGGAATATCTTATTATGGCAGATCAGATTCCACATTAAAGCCGTCAGGTGTAAGAATTGGAACAGCTGAAATTTATAATCAAGTAGAAAAATTACCACAGATTAAGGAAAGCTTGGCAATAGGTCAGAACTATAATGGGGATGAAAGAATTATTCTCTTTGTACAAACACAGGATGGAATTGAATTAGATGAAAATTTGAAAAAGGATATTAAGAAGATTTTAAAAGAGAACGCATCGCCACGGCATGTTCCATCTATAATAATGCAGGTTCAGGATATTCCTAGAACATTTAATGGAAAGAAAGTAGAAAGTGCTGTAACTAATATAATAAATGGGCGCAATGTTACAAATAGAGATGCTTTAGAAAACCCTGAATCACTTGATTATTTTGAACAAGTATTGCCGCTGTTAAGTGAATAGATGAAACAAACTGAGTATAAAGATGACAGGAGGGTATATCTGTCATCTTTGTATTAAGGGATTAGAATTTAATAAACTTTAGAAGAGCATATTATGAAACTATTAATTGAAATTTTGAAATTTTGAAATTAATTAAAGGAGGAAAAAGTAAACGTTTTATAAATATTAATCATTATAATATAGTTTACTAATCATATAAGCTTCATGTTTATTACTAATCTTAAGGGAGGACCAGAAAATGATAAAAAGTTTATCCAAGTTTTTTACAGCTATTGTGCAACGATTTCTTCCTGACCCACTTGTTTTCGCAATGATTTTGACACTAATTATGTTTGTTTCAGGTATTATATTTACGAATCATACACCAATTGAGATGATTGGATTCTGGGGGAAGAGTTTTTGGAATCTTCTAGCCTTTGCGATGCAGATGGCATTAATTTTAGTTACTGGCAGCGCTCTTGCTAGTTCGCCATATGTTAAACGCATTTTACAAAAAATTGCAAGCTTACCTAAAACACCAGCTCAAGCTATTATGCTTGTTACCTTTGCAGCAGCAGTTGCTAATATTATTAACTGGGGATTTGGTTTAATTGTTGGTGCCTTACTTGCGAAGGAAGTAGCTAAAAAAGTGCCACGTACAGATTACCGGTTATTGATTGCAAGTTCTTATATTGGTTTTATGACTTGGCACGGAGGTATATCAGGTTCAGTTCCTCTTCTAGCAGCAACTAAGGGGAATCCTATGGAAAAAGCTATAGGATTAATTCCAATAAATGAAACTATTTTTGCTCCGTTTAATATATTTGTAACTATTGCTTTGATAATTGTGTTACCATTAATGACCAGGATGATGATGCCAAAAGATGAGGACGTTATAGAAATTGATCCAGCGTTATTAGCTGCAGATGCAATTAATGAAACTAGTAATGATATTAATACTCAAAAGACATTTGCTGTACGTGTTGAAAACAGCAAAATTATTGCATGGATAATTGGACTTCTAGGTATTGCTTATATTATTTATTACTTTATGAATGGTGGCACTATGGATGTTAATGCTGTAAATATGATTATGTTCTTTATTGGTATAATTCTTCATGGCAGTCCTTTATCTTATATGCAGGCTGTAGTTAATGGAGCAAAAGGAACAGCAGGTATAATGGTACAATTCCCATTCTATGCTGGAATACAAGGAATGATGGATTTGTCAGGCTTAGGAGGCTTGATCACCGGAGGATTTGTTAGCATATCTAATGTTCATACCTTTCCAATCCTCGCATTTTTAAGCTCAGGACTAATTAACTTTTTTGTTCCATCTGGTGGAGGGCACTGGGTTGTTCAGGGTCCATTCATAATGCCAGCTGCACAAGCTCTTGGTGTAATGCCAGGGAAAGCAGCTATGGCAATCGCGTACGGTGAAGCTTGGATGAATATGGCACAACCATTTTGGGCACTACCGGCTTTAGCTATAGCCGGTCTTAAAGTTCGTGATATTATGGGATATTGTGTAACTACCTTAATAGTGGGAGCTTTAATATTTGGAGTAGGATTAGCTTTGTTTTAATAATTAAAAAGATATTACTCAATATGTGAAGTAATATCTTTTTTTATTTTCTCTGAAAATCCAATGAGAATGAAAATATTTAAATATTTTAAGAGAAAAAAATTAATTGATTTTTAGCTATAGGATATAGGTATTCTAATATAAATTACAGTCCCAAGTCCTAGCTTACTATTTATATGGATACCATAATTATCTCCATAGGTCAACTTAAGGCGTTTACTTGTATTAAACAAACCAATATGATTTGAGTGCTCGCCGTCAAAATCCAGCTTATTCTTTATAGCATCAAGATTTTCTTTATCAATTCCAATACCATTATCAATAATTGTTAGGATTAGGAAGCCATCTTTTTGTGATAGTTTAATTTTAATTTTGCCTTTTCCGTCTTTATTTTTAATGCCATGATATATACAATTTTCAACTAAGGGCTGGATTAATAACTTAATTGTGTTGATAGGTTCCACATTTTCTGTATATGCCCATAGTACATCAAACTTATCTCCATATCTTATCATTTGAATTTCAAGATAGGTTTTAGTATACCTAATTTCCTCTCCAATAGAAACTCTATTACAAGGTGTCGTTAAAGAATAATCCAATATATTAGATAAATTTTCTATCATCTTAATTGGCTTACTATTACTACCAGTTGCCTTTATCACTTCCCAATAGATTGTATGTAAGGTGTTATACAAAAAATGAGGGTTGATTTGAGACTGCAGCGCAATAAGCTCCATATTTTCTAGTTTATATTTTCTTTCAGATAACTGTACTTTTAAATAGTGTTGTTCAATAAAGGTGGTAACTAAATTTTCTATAATATAACTAAATTCATTTTTTACATTGCTATCTATCACAGGTAGAGGTTGATTATTCTTAGCCGAATCAATTATAGTTATAATATTTGAAATCTGTTTGTAGTTTTTCTTAGTGAGATAGAAGGTTAAAATTAGCCCTAAAATAAATGAAAATAACAATAATACAATTGTATATTTAAGTAAACTTATAGAAACATAGTATAGTATACCTTCAGGAATTACAGATATATAGTTCCAAGAAAATCTATCAGAATGAATAATTGATTTACATAAAAATTTATTCTCTGATGGAGAGTATATTGTATTAGTGTTTAAATTTATAAGTTCTTTAATATCAAAATCAATTTTATTTCCAGGAGCTTGGCTACTAACAATTTCGCTATTATCTTTATCTAATATAAATATCTTTTGTTTAGGGTCAGAAACTGATTTGTTTAGTAAATTTTGTATGTAATCAGCTTTAATGTTTAAAACTATTACGCCATTATTAAGAGCCATCCTTTTATAAACTGTTATGAGTTTCGTTTCTTTTTCTTCAAAATCATATTGCTTTACGTTTCTTGTTTCTATCCACAATTTTTCTTCTGAAGGATGATGCAGATAGTTATCATACCAAGAGGTGTCAAAGAAATTATTTAAATTTGTTATACCATTATTGGTTGTGCAAAATCTACCATTTTCATTTTCGTAATAAATATGTATAGAATAAATATAAGGCTTTGAGTTAGCAAAGGAATTCAGAAAAAAGCAAGTCGTATCTACATTTGCTATATCTGATGAATATAGTGTATCTTTTTTTAAAACCCTTTTTAAAGTGTAAGCCATATTAGCTGTACCATCGAATTGAATATTAAGAGTATCTATTTCATTAAAAATTAAATCAATATTTGTCTTTGTTTGATTTAAGAGATTTATATTATTTTGAGTTATTTGATCCTTAATATATCTTTGAGTAATAATTATGGATAAAGATCCCAATACTAATGTAGGTATTAGTAGAGGAATCAAAAATATAATTAAATTCTTTGTAAAAAAGTTATTTTTCAAAATAATTCATCACCTTTCAAAAGGCTGAGGATTAATAGTATCCTTTTGATTTCTATATTCCTTGGGACTTTTTCCATAATAGCTTTTAAAAGTTCTAGTAAAATTTTTTGTATTACTATAGCCAACCATTTCACTAACTTCATAGGTTTTATATCTTATATTATTTAAGAGATCAGCAGCACGATTCATTTTTACTTTTATTAAGTAGTTAGAAAAACGTTCTCCAGTTTTTTGTTTGAAAAATTGACTCAAATAGTTCGGATTCATGTGAACTGATTCAGCTATATCTTCAAGTCTAGCATCTTTATAGTTTTCCCTTACATAATCTTTAATAAATGAGATTATTTTAGAGTCATAACTTGATAAATCCTTAAAATCGTTTTCTTCCATATCCAAAATGCTATTTTCATTAGGCAAGAGTTCATTATCTAATGCTTTTTTTAAAGAAGAAAACACTTCATGAATTTCATTATATTTTGAAGGTTTTACAATATACTCGCTAACCCCATAAGCTATAGCTTTACGAGCATATTCAAAGTCTTTGTAGGCGCTTAGAAATATAATTTTTATTTTAAGCTTACGATTGAATATTTCTTTTGCAAGTTCAATGCCATCTAAAAATGGCATTTTTATATCACAAAGCATTACATCAACCTCATTATTTAGAACATATTCTAATGCAAGCTTTCCATTTTCTAATTGTTCAACAATTTCAAACCCTAAATCTCCCCATGGAAAATATCTACATAATAAATTTCTTGATTCATTTTCGTCATCTACTACAAGTAGTTTGTACATTATAGCTTCCCCCTATTAACGTATCCTCAAAGAGTCATAAAATTAAATTTTCTGCTAATAATCGTTGTAAATTCAAGGCGTTTTCAAAGAAATTACATATTATTTAGCATACTTTATACTATATGATTACGTATTCATAAAGATTTTACCATATGAAAGTAAAATTGCATATATAAAACAACAAGCGTATATAAAATCATGAGAAAGTGACTCTAATAATAAGATAATGACGCTCTTTATAAGAAAAAGATACCTTTTTTAATTAATATATGAGGAAGTTCTGTTTTAAAGATACCATTTATAATAATAGATATCTTATGTAAATAATTACAGTCGTGTTAGAATAGCATTAAATTTGTCCAAATAAAAATATAGTTTTGGAAGCATTGTAATAGTAAGCAAAGCTTTGAATTACCTTAGTTTGGATAAGTAACGTTAAATATAGGAGTGTTTAGTATGCATAATCAATATTACAATATTAAAAAGGTAATGAATGGAGTATATCATATAAGTGATCCAAATAAGATATGTTGTTCATTAATTGTAGGAAGTAAAAAGGCATTATTATTTGATACAGGTTATGGTATTGGAGATCTGAAGCAAGTAGTTAAATCTATAACAGATCTACCTATTATTGTTGTTAATAGCCATGGTCACCTCGATCATATGGGTGGGAATTATCAATTTGATGAAGTCTATATTCATGGGGCTGATATATCATTAGCAAAGCAGATTCTTTTATCAGGTAAGAGAAAGTGGACTGCGGATAATTATAAAAAAAATATAGGACTTCCAAAAGATTTTAAGGAAGAAGACTATGTAAATAGAGAATATAATATTAATTTTATTCCTATAGACGAAGGGAAAGTATTTGACTTAGGAGGATATGAACTTGAAGTAATTTATTGCAAGGGGCATACTGCCGGGTGTATTTCATTAATTGAAAGAAAAAATAAACTGTTGCTTTCTGGAGATTCAGTATTGCAGCATGTATGGATGTTTCTAGAAGAAAGCAAAAAAATAAGTGAATATATTAATAGTCTCAAAAAGCTAAATGAGTTTGAAGTCAATACTATTCTTACTTCTCATTCTAGTGAACCTTATAGTAGAGAGCTATTAATTAAATTGATTAATTGTGTCACTAATATTGATATTTCGAAAAGTGAACCATATTTCAATGAAGCATATCCTTATAAGGCCTTTATGTATTCTGAAGGTGGAGAACCTTTTGTTAGCCCGGATTATGTTTCTATTGTTTTTAGAGAAGATAAATTGTAATACTACAAACTTATAAGTTGTCTGGAAAAATTTTGACTTAATCTGGACAACTCTATTGAGCAAAATAATACAAGAAAGAATATGGAGGGATATTTTGTGAAGTGGTTTACAAATCTAAAAACCATACAAAAATTAATATTTACATTTGTGTTAGTATCATTATTTATTGTTTTAGTAGGAAGTATTGGAATAATAAATATGAGAGAAATTAAATCTAATGCGGATAAAATGCATAATTATAATCTTGAGTCAGTAAAACAGTTAACAACTATTAGGCAGAATATAGCGGATATTCGTTTTGATATTTTAAAAATTGATGCTCAGCGAAATATAAATAATCAAAATGAAACAACCAAAAAGGAAGTTAATAGATTGTATGAAGAAAATGCAGAAATAATAGAAAACTATGAAAAAACAATATTATCTGATGAAGAAAAAGAAGCGTTGGCTTTATTAAAAGATGATATAAAACTTTATAAAAATGCATGTGAGCAAATTATCAAATATGCAGATGAAAATAATTATAATGAAGCTGATGATCAATATCTTAATTTAGGGCCGGTAAAGACAGCTTTATATAATCACTTAGGTAATTTAATTAGAATTAATACAGATCAAGCTGATAATCTATATAAAGAAAATAATTTAACTTACCAGGGTTCCATACATAAGGTAATTACAATAGGCGCTTTAAACCTAATTATAGCAATTATGTTAGGAACTTTGATAGCAATATGGATATCTAGACAGATAAAAAAAGTTTTAAATTTTGCAGAAGCAATTGGTAGTGGCGATTTAACCCAATCAATAAGAATTAATTCTAAAGATGAGTTCGGAAATCTTTCTAAAGCATTAAATAATGCTAATAATAATATAAAAAATCTAATAAGTGAAATAATGAATAGTGCAAGTGATATGAGCGCAACAAGTGAAGAATTATCAGCTACAGTTGAAGAGGTCTCATCTAAAATGGAATCAGTAAATGAATCAACCGAACAAATATCAAGAGGAGTACAGGATTTAAGTTCAACAGCAGAAGAAGTAAGTGCATCCACAGAAGAAATTACTTCAAACACCAGTGGACTTGCCAATAGAGCCAGCGATGCAAGTGCCACAGTAAATGATATTAAAAAACGTGCATTTTACATAAAAGATAAGGCAATAAATGAGATAAAGGAAAGTAATGTAATATATATGGAAAATCGCTCACAAATTTTAAATGCCATCGAAGAAGCAAAAGTAGTAAATGAAGTTAAAATGATGGCAGATTCTATTGGAAGTATTGCAGAGCAAACTAATCTGTTAGCATTAAATGCAGCAATTGAAGCTGCTAGAGCTGGGGAACATGGGAAAGGTTTTGCAGTAGTTGCTGATGAAGTAAGAAAACTAGCAGAGCAATCTTCAGAAGCAGTAATGAATATTCATGCTATGGTAAATCAAGTGCAAGTAGCAGTAACAAAATTATCAAAAAGTGGCCAAGATGTACTTAACTTCATTGATAATAATGTGAAATCAAATTATGAATTTCTTAATAAAACAGGTATTCAGTATGAGGAAGATGCAAATCTTGTAAATGATATCATAGTTGAAATTTCCAAGTCATCTAATCAAATGAATGAATTAGTTGAACATATATCATATGCTGTTCAAAATGTATCAGAAACTGCAGAAGAATCAGCTGCAAGTTCAGAAGATATATCAAATAGTGTTAATGAGGTTACTCTTGCTGTTAATGATGTTGCTAAATCAGCACAAAGCCAAGCAGAACTCGCACAAAAATTAATTAACATGGTAGAAAAATTTAAATTGTAAAAATCCAAACTACATAAAAATATAGCTTGCTTTAAGAAGTCTTATACATATCTTGGTGGAAATTTAAGAGCTATGTAGTATCCACCATGAATCTCACGGAAATTTTAGATTTATATGCTCCCTTATATAGCAGATAGTTTAATTAATAAAACTGTCTCTATAAAAGGGGGTATTTTAATGTTAAGCTTAATAAGTTGATTTCTTTTATTACTGAATTCAAAGATTGTCTACGAAATTTAAGCGTATTGAATAGATAGAAATTATAATTATAAGAAAGTGACTCTAATCATAAAAGAAAGATGCTTTTTATGAGATAAAGATACCTTTTTAATTTAATTGTAAAGAAGTTCTGTTATAAAGATACCATTTATAATAATAGGTCACTTATGTAAAGAATTACACGTATGATAGAATAACATTAAAGCTGCAGCAATAGTGAAATTATTAGTGTGTATAGCACTATATAAATTAGGAGGAAATTTATGAAAAACAGAAAAAAAATCATTAGTATATTATGTGCTATTTCAATAGCTACATCTGTATTTGTAGGTTGTGGAAATGCTTCAAAAGAAACTGCCAAAGATAGCAGTAAAGGAGATCAAGTAACTCTAAGATTTTCTTGGTGGGGAAGTGATGTACGTCATAAGGCAACTTTAGAAGCAATAGATTTGTATATGAAACAAAATCCAAATGTAAAGATAGAGGCAGAATATGGTGGGGTTGATGGATATCAAGATAAGTTATCAACTCAGTTAGGCGGTGGTACTGCACCAGATCTTATTCAATTGGACAACCCATGGATTTATGATTATGCCAAACAAGGAGAAATGTTTTACGATTTAAATGAGTTTAAAGACATAGTTGATATGAGCGGGTTTGATAAAAAATTCTTAGATGGTTATTGTACACTTAATGGAAAAATTCAAGGATTACCAATGGGATTAAATGCATTAACTGTAGTTTACAATAAGGATATTTTAAAGGCTGCAAATGCTGATATAACTAAAGATTTAGATTGGGACAAATTAATTGAAGAAGGAAAGAAAGTTCATGCACAAAATAGTAGCAATTATTTATTAAATGCAGAACAAAATAACTTTTTAGATTTTATTATTATGCCATATGTTATTCAAAAAACAGGTCAGCAATGGGTAAAAGATGATTATACAATGGGATTTGATAAAGCTACACTTACTCAAGCCTTTGAACTTGAAAGAAAGTTATTTGATGAAGGAATTGTACAACCAGCAGAGCAAAGTTTTACATTTAAATCTAAACCAGAGCAAAATACTGCATGGATAAATAAGCAATTTGGTAGTGCTATTAGTTGGGCAGCTGGTATAGGAGTACTTAGTGGTACTTTAGGAGATAGTGCGGATGTTACATTATATCCAGTACCTAAAGATGCGAAAAGTTCAGGGATAGTAGTAAGACCTGCGACTTTACTTTGTATTAATAAAAAATCTCCTAACGCAAAAGAAGCAGCAAAATTCATGAACTTTTTCTTCAACGATAAGGAAGCAGCTAAAGTATTAGGGGATGTTAGATCTATTCCTCCTGTAGAAGCTTCAAGAAAAGCTGCATTGGATGCGAATAAAGTAAATCCATTAGCAGTAAAAGCTGTTGAGGCAGCAACAAAAAATCCAGGGTTAATATACAATGGGGTATCTAGTAATTCAGAATTAAGAAATATTTTATTAACTGAAATTGAAAATGTTGCATATAAGAAGTTTACACCTGACCAAGCAGCAGATGACATGATTAAACTTTATGAAAGTAAGCTAAAAGAATTAAAGAGTGCTGCAAACTAGTTTAATTTAAATACATGGCAATGTTGTGATTAGAAGCTTCAGCATAGAGATTAACCTCATTTATTATTGGTTGTTTCTAATGAAAGATTAATATATTGTGCTGGAGCTCATCTATTCATAAATAATTAGCATTGTAAGAGATTAATATAAAGTAAAGGTAGGAGGTTTTTACGTGGAACAAAATACAGCAATAGAATTAAAAAGTGGTCTTCACCATAAAAGAAGTAAGACATTGAAAAAATACACGGGATTATTATACATATCCCCATGGCTATTAGGTTTTCTTGGTTTTCAGCTATATCCTTTAGTTTCATCATTTTATTATTCATTTACTAATTTAAGTTTAGGTGGAAACCCTAAATTTGTTGGTTTAGATAATTATATACGTATATTTACAGTGGATCCAGAGTTTTGGAAATCCTTAAGTGTAACAATTGTATATGTATTTACATCAGTTCCTGCAAAATTAGCGTTTGCATTACTGATTGCAATGATATTAAACTCAAAATTAAAATTTATAAATGCTTTTAGGACTATATATTATATTCCATCCATACTTGGAGGAAGTGTAGCAGTATCTGTATTATGGCGTTTCTTGTTCATGAAAGAAGGTACAATAAATCAGATTTTATCTATATTCTCAATACCACCTCTTGATTGGATTGGTAGTCCTAGTTTAGCGTTATTCACAATAGATATACTTACTGTTTGGCAGTTTGGTTCATCTATGGTGTTGTTTCTTGCGGGCTTAAAGCAGATACCTGCAGAACTATACGAAGCTGGAATAATGGATGGAGCATCAAAAATTAGAATGTTCTTTACAATTACTATACCAATGTTAACACCAATAGTATTTTTTAACGTTATTATGCAATTAGTTGGAGCTTTCCAAGAGTTCACATCCGCTTTTGTAATAACAGGTGGAGGTCCTATGCAATCAACTTATTTATATGGAATGAAGTTGTATTTAGAAGCTTTCAGATATTTTAAAATGGGATATGCATCTGCCTTATCTTGGATTCTATTTTTAATAATATTAGTTTTCACACTTATAATATTTAAATCTTCAAAGAAATGGGTTTATTACGATGATGGAGGAGAGTTTTAATGAATAAAAAGTCAAGAAGCACAATTCTAAGATATGTAATTTTAGTAGTAGTCGGAATAATCATGATTTATCCAGTTGTATGGCTTTTCTTTGCTTCATTTAAAAGTAATGATGAATTATTTGGTTCGGCATCATTACTTCCTAAAGCATTTACATGGGATTCATATATACAAGGATGGAAGGGAAGTGGACAATATGGATATAGTACATTTTTCCTTAATACAATAAAACTTGTTATACCAACTGTATTATTTACGGTAATTTCAAGTGCTGTGGTAGCTTACGGTTTTGCAAGATTTAAGTTTCCATTTAAAAAGATATTATTTGCTCTGATGATATCTACACTGATGCTACCAAATGCGGTTGTTATCATTCCTAAATATATGCTATTTAGGGATTTAGGCTGGATTGATAGTTATAATCCATTTATTGTACCTGCGATTTTTGCCGGATATCCATTTTTTATCTTTATGTTAGTTCAGTTTTTTAGAGGTGTTCCGAGAGAATTGGATGAAGCGGCAACAATTGATGGCTGTAATTCCTTTACAATTTTTTTAAGGATTATGCTGCCTCTAAGTAAACCAGCATTATTTTCAGCAGGAATATTTCAATTTATGTGGACATGGAATGATTTCTTCAATTCCTTAGTTTATATTAATAGTGTTAACAAGTTAACGTTGCCTTTAGCACTTAGGGTATCTCTTGATGCATCAGCTTCAGTTAACTGGAATCAGATAATGGCTATGGCACTAGTAAGTATATTACCTTGTATACTAATATTCTTCTTTGCTCAGAAACATTTTGTAGAAGGAATTGCTACAACAGGCATGAAGGGATAAGTTATTATGGAATTTATCATGACGGCAAGAAGTAAGGAACAAGAGAATACTGATTATCTAACATTGCATGAACAGGGATTAAATGCTTCTGTAGAGATATTAGGCGGAAATGGGAGTATAAAGAACCCATTTCATGCAAAAGTATTGATTAATAACGAAAATAATGCAAAGTGGTATGGAGTTATTCATGTTGAATTGCCATTCAATAAAGTAAATCCACGCTATTTCATGCCAGCATTTATGTATAGTAGAAATCGTGGTGAGTGTCCACAGAATGTTCCTAATGAGTTTCCAAGACTTAGAGAGGAGACGAAGCGCCCATCCTCACCTTGGTGGATGGTAAGAGGCGACAGGTTATCCCATCCAGTAGCCTTGGTATATGACAGTGATAAAATATACGGATTTAGTGCGAGCCCATATTTCATAAGTAAAAGTGGAATAAAACAGCAATGGAAACCTGAAGTTGAAGGTGAATTTTATCAATATGCAGGATATACATGTTCACTATCTAAAGGAACTGTAGGCTATACATTGGGTTATGAAAATGCACCATGGCTATTTATAAAATCACATGATGTTAGAGAAAGAGCACCACTAGGTGAGAATTGTTTTGAATTGGAGCCTGGGGAGACTGTTGAATTCACATTGGATTTATACGAATTTGACTCTAAAACAATGCTGGATGTTAATGCTGTGATTGAAGAAGTATATTATCATTATCATCAGAATCCAAGAAATGCCAGCGATATAAGAACGACAGTTGCTGATTTGGCCCGTGCTGTTTATCAAGATGCATGGCTTCCAGAAGAGTTAAGTTATTCTGGTCAGGTTTTTGAAGATAAGGATACTGGAGGATACAGATATAACAAAATTATATCGATTACTTGGACTAATGGATTATCAGTAGCAACACCTATGTTAATGGCAGCTTTGCGGCTTGAGGATGAGTGTATGCGTCAGCAGGCACTATCCTGCATAGAAAATATTATAAAAAACTCCCTAAACCCTGCTAATGGGCTTCCTTATGAGGCTTATAGTGATGGAAAATGGTCAGTTAATGGATGGTGGTTCGATGGTATGCATACACCAGGACATAGTTCATACTTAATAGGACAGTCACTATTTTATATTCTTAAGGCTTATGATTATGAAAAGAGACTTAAAAACTGCCTTCATGAGGATTGGACGGCATTTGTAAAAGAAGTTCTTATGAAAGTCGAAAAGACAAAAAATACTGATGAAGAATATCCTTTTATTTTATCAGAGAAAACTGGAGCAGGTATTGAATACGATTCGTTTAGCGGCACATGGTGTATGGCAGCCTTAGGATATTATTGCTATCTTACAGGAGACAAATCACATATAGAGAGCTTAAAGAAAAGTGAAAAGCATTATTATGAGGAATACATTAAGCGTATGGAATGTTATGGAGCACCGCTCGATACAGATAAGGCTACTGATTCTGAGGGGATTTTAGCATACATAAAAGCAGTTAAATTCCTACATACATTAACTGGGGAAAATCAATATTTAGAACACATGCGAGATGCAATATGTTATGAGTTTTCTTTTAAGTTCTGCTATAATTCTCCTGTCAAAATAGATCCACTTAGTAGAATTGGATGGTCCAGCTGTGGAGGAAGTGTGACATCCATTGCTAATCCTCATATTCATCCAATGTCAAGTAATCTTGTAGACGAATTGCTGTATTTTGTGGAGAATAGTGAAGATAAATATGTAAGAAATCGTATGATGGATGTAATAGGCTGGGGATGTCAGACCTATAACACATATGATAGAGAATATGATTATGGAAAAAAAGGTTGGATGTCTGAGAGATTTTGTCATTGTGAAGGGCTAGTATCAGAAAAATATAGTGACGGCTCACCTGCTAGTACGTGGTTTTGCCTAATGCCATGGGCAAGTGGATCCATTATAGATGGTCTTGCAGGATGTTATTGGGATAAATGTTTCGAATAGAAAGAGTTTATAATGCATATAAGTTCTAATTAATTAAATTACTAAACGATTGAATTATTTCGGTTAACAGGATATTTAATAAATTGAGATTTGAGAATAAATAAGAAGTAATAGAGATGTTTAATCTTGGATTTAACATACAAAAATAAACAAAGAAAAGGTGAGAAATATATGGAAATGACATTAAGATGGTTTGGAAAAGAAGCGGATTCAGTAACACTGGAACAAATTAGACAAATTCCTGGAGTTACAGGTGTTGTAACAACTTTATACGATACAATGCCAGGAGAGGTTTGGCCTCATGAGAGAATTAAAGCCATGAAAGCTGAAGTAGAGGCGGCTGGTCTTAGAGTAGCAGGTATAGAAAGTGTTAATATACATGATTCGATTAAAGTAGGCACACCAGATAGAGATAAATATATAGCTAATTATATTACTACTTTAGAGAGATTAGGGCAAGAAGGTATTGATGTTGTTTGTTATAACTTTATGCCAGTATTTGATTGGACTAGATCTGACCTTGCTAAAGTAAGACCTGACGGTTCAACAGTGTTATCTTATGACCAAGAACTTGTTGATAAAATTAATCCTGAGAATTTATTATCTTCAATGGATTCAAAATCTAATGGCTTTATGCTTCCAGGCTGGGAGCCTGAACGTATGGCTAGAATTAAAGAATTATTTGAAATGTATAAGGATGTAGATAATGAGAAATTATTTAGTAATTTAAAATATTTCTTAGAAGCAATCATGCCAACCTGTGAGAAGTACAATATAAAGATGGCAATACATCCAGATGATCCAGCATGGCCAGTATTTGGATTACCAAGAATCATGACATGTAAAGAGAATCTATTGAGACTAGTAACTATGGTAGATAGTCCATGTAATGGAGTTACGTTATGTACGGGATCTTTAGGCTCAAATATGAATAATGACATTCCAGATATTATAAGAGCATTAAAGGGAAAAATTCATTTTGCTCATGTTAGAAATATTAAACACTATGCTCCAGGAAAATTTGATGAAGCTGCACATCTATCCTCTGATGGATCTTTAGATATGTATGAAATTATGAAAGCCTTATATGAAATAGGGTTTAAAGGAATTGTAAGACCAGATCATGGACGTGCAATTTGGGGAGAAGTAGCTATGCCAGGATATGGACTTTATGATAGAGCACTTGGAGTGACATATTTAAATGGAATTTTAGAAAGTTTACAGAAGTCAATTCCATTAAAATAAATACTTGAGGATGTGGAGATAACCGAAAGGACAGCTATACTGTTATTTCGGTTATTAATATAATTAAGTATTTATAACTAGTAAGATAGGTGGGTGAAATAAATGTTGGAGTTAAACAGTAGCGGAATTAAAAATAAAGAAGATTGGGAGAAGAACGGATTTAATCTCCCTAAATTTGATAGAAGGACAGTTATAAATAATACAAAAGAAAATCCTACTTGGATTCATTTTGGAGCCGGGAATATTTTCAGATCATTTCCAGCAGCATTGCAGCAAAATCTTTTGAATGAAGGGAAAACAGACAAAGGAATCATTGTGGCTGAGGGATATGATTATGAAATCATAGAAAAAATAAACAAAAAGCATGATGACTTAAGTTTAATGGTAATTTTAAAGGCTGATGGAAACATTGAAAAAACAGTTATTGGAAGTATTGTCGAATCTCTTACTGTTAATAGTGATAATGTAAATGACTTCGAGAGATTAAAAGAAATTTTTAGAAATCCTTCCTTACAGATGGTGAGTTTTACTATAACAGAAAAGGGATACAGTCTTGTTGACAAAGATGAAAATTTTATTTCGGAAGTAGTTGAAGATTTTAATAACGGTCCAAGCAAGCCTAAGAGTTATATTGGTAAGATGACTGCTTTATGTTATGAAAGATATCTTAACGGAAAGAGTCCAATTGCGTTAGTAAGTATGGATAACTGCTCTCATAACGGTACAAAATTATACAATGCAGTTAGTACTTTTGCAGAAAAATGGACTGATAATGGAAAAGCAGAAGACGGTTTTTTAGATTATATTAATGATCCAAGCTGCGTATCATTTCCTTGGTCCATGATCGATAAAATTACACCAAGACCAGATGATGGTGTAAAAAATATGCTTATAGACAGTGGCTTTTTAGATGCAGAGCCTATAGTAACTTCTAAAAATACTTATGTAGCTTCCTTTACAAATGCAGAAGAAGCTGAATATTTAGTAATTGAAGATACTTTTCCAAATGGAAGGCCATGTCTTGAAGAGGCTGGAGTTAAGTTTACTGATAGAAATACAGTAGACAGAGTGGAAAAGATGAAGGTTTGTACGTGTTTAAATCCACTACATACTGCATTAGCTGTATTTGGATGTTTATTATCTTATACTAAGATTTATAAAGAAATGGAAGCACCAGAATTAAAAGCACTAGTAGAAAAGGTTGGATATTTAGAAGGACTTCCAGTAGTTGTTGACCCTAAAATTATAAGTCCAAAAGCTTTTTTAGATGAAGTTTTAACTAAGAGAATACCAAATCCTTTTATGCCGGATACACCGCAAAGAATTGCTACAGATACTTCACAAAAGATGCCTATACGTTTCGGAGAAACAATTAAGGCATATATAAATAATCCGAAACTAGAGGTAAGTGAATTGAAGTTTATTCCTTTAGTAATTGCAGGCTGGTGTAGATATTTACTAGGTGTTGATGACAATGGAAATAAATTTGAAATTAGCCCTGATCCAATGCTAGCGACTTTAAGAGAACATCTTGATGGAATTAGGCTTGGACAAAAGGGACCATTTCATGAGAAATTAAAACCGATTCTTTCAAATGAGAAGATTTTTGGAGTGAATTTATATGAAGTTGGTTTAGGAAAATTAGTAGAAACATATTTTGAGGAAATGGTAGAGGCCAAGGGTTCAGTAAGAGTAACTTTAAGAAATAAGTTGAAATATAACCAATGTAATTTATATTAAGAAAGAAGAGTTGATATTGTTATGATAAATAAGAAAAGTAAATTATATTTAGGATGGTTAAGTCACAGTAAGAGTGAAAATAGCAAATATAAAAAATATCTTGAAAATATTTTGGTTTTGTATAAAAGTGAAATTATAGATTCTGCTTTATCTGAAATTAGGAGAGCATTTGAACAAATCAGCAATAATAAATCTCAAGCAATTTATGAAAATGAAAAAGATGTTAAGGGTATTGAGTACATAAAATTAGAGAAAGTACAAGATGACGCCTTAATTAATGACGGATATAAGATAAAACATGAGATTATTAGTGAGAAAGAAAAATGTATAAGTGTTTTAGCTAATAGCGATATTGGTATTCTTTATGGAGTATTTGCATTATTACGTTTGTTTGAACAAAATAAGCAGCTTGAAGGCATACAAATTATAGATAATCCAAAGAAAGCTATAAGGATCATAAATCATTGGGATAACATGGATGGAACTATTGAGCGTGGCTTTGCAGGTGCTTCTGTACTATTTGAAAGCTGCCGAAACAAAGATATTATGAAAGATGTTATGGATGTAATAGGCGGCATAACAGCAACTAATAATGCACTAAGAAAAGCTTTTAATGACGATTATAAGGTAGCATCTGATTTAGATAGGATTAATGATTATGCAAGAATGCTTTCTTCTGTTGGAATTAATGGAGCTATTATAAATAATACTAATGTTCATGCAGCAGAAACTTACTTAATAGACAATAAAATTAATATTGTAAAAACTATTAGCGAAATATTTGATAGATGGGGTATTAAAACTTACCTAAGTATTAATTTTGCAGCGCCAATTACCCTTGGAGATCTACAAACTTCAGATCCATTAGATAATGATGTTATAGAATGGTGGAAGAGAAAAACAGAGTATGTATATAGTGTAATTCCAAATCTAGGTGGATTTATGGTAAAAGCAGATTCGGAAGGAAGACCAGGTCCCTTCACTTATGGACGTAATCATGCAGATGGAGCAAATATGCTTGCAAGTGCACTTTCACCATATGGAGGAAGATTAATATGGAGATGTTTTGTATATAACTGCAAACAAGATTGGCGAGATCACTCAATAGATAGAGCTAAGGCTGCATATGATTGCTTTACGCCATTAGATGGACAATTTTTAGATAATGTATACCTTCAAATTAAAAACGGTCCAATGGACTTCCAAGTTAGAGAACCAATATCACCACTATTTGGAGTAATGGACAAAACAAATAAATTAATGGAATTTCAAATAACTCAAGAATATACAGGTCAACAAAAACATGTATGCTTTTTAATTCCTTGGTGGAAAGAGATATTGAGCACTCCAACGTATGCAAATCATGGCAAGACAAATGAAAGCAGTGTAGCTAATAGAATTGATGGAATTGCAGCAATAGTTAATGTAGGAAACGATGAAAATTGGACAGGCCATTTTTTAGCTCAAGCTAATCTTTATGGATATGGACGTCTTGCTTGGAATAGCGATATTAGTAGTGAAGAGATTGTAGAAGAATGGATCAGCCTTACTTTTGGCCATAATCCAATAGTTGTGAAAAACGTGAAAGATATATTAATGAATTCTTGGGATGCTTATGAAAAGTATACATCACCACTTGGCATAGGCTGGATGGTAGCAGCAGGGCATCATTATGGACCAGATGTTGATGGATATGAATTTTCACCTTGGGGAACCTATCATAGAGCAGACTGCAGAGGGATTGGAATTGATCGTACTTTAGAAAGTGGGACAGGTTATGCAGGACAATATAATGAACCACTTAAGAGTCAATATAATGACTTAGAGGCGTGTTCGGATGAATTGCTATTATTTTTCCATCATGTGCCTTATACTCATGTATTGAAATCTGGAAAAACAGTAATTCAGCATATCTATGATACACATTTTGAAGGGTTCGAAGCAGTAGAAGTATTTGCTAATAAATGGAAGGGGTTGAAAGGCATTATTGATGAAAAAGTATATGAACACGTACTTGAACGACTTAATATACAATTAAATAGCGCTAGAGATTGGAGAGATCAAGTTAACACATATTTTTATAGAATGTCTGGAATAGAGGACGAGAAGAAAAGAAAAATATACTAAAATAGAATGAAAGGCACTAGTGCTAAAAATACAATTTTTATAGATAAACAAACTAAAACTTAGACTTATGAGATAACTTACCGAAATTATAAACATTTTTATTCCGAAAAACTATGAAAATATCGCTGAAGGTTCTAAGTTGCAGGTTGTATCCACTTTAGCATGCTCCAACTTTCAGTTTGACAAGCTAAAGCGGAACAACCTACAACTAAGTACCTTTAACAGCTCATTTTCAAATGTTTTCTCCACAAAAATGTTTATAATTTCTAGTGAAGATATCAACTTAAAGTTCTAGCAAATTTGTAAATATGTTTATCGCATAAGTCAAATGCTTGATTTGGATATCTATATAGGGTTCCTCGCTAAGAACTTAAAGTATGCTCAACCTAGAAATTGAATACATGTTTGTGAAATAGGCATTTGAAAATAGGCTGGTTAGGTTCTTAATGGCTGGTTGTTCCATGTACTGCTTGTCACAATGAAATTGGGAGCATGCAGAAATGGTGCAACCAGCCATTTAGAACCTTTCAGCTTATTTTCATAGCCCTATGGAATAAACATGTATTCAATTTCGGTGAGTATACACATAAGTTCGATTATCATTGCGGAACCCTATAATAAAGTTTCATCTTACTAATTATCTAATTTTGCACTTCGATCTGGCAGTTGAGAAACTATTATAGCTGCAAACATGAATATGCATCCAGTAACTTCCCTAAAGGACATTTTTTCACCAAGCATAACCGCTCCACTGATTACTGAAAATACAGATTCTAAGCTCAATATAATTGCAGCAGAGATTGGAGGTGTATACTTTTGGCCAATTATTTGAAGTGTATATGCTACTGCAACTTCAATAATAGCAGTATATAAAATTGGAATTGTACCATTTTTTAAATCATCCAGATGAGGAGTTTCGAAAAGAAACATAAATACACAAGATAAAATTCCAGTTGTTATAAACTGGACAAAGGAAAGTTTGATTCCATCCACATTTTTAGAGTATTTATCTATAGCAAGTATCTGCATAGCCCAGAAAAAAACACCTGCTAGTTCATATAAATCACCCTTCCCCAAGTAAAATCCGTCCACCATGCAAAGCAGATACATTCCAATTACTGCTAAAAACACACCAATAATTATATTAATTTGCACTTTTCTGCTTACAAAAATTATTATGGCAGCGACTAATACAATTTCTAGGGAGGTTATAAATCCTGCTTTTCCTGCGGTTGTATATTTAAGACCAATCTGTTGAAGTGAGGCAGCAGCAAATAGAGCAGTGCCACACAATATTCCACCAATAAAAAGCTGCTTATCCATGAATTCTAGGTGCACTTTTTGTGTATGCGGATCTTTCTTATTGTTTATATGAGTGAAAATAAACATAACTGGGATTAGCGCCAATGCTCCAATTAGGAAACGAAATGTTCCTAAGGTGTATGGTCCAATATAGTCCATACCCATTTTCTGAAATACAAAGCAGGTTCCCCATAACATAGCAGAAAGCAATAAAATTAATTCACCTCTCATTTTTTTCATAAAACTACCTCCCAAAATTCAATAAAAAAATGCATGAAGAAATTCCTCATGCATCGTTGCTTCTATATATCATAATTCGTTTAGGCAATTAAATCAATTACCAATGGTAGCCTTTTTTATAACCCTAAAGTACCATGAAATAGCATTTTTATAGCATGATAATCACCAATCTTAAGATACCTATATAGTGGAAATATGGTAGACTACATTATTCACTATGTGTTTGCGATATTTTATATACAATTATAAAATATTTCACACTATATTGGGTTGATAAATGTTCAAGGCACTCACCACAAAATTGTGGTGAGTGAAATAAGCTATATTTTGGTTATCTATAATAAAAAACAAGGTGTATTGTAAAAAAACAAATACCTAATAATAAGTATGTGTCACTAAATAATATAAATAATACAAATGCAGAATTTATTATGGTATATTAAGGCTAAAGATTGAAAAAAAATTTACTAAGTATTTTACTTATTTACTTAACTGAATTAAATATAAGGTACAATGGAGGGTGTTATATGTTTCATAAAAAGTTAAAAGGTTTTCCAAAGGAATTCCTATGGGGAGCTTCAACATCTGCTTATCAAGTTGAAGGAGCTAACTTAATTGATGGAAAGGGGCCATCTTGTCAAGATGTTAAAAAGGTACCGGAAGGAACATCGGAATTAGATGTTTGTGCAGATCAATATCATCGTTATAAAGAAGACGTTGCATTAATGGCTGAAATGGGCTTCAAGGTTTACCGTTTCTCTATTTCATGGTCTAGATTAATTCCAGAAGGAACAGGGGAAGTAAATCCAAAAGGAGTAGAATATTATAATAATTTAATAGATGAATGTTTAAAATACAACATTATTCCATTAGTTACAATGTTTCATTTTGATATGCCTGCAGCACTAGATAAACGTGGAGGCTGGTCTAAGAGAGAATCAATTGATTGGTTTGTAAACTTTGCAAAAGTTATGTATGAAAATTTCGGAGACAGAGTTAAGTATTGGTTAACTATCAATGAACAAAATGTATTAACCTTAATGGGTGATGTTATTGGGACTACAATGATACCTGAAGGATGTACAAATATAAGAAAAGAACTTTATCAACAAAATCACCACATGTTAGTTGCTCAAGCAAAAGCTATGGCATTATGTCATGAAATGATTCCAGATGCTAAAATTGGACCAGCACCTAATATATCAGTAGTTTATCCAGCAAGCTGTAAGCCAGAAGATAATCTAGCTGCACAAAATTTAAATGCAATACGTAACTGGTTATATTTAGATATGGCTGTATACGGAAAATATAATAATTTGGTTTGGTCATTTTTAGAAGAAAATGATGCTGTTCCAGAAATTCAAGAAGGGGATATGGAAATCCTTGCGTCTGGAAAACCAGATTTTATTGGATTTAATTATTACAACACAGCTACAGTAGAATCCTTTAATATGGAAAGCAGTGTAAATGGTAAGAAGGATCAGCAAAGCGCTATGGATGAACCTGGTGTATGTAAGGGGTTTAAAAATCCTAATTTAAAAACAACTGAATTTGGATGGGAAATTGATCCGGAAGGCTTTAGAGCTACTGCTAGGGAAATTTATTCAAGATACAGATTACCATTAATCGTAACTGAAAATGGCTTAGGAGCTTATGATAAATTAGAAGAAGATGGTTCAATTCATGATCCATATCGTATTGAGTATTTAAGAAAACATATAGAACAGCTTCGTTTAGCTATTACAGATGGAGTAGAAATGATGGGATATTGTCCATGGTCTGCTATTGATTTAATTTCAACTCATGAAGGTATCGTTAAACGTTATGGATTTATCTATGTAGATAGAGACGAATTCGATTTAAAGACTTTAGATCGTTATCGTAAAGATTCGTTCTATTGGTATAAAAAAGTTATTGCTAATAATGGTGAAGATTTAAGTAATTAGCATAGAATATTGCTTTGATTTGGTTATTTAAACTTAGGGATTGTTGCGTTTTGCAACAATCCTTTTACTGTTTCAATAGAAATAAAGTAATTGCATATTTAATGTATAACTTATATATTAGTTATAGTAAACAAAAGGTTATGTCTAAACCTTAAAAGGCAAGTGGAATGGAGTATACTATGAGTGAATTATTTAAAAAAATTACTAATAAACTAGAAGAGAAAGCAAAGAAATTTGGATTTAAAGGAACTGATAGCGTTCACGTATCTGTAGTACTTACAGAAGACGAACGGAAAGAATTTTCAAGCATGAAATGGAATGATCATTATAACTATGAAATTAAAAATAATGTGTTACATATGAATTATGTAGAAGAACTAACAGTTTATTGTGGGGGACTAGAAAAAAAATTCAATATAACAAAATTAGAAAAAAAATATGGAAAATTCATTTATGAAGACAAAAGAATATATCAAATTGAAGATGCATTTCCAGAGAGACAAATTGAGGGGACTATATATAGAGCATATGGAATTGATAAAGAAGGAATGTTATATTTTATAATATGGAAACAATATGCTAAAGATGCAGAACGTAAAATGTTTATAAATGAAGAGGGTAAAGTAATAGGTAATTGTTCAAATCGTGCAAATGCATGTAATTGGAACAATTATACAATCGAAAAAGTTATATTTTAATTAATTTACATATAGTACTAAAATTAGTAAACTATTTCCGATACTTATGGGTTGTAACACCAAAATGTTCTTTAAATTTCTTATAAAAAAATTGATTAATTAATAATTCAATGTGAAATTAGTGAGTAAAATAACACCTAAGAAATATAAATCTTTTAGGTGTTATTTTTTTATCTATAAAAGAAACTGTGACAAATTTTACGTTAATTTGGAGTAGCCATATATGTTACTATTTCATATTATGTATTATACAAAGTGAGGTGGATTCAGAAGTGTTTGGAATAGATTTGAAAGCAAGATTAAATAATAAAGCTTTTTGGGTTGCTATGGCTAGCGCAATAGCATTATTAGCTCAACAATTAGGACTAAAAATAATTCCTGACAATTATACAGAGATTGTTAATACTGTACTAACAATTTTAACAATGCTTGGAATAATTATTGACACAAGCACAACAGGAATAAGTGACCAAATAAAAATTGATTCAACTAATAATAATGAAAATAAAACAATAGAATAAAGATAATTTAATGGACATGTTGAAGAGTAACCTTATTGGTTACTCTTTTATAAGATAAAGAGTGAAAGGAAGAGTTTTATGGCATATATAAAGGGAATAGATATATCAAATAATAATGGAAGCATAGACTTTAGTAAAGTTGCATCAGATGGCGTTAAGTATGTATATGTAAAAGCTACAGAAGGAGCAACATTCCAAGATAGCACTATGGAAACTTTCTACAGTGGAAGTAAAGATAACGGTTTGAAAGTTGGTGCATATCATTTTTTGGTTGGGACAAGTACTCCGGAAGCACAAGCTCAGAATTTTTATAATAAGATAAAAGATTATCAATGGGATCTAGTTCCTATGATGGATATAGAGACTAATTTTAATGGGATTTCGGATTATGTAGTTAGATTTATTACTGAGTTTAATAAGTTAAGTTCATTGACATTAGGAGTTTATAGCTATACAAGTTTTATAAGTTATTTAACTGGTATAAAAGATACCATAAAGAATATGCCATTTTGGGAAGCTAATTATAATAATGATCCATGGAATCTTCCAGGCTCGTTTTTTACAAATAGAGTAGGACATCAGTACACTGAAACAGGGAATGTTAATGGTGTAAGTGAAGAATGTGATCTAAATTCATTTACTGAAGGAGTTTTATTAGATAATGCTAGTAAGGCAGGAGAATGGATTTTACAAGATGGGAAATGGTGGTATAGGCATAGCGACGGAAGCTATACAACTAATGGTTGGGAAAAAATAAATGGATCATGGTATTTATTTGATGCTAAAGGGTGGATGCTTTATGATTGGAAACAAAACGGCAGCAACTGGTATTATCTGGGACGTTCAAATGATGGTGCAATGAAGTCAGGATGGGTGTTGCAGGATAATAAATGGTATTACCTTGGTGATGCAAATGATGGATCTATGAAAACAGGATGGCAAAAGATTGATGGAAAATGGTATTATTTTAATTCAAATGGGGAAATGCAAACGGGATGGATTAAATATAATGGAAAAGATTATTGCTTATATTCAAATGGCGAAATGATTCATGATACTATAATGTACGGATATAAATTTGATAGCAATGGAGTTGCAACTAAATTAAGATAGATTTTTAGGGTATAGGAGTCATTAATCCTGTACCTTTATATTTTATGGTATAATTTATAAAATATAAATTGAAGAAGGGATGATGAAAATGAAGGTTAAATATATTGAACATAGTTGTTTTTCAATAGAGCTTGAAAATGTAATTTTATTATTTGATTATTATAAAGGCCAGCTTCCGGATTTTGATAAAGAGAAAACAATTTATGTATTTTCAAGCCATAATCACCATGATCATTTTGATATATCAATATTTAAATTGTTAGAAAAATACCCGAAGGTAAAATATATACTTTCGAAAGATATTAAGAAAAAATTTGGAAGGAAATTTTTTAATACCCATGGTGTTGATGATAGTATTTATGAAAAGATTGAGTTTATAGACAGTTATCAGACTCTTGAAACAGCGGATTTAAAGATAGAAACTTTAAATTCTACAGATGAAGGGGTTGCATTCATTGTCACAGTAAATGGTAAAACAATTTATCATGCGGGGGACCTTCATTTATGGGCTTGGAATCATAAGACAGCAGAGAATAATACAAAAAATACAGAGGAATATATAAATGAAATAGAGAGAATAAAGAACAGGCATTTTGATGTTGCATTTTTAGTTTTAGATCCGAGACAAGAGGATAAATTCCATCTGGGATTTGATTATTTCATGAGAAATACTGACACAGATAAGGCATATCCAATGCACTTTTGGAATGATGATTCTATAATTGATAGATTAAAATCTATGGATTGTTCAGAACCATATCGAGATAAAATAATGTTTACTAATTAAAACTTAGCAGGTACTAGATTATTTAAGCCTATATAATTATATAGACTTAAATAATCTAGTACCTGCTTAATCTTATTACATAACAATCTCATTTACTTAGTTGAAGAATAAAGGTAGGTAATTTAATCCACAGAATAGATTCGATTAAACTTCAGATGTTGAGTAAACCTCATCTGCACTAAATTTCATCTTATAAGAAGTTCCCCATGTATTCATTGAATCGAGTATAGGCTTTAAGCTATATCCAGTTTCAGTTAATGTATAGTCAACTCTTGGAGGGACTTCAGCATAGACTTTACGAGTGAGTAATCCGCACGCTTCCATATCCCTTAAGTTTTGAGTAAGAACCTTTTGAGTTATTGAACCAACAGATTTTTTAAGTTCACCAAATCGTTTTGTTCCTTCAAGCAAATCTCTCATTATTAATACTTTCCATCTATTTCCGATAAGCTGCAAAGTCATTTCAACGGGACATGCAGGCAATTCTTTAGTCATCAAACACACTTCCTTTCTAATAGTATCTATTTATATACTATAGCGTTTATAGACGTTTACTTTATGTTAGATATCATAAAATTTATTATAGGATTAAAGATAAAGAAATTCAATATAAATTTGAATATGATCATATTTCATAATATGGAACAATTATAAATAGAATTTTAATAAGTAAAAAGAGATAAAACTTCTAATCTTGTATAGGCAAAACTCCAATTTACTATTAATAGTATCATATAGGAAACTATAGCACTTTGAAGTGCTTACTTTCCAAAAATAACTTGGCAAATTATAATAAAACTATAGAAAGTGGCCACTTTGTTGAAGAAGGAACTAATAATATGAGTTTCAAAAGAAGTTATGAAAATTTTTTTAAAAGAGGAGAAAAGAAAATGAAAGAAGTAGTTCAATTTTTACAAGCTAACCCAGTTCAATATTTAGCAACTGTAGGCCGTGATGGTAAAGCAAAATGCCGTCCATTTATGTTTTGTTTAGAGCAAGAAGGAAAGTTATGGTTTTGTACAAACAATACTAAAGATGTTTTTAAGGATATGCAAGCAAATCCAGAAATAGAGGTGTGTGTTTCAAGTCCTGAATATTCTTGGATTAGATTAAATGGAAAAGCTGTATTTGAAAATAATATGGCAGTTAAAGAAGCGTGTATGCTAAATCCTATTGTAAAAGGAACATATAAAGAAGCATCAAATCCCATTATTGAAGTATTCTATTTAGGAGATGCAAAAGCAGTTATTGCAGAGTTTTCTGGCAACCCACCAAAGGAATATAATCTATAATAAAATAATGATTAAAGTATAAGTGAGATAAAAAATAATAGACCGATATTCGAGTCTATTATTTTTTATGTGTATTATTTTCCAGGTATATGGGTTCTTATTAATTCCGCTGGAGATAATATCTTATCTATAACTTCAACAGGAAGTATTTGTTCTTCTAATAAAATTTCTCTAATAGTTTTTCCAGTAGCTAAGGCTTTTTTTGATATTAAGCTGGCTTTATCATAACCTATATGGTGAACTAAAGAAGTTGCAGAAACTAAAGAATTTTCTATGTTTTCTAAACATCTATCCTTATTCATCTGTAATCCGTCTATACACTTCTCTTTAAAAATCATGACGCTTTTATCAAGAAGTTCTAAAGATTCTAGTAAACATTCTGCTATAAGTGGAGTAAATGCATTAAGTTCCAATTGTCCCATGGAGCTTGCCATAGTAATAGCGCTATCATTAGAAATTACTCTTAAGCTGACCTGTGCAACCATTTCAGGAATAACAGGGTTTACCTTTCCAGGCATAATTGTTGAACCAGCCTGCATATTAGGAAGCATTACTTCTCCTATCCCACCACGAGGACCAGAATTTAAAAGCCTTAAGTCGTTTGATATCTTAAGAAGATTTACGCTGCAAGATTTTAATAATCCTGATGTTTCAACAAATATATCACAGTTTTGTGTGATATCCATAGGATAGTCAGATCTTGCTATTCCAAGGCCAGTAAGGGTTTGGATAATATCTGTCATCATAAATACATATTTATTAGTAGCATTTAACCCTGTGCCTATTGCAGTGCCTCCTAGGTTAATTTGTCTTAATCTTTCTTCAACCTTATATATTCTCCATCTGTCTCGTTCTATTGCTTTTGAATATGCTCCAAAACCTTGCCCAGCTGTCATTGGTAGTGCATCCATTAATTGAGTTCTCCCAAGTTTAATAATATCTGAGAATTCATTTTCTTTCATTTGAAGAGCTTCCTGTAAACTTGACAAGGAATTACTTAACTTTCTAATTAACTTTATTGCCGCAATCCTAAGCGCAGAAGGATAAACATCATTAGTTGATTGTGACATATTAACATGGTTAAGAGGATGTACTAAATCATAATTTCCTTTATCACCGCCTAATAGCTCAATTGCTCTATTAGCAATAACTTCATTTACATTCATATTTGTTGAGGTACCAGCGCCGCCTTGGAATGCACTTATTTTAAATTCATTATCAAAGATTCCTTCTATAATTTCCTCGCTTGCCTTTATTATTGAATCAGCTTTTTCAGGAGAAAGTAATTTTAGTTTCTTATTTGTCATTGCAGCAGCTTTTTTAATAAGAGCAATCTCTTTTACCAGATTTAAATTTACAGTCTTACTGTTTAAATCAAAGTTTTCTAAGGCTCGTGCTGTATTTATTCCGCCATATGTAGAATTATCTATATTCTTTTCACCTAATAAATCTTGTTCTAATCTATAATTCAAAGTAACCACTCCTTTTCATAAATGAGGTTCTTAATACGCTTCTTAAATTTAAATTTAAGAATTATTTTGCAATATACATCTTAATATTTTATATTATAATAGAAGAAACTACTTAAAAGAATACTTAATGATTAAAATTAATTCAAAAGGAGTAATAATATGAGTTTAAATACAACGCCATCTGGAGAAAGAGTACATATTGCTCTGTTTGGAATGACAAACGCAGGAAAATCCAGTATTATAAATGCACTTACAAATCAAGAAATTTCTATTGTTTCAGATGTAAAGGGGACAACTACTGATCCAGTTTATAAAGCAATCGAAATTCTGCCTATAGGACCATGTATGATTATTGATACAGCAGGGCTTGATGATGAAAGTGAATTAGGAGAATCAAGAAAAAAGAAAACTCTTGAAGTATTATCAAAGACAGATGTTGCATTAGTAGTGGTAGACAGTACAATTGGAGTTACTGAAAATGATATAACCATAATAAATGAAATAAAAGAAAAGAAAATACCTACAGTTTGCATTTTTAATAAGGCAGATGAGAGGAGTCTTACAAAAGAAGAATTAGATACGATAGAAAAGGAAATGGGTACTACTGTTGTTTCTGTTTCGGCTTTAAATAAGAATGGTATAGATGAACTTAAGCAAAAAATCATAAATGTAATACCAGATAATGAGGATAAATTCAAATTAGTTGGAGATCTTATAAGCCCTGGAGATATAGTTGTTTTAGTAACACCTATAGATAAAGCAGCGCCTAAAGGAAGATTAATTCTTCCGCAGCAGCAAACTATAAGAGACATAATTGAAAGTGATGCCATAGCTATTGTAACAAAAGAACATGAATTAAGAGAGACACTTGAAAACTTAAAGAAAAAACCAAAGCTTGTTATAACTGATTCACAAGTATTTTTAAAGGCATCAGCAGATACACCTAAAGACATAATGCTTACATCATTTTCAATATTACAAGCAAGATATAAAGGTAATCTTATTGAGCTTGTAAAAGGTGCTAAAGCAGTAGAAAGTTTAGAAGATGGTGATTATGTATTGATTTCAGAAGGATGTACGCATCATAGACAATGTGATGATATTGGAACGGTAAAAATACCAAGATGGGTACGTCAAATGACTGGAAAGCAAATTAATTTTGAATACTCTTCTGGAAATTCATTTACTGATGACGTCAAAAAATTTAAGCTTATCATTCACTGTGGAGGATGTATGTTAAATAGAGCGGCTATGCTTTCAAGGATTGACAATGCAATTAAACATGAAATTCCAATTGTTAACTATGGGGTATTAATAGGATATGTTCAAGGAATTTTAGAAAGAGCTCTTGAACCATTCCCATTGGCAAAAGAAGTATATGACTGTGATTTTATCTAACATATTAAAAGTCTATGAATATTATTTATATGTAACTT
>NZ_MZGT01000054.1 GCF_002029255.1 Clostridium chromiireducens
ATCCTCATATGATTGAAGGTAATTTTATTATATATGTTATAGCTCTAAGTATAGCTATTAACAATATTATTACAGGGATCACATTTTATAATCTCTTATTTAAAAAAAGTAGTAATAATTTAATAGATACTATAAAGTATCTTGAAGATTTCAACAAGACTCTAAGAACCCAAAGACATGACTATTTAAACCATATTCAGGTTATTTATTCGCTTATGGAACTTGAAGAGTTTGAGGAAGCAAGAAGATACATAGAACCTGTTTACAAGGATATAGTTAGAGTTAGTAAAGCCCTTAAAACATCAAAACCAGCTGTAAATGCCCTACTTCAGGCCAAACTGCAGATGGCAGAAAAAAATCATATAGATATGGAACTTGAAATAAAAAGTGATTTAAAATATCTTAAAATGGAACCATGGGAATTTTGTAGAGTGATAGGCAACATAATAGATAATGGTATATTTGCACTCAAAGTTAAATCAGATAACAGATATATGCTGGTTGAATTTTCAGAAGACTTAGAGAACATTAGGATTAATATATCAAATAATGGGGATAGTATACCTACAGAAATTATAAATAATATATTTAAAGAGGGATTTACCACGAAAAATGGTAAAGGCGATGGAATGGGACTTACTATAGTCAAAGAGATCGTCGAAAATTTTTCTGGCACAGTTACTGTAACATCAAATAATAAAATGACATCCTTTGAAATAGTTTTACCAAAATGACATTTGAGGTTTAAAAATGTATAATTTAAAAGTTTTATATTACTAATCTTTATTATTAATATTATTATATTTATATAGTAAGGAGGGAGGTACAAAATATGAATGCATTTTTACCAGATATAACCGCACTAACAGTTTTACTTCTAATTATAGGTTTCGGGTTAGTACTTTTAGAAATGCATATTCCAGGTTTCGGTGTTCCTGGGATTTTAGGTGCTATATGTTTAATTCTTGCAGTAGCACTAACAGCTGAAAATTTCGCCCAGGCATTAGTTATGTCATTAAGTATTTTAGCTGTACTGGGAACGATGCTTGGCGTGGCTCTGACAATGTTTGCGAAAGGAAAACTATTTAAACCGTTTATACTGCCAGATGAGCAAAAGAAAGAACATGGATATATTAGTTCTTCAGATTTAGATTATTTACTTGGAAAAAGAGGCATTGCACTCACTGATTTAAGGCCAACAGGCTCAGTAGATATAGATGGAGTAAAATTCGATGTAATTTCTGAAGGAGAATATATTTCAAAAGGAACTAAAGTTGAAATATTCAAAGTTAGCGGAGTTAAACTATTGGTCAAAAAGGTTATAACCTAATATGAATGATATTTAAAGGAGAGATTATTTATGATTATAAATTTACTTATTATAGCTATTGTAGTAGTACTGTTAATTGCTGTATTTCTTACATTCGTGCCACTAGGATTATGGGTATCCTCTTTAGCAGCTAATGTTAAAGTAAGTATATTCAATTTAATTGGTATGAGGCTTCGAAGAGTTGTACCTTCTAAAATAGTAATTCCACTTATAAAATCAACAAAAGCTGGTATGGGGCTTACTGTTAATCAATTAGAAGCACACTATTTAGCTGGTGGTAATGTAGATAATGTCGTAAACGCACTAATTGCTGCCCATAGAGCTGATATAGATTTACAATTTGAAAAAGCTGCCGCTATTGATTTAGCAGGTAGAGATGTTTTAGATGCAGTTAAAATGAGTGTTAACCCAAAGGTAATTGAAACACCAAATGTTTCAGCTGTTGCAAAAGATGGTATAGAGCTTCTAGTTAAAGCTAGAGTAACAGTTAGAGCAAACCTTGAAAGACTAGTTGGTGGTGCCGGAGAAGCAACTATTTTAGCCAGAGTTGGTGAAGGTATAGTAACTACAGTTGGTTCTTCTCATAGTCATAAAATAGTATTAGAGAATCCAGATGCTATTTCAAAAACTGTATTAGATAAAGGTTTAGATGCTGGTACAGCTTTCGAGATATTATCAATAGATATAGCAGATGTAGATGTAGGAAGAAATATAGGAGCTCAACTTCAAACATTGCAAGCAGAGGCTGATAAAAATATAGCACAAGCTAAGGCTGAAGAAAGAAGAGCTATGGCGGTAGCTAAGGAACAAGAAATGAGAGCTGCTGTTGTTGAATCAGAGGCTGAGGTACCAAGAGCTATGGCCTATGCACTTAGAGAAGGAAAACTCGGAATAATGGACTATTATGACATGCAAAATGTTATTGCCGATACTAATATGAGAAGTTCAATTTCTAGTACAGGAAATAAAAATCAAGCTTTGCCTGCTGACGATAAAGATAAGAGATCTAAAAAATAAGTTCCTAGGAGAGTGGGAAGATGAAATATAACAATAATATTGACATATTAAAAATTCTTGCAAATGCTCTATTGGATCCTATGTCCGCGACAAAAAACATCAGAGAAAGTGCGACTTTAAAATATCCAAGAAGTTTTCAATCAATAAATAGTAAAAATAGTAATCCTTATGAAGAAGATAAAACTCAATCTTCTGAAATCAGTAATACAGTATATAGTGAAAGTGTTCAAAAAGATGATAATAATAAGTCTTATGATGATAATAAAAGTAATAGTTTATATGATAATAAAAAAGATACTTCTGCAACTCCTCAGGGTGTTATAGATTCAATTGCTCAAGAGCTGACATCTGTTAGACTTCAACAGGCCATTATACTTTCAGAAATTGTTGGAAAGCCTAGAAGCAAAACCAGAAAAAAAAGAAGATATTAAAATTTAGGAGAATTTTTCTATGAATATTAAAGTGCTTATAGTCGATGATGAAAAAGGAATGAGAACCATAATAAAAAAGATATTGGACAAATCAGGTGGTTTTGAGGTTGTTGGTGATACTGATAACGGTGAAGAAGCTATAGGCATATTTAAAGAGCATCGCCCTGAGGTGGTGTTCTTTGATATTGAGATGCCAACATGTAGCGGTATAGACTGCGCTAAAATATTAACCGATATAGATCCAAAAACTATAATTATTTTTGCGACAGCCCATGCTGAATATATGTCTGATGCTTTTCAGTTATATGCTTTCGATTATTTGATAAAACCATTTAAAGTAGAAAGAGCCCTGCAAACTTTAGATAGAATAAAAAAGCTAAATAAGCCTAGCTATGGAGATGGTATTGATAAGATAATAAAGCACGAAAAAGGTTTAGATAAATTAATGATAAAAAATAAAGAAGGTATAAGTTTCGTGGATACTAAAGAAATAGTGCTTGTTCAAAGAGAAGAAAATTCTACTGTAATATATACCAAAACAGACAGCTTTACTACATCTATTTCTTTATCTGACATTGAGGAGAAACTAGATCATACTCAATTTTTTAGAAGTCATAAATCGTATATTATAAATTTATCATTAATCACAAAAATCTATCCTTATGGAAGATGGACCTACGTGGTTAAGCTAAAAAATACTGAGAAAGATGCTCTTCTTACTCATGAAAAATATGAGGAAATAAAGAAATTTTTTAGTTTATAAAAGTTTCTTTTCAAATACTCAGCTTAAATTAAACCTAAATGTAAACAGATAATAAGGGATACTTGTTTATCATACTAAAAACTTAAAGAATAACAAATATTACCCCGTACATTTTTCAAACGTTAAATGTACGGGGTAATTTCGATACTTTTAAATTCAAAGTTTTTTTAAGTAAAGCTTTCTATATATTTTTTTAAAGAAATCTGAAGTTCATTAATTTCTTCATTTTGTGGTAAACAATTAATTAGAGTAGTTAAAACTTCTTTCTCTTTTATATAATTAAAAGAAAATGGAAAATTCAAATCTGAGATCCAGCTTATCTCATACAATTTTCTATCATTATAATTTTTTAAAGAATTATTGTTAATTTTTCTACCACTTAAAACATCTTGAAGTAATTCTCTATTGTATCCTGGTGTAAAAGGTAAATTATCAAGCGCTGGATTAGGACTACTCTGTCGTTCCCTTTCATATTCAATAATTATTCTAAAAATATCGAGTTTATCAGCATCTCTTATCAACTTACAAAACACTGCTTCTTCTTCATTCAAATTGTTTGGAAGTTCCTTTGTATTATGGAGACTTATAGCCTTAATAATTATTTTTTGACTTTTTTCATCTAAATTTTCTAATATATTATTTTCTTTTAATATTCTTATACCTAGAGTTGCATGATTTTCTGATAAGTAATCCTTAAATGTCTTATATTTTTTAAATTGTTCAAACCTTCCTATATCATGAAATAATCCTATTATCTCAGCCATATCAATTTCATCTTCTTTTAACTTTAATGACTTAGCAATCTTTACAGCATGTTTTGCAACTTTTAAAGTATGTATTTCTTTTAATTCGATATTTTGATTAACAACACTATCTTCTCCGTAAAATTCTTTTACATAAGAATTAAACCAACTATAATACTCTTTAACTGTTATTTGTTCCATTTTAAATCTCCTTGTTTTAATCTTAAAATGAATAATTTATTATTTAAATTAAATTTTCACCTTAAATAATAATCTCAAAATATATTTATTTTAGCAAATAATTCATTTTGTAACGCCTAAATTTGAAAGAACCTATTACAAATTAATTTTATGATTTTTATTCACTTCCTAGTCATATTAATGTATTTTTTATAATTTTAACACTTACTTCATATAATGGAAACTAATAAATGAATCATTACAAATATTCATTTAAAAATTCTATCACTTTAATATTTTCATAATTTTCATACAAAATATATAAAAATCATAAAAATCCTAAATTGCTATTAACAAAAAGACAATAAACTAATTGACTTATGCTCATTGCCTTTAAAATATGAAAAGCTTGACTGTATACAAAACGTATACTATAATTTATTTAATAAAAATGTTAATATACTAGATCGGTTGGGCAAATATAATATTTGCTTTCAAGCAATTTTAGTTTCTGGGGTGGGAAACTCTTTTTGAGTATTCCCACCTTTTTTTGTTAGATAATTTTTTTAGTTCAGGGAAATAATTAATAAGAAAGGATGTTAAATTATGAAAAGTAAACTTAATTTTAAAATCTCCAATATGCTGCTATACTTTTTTAAAAATGAATCTTCTAGTGGAATATTACTTTTGATTTGTGCTATTACCTCAATAATAATTGCAAATTCTAGTTTCGCTGAAACCTATAATCACATACTCCATAAATATATTACAATTGGTTATGGAAAATTTTCTTTATCTCTGTCAGTTCTTCATTGGATAAATGATGGACTTATGACTATTTTTTTCCTTGTAGTTGGTACTGAAATAAAAAGGGAGCTAGTTATAGGCGAACTAAAATCAATAAAAAAAACTATACTTCCTATCTCTGCTGCAATAGGCGGTATGATTATACCTGCAATCATATATTCATTATTTAACTATAACCAAACTACTTTTTCTGGCTGGGGAATCCCTATGGCAACTGATATTGCCTTTGCTCTAGGGGTACTTTCTCTAGTAGGAAAAAATGCTCCTAAAGGTATAGTTGTATTTCTTACTGCTTTGGCCATCATTGATGATTTAGGTGCTATCATAGTTATCGCTGTATTTTATACTAATCAAATTTCTTGGATTGCACTTTTCTTAGGTTTACTTGTTTTTGTTGGACTTTTACTAGCTAATAAAGTTAATAATAAATTCACATCTATTTTTATTATTGGAGGAATATTATTATGGCTTTGTTTGTTAAAATCCGGAATACACGCAACAATAGCCGGTGTGCTCTTAGGAATGACACTGCCTCTTGGAAAAGGTGATAAAGAACCAGAAAACTCGATGTTATATAGGTTTGAGCATACTTTGGCTCCGTGGTCTTCTTTTGTAATCATGCCAATATTTGCGCTAGCAAACTCTGGTATAACAATTAATGTTAATAGCCTATCATCATATTTAGTCACACCAGTTAGTTTAGGCATAATATTTGGTCTCTTTTTTGGAAAACAATTAGGTGTATTTGGCGTTTCTTATATTTTAATAAAACTAAAAATCGCAAAACTTCCATCCCAAGTAACAAAAATGCATTTATATGGTGCGAGTGCTTTAGCTGGTATTGGATTCACAATGTCACTCTTTGTTTCATCTTTATCCTTTACTGATGAAACTGCCTTATCCTCTGCAAAGATAAGTATTATGATTGCTTCTGTCTTATCCGCAGTACTAGGCAGTGTAGTATTTAAACTTATTAATTTCCCAAGCAATAATTCCAAATAACTACTTTAATAGCTGAAAATTTAATTATTAATCCATTCCTCAAGTGAAATTGAAATCAGAATATTTTTTTTGTTAAAGCACATCCTAAGATTAATCGGTATGATTATTAGCTATTTGATGGAGGATTTCGATGAGCATTTTAAAGAAATTATTAATATTCATTATTATTCTAGTTATGATGATAGTTCTTCAATTAGGAGTGTCTAATACCACTTCTTACGTTCATTCCCATATTGATAAAGGTATTCCTGTTAAGATAGCAGTATTCCAGGATAATGCAAATGCTATGTATATTTCTCTTCTCAGACAAAATTTAGAGCTTATTCAAAAAGAAAATGAAGATAAAGTTAACTTTACTTTTTTTAACGCTAATGATAATCAAACTATACAAAACGAAAGCATTGATAAAGCTCTTAAAGAAAATTATGACCTTTTTATTGTTGGTATAGTTAGTACTAACTTAAAGGATGTCGAAAGTGCTTTACGTAAAATCATGGATAAAAATATGCCTTTAATAATAAATCCGGATACGTCACAAGAAATACTAAACTTTATGAAACCATATAAACAATTTGTAATTATTGGAGCAGATTTTGAACAATCAGGTACTATGGAAGGAAAAATTCTTGTTAACGAATGGAACTTTCATAAGGAATCTATAGATAAAAATCATGATGATGTTCTGCAATATGTCATGTTAAGAGGCAGAATCGGAAGTCCTTTAACATATTTAAGAACAAAATATTCAGTACTAGCACTTAATGATGCTGGAATAAAAACAGAGGAACTTTCCTCACCTCACTGCGAATGGATACAAGATTGTGCCGAAAATGCCATTGAATCCCTATTTCTAAGATACGGAAATAAAATTGAAGCTATTATTTCAAACAATGATGCTATGGCAATAGGTGCAGTTGAAGCATTACAAAAATATGGATATAATAAAGGCAGCCAGATTTCAACGATACCTGTTGTAGGAATCGATGGAATGCCAGCTGCAAAAGAACTAATTAATAAAGGTTTTATGACAGGTACTGTTATAGTTGAACCGCATGATCTTGCTGAAGCCCTTTATGCCGTTGGAATGAATTTAGCTAAAGGTAGAAGTCCGGTAGAAAATACCAATTACAAACTAGATGATACAGGCTTTATAATTCATCTAAACTACAGTGAATATGTAAAATAAAGTATGATAAAATTAATAACCGCATATGTTTATCTTATTCTATTACAAATACTTCAGCGTAAAAAATTATCCCCCTTATTCCTATGAAAATAATAAGAGGGATTCTTTAAACTCAGTATTAATCTTGAGTATATACCTTATATGCTAATTTAAATAATAGCCTAAATAAAATATAACATCCAATAGAAACTATACTAAGGCAAATTCCAAAAATCATAATAAAATTTTTAATAATCAAAGCTGCTACTACAAGAATGCCCCCTAATATAAAGATAATGAGCATTACAAATAGAGGCATATAATTTTTCTTAAACATCGCTTTTTCATTTTCCCATGCTAATTTGGGAGCTCTAAAATCAATATATATTCCAAATAATGTTATTAATAATATAGATCCAAAAGCCGAAACAATACCTAAAGCAAATAATATTGGACTTGCTTTAATTAATATTAGCCCTAGCGAAACCACTAACGTCCCAACTTCATTAATACATAATGATGATAGAATTTTTGAATATAGTTGAGTTTTATAATCAACAGGTATATACTTTGCTACAATAAAATCTTTGCCTTCCCGTGATAATGCTGTTGCACCTGCACCACCAGCCATTATGCATGATGCTCCCCCAATAAATGTTATAACAATTACAATCCCGTACCATTCAGTGTTTACTTTTAGTAGTTCTGTATATTTCTCCAAATTTCCATTTGATAGAAATCCCATCCCCATTACTATTGGCATATAAAATATCATTGCTACACAATTAATAAAAAATTGAGGTGTTCTAAATATTGTTTTTATATCTTTTTTAATTAAAGCCTTCAATGGTGAATTTATCTTTATTAATTTTTTGGCCTCTCCAGTCTCTAAAATATTTTCTCTTTTGCTAAACGATTCAGAGAGTCCAATGACACCCTTAAGATATAATTTTCCTCCTATATAATAATATGCGATAAAAAATATTATACTTATAATTAAAGCAATAACTATATTTATTAATCCACTTAAATTATTATTGTATAGTAAACCATACGCGGAAAATTTATTTGTTATAAAAACTCCTGTCAACATTTCCATTGTATTATTATTACCTTGTGAAAATTTTTCAAGAATCTGTTCTGAAGTCATACTACTGCCTGAATTTGAATTTAAATAATTAAAAGCTATAATTAATATTAATGAAGCGCAGCCAGTAAACATCTTAAATGCATCTTTATGTTTTGACAAAGAAGTAAATCTCATTAGCACCATACAGATAAGTGCGGCTAATATCATAGGTAAAATGGGGGTTATTACTAATACAATCATTCCATATAAGTAGTATAAAAAATATGCTTTTGATACTACGCCATATGCTGCTAAAGGTAAAATGAGCATTCCGGTATATATATACATATTAATTAATACTGCAATAAATTTCCCAAAAATTATTTCGCTACTTTTAAAAGGAAGTGGTAATATCACTTCTATATCATCAGCAAAATAAAATACATTCATTATTGTATAAACACCAAAGAAAAAAGATACAGCTGTTCCTAGTGATAAAATAATAGCTATAAGCATTCCTTCCTTACCCATTGAGTGAAATGTTTCGTAGCTTTCTGATATCATAAGGGTAAATGGAAGAGATAGCATACATACTATTATTATCATAAGTGCTATTATAAAACCCGGCTTCATTTTGCTGCCTACAAACATTTCATCGAGAGCGTTTCGTACGAAATATTTTGTTATTAACTTAAGCCTGCTCATTTTCGGTCATCTCCAAAAACATTTCTTCTAAGGATTCATTTTCCTTAAACTCATCTCTTAACTTCTCTAGTGTCCCATTAAATATCAGTTGTCCTTTATTAATTATTGCTACTTCATCACATACTTTTTCAGCCACCTCAAGGACATGTGTTGAAAAAATCACTGTATTCCTAGCGTCCGCATGTTCTCTCATCATTTCTTTTAATATAAACGCTGATTTTGGATCTAATCCTGTCATAGGTTCATCCAATATCCAAATCTTTGGCCTATGTATCATTACTCCCATTAGCACTATCTTCTGTCTCATGCCATGAGAATATGTTTGAATTTTATCTCCCAAAGCTAAACTCATTTCAAACCGCTTAGACATTTCATCTATTCTATATATTCTCTCATCTTTTGAAACTCTATAAACATCAGCCATAAAATTCAAATATTCTATTCCTTTTAATCTTAAAAACATATCTGGACTGTCAGGGACATAACCAAATTGTTCTTTTGCCTTGATTGGATCTTTGTTAATATCAATACCATTGATTTCTATTGTTCCCTTAGTTGGTGATATTATCCCTGTTATCATTTTTATAGTAGTTGTTTTTCCGGCTCCGTTAGGTCCAAGTAGTCCATAAATTTTTCCATCCTGAATCTCTAGATTCAAATTATTTACTGCATAATAACTTCCATTATAACTTTTTGTTATGTTATTTATATTTATCATCAATTCAAGCCTCCTTATAGTATTATTATACTGAAGTTCTAATTCAAAATGATTAAATCAAGCTTAATTAAAACTTAAATTTCCTTATTAACCTCTTAATCCGAAGTCATATTTTTTAAGCTCTATTCCATGATATTATTTATATCTAAAAATCCTATTTCATATTTCATCCCTAATCATACATCCATAATCTCCATATTTATAGCTTCCATATATTCCAAATGATATACATTTGGCGCCACCATTGCACAAATTTAAGAAGTCACATTTTGAACAGCCCTTCGGAATTTGTTTAAAATTTTGCAATTCTTTAAAGATCTTTGCCTCAAAGTATATATCTTTAAGGGACCTCTCTTTTATATTTCCCGCTACAATTGGAAGTCTCCTACAAGGCATAACATCTCCATTTTCAAGAAGTACTATAAGACCATCTCCTGCGCTACACTTATAGCAATCACTAATACCATTTAAAAACTGCAAACTTCTTTCCCCAGAAATTATAGTTTTTGAAAATTTATTTATTAGGCTACTTTGTTCACGGCTTATTAAATTTATATACTCAATAACTTGCTCTTTATTTAAAGTTTTCACTTCTGCATTATTGCCTAAGCCAATTGATACCATTCTATCTGTCCAAACTTTATATGCTTTACATCGTTTAGCTACTCTTACAACATCTCCAAATTCCTTATAATTTTTATTGTTTGCTGTAAATGAGACTAATGCTTTTATATGATATTTGTTAAGAAGTTTTAAGGATTTGATTACTTCATCATAAGAGTTTACTCCTCTTATTTTATCGTGGGTTTCTCTTCTTCCATCTAAACTCACCTGCACCATCTTAGGATTATATTTTTTTAATCTTTTAACATTCTCATCATCTAAAAAGGAGCCGTTAGTAAGAATTCCAAAATCAAAATACTCACTATTCTTTTTAAAATAATCAAGCAGTTCCCAAATATCTTCCCTAACAAACGGCTCCCCACCAGTTATATTTACTTGTCCTTTTAGGTTTTGATTGTTCATTTTATTATATTCAATTAGAAGCTTTAAATATTGTTCTCCATGATTTATTAGTTCTTCTATGGAGAATTCACTTCCTTCATAGCTATCTTGGTAGCAATGTTTACATCTTTTATTGCATCTCTTAGTAATATGCCATTGCATAATTAGTCTTTTCAAAATTAATTTCCTCCACATCCTCCACAAGATGAGCAAGAAGAACATGAGGAACCCGAGCATGATGAGCAGGAAGAACATGAGCTCCCAGAATTATTATTAAAAGAATTATTATTTTCTTTAGTATAAATACTACTCACTCCTAAGAAATACATCCAAGAACTGGTCATTAAAAAGTCCTGAGCTACATCTGGATTGTTTTCATTGATTTTATTAGTATTTCCTTTACTACTCTTATAGTACTTTTCAAAAGCCTCTTTTGATGCTTTTCCGCATCTCGTCAATTTATCATTCAAATGAATATGTAGAACAATCTTACTGATTATGAAAATTAAAATAATCTCAAATACAAGCGCTCCTACCGGCATTCCATACGCTATTCCACCAACAAGCCTCCAAATTCCTGGAACCAAAACAACAACCATTCCAAGATTTGAGACAGACTTACTTTCTCTTATTATCACATCATCCTTAATTAAACCATCTAATACCAATTTATTATAAATTCTATCGTAATGCGTCTTAAACTCTTTTTCATTAACCATATCAGGCTCAAAATCTTTAGGTGCAAACTTATCCAAGTATAAAATATACACATTTTCTTCAATAGGTGTTAAAAAAGAAGATAACTCTTTATTTATTTGAAATTTTTTATCTTCTTCATCCTTTACTAATAATCCCTTTGCATAAAGTTTATAAGTTATATAATAGAACATGCCATGCAAATTATATTTATTATTTAATACATAATATTTATCTTCATCCAATCCTGATATTATAAAGTCTTTTTTATCAGAATTATGTAATAGCCTTCGTATAACTATTAATACTACAACGGCAAATATCCCATAAATAATCAAAAAATCCTGACCCTTAATAAATGGCAAAAATCTCATTACTATTCCCCCAATATTTTGTAACTAAATCTTTAATAATTTTATAATATCATCACTTCATATAATTAGTATAGATATATTTTACTTTATAATCCAAATAATCATAAAGTTAGAAATAAATACTCTCAAGTCACTGCTTAAACATTTATCCTTGTTTGTGTTGGAAGTATTACTATTTCTTTTTCCTAGATAAAGATTTTAATAAAAAAGATGTTTTGCAAACAGTTGTATAACTATTTGCAAACACCCTTTTTTATTCCCTCTAATCCTACATAATATTTCATAAACCCATAACTAGTACTTTTCCAATAGTTTTCTTAACTCATCTATATCATTAACTGGTGCTAAGCAACTTTTTCCCTCACATAAATAATAAGTTGATTTATCGTTTATAAAATCATAGTCTTTAATAAAAGGTATTAACTTTTCAATCTCATCTTTATTATCACTACACTTAATTATGGTTGTTAAATTAAATGTAGGAATTTCGCTAATCAAATCTTTAAGTTTTTCCTCATCACTTTTATCTTTAATAAGACATACTAATTCTTTTCCATGATTTAATGCAAAAGATGCTGCCATAAGGAAAAATGAATGGTTTACTTCCTCTCCAAATACAGATCCTGAAATGAAATTTAACTGCTTTTCAGCCATTTCTTCCAATGTTGAATCTCCTGTTATTCTCGAAAGCTTAATTAAGTTATAAGCTGCAACTGAATTCCCTGATGGCATTGCTCCATCATATAATTCCTTAGGTCTTGCTATTAGTTTTTCGCCATCTTCTCCGTAAAGAAAAAATCCATGTTTTTCATTGTCCCAAAATAAGTTAATCATATCATTATTTAAATCAATTGCTTTCTTCAAAAAAGTAATATCATAACAACTTTCATAAAGTTCTATTAATCCATAACAAAGAAAGGCATAATCTCCCAAATACGCTTTATGACGAGATTCTTCATCTCTATATCTTGCTAATAATCTTTTATTCTCATCAATTAAATTATCAAATATGAAGTTAACTGCTTTCTTGGCATATTCAAAATATCGTATATCCTCTATAACTTTATATGCTTTTCCAAGTGCTGCTATCATAAGTCCGTTCCAAGATGTAAGAATTTTATCATCCTTATGCAATTCCATCCTATTGCTTCTATATAGTAGAATTTCTTCACTTAAATCTTTTATTCTATTATTAAGTATATAATACTCGCTATTTTCAAGTAAATTAGGAATATTTTTTCCTTCAAAATTACCTTTAGGAGTCATATTAAAATACCTATTGAAATACTTCCCATCTTCTTCGCCTAAAACTTTAATAATTTCAGAAGGTCTAAAAACATAATATTTACCTTCCTCACCTTCACTATCAGCATCCTCAGCGCAGTAAAATCCACCATCTTCGCTTCTTAGTTCTCTAAAGACATATTCTAATGCTTTTATAGCAACATCCTTATATAATTCATTTCTTGTAACCTCGTAACCTTCAAGATATGCAATAATCAGTAAAGCATTGTCATATAACATTTTTTCAAAATGAGGAACTAACCACTTATTGTCAGTAGAATATCTTGAGAAACCAAATCCAATATGATCAAATATTCCTCCTCTATACATGGAATCCAATGTTTTCTCAACCATTTCTAATGCTTTACTTTCTTTATGCTCTTGGTTATATCTAAGCAAAAACATTAACAGGTGCGGCGTAGGAAATTTAGGCGCAGATCCAAATCCACCATACTTTTCATCAAATATATGCAAAAGTTGATTATATCCATTCCTTAATATCTTTGGAGCTAATTCAACTTTGTTAAATTCACCTTCCAAATATTTATTTAAATCCGATATAATCCCTTCACTTGACAATATAATTTTGCTTCTATTTTCATTCCACTGCTTAATTATAGAATTTAATATATCCTTAAGGCCTGGAATATTATATTTTGGTTCTTTAGGAAAATATGTTCCAGCAAAAAACGGCTTTTGATCTGGAGTCATTATTATTGTAAGCGGCCAGCCACCATGTCCAGTTAAAGCTTGGCATACTGTCATATATACACTATCAACATCTGGTCTTTCTTCTCTATCTACTTTTATTGCTACAAAATTATCATTCATAATTTCAGCTACTTCTTCATCTTCAAAAGATTCGTGAGCCATTACATGACACCAATGACATGTTGAATATCCAATAGATAAAAATATAGGCTTATCCTCTTCTTTTGCTTTATTAAATGCCTCATCACTCCACGCATACCAATTTATAGGATTTTCAGCATGTTGTAATAAGTACGGCGATTTCTCATTAATTAAATTATTAGCTTCGATTGTTGAAATCATATAGACACCTCCTTTAATAATGTAATAATTTAATAAAATTAGCTTTGCCAAGCTGCAAAAATATATACACACCATAACACACTCAAACAAAAATTTAACAAGATATCTTTATCAATATAACGATGCTTACTATGTGGTAGCATATGATTTTTAAATTTCAATATATATTGCAAAGTTAATTTTAATAATTTATACTGATATTGTCGACAGTAGACATTTTAGTATTGATTAATAAAACTATACGATAATTATGTTTTGATACAAGGAGGATGTAACAATGGAAAATTATAAAATTGAGAAAGGTCCATCCTATTTTGACCAAGCTTACACATCAATAAAAGATATGATTTTTAATGGTATTTTAAAACCTGGCGATAGAATCTATGAATCAAAAATAGCTAGCGAATTTCAAATAAGTAGAAGCCCTGTAAGAGAGGCTATACGTTCTTTAGAAAAAGATGGCCTGATTTTAATTAGCGATAAATCAAAGATTACGGTCTATCAGCCCACTAAAGAAGATATCGAAAATATTTATGAATGCAGGCAGGCTTTGGAATCTCAAGCTGTAAGACTAACTACACGTAAAGCTTCCGATTCAGAATTAGAACGGATTGAAGCCACTTTGTTTGAAACTCAAAAAAATATAGAGAACTTTGATGATAAGTTAGTTAAAACACTTATTTTATTGAACACTCAATTTCACGATTTAATTTTAAATTATAGTCAAAATAATCGTCTACGAAAACAGAGCAAAGATTTAAGCGCACTTACTTATTTCTATAGATCTATAGATATATATGAACATGATCGTATTATGGACATTTTTAATTACCATCTTAAAATATTTCATTATATTAAACAGAGGAATGAAGAAAAAGCTGGCGAAACTATGTATAACCATATAGGTAATGACTTAAAACACTTAGAAGCTATTCTATCGATTGAATCAATAATCTAAACAAACCTAAATCTATACAAAGGGAGATTTTATAATGATTATTTTTAACGCATTAGGAAGTGTATTCAGTATAGTATTAATGATTTCTACAGGATTTTTTCTATCTCACAAGGGATGGTTTGATGAAAAAACATCACAGCTTTTCTCAAAACTTGTATGTAATCTAGCAATTCCCTGTCTTATGATTTCTCAATTTACTGAAAGCTTTGATAAAGATAAATTGCTTAATCTGGGTGGTGGGCTATTCGCACCCTTTACATCAATGGCCTTAGGCTATTTAATTGCAGTACTGGTATCTAAACTTGTTAAAGTTAATAAAGGACGCATTGGTACTTTCAGATCAATGTTTTTTGTATCGAATTCTATATTTATTGGGCTTCCAGTAAATATGGCCCTATTCGGAGAAAAAAGTATACCTAATGTTTTACTGTACTACATAGCTAATACTACCTTTTTTTGGACAATAGGTGTTTATGAAATCAGTAGAGATGGACAATCTGGAAAAGCTAATATTTTATCACTTGATACAGTAAAGAGAATTATGTCTCCTCCCCTACTAAGCTTTGTATTTGCAATTATACTTGTATTGTCTAATGTTCATTTACCGAAGTTTATTCTAGACACATGCAAGTACTTTGGAAATTTGACTACACCTTTAGCCATGTTATTTATTGGAATAACAATTTATTCTGTTAACTTAAAGGAATTCAAATTAAGCCTAGATATGGCAGCAATAATTTTAGGTAGATTTCTCATTTCACCACTGCTAATTCTTGTGTTATGCAACATTATAAATATACCTTTACTTATGAAAGAAGTATTTGTAATTCAAGCTGCCATGCCAGTAATGACCAATACAGCTATAGTCTCTAAACGCTATGGAGCTGATTATGAATATGCAACCATAAGTACAATAATTACAACTATTTTAAGTTTGTTGGCTATTCCTATTTATATGATATTGTTAAGTTAAAGCGATTTATTATGCAAAAAAATTTTATTATTACCGTGATATTATAGCACTTATAATTTTTTTCGAATAAGAAAAATGTATAACTAATAATATTATTAGATGTAACAACTATGAAACCAGAAAAAATGGGTTCACCAAATCAAGGAATTAAATGTGTTGTTAATACATGTCACTATTATATGTCAGGCGACCACTGTTGCGCTCAACAAATTGAAGTTCAACTAAAAAATGCACATGACACTCAAAAAACAGACTGCGCTACATTTATTCCGGAGGGTCAAAGTAAATATTAATTAGTTATTGTGAGTCATGCAGATTACTTATTAATCTGCCCGACTCTTTCTGTTATGTATAATATAATAATTATCATAAAACACTTTAGATGCTTTTCTGTTTCTTTATATCTTCCTTTGTAAATTATAATGTATTCTTCAAAATATCTATCTTTTCACAATCTCAAGCATACGTTAGACATATTCAAAGAGATATGACATCTTCCATTCTATAATTTTATAAAAAAATAATTTTCCTTATATATTTTTAACACAGTATCATACACATGACACTATTTTTTAATAAGTTCTTATTTGCAAATCATAAGTTCAAATAATCTAAATCAAAATCTAACCACTCCATTGACAATAGACATCATACAACGTATAATATTTATATACAAATACGGTAATAGTATTAAGGAGGTTACACAATGAAAAGTCATGTAATAACAAAAGGAGCAAAAAGTGCTCCACAACGTTCACTACTTAGTGCATTAGGTTTAACAAAAGAAGAAATGGAAAGACCTTTAATTGGTATAGTTAGTTCACAAAACGATATCGTTCCAGGTCATATGAATTTAGATAAAATAGTTAATGCTGTAAAAATGGGTGTTTCTATGGCCGGAGGTACTCCAATAGTTTTCCCTGCAATCGCTGTATGTGATGGAATTGCAATGGGACATGAAGGAATGAAGTATTCATTAGTTACAAGAGATCTAATTGCAGATTCTACAGAAGCAATGGCAATGGCTCATGCTTTTGATGCTTTAGTAATGGTTCCAAACTGCGATAAAAATGTTCCAGGACTATTAATGGCTGCTGCAAGAGTTAATATTCCAACTATATTTGTAAGTGGTGGTCCAATGCTTGCCGGAAAAGTTGACGGATGTAAGACAAGCCTTTCCAGCATGTTTGAAGCTGTTGGTGCTTATAATGCTGGGAAAATTACTGCTGAAAAATTAGATGAATATGAAAACAATGTATGCCCTACTTGCGGTTCTTGTTCAGGAATGTATACAGCAAATAGCATGAACTGTTTAACAGAAGTTCTTGGAATGGGCCTTAAAGGAAATGGTACAATCCCTGCAGTTTATTCTGATAGAATTAAACTTGCTAAACATGCTGGAATGAAAATCATGGAATTACTTGATAAGAATATAAGACCAAGAGATATTATGACGGAAGCTGCATTTATGAATGCATTAACAATGGATATGGCCCTTGGATGTAGTACAAACAGTATGCTGCATTTACCTGCAATTGCACATGAAGTTGGATTTGATTTAAATGTTGACATAGCAAATGAAATCAGTGCTAAAACACCAAACCTTTGTCATCTTGCTCCTGCAGGACATACTTATATTGAAGACTTAAATGACGCTGGTGGAATCTACGCAGTTATGAATGAAATAAATAAGCTTGGTTTATTAAATACTGATTTAGTAACATGTACTGGAAAAACTGTTGGTGAAAACATTGAAGGCTGCATAAATAAGAATCCTGAAGTTATAAGACCTGCTGAAAATCCATATAGCCAAACTGGTGGAATAGCAGTTCTTAAAGGAAATCTTGCACCTGATTCTTGTGTTGTTAAGCGTTCAGCAGTTGTCCCTGAAATGTTAAAGCATGAAGGTCCAGCCAAAGTATTCGACTGTGAAGAAGATGCTCTTGAAGCTATAAATACAGGAAAAATTGTTGCTGGAGATGTTGTAGTTATAAGATATGAAGGTCCAAAAGGCGGTCCTGGTATGAGAGAAATGCTTAATCCAACTTCTGCAATTGCAGGAAGAGGACTTGGAAGCTCTGTTGCTCTTATAACAGATGGACGTTTCAGTGGTGCAAGTAGAGGTGCTTCAATTGGTCACGTTTCTCCTGAAGCTGCTGTTGGTGGTAATATTGCTTTAGTTGAAGACGGGGATATCATCCAAATTGATATCAATGCTAATACTATTAACTTCGTAGTTAGTGACGAAGAATTAGAAATAAGAAGAGCAAACTGGAAACCAAGACAACCTAAGATTACAACAGGTTACCTTGCTAGATATGCTGCACTTGTAACATCTGGTAACAGAGGAGCTATTTTAGACATACCTAGAATGTAATCTATTCATTTAGATATCATTAAATTAATCGAATAACATACTTTAGTAGCCAAGTATAATAGAATTTATTCAATTATACTTGGTTTTTATAATTAACCTAAATGTTTAATCACACTACTACTCCCTTATCAAATTTTCTCACATCTTAAAATTGATTGTTATTTTCTCTTCAAACTATGGCTATAATTCACAATATATTTATGAGTTCTTAAAAACAACTCTTTAGGAGGAATTGTACATGCCAGAAATAATTCAAAGGGGTTTTGTTTCATCTGATAGACTGGAATTTAATGAACATAATGTGGCTTTATTAAAGAAAGCCCAAAAGCATATTTGCTATCTTTTAGATAATGGATATGGAATTGATAAAACAATTGAGTTTGTAGGTAATCATTTTTTGTTTTCAGCTAGGCAGAGGATGGCATTAAAAAGAAGCTTATCCTCTTTTCAAGATATTCAGAGGCGGAAAAATCACAAATTAGCAGCTGGGTATGAAAAAAGTACTATACATATTGATGGATTAAATACAATCATTACTCTTGAGGTTGCATTATCAAATTCAACTTTGCTTAGGTGTATGGATGGAACTTTGCGAGACTTAGCCGGATTGCGCGGAACATATAAACTAATTGATAAAACAGATTTTGCCATTGAATTAATTGGAGAAAAGCTAAACAATATGAAAATAACAAAGACAGTTATATATTTGGATTCTCCTGTTTCAAATACTGGAAGATTAAAATCAAAAATACTAGATATTTTGAATAAATATGATTTTGAAACCAAGGTACTTTTGGTTCCAAATGCAGATGTTGTATTAAACAAGTTAGATCATGTAGTTACTAGTGACGGAATAATTTTAAATACTTGTGGCAGCTGGATTAATTTAGTTTATGAGATCGTGGATGAAAAACTACCGAATACAGCTTTTATTGATTTCACGTTTGATCATATATAAAAATAATCTTTTATAATATCATTCTAGATTTGGTTACTTAACTCATTAAAATATTCCAACACTTTTTTTAGTTATAGCATTAATCGTTTTTTTGAATATAATATTTATGACTAATTTATAAGGAGTTATAAATAAATGTTAGACGACAAAGATCTTACCTATGAAGATAATATGAATTTTGAAAAATTTGAATTTACAGCTGATATCCCTGATATAAAAATAGGGGATCGATCACCTTTCCCTCCATTCCTTGGTGGTGGTGGCAATTTCCCTCCGCAAGGGAATTATCCACCTAATTTTGATATTTCTGATTCTGATTCTCACTCTTCTCCTAACTTTAACTACCCAGGCGGAGGAAAATTCAATCCACCAGGAATGCCTAAATCACCTCCTCCAAATTATACACCTCGTAAAAATGATACTGGTGTTCAGAAGCTTGGATATTCTGATGGTGTAGGTGTTAAAGCTGTCAGTCAAAATTCAATAAGATTTTGTCTTTTTAAATACACATATATCTGGCAGACAAATGGTAGAAGTTATTGGGCTTTTCTTTTAAATGTTGACAGACAATCAGTCTCTGGTTTCAGATGGTTTGGCAGGAATTGGGTATACTTTGGGTTAGATTTAAGAAGAATTGATTCTTTTGTATGTTATAGATCTTCTAACGAAAAATGTGAAGAATGCACAACACTAAGAAGGGGCAATATGCTTTTGGATAACACAAAAGCATATTTCATAAATGGTACAAGAGACGTCTACACTCAAACTTTAGCTTCACTTGATATACCTGAATTTAAAGAGGATTTTATAACCGAAACTGTAGCCTATTTAGACGATAATAAAGTTGATAGCGAAATGCCTTGTGTAAAAGCAAGAAATATTAATTATAGACTTACTTTAGAAGTAAGCTATCCAAGCACTTATGATGATGACTTAAAAAATATAATTAATAAATTTGCTAATGAGTCTTATGAGGATTCATTTAACTTAAGATGTGATTTAACTGATGCTAATCCTCTTGAAACTTTTAACTCAACATTAACGCTAGCACCTGATATTCTTAAATCTTTTTCTGATTCATTTAACTTAAAACTTAGGTCATTAGACTCAACAATCGATGATTGGAACAACATTGCTTACTCTATTAGAACCGAAAAGATATACAACAATTGGAAACCTTATTTTTATAATGATTCATTATATTAAAACAAATATTTTGTCTATGTAATATATCTGAAAGAAGGAAATTTTTATTAATATTTTATACCAACGTAATTTTCTTTCGGAGATAATTTGCTGCTTTGTTTTTAAAAATAAATAATTTATTACAGTATTAAAATTAATAAAGCTAGATAGCATTATACTGCAATCTAGCTTTATTAATAATTTTAAAATAATTATATCCAATAATTCTTATATAAATCTTCAACTTTTTCCCAATCCACTACATTCCATATATTTTGAACATAGTCGGCTCTTAAGTTATTATATTTTAAATAGTACGCATGTTCCCATACATTTATAGTTAAAATCGGAATCAATCCATTCATAGCAGGAGAATTTTGATTTAATGTATTTTTAACCGATAATTTACCATCCTTATCCTTATCCTTAACTAAAAATCCATAACCAGATCCAAATTGACCTATAGCCACATTACTCACTTCAGTTTTCAATGTATCTAAATCACCAAAGGTATTATTAATTTTTACTAATAATTCTCCCTCTAGTGCCTTCTTTGGAGTTGGAGAAAGAAGAGCGAAGTATAAATTATGATTAGAAACTCCTCCTCCTTGATCAATTACCCCTTGCCTAATTTCTTCAGGCAATTCATCTACACTGCTATTAATTGATCTAGGGATTTGATTTAAAAGTTAATTCTTAATTTATAAGAGTATTTATTATTGAGGAACATTATATAAATATTATCCTAAAATAAGATAATACTAAATATAAAGATTAACCAAAAGAAGGTGAATTACATTGAAAAAATTACTTTATATAACAGTAAATTCAAAGCCTGAGAAGTTATCAGCAAGCAAAACAGTCGGAAGAGAGCTCGTAAATAGATTTATTACTAAACATTCTGATTTTGAATTGGAAGAACTAGATTTGTATAGCTGCCATATACCAAGATTAGAATATGAGTACTTTGAGAAAAGAAACTGCATGCTAAAAGAGAAAGAATTCAACAAATTAAATGAACATCAAAAAGATGAAGTTCATCAAATTGTTAAGCTAGCAGATCAATTTAAAGCAGCTGATTTATATGTTATTGCTGCTCCAATGTGGAGCCTCTCCTTTCCTTCCACTCTAAAAGAATATATAGATTGTGTCGTAATGGAAGGAAAAAGTATACATATTGAAGATGACCACGTTGAAGGTTTATTGAATGATAAGCAAAGAGGAATGATCTACATCCAATCTTCAGGCGGATCTATTCCTTGGTATTTAAGAATTGTAATGAATAAAGGATTGAATTACGTCCATGATATTATGAAATTTATAGGTATAAAAAGATTTGAGGAATTATTAGTTGATGGTACCGGAACCACTGAGAAAGAAAAAAAACAAGCAATACAAAATGCTATTGGAAAAATTGACGATATAATTGAAGAAGTATGGAGATAATTGCAGTGTTAATCTTAAATTCAATATAACACTATAGCAAAATGTTAAGAAGATGTGATATGTTAAAAATCAAAATTCATTTTACATCTTCATACATTTAACAATTAAGTATAACTCTATTCCAACTATATTACTTCAACCTTCCATAAGCACTACGTCATGCCATATACAATTGCTCATTCTGCTTATTTTTTCTCTCATTCCAATCTGTCTAAATCCACATTTTTTTATGTAATTCTATGCTTTCTATATTTTCTTTTATAATTCCGGACTGCAAAGTCTAGAAACCATTTTCTTCAGATAGCTTAATTACGTTTCTTAAAAGTACACTTCCTATTCCTTGTTCCCTAAATTATTGTCCAATATATATACTGACTTCAGCAACTCCTGAAAAACACATCTGCATGAAGTTGGAATTAAAGCAATCCAGCCTAATACATCTTTTCTTGAACGAGCTATTAATCTACAAGTTTTAGATTAATATATTGTTATACTATTTGCCATGGATTTTCTTTGTTTTCCATAAATAAAATACAACTTTTTATTGAATTTTCTACCATATCACTAACAGCTTGGTTCGTATAGAAAGCGGTATGTGGTGTTATAATCACGTTTGGGAATGACTTCAGAATAGCTAAATCTTTATTTCTTAGTATCTCGCCTTTTAAATCCTTGTAATATATATCAGCCTCATTTTCTAGTACATCTAAAGCAGCACCACCTATTTTATTTTCTTCAATTGCTGTAATTAAATCACTTGTATTAATTAAAGAGCCACGAGCGGTATTTATAATAAAAACTCCATTTTTCATTAAACTAATAGAATTTTTATTAATCATATGAAAATTATTATTCGTAGCTGGCATATGCAATGTTATTACATCACTATCTTTAATTATGGTATCGAAATCCACATACGTTGCATAGTTCTTTACACTTTCAGTCTCATATACATCATGTGCTAAGATTTTACATCCAAATCCGTTTAAATACCTGATTACCGTTTGTCCAATCTTCCCTGTACCTATTACCCCAACCGTCAAATTTGGCAACTCTTTTCCTTGAACTCCGCTTAAAGAATAATCTTGAATGTTACTTTTCTCCATTATTAACTTAACTTTTCTTATAGCCATAAGTATTAACATTATTGTATAATCAGCCACACTATTTGACGAGTATGTAGCATTTCCAATGTGGATACTAAGTTCTTTAGCCCTTTTTAAATCTATATGATCATATCCAACTGTTCTTGTAGAAACAAACTTAACACCTAACTCATGAAACTTTTCAATTAGTTCTGAATTTATCGCTGTTGTGATAATGCTAACACACTCAAATCCTTTTGCTAATTCAGCATTTTCCATTGTTGGTCCTTCATCACATAATGTCACTTCAATATTATATTTCTTACTAAATTTTTTAAAATATTCCGTTTCATCGCTTCTATGACTGTATGCTAAAATCTTCATTTCTCCAATCCTTTCCATAATATATTAGTCTACTATACTATTTTACCATACTTTTTAATATTAATTTACAATATTTGCATAAAAAAATAGGAGTATATTTTCTCTCCTATTTTGAAAATAATATTTACTTTGTTTAAAAGGAATTTACTAATAACATTATATTTAAAATTGTAACTATTCCAGCAATTATCCATAATGTTATTTTTTCAACCGGTGTATTTTTATATACACCCATTACTTTCTTTGAGGATGTCAAGTATATTTGAGTGAAAATGGTTATAGGTAACTGTATACTTAATAACATTTGAGAATATAATAGTCCTTGAAATGGATTGTTAATAAAAAATATTACAACTAATGAAAATAATATTGTTATTAATACACCTGTTTTACTATGCTTATTATTTATATCATATTCTTCTCCAAATAATCCTGCAAATATAGAACCTCCAGCCATTCCTGCAGTAACTGATGAGGCTAAGCCTGCAAAAAGCAATGCTATTGCAAATACTATCGAAGCCGAATTTCCAAGTAACGGTTTTAACATTGATTGAGCTTGTTCAAGTTCGGTAACCTGAATATTATTTTTGAAAAATGTTATTGCAACTAAAATCATAGCACTATTTATTATAAATCCAATTATCATAGATAACAATGTATCCATAAATTCATATTTTAATTGTTTCTCTAAGATTGACTTGTCCTTCAAGTTCCATTTCCTGCTTTGAATTACTTCTGAATGTAAAAATAAATTATGTGGCATTACGACTGCACCTAAAACACTCATTATTATCGGCAAAGAATTTAATGGTATACTGGGTATAACTGCACTTTGCAGAGCTTCTCCCCAATCTATATCAACCAAAAAAGTTTCAAATATAAATGATATTCCAATTATCGATACAAATCCAATAATTACTTTCTCAATTTTTCTATAGGAGTTGGAAAATAACATAACAACTATTACTGATGCAGAAATTAAAGCTCCTATTTTCAAAGGCATATTAAATAACATTTTCAAAGCTATCGCAGCTCCCAAAATTTCTGCCATTGCTGTACTTACAGCTGCTAACATTGCTGTAAGTGTAATTACTCTTCCAATACTTTTATTAACATGTTTATTGATTGCTTCAGAAATACATAATCCTGTTACTATTCCTAAATGAGCAGCGTTATGTTGCAATATAATAAGCATTATTGTAGATAATGTAACGATCCAAAGTAATTTATAACCATAACTTGATCCTGCTGCTATGTTTGACACCCAATTTCCTGGATCTATAAATCCAACTGTAACTAAAATTCCAGGTCCAATATACTTTAACAGGTCCGCCCCCAAAAGCTTATTTCTAACTGTTTTTTTGGATTTTTCCGCCATAATTAATCACCTCTCTTCTTTATTATATGATAATCATTATCGTTAGTAAAGACTTAAAATCTTACTGTTTAATGTATAAACACTTACCCTAGCAATTATAATATATATCCTTATTAATATTTAATAATTAATTTCTAATATACTATGCCATAAAATACTAAAATGCCACTCCTCAACATTCTCTTCTTAATGGGATTTTAAGTTACATTACCGAAAGATATATGTACCTAAATAACCAATTATAAATTTATTTATATATAAATTAACTCCAGAATATCAGTGTACAAGAAAACGACTTAAATTATTGTACCATAACAATTTAAGTCATTTCTATAAAATACCCACTCTATTTAGATTAATTCTAAATTAATTGTCCCCATCTAAGAAATTACCTAACATACCAAGTACACTGCCTTCTTCTTTGCCTCTTCCGCCTGCAGTTGGCGCTGCTGCAAATACACGTTCAGCCAGTCTGCTAAATGGTAAACTTTGTATCCACACTGTTCCCGGACCTGAAACTGTAGCAAAGAACACACCCTCTCCTCCAAACAGAGTATTTTTAATTCCACCTACAAATTGTATATCATATTGTACATCCCTAGTCATAGCAACAATACATCCAGTATCTATTTTTAATATTTCCCCTGGCATAAGATTTCTCTTAACAATTGCACCACAAGCATGTATAAAAGCCATTCCATCTCCCTCTAATTTTTCAAGAATGAATCCTTCTCCGCCAAAGAAACCTACGCTTAATTTTTTTCTAAAATCTATCCCTACAGAAACACCTTTTGCTGCACATAAAAAGGCATCTTTTTGACATATTAGCCTTCCACCAAGTGTGCTTAAATCCATAGGAAGTATTTTTCCGGGATAAGGTGCCGCAAAATATACCTTTTCTTTTAAAGTACCTGAATTTGTAAATGCCGTCATAAATAAACTTTCTCCTGTAAGTACCCTTTTACCCGCCGAAAAAAGCTTATCCATAAAGCCATTAGAATTCTGCTTTGATCCATCTCCAAAGATGGTTTCCATTTGTATGTTTGAGTCCATCATCATCATTGACCCTGCTTCTGCAATTACAGTTTCTGTTGGGTCTAATTCAATTTCCACATACTGCATATCATCGCCATAAATAGTATAGTCTATTTCGTGTGCATACATATTTCATTCCCCTTTACTAATTTAAATAAATTTTACTTACTTATTAAATCATTATGGATATTTTACTTTATAATATATTATTTTCTATAAATAAACAATTGTATTTAATTAAAATTTAATTTAGCACTTTTACTGTTTTTTATTCACATACCTCTAATTTTAGTCTAACCTTAATAATCTATTTAAATGTATAATTGAAAATTAATTTTTCATAAGCATATATCAGTACAGTTCCTATGAAATAGCAAAAAATATCACCCACATCAAAAGTTGATCCTAATACTATTTGGACTATTTTAACATTTTCTAAATGCAAAAAAGAAATTATATTCAAATATTGAGTAAATTCAATAAAGCAGGCAAATAAAAAAACATATAATATTAAGAATTTTCCTTTATTAATAAAACTCTTAAGAAAGAAATAGATCAAACATACAACTAAGACGTCCCCTATGAAAGGCCTAATTATTTTATCATGTATAAATAGCGCAATTGCTATTTCGACCATTAATAAAATTACAAATATGCTCAAATTTTTACAATTAATTTTCATCAATATTACTCCCATCCTTAACACAAATTCAACCGAGTTAAAAATAATATAATTTTATTAATAGATTCACATATATATTCCTTTAGTTTTATTCTGAAGTTCATAAATAAAATATTTAAAAAATTATTTAATTATTATCGGATGTAAATAATAAGGTTAGAAAGAATTACTCTTTCTAACCTTTCATAAGTTATGCTGAATAGAATTTTATTCTAACTACAATATCCTTCTTGCTGCATAAAAATTATATACAGGACCTACTTTTACAACATCCCCTGTTTGAGGAGCATGTATCATTTGTCCATTACCTACATATATTCCCACGTGCCCAGGATTAGGAAATACCAAATCTCCTGGTTTAAGTTCATCTCGGCTAATAGATTGTCCAACATCTATTTGAGTATAGGTTGTTCTTGAAATGTCTATTCCCGTGGCATTTCTATAAACATAAGAAGTAAATCCTGAACAATCAAAAGTATCCGGACCTGTTGCTCCCCAGACATAAGGAGTTCCTAAATGTTTATATGCTTCATTTAAAACAGCCTGAGCATTTCCTGCTGAAGGAGCAGATACTTTAGTATTTGCTTTTTTAGTATCTACTTTTGTATTTGAAGCTTTGGCTTGTGCTTGAGCTTGTCTTTCACGTTCAGCTGCTTGTTTTTCCTCAGCTGCTTTCTTTTGACTTGCTATTACCTTTGCATTATCAAGTTTGCTATTAATCTCTTTAATAATAATTGGACTTTTTATCTGATTATCTCTAATACTAATTAATTGACTAATTGCACCTTGAACATCTGCATATGTACTACTTGAACTATCTATCGTATCAAACTGAGATTTTACAGCTTCCCTTTCTAATTGTGATAAATATTCAGCATCAAATTTGCTTCTTTCTACCTTTGCCTGTTCTGCTAAAGCCTGTTGGTCTCTCTTCTTTTTATCTAATTCACTTAAATCATCTTGAATTTCTTTAGTAAGCTTATTTATTTCATTCTTTTTATCATCTAAAGACTTCACTTTACTATTTAACTCATTTTTCTTATCTTCAATATTTTCTATTGCTGATTTATCTTTTCCTACAATTTCAGTTACAGCTTGTATCCTTGAGAAGAATTCGCTGCTAGAATCTGCTTTAAGTACAAAATTAACATAGTTAAATTCCAGATCTCCTGAGTTATACATTGCCTTTACTCTTTGACCTAACGCTAAGTCTAAATCATTTATTTCTTTTTTACATTGATTTATATCTTTCTTAGTATTTTCCATTATATTATTAATATTTTCGATTTCCCTTTTATTTTTATCAACTGCAACTTGCAGCGGCTCAATTTGAGCACTCAATTCGTCAACTTTACTTTCAATGTCTTTTATTCTATTTTCAATTTCAGCATATTTTTGCCTTGATTCATTTAATTGTGCATTATCGGGTGCTGCAAATGCTGATATTGAACTTCCTAAAGTCATTATGATTACTAAAACTAATGATATAATTCTTTTCTTCATATTTCGTCGGTTTAATAAACCTTTCCCCCTTACCGTCCCCTAATATAAACATTATAACACCTTTAGTAATCGTCAACAATCTGAGTATATGCTGAGAATCCACATTTTTATATTCATTCCTATGTTTGTACCCTTTTTTCTTGCTTATTCTTAGTTATTTTATCAACCACTAATGATTTGGATTATTTTCAATATATTTACAATAATAAAAATAAATCAAAACTATGGAAAAGATTTTAACAAATTTATACTAGTTTAATTTATTCACAACATGAACTTAAAATAATATTTCGCAATTTTCTGGTAAGATGAGTGGTCCCTGCATCAGTTTTTTGTATCATAAATAGGAATGTTAATTCTTCTTCTGGACAATTACAGAAATATGGCCCAAGCCAGCCATCCCATCCATATTCTCCTGAGCTCCCCAAGTCTCCAGCCTTACTACAATCAGTCATTACGCGCATTAGATTTCCATAACTATGTCCACCTAAGGTAACCCAGTTATCAAAACTTTTCTGCTGCACAGCATTCAAAGTTCCTGATGTTAGATATTTAACTGTGTGAGGAAGTAAGATCTGAACGCCATCCAAACTTCCACCATTCATAAGCATGGTAGTAAATCTTGAATAATCATCTATTGTAGAAACCAATCCTGCTCCTCCTGACTCAAATGCTGGACTTCTATCCATCTTATTAACTATTCCTAAATTATTCCCCGTATAAACTTCTAAATCCCCGCCATTATCATTTATATAAGTTTTAGCAAGGCGACTTCCTTTTTCTTCTGGTACCCAAAATCCTGTGTCTTTCATACCTAGTGGTTGAAATATTTCTTCTTTAAAAAACTCTCCTAATCTTTTACCACTAACAACTTCAACAACAGCACCTAAAACATCTGCTGAAGTACCATACTCCCAAGAGGTCCCTGGTTGAAAAGCTAAGGCACATCTCCCTAATTTATTTATAACTTCTATTGTGCTCATTGGTGTATCGCCTAATAATCTATCATCTATCTCTCTAAATAAAGCTTCTGTATCTTTTCCTGCTCTATGATTACCACCATAAACCAATCCCGATGTCATAAAAAGTAAATCCTTAAGCGTGACATCTCTATCGACAGGAACTAAAGTATCACCTGCACCAACCATCTGCTTTTCGAATCCCGGGATATATTTACTTACTGGTTCATATAAATCGATTTCTCCTCTTTGTAAAAGTATCATAACTGCAGCTGCTGTAATAGGCTTTGTCATGGAATATAGTCTAAAAATAGAATCTCTTTTGATTGAAATTCCTGCTTCCTTATCAGCAAAGCCATCTTCATAATAGAAAATTTCTTTGCCTCCCTTAATTATCTTTAAGTTTGCACCAGCTATAAAATTATCATCTATGTTCTTTCTTAATATCTTTTTAATTTGTTCTATTTCAGTCTTCCCTAACATTTCGAATGCCTCCTCTTTAATTCCCACATATACTTTCATCTAATTCTCACGATACTAAAGAAATCCATTAAATCATTTCCTCAGAAATTATTTAACTATTATAACATATTGAACCAATTTATTGAATACCTTTACTAATACTTAATTAAATCCATTTGAAACTTCTTACTCTTATAAAATCAGTTATTTCTCTTTTCATCAATTATCCTTTTGGATTCACCCTTGGAAAAAGTCACGATGTTCGTGCATCTGCAGCCTTAAGCATATTCTCGGAAGATTGAAAAATAACTACATATATTTTCATTATGAGAAATGGCCACCAATTTTAATGAATTGATGGCCATTCTATATAAATTTTAAAATAAGTTTCTATCTTTTTGCATCTGCATAGTGATTTCAATTCTGCATTTTTCGTAGTTATTATAATTCTGTCTCTGAAAATCATAATTTGAATAACTACATTTAATACTTTTCTTTGATATAAATTTAAAAATTGTTCTTATATAATTTTTAATTTTAATTTTTACGCAAGTTAATAAATTTACTATTCTATTTTCTTTTTTCATTTCATTCTTACCTTTAAATAAATACAAACTTCACTCTGTATTTTTTATAATTCCTTTCCTAGAATATTCCTTAAATTCAGCATTATTGCTTCCCATATTCATCACTCCTAACTTAATATATTTTTAAGGCTCTTAAGCAGTTTATTTAATACTAAAACAACTTAATAATAATAGTTTACCTTTCTTATTCTGTAAGTAATAGTTAAAAAATAATTATAATTAAACTTTCCCAACTTTTAGGCATTATGCATCAACATCTTCTTCAAATGCCTTACATGATAACTTTAATATCTCATTATTTAATTTAAATACAATTTTTCTTATACTATCCTCAGAAAGATTATATGTCTGTGCTATGTTAGAAATTTTTATTCCTTCTTTGTACAAATTATATATCTCCATATTTCTTTTTCTAATTGCTAGTCTTGTACCATTGTTTTCGCCCCATCCTTTTCTTTCTTCATTCTTAGGAATATATATTGTTTCTCCTTGAATGTACTTTTGAAGTTCCCTTAAAAGCTTTTCTGGTAATATATCTTTTCCGTTTTTGTAACACAACGTTAAATTCCTCCTCGTTATTTTCAGTGTCAAGTAATACTACGATTTTAGAATTTTTCATTGAGACCACCCCCATATCTTACTTGCTATTTTTTACTCTTTCATCTCGAATCTATTGGATATAATAACTTATTTAAAAACCAACAGTACAATTTTATTATTTATTTTTCTTGATTAGTTTTTATATAAATCTAGAAAAATCCCGTGGACACATAACCATCCACGGGATTATATAAAAAAGACAATAAAAAAAACACGATAACCCTCGTGCCTTCTGCCAAATTTAAATCCATATTAATTCATCAGATGACGGTTATTAATTATTTTTCGAAAGCACAACAAATAAAGAGTAACCGAACTCTAATTGTATCCTTTTTATAGATATTACAAAAAACTAAACTATAAATTTTTACACTGCTTCCGACAATATTAAGTTATTGATCAATTACCTCTTTACTAGCTATTAAAATATTCATATTATACATCCTCCTTCATCTGAATTTTATATCAAGCAGATATGAATTTCTTCAACTGCATTATATGTTATATATTACTTTATGTTCTACTTTATGTCAACATTTCCCAAAATACATACAGAAAATAAATGTGTACTTTTTAAGCTAAGTTATAGAGGAAGCCATATGGCCTCCTTATTAACTGATGGTTACATTAGCCTGTACCTAGACTAATGGCCACCTCCTACTTATGATCAATATAATCATCCCCTTTCCCATAGAATTACCGGCAATTAAATTATCTCATAACTTGGATAAATTTCTCAATGGAAAGAATTTTTATAATGAAAGTTTCCTATTACATAAATTCTTAGTATGAAGATAATTCCTTGTTATTAATGATAATATTATTTGTTAATCTTATTTAATATCCAAGCCATATTATTTCCAACAGACTCCATATTCTTCATACCTTCAATATCATTAAGCACTTCACCAACTTCTTTCCCGTATACCATATTCCAGTATGTGCCACCAACTGAGTACATTTCCATACAGTGTAAGAAATAATTCATAGTATCAAAAGCACGTGTTGCACCACCTCTACGAACTGCCACTACAGATGAACCTATTTTGTGTTTAAAAAGATTGCCATTAACTTTAGATACCATACCAATCCTTTCTAATAACGCCTTCATATTTGCTGTAACATCTGCAAAATATACTGGTGAACCTAAAATAATTCCATCAGCTTCAATCATCTTTTCTATACATTCATTTACAATATCATTCTTAAAAACGCATTTCTTATCTTTGTTTTTAAAACAATTTCCACAACCTATACATCCATTAATTTTTGTATTAGCTAAATCAATTAATTCAGTTTCAATACCTGATTTTTTTAATTCACTAAATATTGCTTCTATAATGATAGAAGTATTTCCATTCTTTTTCGCACTTCCATTGATAGCTATAACTTTCATTTATATACCACTCCTGATTAATAATTATTGTTTTAAAATTATATATTTTATGCTAAAATTAGTTTAAACGTTGTACAACATAGTCTTATTATATTTTATAAATATAAATTTTAATAATATCTATACAATATATCTATATAACTTTAAGTTATAATAGGAGGCAAAAATGATTAGTGTAGATCAAATGAAATATTTCATAGAAATAGTTAAACACGGTAGTCTCAACAAAGCCGCACAGCACTTATTTATTTCACAGCCAGCTCTTACAAAACAATTAGCAATTTTAGAAAAATCTATGAACTGTTCCCTGTTAGTGAGAACTCCTAGTGGTATAAAATTAACATCTTCAGGGAGATACTTCTATGAACGTTCTAATATGATTATTTCTATGATTAATGAAACTATAGATAAAATTGAAGGATTTAGCAATGGTGATACGATTAGAATTGGTGCCCTTCCAAATTTAATAACATATTTTTTACCTAGATATATTGATAAATTCAGGAGTATGAATCATGAAGTATTTATTGAATCCATGGATACAAATAGTAAACTAATAGCTAGTTTAGATGATAATTTATTCAATATAGTTTTTGTATCTGATGTCATAGAAAAACCCAACTTTGTTACTATTCCATTAATAGTTGAACCTTTTTTCGTAGTTATGAGTAAAACAAATCATTTAGCGAATATTGATGAAATTGATTTTTTCACGGTAATTAAAGAAAAGTTAATTTTATATAAGGATCCATGTCCAATACGAGCAAAGATTAGAGAACATTGTAATCTTATGAATCTTATCCCTAATATTATATTAGAACTTGAAGAAACAGAATCCGTTATCAAATATGTCGAACAGCATTTAGGTATAACAATCTTACCTAAAATGGTCGTGAATAATATAAATAATCCTTTAATAGTAGTACGTGAAATCAAAAAACTGCCTATCCATAGAGTTGTTTCAGCTGTAATGAAAAAAGAGGTTAGTTCTTATTTTTTACCAATGCTATTGTAACAATTGAGTAGATAAACTTGACAATATGATTTTTAAATGTTTATGAGTCATTGAATAATTTACAGATGAGTTCTAATACTCTTCTCTTTTTACCTAATAGTTAAACAATGTATTGCTAATAGAATTTACAAATGCTAAAATTTAATAAGTAAATCTAAATAAAGTTTCAATAAATATATTTATAT
>NZ_MZGT01000055.1 GCF_002029255.1 Clostridium chromiireducens
TGCCTTCGGCGACGGAGGTCTTTTGTCATACACAAAATCAAATGATAAATTGTAAAATTAAACATTTTTACTTAATAGTGTAGATTGATTTTTACTTCTATTTTTTCATAGCTTACTTTACACTATCTTGTAGAATACCTTATAGGATTTTGATAAGTATCATTCAAAATTTATCTTACATTCTACACATCTCTGCATTTCGTTCTTTAAAGAGATCTTTGATTTATCCAACAACTTGTTGTATAGTTGTATTGTAATAATTTTGCGATTCTTCATCAACCAACAATCATGGATAATCTGTCGGTTTTTCCGGGAGCGAAGGAGGAAATTTCTATGAACAAGCAACCTGAGATTACTATGCAAACAAGAAAAAATTTAATAGATGCGTTCTGGCAAATATACTGTGAAAAGCGAATCGAAAAAATCACAGTAAAAGACATCACAACAAAGGCAGGCTATAACAGAGGAACATTCTATGAATATTTTAAGGATGTTTACGATATTTTAGAGCAGCTTGAAAACTCAGTTTTACCAAATTTAAGCACGCATCATAAAATAACCATTTTGACAGAACATGAGTTGATGCTGCATTTTAATCAATTTTCTAAAATATATCAGCAGCGCTGTAATTACTATGGTGTTCTATTGGGAGACAATGGCGATCCCTCATTTCAAGGTAAATTAAAGAACGTCTTTAGACCTCTACTAAAGCAACTTTTTTCCAATTATAATACGGAAGATGATTTTGTAATTGAATACAAAATCGAATATGTATTATCCGCACTGATAGGGGTTTTTCATTATGGTTACGGACAAGGGAATAATCCTCCCATAGAAAAAATCGTGCAACTTATATATCGTTTTATGTTTAATGGCGTGATAAAATAACAACCCCAACCTTATATTCAGGGGTTGTTATTTATGTTATGGGTTATTGCAGTGGAATCTTCCAAAGGAAGCAACGTGAATCACAATCTCAATTCTTTATCTCCTTCTCTTCTTAACCATGTTTTAAAATCTGCTGGATTTGACTCATTAATCAGGAAAACTCTTGCCCCTCTTGGAATATCATCCTCTCCATAGCCTCCATATCCGGTATATCCCGCATAGCCAAGCTTAATTCCTTTTAATTCTGCACAATAGTTATTTAGATGATCGTGACCTACAAATACACCCTTAACATCACCTGTATTAACTAACTTATTAAAGAAACCCAAGTTTGTTTTAGCACAGCATTCATCTTCATGTCTTTCCCCGTCTATTAATCCAGTCTCCCATGCTTCTTTGAATTTCTTCAATGGTATATGAAAAAACATAATCGCTGGTATTATACTTTTGTATTTCTTTTTTAATTTTAATGCGGTTCTTTTATACCAGCATGCTTGCGTAAGTTTTATCCAGTCATATCCACCTATAAACGTTGGTGCATATTTTCCTGAATCCAGCATATAGACATTGAATTTAGGTATATTCTCTTTTGAACCTTGTATTAAAAAATTATAATTTCCAATTCTATCAAAAGTCTTATACCCTATTTCACTAATATTACAATCGAAAGCCATATATAATTTCATCATTTCCTCTTTAGACATAACTTTATGTTCATCGTCATGATTTCCAAAAATTATAGCCCAAGGAATTTTTCTTCCTTCCATCGGCTCTGCTATGTGGCTGATTGCCTTACTTATATCCCCTACGCTCTGACATTTACCATCAATGCTATCTCCAGATAAAACAACAAGGTTAGGCTTCTCATATTGTAATATCTTGTTCATAAGATCTATACCCTTATCACTGTTTGGACCTTCATGTAAATCTGTAAATTGAACAATTTTAAAGTTTCCATTTGCATCAAATTTAAGACCAGCTTTCATAAACAAACTCCTTATAATTATAACAATTATATTGTATGAAACACCTGCCTTGTTGCTACTCTCTAACTTATGTATATTCGACTAAATTGAATACGTGTTTATTTCATAGGGATATAGAAGGCTTGCTGATACCTTACATATTTTTCTAAATAACTTATACAGAAATATAGGTATTTCTTCGGTAGCCTCATACTTAGTTTGGATAAACAACATCATACTTTGGAGTATATAATATACCTTTTCTTTCGAAGAGTTATCACATAAGTCTAAGTTTAGTTTGATTATCTATACATAAAGGGCCAAGCACTTGTGCTTGACCCTTAAATTTATAAACATTATTACATATTTAATCCCGAATAAGCTTCTTCCCCATGTAAAGAGAGATCTAATCCTTCTGATTCTTGCTGTGAAGTAGCTCTTAAATTCATAAAGAGACTCATAACCTTAAGAATTACTAAAGTTGCAACAGCAGCATATAAAGCTGTCGCACCAGTTGATATTAAGTGAGCCTTTAAAAGAGCAAAGTTACCGTATATTGCCCCGTCTGCACCTGCTGGATTAATTGCTTTTGATGCAAAAATAGCTGTAGCTATGGATCCCCAAATACCTGCAACACCATGGCATCCAAATGCATCTAAAGCATCGTCATATCCTAACTTTCTCTTTAATACTGCTATTGCAAAGAAACTTAACGCTCCCCCAACTAATCCAATAAATACAGCCGAAATAGGGGCTACATAACCTGCACCTTGAGTTATTGCAACAAGTCCTGCTATGGCTCCACTGATTGTTCCTAAAGCAGTAGGTTTTTTGTAAAGTAACCATTCGCAAGCTACCCAAGCTACTGCTCCTGCAGCTGCTGAAGTATTTGTAGTGAAAAATGCATTAATCGCTACATAATTTACAGCAAGAGCGCTACCTGCATTAAATCCAAACCATCCGAACCATAAAAGTCCGCCTCCAAGTATTGCCATAGGTATATGGTGTGGTTCTGGAACTGCTTTTTTTCTTTTACCAACGAAGATTGCAGCAACAAGTCCTGAAATACCTGAATTTATCTCAACAGGATGTCCACCTGCAAAATCAAGCACTCCTAAATTCTTTAACCATCCATTAGTTCCCCATACCCAGTGAGCTATAGGTGAATAAACAAGTGTACTCCATAAAATAATCAATATTATAAAAGCTGGAAAGTTCATACGTTCAGCAACAGAACCTGAAATAACAGCTGCCGTAATTGCAGCAAACATTAATTGAAATACTACAAATTCTAAATGAGGAATTGTACCTGCATAATCTGCATTAGGAGCTATCCCTACATTTCGTAAAAAGCTCCAATCAAGTCCACCTATTACACCATTAATATCTGGCCCAAACGCTAAAGTATAGCCAATAAAAATCCATTGTATAGATATAACGATAAGTGCTGCATAGCTATGTACTGTAATACTTAAAACATTTTTACTTCTTACCATTCCTCCATAAAATAGAGCTAAACCTGGTACCATTAGCATTACTAACGCAGCGCAAATAATTACAAATCCCATATCTGCACCATTAAACATTTCCATCTTTTTATTCCTCCTTGAATAATTATTAAATTGTTAACTTTTAATTATGTTTTAAAATCATTGTTTAATAAAAAAAACGTCTCCACTTCAAAAAGGTATCTCTATCATCAGACATATCTTTCTTTTTGAAATGAAAACGCCATTGTTTTCTAAAATTTAATTCAATTTTTATTTTACTTTTATAAGTTTACCTTGCTACCTTTTACATGTCAATATAAAACGAAAAAAATTTTTAACACTTTTCTTTTTATGAATATTCTTTTTCATTATATTCATAAAAAAATAAACTGCAAATAAAAACACTCTTATCTCATTAAAGAAATAAGAGCATTTCAATATAGTTCTGCTATAGGAAAATAACCATGTCATATTGATGATCAACACAACACATTATCCCCTATTCCCTCCTGAAAATCCTTTTCCAGGGTTAATATCTAACACAACACGTTCAGGTTTTACAATTGAAACTTCATGTCTGCATTTCCATATGTTGTCTTCAGTAATTCCTTCTACTGTATTCAAATTATCAGCTGCATCCTGATTATCAAAAATATAGTATCCGTAAGAATATAGCAAATTTGAAATTTGATCAGGATCTAAGTTTTTGAAATGACATTGTAAATCACACAAACCTACCGCTGATAGCCCTAATGTATCCATGATATACTCATCTTTCATTCCCTGAGCCTTAAACAATCTTACATTTAATATGCCTAGCAAAAGATCATAATCATCATTTGATGGATTATTTTCTAAGTAATCCTCCCTGCTTATGAATTGCTCTGTTAGATGAAAATGAATTCCCTCACATGGCATTAATTCAACAATAGCATAAAGTGCTTTTTGAAAAAGTTCTATTCTTTTTGTATACTCTAAGCCAATAGCCATTACATCAGTTACTAAAACTCTATATTTACATTCCTCAATTGCTTCTTTATTATTAAAATTCAATGATTGACCTAATGAATTTCTCAATTTTTCTTCATCTGGTTTATCATAAATCACACTGATTATTATTGAAACTGGAGCACTTATATTTTTGTACTCTAACACATAATCATTAAACGCAAATGTAGTATTGTTATCTTGCTTTGCCACAAGTTCCACATTACTACAATATTTATTTATATTTGCTAATAATTCCTTTTCAAATATAATTGGATTTTCTTTCATATAAAGTTCTACACTATATGTCTCTGCAAAGACATCAGGACCATTCACTAATTTTTCTTTATTTTTTTCTGTATATTTCTTCATTTATGACTCCCCCTATTTTTTACTTCGTAATATATTTTTTATTTGAAATTTTAGGAAATAAATTTATTTCACCGCTAATATAAAAAAGCCGCCTCAAAACATAAAATTTTGAGACAGCTTTGTCTATTAAATATTGAATTAATTATAGCACAACATTTAATAATATGGTAGATATAAATTTTTCTTTAGAACATAAACAGCATATAACTTAAATTTAAGTTATATGTTTAACCCTTACATTTTATTGAGACATTTAGTTGTAGGGCCTTCTATCCATTTTCCTTCATAGTCATATCTTGATCCATGACAAGGACAATCCCAGGTTAATTCATCAGCATTCCAGTGAACTTCACAACCTAAATGAGCGCACTTTGTATATACAGTATGCACCTTGCCATCATTATCTTTGTATACTCCTACCTTTTCACCTTTATATTCTATTATTCCGCCATGTCCATTTTCAATATTTCCTAAATGTTCTTCTGGAATATTTATTCTTTGAGCAATAAAATTCTTCACAGTTTTTACTATATCATTAGCTGCATTTTTCATTGATGCTGACAGATCAAATCGTTTTGGTGAAAAGATTTCTGAAAAATCATTTTTATTTCCTAGAATCATATCGCTTATTATCATTGCTGATACCATGGAACTTGTCATTCCCCATTTATTAAATCCTGTTGCTACATAAACATTTGGCATTTTACTTGAATAATGTCCTATGTACGGAATATTATCTAAAGTGATGCAATCCTGAGCTGACCAGTGATATCTTTCCACTGAATTTGGGTAATATTTTTTTGCTGCTTCCCTTAATTTTTCGTATGCTAGCCCCTCTTCATTTTCACCTGCTCTTTGTGATACTCCGCCAAATAACAATAAATTCTCATAATTTCTAAAAGAATATGTACCTTGATTATTACCTATATACATCCCACCTACATCTTGAGCATTTTCTAATGCTAAAACATAGGATCTTTCTTGATGCATTCTCATGAAATAATACCCTGGGGTGTTTAAAAATGGATAGTGAGTTGTTACTACTATGTGATTTGCTTTTATTTCCCCATTTTCAGTAATTACTAAATTATCTTTAATATCTTTTGCTGTGGTATTTTCATAAATAGTCAATTTTTCAGATATAGGCTTTAAGAATTTTAATGGATTAAATTGAGCCTGATCTTTGAACTTTAGCGCTGCTTTAACCTCAATTGGAAGATTCACTTCGCTTAACATTTCTGCATCTATTCCTAACTTTTTGACAGCCTCATACTCATCTTCTAACTCTTCTATCTTATTCAATGTATATACATAAGCGTCCTTTCCTTCAAAGTTACACTCTATCTTTTCTTCATCAATTATTTCCCTATACCTTTGAATTGCAAGTTCATTTGCCTTAGCATATTGCCTTGCTTTTCCCTCTCCAAATTCCTTTATTAGCTTGTTGTAAATTATATCATGCTGTGAAGTTATCTTAGCTGTTGTGTTCTTTGTAATCCCGCTGCAGATACTTCTAGCTTCAATAATTACTACATCTCTTCCGCTTTTATTTAACATATACCCTGTTAATAGCCCTGCTATCCCTGCCCCTATAATAATAACATCACATTCTATATTCTTATTTAAAGACTCTCTTCTTCTAAAATTAATATTATTAATCCAAACACTTTCCATAAAATTCACCTCAAGATTATTATTCCATTTCTTTTATAATCTACACATACTTATAAAAAAATCTAAAGCTGAATTTTGAAGCCTTACTTGGTATAGATCCTTCACAGATAATTTCGTAAATTCATAACATGGATAGTATCATTAAAATTATATAAGGAGAATTTAATGACTTTAGAATTAAGAAATAAAATTGACTTTGATAAACTTCCAAAGAGATTTCCACCCCAGCATCAAGACCGGCAGCCTGGAATTGAGGAATTAATGGACCCACCCCCTATATTTGATAATCCTAATTATAAGGGTAGTGATAAATTAAGAAATAAAGTTGCATTAATTACAGGTGGTGACAGCGGAATTGGAAGAGCCACTGCGATTGCTTTTGCAAAAGAGGGGGCGGATGTTGCTATTTCTTATTTATATGAGCACCAAGATGCTATGAAAACTAAGAGATATGTTGAAAAGTACGGAGGACAATGTTTATTAATGCCTGGAGACATATCCAATAAAAACTTCTGCTCAAAACTAGTTGAGTGTACAATCGATAAATTAGGCGGCATAGATATATTAATAAATAATGCCGGCGTTCAATTTCCCCAGGATAGTATCGAGAAAATATCTGATTGTCAATTAAAAACAACATATTCAATTAATATATTTCCTATGTTTTATCTCACACAAGCTGCACTCCCTCACATGAAAAGAGGCAGCACCATTGTAAATACTGCCTCAGTTACTGCCTATGAAGGCCATAAGACATTAATTGATTATTCTTCAACTAAAGGAGCAATCGTAACCTTCACCCGTTCTTTATCCAAATCCTTAGTCGACAGAGGAATTAGGGTTAATGCCGTAGCTCCAGGCCCAATTTGGACTCCTCTTATAGTATCTAGCTTTTCCGCAGAGGAAGTTGCCAAATTCGGATCTGACGTCCCTATGAAAAGAGCTGGTCAGCCATTTGAGCTTGCTCCTGCATATGTTTATTTAGCTTCAGAAGATTCATCCTACGTCACTGGACAAGTGCTTCATGTAAATGGTGGGACTATGGTAAGCAGCTAAAAAATAAACAGGTAATCATTTCGATTACCTGTTATCAATAAATTCAATATTCCAGTTAAAGTATCCAGTTTCCTCGTTCTTTTGGTACTTAAAGTATGCTGAGAATGTATTTCCCTTCTTACTTTTAAGATTTCTAAATCCTACTTTTCCATTCTTAAGTAAAAGCTCAACCATTTCTTTAGATATTTTCTTACCAAAGGATGCTATGTATTTGTCATCTTTCCAAATTGTATATTTGCATCCATTTTTCCAGTTGCTGCACCCAAAGCTCTTTTCCCCTTCAAGTACTGGATTTCCACATACTGGACATGGCCCTATATTTTCACTATCTTTAGGAATTTCAACTTTAAACCTTGATAGTGCTCCATCATCTTTTTTTATTAATTCAACAGAACTAATTGTAAAATCTACTATTAGCTTTATAAAGTCACTTTTAGCAAACTTACCTTTTTCTATATCAGAAAGAGTTTTTTCTAATCTTCCTGTATACTCCAAGTCAAATAACTCTTTTACTGGAAAAGTTTCTACTAAATTTCTGCCAAGTTCTGTACACATAAGGTTTTTACCTTTTGTCTTCAGGTACCCTATATCTTTTAATTTCTTTATTGTCTCTGCACGAGTTGCTGGTGTTCCTATACTATATCCACTTAAAATAGCCTGCATCATTTCTTCTGAATCTTCTTTACCCTCAATACCTTTTCCGCAGGTTTCCATAACTCTAAGCAATGTTTTTTCAGTATGATATTTAGGCGGCTTCTTAGTAACAGCATTTACCTTTGAATCTACAATATCTACAGTTTCGTCTATTTCAACTTTTGGTAGAATCACATCTTTACTTTCTATCTTTTCTACTACCTTCCATCCCTCTACAAGCTTTACTTTTCCTTTCGAAACAAAAACTCCATTCATCTCTGAAATATTAGCTTTTAATGTAACCTTCGTTTCTTCAAATTCAGCTATAGGCATGAACTGCATTATAAATCTATTCTTAATAGCATCATATACTATTTTTTCATCTGCAGATAATCCTGATGGCTTTATATATGTTGGTGTTATGGCACTATGGCTTTCAACTTTTGAGCTGTCAAAAATTCTTTTAGATGTGCTAAACTTAATATCTTTTTCATATGGTAATCCAGCTTTTAATGTATCTAGAACCTTTTTTGCTCTATCCTTTAAACTTTCTTCTAAAACAACACTTGCTGTTCTCGGATAAGTAGTAAGCTTCTTTTCATAAAGAGATTGTGCCACCTTAAGAACCTTATCTGATGTCCAGCCTTTATATTTACTAGTTATGTGTCCTTGTAAATTAGATAAGTTAAATAAGTATGGTGGATATTCTTTTTTTAATTCTGTCTGCTTATCAATAATCTTAGCCGTTGCTCCTTCAAGCATAGGCATAAACTTATCCAAATCTTCCTTTTTCTCAAATTTTTCAGAATCATTCTCATAATAAAGTCCCTCAAATTCTTCATTGGTAGAAGTTTTGAAGTTTGACACTAATTTATAATAAGTTGTTGCTGTAAAGTTCTCTATTTCTATATCTCTATCATAAATAATCTTCAAAGTTGGAAGAAGCACTCTGCCTATATTAATAGTTTTATTTTCTTCGAATTTATATTTTAATGTACTTACAGAAGTTAAATTGATTCCAATGATCCAGTCACTCCATTGTCTTCCTATTCCAGCATCTTGAAGAGGCTGCATTTCCTTATTGTTCTTTAATGATTCCATACCGCCTTTAACTTCATCAGGTGTCCACTCATTTAAAAGTAATCTATATATAGGCTTTCCTACCTTAAAATAATCAAATAATTCGTCAGCTATAACCTGCCCTTCGCGGTCAAAGTCAGTAGCTGAAATAATTCCATCAACATCTTCCTTATCAATTAAAGTCTTTATTATTCCGAGCTGCTTCTTTGCACCTTTATCTTCAATAGTTCTATCTACACTATCACATTTTACCTTATACAAAAAATGCTCTGGAATAAAAGGAAACTTTTCAAATCTCCAACCTTTCATACTTTCATCATAGTCTTTCGCATCATATAGCTGCAAAAGATGCCCAAACGCCCATGTAATATAATAACCATTACCCTCAAAATAGCCATCTCTTCTAGCTTTTATATTATATGCATCTGCTATATTCTTAGCAACAGATGGTTTTTCCGCAATAATAACCTTCGCCATGATATATTTCTTATCCTCCTTTAGTTATTACTTTTAGCATTATATATATTAACACTAATCCCAAAATAAAACCAGTTTAAGTTTACATCTAAAAAAACGAAATGGAATAAATGTGTTTGCTTCGGTTCTTTGAAAATTTTACTGGGTGATTCTAAGAATACTCTCCCTTAATTCCTTGAATTGAGTAGTCTAAATTAAATAGTAATCTGTTTTTAATATTATCTCCAGGCATGTACTGTTCAACTTTATCTATATTATAAGATAATAATCTACTACTTTTATTACCATCAAATAGATGTGGTTCAATGTAGCACTCCTCAAATAATTTCTTTGCAATTTGCTCTTTATTTAACTTATCTTCATTTCCCTTGTAGTAAAGGGGTCCTCCACCAATAATGTTTAATACATACTGATCCGCATTCTCGTAAAAGCTGCAACTTATTCCTTGTGTAGTTGTCCACCTGTCAGACTGTTCATTTGCATCCCATCTTGTTCTAGTGGCATTACCTTTTACTGAATATAAGACTGTAAAAACAGAACCTTTCTTTGTTTCTAAAACCATATCTATTTTCTTTATTGCATAATCCTCAATTGCTACACTCGGGTCATTTAAATCCTTATATCTATCCAATATGGTTTCCATTAATACTTTCGCAATTTCATCATTATTTATATTTCCTTTATTTATATCAGTGTCATCATACAGTGGACTAATAGAGTTGCTTGGATTTAACTTTAGTTTTAAATCCACTTCATTATTAGTAGTTTCGGATTTGCTAATACCACAACCTGTTAACAAAAGGAATACACCTGATATACCTACTCTCATTTAATTGAATGTAATTACAAATATACGCTAATTTACTACTATGAGTTGGCTATTATTTATCTTCTTTCATATCAAACTCTTTCACGTTCAGTTTTATTACTGTACTTTCTGTCTCTTGTCCATTCACTGAATAATTAAGGCAGAAATAAAGATTATCTTTAATGTTAGCCATATCTTCTTCACTAAACAATTTCTTTGAACTTATTTCTCCTATATCTCTATTTAATAAAAATTCATCTGGAAATGTTGTTCCATTACCGTTTCCTTGAGATGATACAGAATTATATAAAATATCCTTATTGGTTTCTTGTGTATTCATGTAAATCTTTTTAGAATATGATGTTATATTTTCTTGTTTATTTCCTACATACTGTATTTTTCCGCCATTTAATATCTGTTTGTTAGGAGATATTATAATAATACCATCATTTATTTTTATATTATTGTTTTCTCCTTCAAATAAATACACCTTAAATGTTTCCTTATTAATTTTATCTTTATAATGCATAGTAGTACTAATAAATATTATATTTAAAATAAGTAATAAAATCAAAATTGCAATTATATAAAACCTCTTCATATATTCTCCCTCTTTATTAATGAAAATCTATATGTTCCTACTTCTTATGTATTGTTTTTATTGTGTCTATAATCAACAAAATACTAAAATAAATAATAAATATGAAACCTAAAATCGTGAGTATACTAAACAAAATCTCTGTGACATAGCCTCTTATGCTTCCAAAAATCATTGATAATCCTAATGGTGAAATCAATAAAACTAAACTTCCTATTATACCAAATAAAAGACTCAATCTTTTTTCCAAAACCAAACACCTCTTTCAATCACTAATTCTCCATAATAATATACTATTGGCAGAAGAATAAATTTATTTATTAAATATTAAAATATATCAGAATAGTAGAAACTGTATTTCTTACATTATGAATTGAAAATATAATCTAAAGGACTGAAACTTGCTTCTTCTTATTATATTTTGTGTAATAAGAATTAAACTCCTGCATTGAAGTGATAAACATTTGGTATAAGTTCACAATAATTCAGTGTTCCTTTGTCAAAACCAGTAATTTTATATGTATTTTTTAACTCTGCATTATTCCGTCTAATGGCAATTCCATCAATGCTTTGAAATATAGCACCGAAAGAAATTAAAATAACATCTTTATTAACTATATAAACTGTTGTTACGGTACTTTGATATTTTGATAAAATATCTTTAACTTTATAGTTATTAGTTACGTTAATCACATCCTCATCTTTTAAATCCCCTTCATCATACAGATTGAATATTTGATTACCTATTTCTTGGAAACTTTGATAATCATTTTTGTTTAACTTATTAAAAGGTGATGAATATGATTCTGAAAATGAATACGCAACAAATATGAACAAACTTAAAATAATTATACTTATAGCACCCATAGAATAAAAAATTATGTCCCATACTTTGTTTTCCTTCAAGCTCTATCCCCCCACTATAAAATCTATAATAAATAATATAACTTACGTTATAATTTACTATTATGCGTCGACATGATGTAAAATCGCCTTATTTAAGTAATATTACTTTTTAATCTTTTATTAAACATCCAACAACCGAAATAATTAAACCTAAAAATGAAAATCCAAGCCCCAAAGCTGTTGCTCCTCCACTTGATGTTAATATTATTGCTATACCAAAAAGTATAACTGAAATTCCTAAAAGAACAATTTTCATACTTCCTCCATCTTTCATATTATTTGCAATTACTTACTCATTTAACTGTATTCATCTACTTTCTTAGCCAGGAAATATGTAGAATAGGCATAAAAAATGAGCAACTGATATGTTTTAATAGGAAGTTACTCCCCCTTTGCTTGTTTATGCTCGTCGCAGAAACATCCAGGAGTAATTACGACTTCTATCTAGATATGTTTTGCTTTAAATTTATTACTAAATAAAGAAATAGACTATATGTTTTTGCGAAGTGTTCGTAAGAAGATTTTGCTGGCCTTGATTCTTAGAATATAAGTTGTCCCAAATATGCTAGTTCAAATCTTGCATTTGAGGCTAGCATTTTGGGAGCAACTTATCTTCTTAGAATCATCCAGCAAAATCTTCAAAGAACCGGAGCAAACACATATAGTCCATTTCGGTTGCTTTGTAATAACTTTAAAGATCAACTCTATTTCTTCTTTCACCTCTGTTGTATGCGCTTATATTTTCAAGTAAATCTGTGAATAGTCTATTTCTAGCTTCTTCACTAGCCCATGCCACGTGTGGTGTTAATACTAATCTATCTTTATTTTTAATTCTTAATAAAGGACTGTCAAATGGTATTGGTTCTTCTCTGAAAACATCTAAAGCTGCTCCGCCTATTATTTCTTCATCTAAAGCCCTAGCTAAATCTTCATCTACTATAATAGGACCTCTTCCAACATTAATGACAATCGTATTTTTCTTCATTTTAGTGAAGGTCTCATAGTTTATTAACCCTTCGGTCTTCTCGTTTAAAGGTGCATGTATTGAAATAACATCGCATTGCTTTAATAGTGAATCAAATTCTACTCTTGCAAAATCCGAATCTTCATTTTTACCTGAAGTAGAGTAATATACAACTCTTGCGCCAAAAGCCTGAGCTATTCTCGCTACTCTTTTACCGATATTTCCAAGACCAATTATTCCCCATATCTTACCGCATAAGTCTTTGTATTGCAATTCTAAATTGGTGAACATTTCATGCCTAGAATATTCTCCCGACTTAACAAAATTATCAAAATAACTTATATTATCATAAAGGTGAAGTAACATTGCAAATGTATGCTGAGCTACTGTTGTAGTAGAATATCCTTTAACGTTAGTTACTGCAATGTTTCTTTCTTTTGCATAATCAATATCAATATTATTATAGCCTGTGGCTGCTTCACATATTAACTCTAGGTTTCGTGCATCTTTCATATTTTTCCTGGTTAGCTTAACTTTGTTTGTTAATACAATATTAGCATCTCTTATTCTTTCAGCAACATCTTCTTCCGCAGTTAAATCATAATAAATTACTTGACCAAATTCATTTAACTTAATATAATCTACATTCCCTAAAGTTTTACCATCCAATACTACTATTTTCTTCATATTTAATCCCCTTTCATAATTTTTGGACCTTTAAATTTACTATATACAATTAAAAAGAAATTCATAAGAATTTCTTTTTGTAAAGACACCCAGTATCATAATCTCTTTTCTTAAACAATACTTCAAAATAATATATCATAAGTAAACTGAATTACTAACTCAAAAATAAACTTATATTTCGATTAACTAAAATTTAGTAATATTCAAAATTCCAGTCATAAATATTGCTACTTTTGCATTAATTTTCTATATTAATAATACCTCAAATAAAATTAAATGTAAACTTATACCGTTTTATCTTTCCAATAAAATACAACAAAAAAACAACCGAAAGAGAATACATATATGTTCCTCAGGTCTATGAAAAATTTCGCTGAGCATATCTAAATAAAAAGTTACACCACTTCTGCACGCTCCTGCGACAAGTACAAGACAAGCAAAAAAACTTTAGAGTTCAAAGCAATGTAGCACATTCATATATCAAAATAAAAGACTTAAAAATAGAGATCTAATGTATGCATGATATATGTGATATTCTGTAAATTATGTTATAATAAGTGTTATTAAAAACTATAGTTTAATTAACAGTAGTAAAATTTTGCCAAGTAATTTATGTAATATTGAGTAGGGGTATTATATTAAGTTAAATAGTAAAAATAAATCGCGTGTTAGTAATATAAATTAGGGGGGGATAGAACAAATGGACAAACAATATTTTATAAAAACTGCCGAGGACTTTGTTGAGCATTCACTAGATAACTATATAACAAAGGAAATAGCAATTTCGGAAAATGTTATAGGAATGAAAATTTTTGATGCTCCAATTTTTACATTTGGTTCTGCGGCTGATGAGCACTTTACGTTATTGAAACAACCATCAGCAATTGGGAAACACTTCATGCTTCCAAAAGAATGGTTACCACAATCCATGACAGTGATATCATTTTTTTTACCATTTAGCGAAGCAGTTAAAAAAGGAAATAGAAGGACTATGTCATGGCCTTCTGAAGAATGGCTTCATGGACGTATTGAAGGCCAGAGTTTGGTAAATAAGTTGTGTATACATTTAAAGTCCGAATTGATGAATGCAGGATATAATAGTGTCATACCTACTTTAGATGGAAGGTTCTGGTCAAATTCTGATCACCCAAATCATGAAGAAAAATTTACAAGCAATTGGTCTGAAAGACATGCTGCTTTTATATGTGGACTTGGAACATTCGGGCTTTCTAAAGGACTTATAACGCAAAAAGGTATATCTGGAAGACTAGGTAGCATTATTACAGAATTATATTTATCACCTGATAAGAGAGAATACGAAAATATATATGAATACTGTTCAAGGTGCGGTAAATGCGTAAAAAATTGTCCAGCCAATGCAATATCCATAGAAAATGGGAAAAATCATATTATATGTTCTAAATTTTTGGACAAAACAATGGAAAAACATAAGCCCAGATATGGTTGCGGAAAATGTCAGATAGATGTACCTTGTGAATCTAGAATACCTAAACAGCATAATGTAATATAAATAATATTTATATTAATTAATACGCATCTTTCATATATTGAGCATTATAGATGGAGAATCTCACCTATAATTTTTAAGGCTATATTTCAACAGTATATTGAAACATAGCCATTTTTTTATCTTTTATCACATAATACCAAACATAATGTTGCTATTGGCCCCAAAAATAACGATAGTAAAAACCAATTCATTCCAGACCTATTTTTCCCCTGTGCAATTCCTGCGTTAATCAACGCTAAGGTTCCAAATCCAACATAAAATTCTTTACTCATATTATTTATTCCCTCCATCATTTATAATATTAAAAGTTGTTCCAATTAGGCTTGTCATCAGCTTATTTACCCCTTTAAATATGCATACTATATCAGAAAGGGAGTAAACTCTTTTATTGCAGTGTTGCATTTAGTATATTGCTGTAGGATTTCTTCATTAGAAGTTGTTCCACTTATGCTTGTAGTCTTTGCCTCATATAGACAAAGCGACTTTGAAATATATATCACCAGAAAGATAAGGTACTCTTTTCCGCAGTGTTGCATTGAAAAAATGATTGTAGGTATTTCTTCAGTAAAAGTTGTTCCATTTAGACTTGTCATCAGCTTGACTGGGGAACAAGTCCAAATGGTGCTACTTTTACTGTTAGAAATCCACAATTATTTTTTCCAGCAACCGAGGAACAGAGTACCTTATCTTTCGGTTATTAATCTATTTAATAGGCGCAGGCTTTATATACCATATTTCATCGGCATATTGTTTTATAGTTCTATCACTTGAGAATATTCCTGAACTATAAAGGTTAGCGAAACATTTTTGAGCCCATTTCTTTTTGTCTTTGTAATCTTCAAAAACTTGCTCTTGTGATTTTTTAAATAGCTCAAAATCTGCTAACACATAATATTGGTCTCTTTCTTCTAATAATGCATTATATAAATCTTCGAAATAGCCCGTTCTTCCATCATCCAAAGTGCCATTTATTAGTGTGTCCACTACTCTTTTAATACTTGGATTTTCTCTATAATACCATTTAGGGTCATACGAGTGTTTTATTTTCTCAATGTCCTCAACTCTTAGGCCAAAAATATAATTGTTGTGCTCTCCACTTTCTTGAACAATTTCTATATTTGCTCCATCGTAAGTTCCAAAGGTAGGTGTTGCATTAAGCATGAACTTCATATTACCTGTTCCTGAAGCTTCTTTCCCTGCTGTAGAAATTTGCTTAGATAAATCTGATCCTGGGAACAGCTTTTGTGCATATGATACTTTGTAGTTATGCACAAAGACAACCTTAATCTTTTTAGATACTTCTGAATCATTATCTATAAATCTAGCGATTTCATTTATAAACTTAACAATACCTTTAGCTCTTCTGTATCCTGGAAATGCTTTAGCTCCAAATATGAATGTTGTTTTTGGTATATCCAAATCAGGGTTTTCTTTAATTCTATAATATAAGTCTAGAATATATAAAGCATTTAATAATTGTCTTTTATATTCATGTAATCTTTTGATTTGAATATCAAAAAATGAATTTGGATCTATGATAATCCCTTCTTCTTGCTTAATGTACTCTGCCAATTGTACCTTCTTCTCATGTTTAATTGACATAAGTCTTTCAAGAACTTTATCATCATTTTTATATTTCTCGAGGCCTTTAAGCAACTCTAAGTTTTTAACCCAATCTTCACTTCCTAATAAATCTGTTATAAGCTCTGATAATTCAGCATTACAAAGTCTAAGCCACCTTCTTGGTGTAATTCCATTAGTCTTATTTTGAAATTTGTTAGGATATAAGTGATACCAATGGTTTAATTCAGTTTTCTTTAAAATTTCTGTATGAAGGGCAGCAACTCCATTTACAGCTCTTCCTACATATATAGCTAAATTAGCCATTCTCATTTGATCATTTGCAATAATTTTAAAGTTCCAAATCGCTCCTTCATCATAACTTCTTTGTCTTAATTCATTCACTAAAGCTTCATCAACTTTATATGCTATTTGCAGTATTCTTGGGAATAACCTATCTATTAATCTAATATCCCATTTTTCTAGAGCTTCTGCCAATATAGTATGATTTGTATAACCAAAGAATTCTTTTGCAATTGCTAATGCACTTGAGAATTCAACGTGTTCCTCATCAATTAATATTCTTATAAATTCAAGAATTGAGATTGTTGGATGAGTATCATTTAATTGCGCCACATTATATTTTGCAAATTCTGAAAAGTCACTTCCAAATTTAGCTTTATGTTTCTTTATGATATCTTTCATCGATGCACTAGAGAAGAAATATTGTTGTCTAAGTCTTAATATTTTTCCTGCCTCAGCCGTATCGTTTGGATACAATACTCTTGATATATCTTCTGCCTTATTTCTTCCAGATACTGCTTCAATATATTGTTGGTTGTTAAACAAATTAAAATCAAATTCCCTTAAAGCCTCACATTGCCATAATCTTAATGTGTTAATATTTTTAGTACCGTACCCTATTATTGGCACATCATAAGGAACTGCTTTTACTGTCATATCAGAATAATTTATTATTTGGATGTCATTATCTTTTCTAATACTCCACGCTTCCCCATATTTAAGCCACGTATCTTCACACTCAGTTTGGAATCCATTTTCTATATTTTGCTTAAATAAGCCATTACTATATCTTATACCATATCCAACTAGAGGCATATCTAAAGTTGCAGCTGATTCTACAAAACATGCTGCAAGTCTTCCAAGTCCTCCATTTCCAAGTCCCGCATCCTCTTCTATTTCTTCAATTCTATTTAAATCTATATTTAATTCGCTTAAAACATCCTTAACTTCATCATATACCCCTAAGTTCATCAAATTGTTACCCAGGGCTCTGCCCATTAGATATTCTGCTGACAAATAGTAAGCCATTCTTCCTTTACTATAAGTTTCAGTAGTTGTATTCCAATTATCTATTATTTCCTCCAAAACTGTTAACGAAACCGCATTAAAGATTTCATAATCCTTAGCATCCTTCAGTTTTATCCCGTGTTTAACTTTTAAGTATCTTTCAATCCCCTCTTTTATTCTCTGTTTTTCCATGACTACTCACACCTTCCATAAATTCTAGTTAATCTATATATCTTATTTGCCAACTCATCAGTAAAAACATCATCTTTTGCTCTCCAACACCAGTTATTCCCTATTGTTGAAGGCAGATTAGTTCTTGCTTCATTTCCAAGATTTAAAAAATCCTGCATTAGCCCAATGGAAGTATTCGCCACACTACTCCATATTCCCCTTATAAATCCCCAGTTGTACCCTTCTTCTTTTGTCAATTTTAAATACTCAATTGCATTTTCGACTTCGTATTTTTCCCCTGTTTTTTCAACCCAGCCTCTAATAGTGTCATTATCATGAGTTCCTGTATAAGCTACACAATTTTTTTCATAATTATGAGGTAAATAAAAATTTTGGCTACCTCCAGAAAATGCAAACTGCAGTACTTTCATCCCCGGATAGCCTGTACTCTTTCTAAACTTCACAGTTTCTTCAGTTAATATTCCTAAATCTTCAGCAATAATATTTACATCTCCAAGCTCTCTCTTTATTGCATCAAATAATTTTATTTCAGGACCTTTTACCCATTTTCCATTTTCAGCTGTTTTTTCTCCATAAGGTATTGACCAATATGATTCAAAACCTCTGAAGTGATCTATTCGTATAACATCATAAAGCTTTAAACTTTGTTTAATTCTACTTATCCACCATTCATAACCTGTCTTCTCAAGATAATCCCAGTTATAAATAGGATTCCCCCAAAGCTGCCCAGTTGCAGAAAATGCATCAGGTGGGCATCCAGCTACTTTATATGGCTTTAATGTTTTCTCATCTACTAAAAATACTTTTGGATTGCTCCATAAATCAGCACTATCTTCAGATACATATATTGGTATGTCTCCGATAAATCTTATTCCAAGACCATTAACATACTTCTTTAAGCTATTCCATTGCTTAAAAAATTCATACTGCAGGAATTTCCAATACTTAATTTCATCCAAAAGTTCCACCTTGTATTTATTTAAGCATTCTTCTTCTCTTAACTTAATATTCCCATCCCATGTTTGAAAACTTTTTAAATCAAATTTAGCTTTTATCGCCATAAACATCGAATAATCATCAAGCCAAAAAGCCTCACTCTCTTCAAATTCACCAAAATCAATATTTTTAAGCCTTTTAAAATTTTCATATGCAAGTCGTAAAACTTTCATTTTTTCCTTGAATAATAGCTCATAGTTTATCCATTCTGGATTATCTCCATAATTTATTTCATTATAATCTTCCTTCTTCAATAACTTTTCCTCTTCAAGAAGATTGAAATCAATAAAATATGGATTTCCAGCAAATGCTGAAAATGACTGATAAGGCGAATCCCCATAACTTGTCTGACCTAAAGGGAGTATCTGCCAATACTTTTGCCTAGATTTTTTCAAAAAATCTGCAAATTCAAATGCTGATTTTCCAAATGTCCCAATCCCATACTTTCCTGGCAGAGATGCAATATGCATAATAATCCCGCTTCCTCTTTCCATTCTCATTCCTCCACCCTTAAGATTTATCTGATGTCTAGCCACTGTAACACCCCCTTTTCTTTAAGTGGGGGATAACAGTGGCAAGACCCTAGACGGCGTACCCCTTGAGGGTATAAGTTCAACTAAGACTCAGATGGAGATCAACCCCCACCTGAATCAAGTTTCACTTGATCACAAATTAGTAGTCGAATCTCTTTCTATTAATTTTGTATCTAATAATGTGTGTTTATTTCCCTCTTTACCATTAATTTGTGATATCAATAGATCTATACTCATTTTTGCCATTAGTTTTTGAGGCTGTTTTACTGTTGTGAGACTTGGATTATAGTATTCACTTTCATCCATTCCATCAAACCCTACTATTGATATATCTTTAGGAATTCTTAATCCACTATCAAGGATTGCTTTGGCCGCACCCATGGCCATTATATCTGAAAGAGCAAAAATTGCCGTTATATCTTTTCTTTGCTTTAATAATTCTATAGTTTCCTTATATGCCCCTTTACTTGAGTATCCACCACTTACAACTAAGCTATTGTCTACTCCTATTCCCTTTTCTTCTAGGGCTTTTTTATATCCTTCTAAACGCCATAAACTTACACCCATATCATTTGCTTCACCTAAAATTAGTGCTATATTTTTATGCCCTTTATTTATAAGATATATTGTTGCGTCATATGCACTTTTAATATTATCTATACCAATAGAAGAGTAATATTCCTTCCCCTGTTTTGAAACAGTATTTACTGAAGTTAATACTATAGGTACATTTATTTCTTTAAAACTATCATCAGTAATATCAATAAAATTTCCACCTAAGCATATAACCCCCTGAAGCCTCTTTTCTTTAATAAAAGCTATGAGCGTATCAACTTCTTGATAAATATTATAATCATTTTGGCGTACTATCATTGTATATCCATTCTCATTAATAATATTTCCTATGACATTAGTCATTTGAGAAAAGAAAGGATTAAATACACCTTTGACTAAAATGCCTATATTTTTTGTATTATTTTGTTTAAGTATTCTAGCACTATTATTAGGTATGTAATTACTCTCTTTAATTATTTCCACAATCTTTTGTCTTGTACTTTCTTTTACATCTGGATGATTATTAAGTACTCTTGAAACTGTACTAACCCCAACTTGAGCTAACTTTGCTATATCCTTTATATTCATACTTTTCTCCTGTAATACTATTAAACCCATATTAATCTCGGCATCGTTACCGTAATATCCATATGGTTTTTAGTAGCTTTATTCAATTTTCTTAAAAGGTACATCTGATATAAGCATATAATATTATATTCGTTTTTATTCCAATAATGTTTATGCCTTCACATTTCTTTTAACATACTTAATAACATTTTAACAAACCTTGAATTTTTATACAATCATACAAAATTTTAAATTTTTATAGATATCAAGCATATAACTTAGACTTATGTGGCAACTTAAAGTTTTAGAAAATTTGTAAATATACTTATTAGATAATAAATCGAAGAAGAGAATCTCTGTTAACCGGTCGCCAGAAAAAATAATTGTGGATATATGTCAACATAGTGTTGAAAAATAAGTTAAAAAAATTATAGGTGGAATTATCCACCTATAATGCTCAATATATGAAAGTTACAAATTAACTTATATCCAATTAATAAATTCAAATTTGTCAAACTCAGGAAATCCGCTTGTCAGTATTTTAACCATCATACATCCTTCTTTTCATATTACTTAATTTCGTTGTTTCTTATAGATATCCATAGTTAATTTATCTTTTTTGATTCCAAATAAAGAAAGCCATTTTAAATAAAGCTGCATCATTAAATTTTCTAATATCATAGCCTGTATACTTTTGAATTTTGTCTAATCTATAGATTAATGTATTTCTATGAACATATAACTCTTTTGATGCTTCACTTAAGTTTAAATCTAACTTAAAGAAAACCTCTATTGTCTTTATCATATCTTCATCTAATTTTGACAATCCATTATTAAAATTATTCAATACTTTTTCTCTAGTTTCCTCACTTAAACTATCCATAATTTTTTCAAACAAAAGACTATTTTGACTAAATATCATTGAAGATAAATTATATTTTTTTCCTAAATTAATTTTATATATATTTTCATTATATAACTCATTTATGGAATCATAATCTTTAATAGTGCAATAACTTATATAACACTTTTCATAAAGCGAAAGTACTATTGTTTCACTAATACTTGATACATGTTCATTTATATCTTCAAAGTTTCCAATAAGAATAATATTATCCTCATAGTTTAATATTATAATATCTGTATCATTATAAATATTTTTCAAAACCTCTAGTGCTTCAATGAGTTTTTCATTTAAAGTCATTGTGATTAAAAATGTATCTTCTTTTATTTGAGGCATCACTTCTTTTATTTTCTCTTTTGGTATACTCAAGTTTTGCAATAATTGAGTTATAATTTTTTCTTTTTTGTTATAATCCTCTTGGTATCTATCTTTAATACAAAATTCTAATATCTTCATAGAATTCTTGTTCTTTTCTTCAATTCTTATAGCAAATTTCTTTGCTCCAATCAAAAATGTATCTTCAACTAAATTCTCCTCAAGTAAATCAGGATTAGCCTTAAACATTATTTCGTCGTCTATATAAACTTCAAACGGTATTTCGCAATTTTCATATATTTCTTGTAGATATTTTACTAATCCCTTCATTCTCTCACCTCAATTATAATTTATCCGATAGCTAGCATCCGTAACATTGTAAATAACAGCTGACATTCCTAAACTAAGTGCCCCCTTAGGGTAGCACTCAACTAGGATTCAGATGCGAATCAAACCCACCTCAGTCAGGGGGCACTTGATTACATGTTTAGTTATTAAGATACTCCCATCCAAATAGATGGGAGTATAAGCTGAGTGATATTTATCACTACTGAAATATTAAAATTTCTAGTTATATTCTAACATATTCTTAATTCTGTTTCTTTATCAAAAACATGAATATTTTCATTTTGAACATATAATTTAATTTTACCCTTAGGTTCACATTTAGTGCTTCCATCAACTCTTGCTGTCATATTGTTATTTCCTGATTTGAAATAAATATAACTTTCTGCTCCCATACGTTCAACAACTTCTACTTCTCCTGAAAGTGTTGCAGCTGGATTTTGTTCAATAATTTCTTCATTATCGTCTAAGTGTTCTGGTCTCATACCAAATACAACTTCTTTATTCACATATCCTTTATCTTTTAATACCTTAGCTTTTTCTTCTGGTAATAAAATGTTATTTTCTTCAAAACTGCAGTAAATTTTTCCGTCTTTTTCTACAACAGTACCATTTACTAAGTTCATTTGAGGGCTTCCTATAAAGCTTGCAACAAATAAATTATTTGGTGTATTGTATATGTTAAGTGGAGAATCAACTTGTTGAACTAAACCATCTTTCATTACAACAATTCTAGTACCCATTGTTAAAGCTTCAACTTGGTCATGAGTAACATATATAAATGTTGTTCCTAAACTTTGATAAAGTTTTGATATTTCAGTTCTCATTTGAACTCTTAATTTTGCATCAAGGTTTGATAAAGGCTCGTCCATTAAGAATACCTTTGGTTCTCTAACAATAGCACGTCCAAGCGCAACTCTTTGTCTTTGACCTCCTGATAAAGCCTTTGGTTTTCTTTCTAATAAATGTTCTATATCTAATCTCTTAGCTGCTTCTCTAACTTTTTTATCTATTTCATCTTTTGGCGCTTTTCTTAATTTTAATGCAAACGCCATATTATCATATACTGTCATATGTGGATATAACGCATAGTTTTGGAAAACCATTGCTATGTCTCTTTCCTTAGGTTCTACGTCATTAACTAATTTTCCACCTATATATAATTCACCCTTAGAAATTTCTTCAAGACCTGCGATCATTCTTAAAGTTGTTGATTTTCCGCATCCTGATGGACCAACGAAAACTATAAATTCTTTATCTTCAATTTCTAAGTTGAAATCCTTAACCGCTGTTACATCCCCTTCGTAAATTTTATAAATATGTCTTAGTGATAAATCTGCCATATCTATTTCCTCCCTTTATCTTTATATAATTTTCATACTTAAACTTCTTATCTCTGCTACAATTACATTTTACTATATGTAATCCTTTAGATGCTATATTGAGAATTTCCAAAACTATATTAGCTTTTTTGTGAAATAATATAAAAGGGTAAACTACTTTTATTTTAGACTTATGTAACAACCGCCGAAAGAGAAGATGCTCTGTTACTCGGTTGCTAGAAAAAATAATTGTGGATTTGTGAAACTCGACTCACTTGCGTTCGCTGAGTAAGTTCGATAGCCAAATCAAAGATTTGGATTCTCACTTAACAGCAAAAGTTGCACCAGTCAAGCTTGTTCCTTAGCCAAGCTAATGACAAGCTTAACTGGAACAACTTTTACTGCTAGAAATCCATAGCTGGTTTCTCTCGCAACCGAGCAACAGAATACCCTTTCTTTCGGCGAGCTATCGCATAACTCTAAGTCACGCGTCATCATATTTTTTATATGATTTAGGATATTTACTCGTGTCCCAAATATATCCCTTAGAAATTAACGTGTCATCGCTAATTAAAAAATATTTATTTCTTTCAATTGAATCATTGTTAGTAATATCTAATTGATACCAATTGCCTTGTATTTTAACCGAATTCCAGGAATGTGGAGTATCTTTAATTTTTCCTATAATAATTCTATTTTCTATACCTGCATAGTTAAACATCTTATATGCGGTCATTGAATACCCTTGGCATACAGTAATAGATGAAGTTAATGCTGAATATACATCTATTGATTTTTGTGTATTATCATAATCATACCTATTTATTATATAGTCATTTATCACTTTTACTTTATCTAAATCAGACATATTGGAATTTATTAAAGATTCCGTAATTCTTTTTAATTCTCTATCTACATATTCTTCTTGCTCCTTTGTAGTTAAATATGTCACATCAAAAGTTGTCTCTATCCCCTCCTGAGTTACCTTTGCAACTGGCCTTATCTCGAGCCATGATCTCTCTAGATAATCATCCTTTGAATATGCATTTTTAATACAATTAAGCGCATTATCCTTAAAATCTATTCTTTCTCCTGTATATAAGATAATAAAATTCCTATCCCTGTTTTCAAGATGCTTATAGATACTATATTCCAGCTCTTCTAACTTTCCAGCCTTTTCATAAGCAAAGGCAGTTACCGAAAAAATCTGCGTTGAAATTAACGTAGTTATGATTCCTTTAAAAAATCTCTTCATTATATGTGTAATCCCCCTAAGATTGCTCTTCTTATCCTGCACATACATAAATAAACAAGCTTATCAAAAATTTAATTATATATCTTTACTAGAAATAAGTAACATATAAGTTAAAGTTACAATCTGTTCATCTATATAAGTTGTTCGCTTTTACTTATATTGTACTTGCTTTATTTATTTTGTAAATATTTATTTTAATACAACTTAACATTTTTTTATGAATCTTCCAATAAGCTTCAATTGACATTAATTCGTTGTGTCTATATAGTATATTTTATATATAATAATAGTGGAGGTAGTATTATTATGATGAAAAAACCTATAATTGGTATAAATTCGGGTAGAGTTATTAAACATGAAACTCCCTATTCCCATTCTGTTATAGAATCTCTTAGCACTGATTACGTTGAATCAGTAGTTAATGCAGGCGGAATTCCTATTATACTGCCAATAATTTCTGATGAAGAATCTATTAGAAAGCAAGTTGAACTTTTAGATGGTGTTCTTCTTTCCGGTGGAATAGATATTAATCCTTTACTATATAATGAAGAACCTACAACTAAATTAGGCTTTATCTTTCCTGAGAAAGATAACTTTGATCTTTTAGTAGCAAAAATAGCATGTGAATTAAAAAAACCTGTTTTAGCTATATGCAGAGGACATCAAATTCTAAATGTTGCTTTTGGCGGAACTCTATATCAAGATTTATCCGACAAGGAAGGTTGTTATATAAAACATCAACAGCAGACAAAAGATGGCGCGGCAACACATACATTGGACATTATGAATGACTCAATTTTAAATAGTATTTTGGGGAATTCTATTGTCAGCAATTCTTTTCATCACCAAGCAATCAAAGATTTAGCTCCTGGCTTTAAGGTTACAGCCCTCTCAAAAGATAATGTCATTGAGGGAATTGAAAAATGTGGTGAAGACTTTGTTGTTGGCGTACAATTTCATCCAGAAATTATGACTGTCTATGGAGATAAAAATATGCTTAAACTTTTTGAAGCATTTATAAAAGCTGCATCAGAAAATGCATGCTTAAATAACACCAAATAATTCAGAAATCCCAAAATCAAAAATTGATTTAATGCATTCATATTAGACATGCTATATGTTCTTGAATGTATTATGGGATTTTTGAATTTTTTATACCATGTTTTGAAACATCTTTACTACATTTAATATACCATATCCCCATTGTGGGTTTGGGTATGAATCACCACCTCTTTGAACAGCTCCTCTTTGAATATAGGTCTTTACCGTTTGAGAATATATATTAGGGTCATTTCCTTCAACAATTCCCCATTGAAATAACATAGCACAAGCTCCTGCAACTACTGCAGCTGAAACACTTGTACCATTAACAATTGCAGTTGTATTGTTAGGTGCTACAGTTAGAGCATTAACACCACCTGCAGCAATGTCTACCCTAGCAGCATAATCGCTTAGAAATCCTATTCCCGAATAATTCAAGACAGTGTTATTTGTCTGGTTATAGGCTGCTGATGTAATTACATAATCTGAAGTACCTGGATTCGTAATTGTTCCATATGGATCTGAAGAAACAAATCTCGTTCCTCCTACACTTACGCCCTCTTGAGGTATCCAAGAATTAAATACCCCATCTAAAATGACTTGCCCCGTTAATTTAAAATTCCAAATTCCTTCTTTTATATCCAAAAGTCTTATACGTATCAGTTGATCACCTGTATACTCTTCCGGCAAATAGTAATTAATCGTCATTGATGTATTTTCCAACACAAATGAATATGTTTCTAAAGCACCAATTTCTGCACTTATTGTTCCTGTGCTTTCACCAGAAGGTGATATTACTGCTAAAGATAATATATTTGGTGAATCAATCCAGATATCAAGTACAATATTTCTTTGCTCTGGAGAAATATATAATTGTATTGTTCTTGAATCATTAACTTGTGGTATGAAACCAGACGTATGTGTCTGACTCGCTCCCTGATTGCCTGTTCCTGTAACTATAGCTATTCCACTTTTTGTTGATATGGAATCCAGATACTGCTCTAAAATGCCATTTCCCTTATGACTTCCCAGATTACTTCCAAGTGGGAAATATATAACCATTGGTCTATTACTTCTTAATGAATATCTATGCAAAAATTCTATCGCCGGAAAAATTGATGCTATACTGAATACAGGAATGTTTATCTTAAATAGGTCCTTATATGCTAAACTCTCTACTAATTTTACAACTACAAAACTACAATCAGGAACCATTCCTTTTAAATTAGGACTTTTGCCAATAGCGCCAATTATGCCTGACATATTAGTTCCATGTCCAATCTCATCTCTGGTTGGGACTATATCATAAGGGGATTGCCCCTGTCTAAATGCATTTATAGCTTGTTGTATTGTGTTTTTATCATAAGTCGTTCCAAATGGTACATCCACACTGCCTGGACTTCCACCAGTAATTGTTTGATCCCAAATATAATTAATTTTTGTTTCTCCATTTTCACGTATAAATTCTTCATTTAAATAATCAATACCAGTATCAACTATAGCTACATCAACACCAGATCCAGTTAATCTTAAAGGTAATTCTAATTGTAGGAAATTAGCACCAGACGCTTCTATGGGTGAAATCTGCTGAAGAGTAAAAATATCCGGCACGGCTGCATATACTATTGTTGAGAAAAAAGGTGGATTAATATTTATTTCTAACTCCCTATTTGAAGACAATATTGCATATCTATCATTAATTATGGTCACATAATATCCTGGATGCTTTGATACATCTTCCTCTATATTTCCTTCATATTGAACTATATAATGGAAATAATTCTTATCATTAAAAATCTCCCTCGGAGCCACCCTAAAAGTTTTTTCCACTTATATTCCCCCTCATCTTCGTTTCGGAATTCTAATAAATAAGTTATTAATATAGTACTCATGAGATTCATCATTTCTTATTTCATTTCTAGATTCTAGCTCATTTAAGCTATGCTTAATATTTTCTCTTGTAAATGTTCTGCTAAGAACATTAAATGTTCCTAACAAGTCAAAATCACCGTAACCTATTTCCCTGCTTGGGTATCTAATAGATTGATTTCTATTAGCTCCATACATAAGGTAACTTCTTATTTTTTTTGTATACATGGTTTTATCATTTCCATCTACAATTCCCCACTGCAATAAAAGAGCACAGGCTCCAGCGACTACTGCTGTTGCTGCTGAACTTCCAGAAATTGTCGTAACTCCTCCACCAACATTTGTCGTGAGAATATTTACCCCTATTGTTGAGATATCAGGATTGATTAAGCCATTCGTATTAAACCCTTTCCCAGATGCAGCGATCAATGCATTGTTATTTCCATAATAAGCAACTGTGACTACATTAACTGCTTCAGATGGTATAGTTAATGTGCTAAATGGATCAGATTCTAAAAATATTGTGTTTTCAGGAAGTGTACTCTTGGGTTGAAGCCATATATCATATCGTCCATCTATTATATATTCCCCTATTAAATTAATGCTCCATATCCCTGGCTTGATATCTGTAAAATCCATACTTATTACTTGGTGGCCTGTGAAATGTTCTGGCGCATAAAATCTAACTTTCATACTTGTGTTCAAAAAAATAAATCTTACCGGCTGAACCTTATTTATTTTGGGCTCAATAATTGCTGATGATTCTCCTGTAGGAGAAATCACATTTATGGAGGCAACGTTAGGTCTTCGTATCCATATGTAGATGTGAAAATATTTCATTTCTTTTGATATTCTTAAATCTATTACTTTTGTTTCCCCTACAGTTCTAATGTATCCTGATGCGTGTCCTTGTGAATCCCCTTCATTACCAACTCCAGCTACAAAGCATAATCCTCTAATGCTTCCTAAAGATGTTATGTACCTGGAAACTAAATTCGTACCATCATGGCTTCCTTCCGTAGCTCCTACACCAAGATAAATAACCATAGGCTGCCTGCGTTCAGCCGCCACTCTTCTTAAATATTCTAATCCACTTACAATTTCAGCTGCACTATATACTGGATTATACGGAATTCTGTTTTCTTCTATCTCCATCCTAAAATGTGCTGATTCAAGCAGTTTTACAATAACAAAATTGCATTCATGGGCAACTCCTTGAAATTGAGCAGTAGTCCCCCTGGCCCCAATAATTCCTGCAATTTTAGTCCCATGGCCAACCTCATCCCTTGATGGCACAATTTCGTAAGGATTACCATTATTCCTCTTTGCAATAATTGCATTATTAATTTGTTCATTTGAATATACCTGACCAATAAATACAGATTCATCTTTATTTTCTCTAATAGTCTGATCCCATATACTAACTATTCTTGATGTATCATCTTCGCGTATGAATTCCTCATTTAAATAATCTATTCCAGTATCTACTATACCAACCAACACATTTCTACCAGTTAAATCGAGATAAGGATTTATTTTAAGATTATTTATATTATCAACAGAAGATGGTGATATATCTTGTAATACATACATAATATCGAAATCAAAAAAAACAATTTCAGGTACTTCCCTAAGTAGTCTGTCTAAATCCTTTTCCTGTACTGATATTACTCCAATAGTGTCTGTAATTATATCACCACAAGCATAAGATAAGTTATTCATTCGCTCTTTAAAGTTACCTTTATACTCAATCAAATAATTTGCTGTATTTGGATCATAATATAAATTACAGTCACGTAAAGCAGTCATACTCAACTCCTCATATTACTTGCATTACTATTATATATATTTTCATACTATTTATTTAATGATTCAAATCCTAATTAACAAGCAAAATATAAATTTATTAATAAACCTCTCTACTCTTGTATTTACTTTTTTCTTCATATGATCTACATAATATTGTTTTAATATAAAGTTAATAACTATTTTAAATAGTATTTTATGTTAGGAGAGTGTACAAATGAAAAATTTAATTTACAAATATTTAGTCTACGTCATTTATTTTTTGGGTATCGGAATGACCTCAAGTGGAATAGTATTAATGCCCTTTAATGTTATTAGATATTCCATAATACTATTTGCAGGGCTTAGCCTTTTTATTGCTGGTTCAGTTTTCAATGAAGTGGTTATTGATAAGCATCATATGTCTATTAATGAAAGTATTAAACTTGTTATATTTTCATTAACTCTAGCAATAGGTATAGGTATGATTAGTGGAGGGATATCGCATTTTAAAGAAAGTCCTACTTACGTATCTTATTTGATTCCATTGGGTATAATAATTTCTTTTATAAGCTTTGCCCTAAAAAATAATTTTAAGTTAACTCAAAAAGAAAAACTTATAATTTTCATGGGATGTATTATACTAGTAGTTATTCTCCATATAATCTTAGCTTTTGCAGCAAATAATATGATGATGAATATGACTCCTGGCGGGGATATATTTGATATGAGCCATTAAATTAAGTTTATACCTAAAGCAATGCAAGATTTGGTATGTACATTCTTTTTTAAAACCTGTAAAGAGATCATCCCTATTATTTTAATATTATTATTTTAATTTTTTTATAGATATTGGTTAAAATAACACAAGTATTAAATCTTTAAAATAGGAGGTATCTTTTATGAGTTTTTTACAAAGCCAGGAATCCCTAACTACAATAGAGTGGATTCTTCGTGCTATTATTGCGTTCTTCTTTTTACTGACTGTTGCAAAAATCTTAGGGCAGCGCACTATTGCTCAGTTAAGGCTCCTTGATTTTGTTATAGCTTTAGTAATTGGAAACATAATTGCCCATCCATTATCTGATGAACATCTTGGGCTGAAAGGTTCCATGGTCACTACAGTTGCATTACTTATCCTTTATCTTTGCTGTCTATTTGGTATTCTTAAATTTCCGGTTTTACGAAGACTTGTAACTCCTCCTCCGATTACAGTTGTCAGGAATGGAGAAATCCTTTATACGGGTTTAAAAAAAGCAAGAATATCCATTGATATACTATTAGAAGAGTTGCGTGAAGAGAAAGTTGAAGATGTAAAAAAGGTAACATTAGCAATTTGGGAAGCTGATGGGAAAATTTCTGTTTTTTTAGACCCACAATATGAACCAGTTACTCCTTCATCCCTGCAAATAAAAACAGAACCTTTTGATTTTCCACGTACAATTATTAGGGAAGGTAAAATCAATTTTGAACAGCTAAAACAAATTAATAAAAATGAAGAGTGGGTTGTCTCTAACTTAAAAAACTTATATAAAACTGAAATAAAAAACGTCCTACTTGCAACCATTGATAATAAGGACAATTTTAAGGTTTTTTTGTATAATTAATAAAGGGGGCATAAACATATCCATCCCTATATGGAATTAGTTTAAGCCTCCTTATATTATGAATTCTTATACTCTCTTCCTATGTCCCAACATTTTGCAACTATATCACCTGTTCTTAAATATGTTTTTGTTGGCATTTCAAATAACAAAGGTCTTACCTTTTCATAATTTATCTTTCCATTTTCATCTAGTTTATCTTCCTCTACATGTGTATGAACAACTTTTAAGATAAAATTATCATAATCTTTAGTATCATAAATATCTACTACTTCACACTCCATTGAAAGTGGTGACTTATCTATTATCGGGACATTTTTAAGTTCTCCCATATGGTATTTAAAAACTTCAGATTTATCAACTGTATTACCAGATACGATTCCTACATAATCCGCCTCTATTAACATATCTTCACTTACTAAATTAATAGATAGTGTTTTATTCTCTTTAATTCCTTGATTTGTATAATGCGATTTTCTTGAGCTAATCATGATAGTATCCAATCCTATGATTCCTATGTGGGCTATATTAAGCCAATTTACTCTATCTCGAATTACTGTTCCAACAATAGTTGAAGGTGTTGGATAAAGACCTACTACAGATCCAATATTTTTCTTCATTTCTATTCCTCCTCTTACTGTGATTATGATTACTCTTGTATATTGAATTAATTCATGATATTATTCTAACAGTAATTTTCATTTAAGCAATAATGCACTTTTTTGTAACATACTACCCAAAAGGAAAGTGAGTGTAAAATAATGAGTAATATAAAAACATTTAATTGCCCGATTGAAGCCCCTATAAGCATAATTGGTGGAAAATATAAGGCAATCATTTTGTATCATTTGATAGATAATACGCTTCGTTTTAATGAATTACAGAAGCTTATCCCTCAAGCTACCCCTAAAATGCTCACACAACAGTTACGTGAACTGGAAAGCGATGAATTAATTAATAGAACTGTTTATCCTGTGGTTCCTCCTAAAACTGAATATTCTCTCTCAGAGTTTGGAAAAAGTATAATTCCTGTAATAGATGCAATGTGCGATTGGGGTAATAACTATTTAAAAAAAGCTGAAACTCAAAATGACTCAATCTAGCAATTAATTAGAATATGCAATAATGGAATGCACCTAAAATATTAGGATAAAAATCTAATATTTTAGGTGCATTTAAGTTTTTATATGTCATATTCGAGAATGTAGAATAACTTGTGTAAATTGAATATTTGATGTGTTATATAACTGGAAATTTCATTTCCAGTTATATTTTTATATTTCTTTTGAAATACTAAAACTGGATAGTATTATGTTTCTAGTTTG
>NZ_MZGT01000056.1 GCF_002029255.1 Clostridium chromiireducens
ATATTAAATATCATTCTTGTAGTTATTCATTTGATATGTTATTATATCCATAATATAAATATTTGTAATATATTATTTTGTTAATATATTACGTAACAAATTATTATTTTGATATTATTGCTTATGGCAAAAAGGGAGGATAATTATGAAAAAGAATTTAGTTTCTGGAATTTTAGCTTCTGTTATGGCTATGACTTTTCTTGCTGGCTGTAGTGGAAATTCAACAGGGGGCAACTCTAGTACAAGTAGTGCAGGAGATGTAATTAAAATTGGTGCTATTGGACCTTTATCTGGGGCAGCATCAACGTATGGTGTATCTGTAAAAGAAGGCGCTCAATTATTAGAAAAGGAAGTTAATGGTGCTGGCGGTATCAGCGGTAAAAAAATTCAATTTATTTTTGAAGATGATCAGGCTGAGCCTAACTCAGCAATGCAGGCTTTCAATAAATTAGTTGATGATGAAAAAGTAAGTGCTATACTCGGACCTGTTACATCAGGTGCAACACTTGCAGTTGCTCCAAATGCAACATCAAGACAAATACCTATGATTACACCAACAGCTACAGAGCCAACTATAACAAATGTTGGTGGAGAATACATGTTTAGAGGATGTTTTGTTGACTCTTTCCAAGGAGATGTTCTTGCAAAGTATGCTAATGAGACTCTAAAATCAAAAACTGCTGCAGTGTTATATAATGCAGGTTCAGATTACTCAAAAGGAATAGCTGATAGCTTTAAATCAAAATTTGAAGCTTCTGGTGGAAAAGTTGGTGAATTCCTTACTTATAATGATAAAGATACTGACTTTAAAGCTCAATTAACTAAAATCAAAAGTTTAAATCCAGACATAATAGTATTACCTGATTACTATAACGTTGTTGGTCTTATTGCAAAGCAAGCTAGAGGAATGGGACTTCAATCACAATTACTAGGCGGAGACGGTTGGGAATCAGAAGAATTAACTAAAATTGGTGGAGATGCTGTAAATGGTGCATTATACATTAATCACTACTATTCAGGAGATACAGATAGTGCTGTAAAGACATTCGTTGAGTCTTATAAAAAAGAATATAATAAAGAACCAGACGCTTTTGCAGCTCTTGGATATGATACTGCTAAAATTCTAGTTAAAGCAATTGAAAAAGCTGGCAAGACAGATAGTACTGCAATTAAAGAAGCTTTGGCAGGTATGGAAATGAACAGTGTTACTGGTAACATCAAATTTAATAGTGAAAGAAGTGCTATAAAAAGTGCTGCAATAATTAAAGTTGATGGAGACAAGAAAATTTTAGCTGGTAAAGTTAACCCTTAATACTTAAAAGGAGGAATATACAATGGAATTTTTACAACAGCTCATAAATGGATTGGCTTTAGGAAGCGTATATGCCCTCCTAGCATTAGGTTATACAATGGTTTATGGAATTATACAACTAATAAACTTTGCTCATGGTGAAATATATATGATAGGAGCCTTCGCAGGCTTCTATTCTGCTTCAACGCTAAAATTACCATTAATTCCAACATTATTAATTGCTATGGTAGCTTCAGCTTTGGCAGGCATTATTATAGAGAAAATTGCGTATAAGCCACTAAGAAATTCTCCAAGAATAACTTTGCTTATCACAGCAATCGGAGTTTCTCTATTCTTGCAAAATGTTATGAGAGCTAATGTTGGTTCAAATCCTAAACCATTCCCTGATTTAATCAATGCTGGGACAATAAATATAGGACCTATTCAGATTGAAGTTAAAACAATATTGATGTTTGCAGTATCTGCTGCTCTAGTTATATTACTTCAATTTATAGTTTATAAAACTAAAATTGGAAAAGCCATGAGAGCCTCTTCTCAAGATATGGAAGCCGCTTCTCTTATGGGAATAAACGTTAATAATACTATTTCAATAACATTTGCTATAGGATCTGCATTGGCTGGTATAGCTGGAGTTTTAGTTGCAATCTCTTATCCTAGTATAACTCCTTACATGGGTGTTATGCCTGGCCTTAAGGCTTTCGTTGCAGCAGTATTGGGTGGAATTGGTAGTATTCCAGGAGCTCTTATCGGTGGAATTGCTATTGGATTGCTTGAGACTTTTTCTAAGGCCTATATATCAACTAATTTCTCTGATGCAATAGTTTTTGCAATTCTTATTATAATACTTTTGATTAAGCCCGCTGGTCTATTAGGCAAAAAGGCCAATGTGAAAGTGTAGGTGCGTTGATATGAAGAATTTTTCAAATAAAAAGATACTATTCACTTTAATAGGCACTTTAATCTCATATGCAATTTTATTCGGGCTAATGAGTGCAAAAGTTATAAACTCATATTATATGGGAATTATCACATTAGTTTTGATTAACATTATTTTAGCTGTTTCTCTAAACTTAATTGTTGGATTTACAGGACAGTTAAGTTTAGGCCATGCCGGTTTTATGTCAATTGGTGCTTATGTATCAGCTATAGTCACTCAAAAAGCAGGCATGCCGCTTTTAGTTTCAGTACTTATTGGAGCAATAATTGCATGTATATTCGCTGCTTTAATAGGTTATCCTACATTAAAGCTTACAGGTGATTATTTTGCTATAACCACATTGGCATTTGGTGAAATCATAAGAATAGTTATTATGAACATTGATGCTGTTGGTGGTGCCCGTGGTTTTACAGGTATTCCAAAGAAAACAACCTTCAGTATAGCCTTTTTAGTAATGGTTATTACTATTCTAGTAATATATAACATAATTCATTCATCACAGGGTCGAGCAATGCTTTCTGTTCGTGAAAATGAAATAGCTGCTCAATCAATGGGTATAAATGCATTTAAATATAAAATGATGGCGTTCATTATTGGTGCCTTTTTTGCTGGTATTGCTGGCGGATTATACGCTCACTATATGGGCTATATACAACCAGTATCATTCGATTTTAATAAATCAATAGATTACTTAACTTTCGTAGTATTTGGAGGAATGGGGTCATTATCTGGCTCAATTATAGCAACTATAATATTAACTTTCTTACCAGAGCTTCTTAGAGGTCTTGGCGATTATAGAATGATAATATACCCATTAGCACTGATAGTTCTTATGATATTTAGACCACAAGGATTATTAGGTGATAAAGAAGTATCGTTTAAAATATTTAGTAAGTTACTACCTAAAAAAGAATCAAAGGACAGAGAGGAGGTTTAACTCAATGTTAGATGTTCAAAATTTATCAATTGTATTCGGTGGATTAAAGGCGGTTTCCGATTTTAATCTTACTATAAATGAAAAAGAAATTGTTGGCCTTATAGGACCTAACGGTGCTGGAAAAACAACTGTATTTAATATGCTAACAGGTGTTTATACTCCAACTCAAGGTACTATATCTTACCTTGGAGAAAGAATCCAAGGTCTTAAGCCTTATAATATTACAAAAAAGAAAATAGCTAGAACTTTTCAAAACATTCGTCTATTTTCTAGATTAACTGTTCTTGATAATGTAAAAGTAAGTTTTAATTATAGAATTCAATATTCACTTTTTGATTCTATATTTAGAACTCCTAAGTTTAGAAAGACAGAAGCAGATATTACAGCTAAGAGCATTGAGTTGTTAAAAGTTTTTTCTCTTGATTCAAAAAAAGATGAATTAGCTAGTAACCTTCCTTACGGAGAACAAAGAAAACTTGAAATAGTAAGAGCTCTAGCCGCTGAACCATCTTTATTATTATTAGATGAACCGGCTGCTGGAATGAATCCTCAAGAAACAATTGAACTTATGGAACTTATAAACTGGATTAAAGATAAATATCATATTTCGATTCTTCTAATAGAGCATGACATGAAACTTGTTATGGGTATTTGTGATAAAATAGCAGTTCTTGATTACGGAAAGAAAATTGCTGAAGGTACCCCTGATGAAATCAAAAACAATCCTAAGGTAATTGAAGCTTACCTTGGAGAGGGGGCTTAGAGAAATGTTAAAAGTAGATAATATTAATCTATACTATGGAGTAATCCAAGCTCTAAAAGATATCTCCCTTGAAGTTAAACAAGGTGAAATAGTTACTTTAATCGGTGCTAACGGTGCTGGTAAAACCTCAACTCTTAGAGCTATATCAGGATTAGAGCCATTAAAATCAGGTACTGTTACGTTTAAAGGATCTTCATTAAACAAAGTTCCTGCGAATAGAATAGTTTCTTTAGGACTTTCTCATGTACCAGAGGGAAGAAGAGTTTTTCCTCAATTAAGCGTTTTAGAAAATCTTGAATTAGGCGCTTACCTTAGAAAAGATAAAGCTGGAATTAAACAAGATATGGAGATGGTATTTTCTAAATTTCCAAGATTGAAGGAAAGAGAAAAACAACAAGCTGGTACTCTTTCTGGTGGCGAACAACAAATGCTTGCGATTGGTAGGGCACTTATGAATAGGCCGGAAATGCTTATTCTTGATGAACCTTCTATGGGGCTTGCGCCTCTTGTCGTTAAAGATATCTTCGATACCATTGTTGAAATAAATAAATCTGGAACAACCATACTTTTAGTTGAACAAAATGCTAATATGGCGCTTGCTATTGCACATAGAGCTTATGTTCTTGAAACTGGTAAAATAGTTAAGTCTGGAGATGCAAAAGAGCTTCTTAATGATGAGAGTATTAAGAGCGCTTATCTTGGAGAATAAACCTATTGGTTTTCTTGAGGCTAATTTAAATAAATACAATAAAAATGAGAGTAGGTAGTTATAAAAATTACCTGCTCTCATCTTTATTATATTTAGGAATTAGGCTAACTTATTTAAATATATATTAAATTATTAAGTAACAGCTTCCATTATTTTGTTTACATCTTTTCTTAAGCTTACTTGATTCTTTGGCTAATGCATGTACACTTTCAAATTCCCTTCTCTTATTAGTTAATCCTGCTATAGATACAGATACTAGTGGAAACTTCTCTACTATACTATGCCTATTTTGAGCTGTTATATATCCATTATTAATATCCTTCTCATCATAACACTCTAATGTATTTGAATCAAAATCATTTATTATTTTTTTACATAGTTTTTCCGCTTTCCAATATCCTACTATAACAATAAAATCGTCACCACCAATATGTCCAATAAAGTCCCTGCATGAAATATTCGAGCTTATTGCCTTTGCTAAAAGTTTTATTATCTTGTCACCATTTTCAAATCCATATACATCATTATAAGGTTTAAAATTATCAATATCAAAATACAATACACAATATTGTTCTTTTGAAAATATACACTTTTCAAGCTTTTGCTCAATTATAACATTACCCGGAAGACCTGTAAGTGGATTTGAATGTCTAGCATTATCCACTTCTATTTCTATTGTCTTTTCAATTAAATCCTTTATTGTTACCATTCCATAATACTTCGAATCTTTGGTTACAGTAATATGATCATACAATGTATCTTTAGATCTTGCCATTGCAAGCTTTATTACCATATCAATCGGCATTTTATAATCAACACTCAAGAAATTAGTATTCATTATATTTGATATGGCTTTAGATGAATACAAGCTATATCCATACTGCCACCCTAATTTGCTATAAAACGAATTCCTTGTTACTACTCCTTTTACATAACCATTATCTACAATGCATATTCCTAATAAGTCTTGATTTTTTTTAAACTTAGAATCAATATCAGAAACTAAAATATCTGGTTCTTCTATTTCTATTTTTTTAGCTATACTACTAATATACACATTAGCTATATTATACCCATATTGACTATCTTCTTTTATATTTAACTTTTTTATTAAATTAATAACTTCATTTTTAATTGGAAGTATAGATGCCTCTGGTTTTTGAATAAAATACCCTTGCCCATACTGAACTCCTATATCCACAAGAGTTCTTAGCTCATCCTTTGTTTCTATTCCCTCCGCAATCAAACTACAATTTGTTAATTTTGAGAATTCATGCATACTTTTAATTATTGCTTGTTTCGTAGAATGTTTATCAACATCACGAATAAGTTCCATATCTAATTTAATGTAATGTGGGTTAATATGTGCTATTCTATTTAATCCTGAATTACCTGATCCTGCATCATCAATAGCTATTTTATATTTTTGATTTTTCCAATCTTCAATGGTTTCTTTAAAACTGCTCATATCATTAATATCATTTCTTTCCGTTATCTCAAAAATTATATTATCAGAGCTAAGATGATATTTTTTTAAATAATCTTTTGTAAAGGAATTTTTAAATTTTGAGCTATCAATAATATTGGGATTAATATTTAAAAATATTTTTGCATTTATGTTTTTTTCTGAAATATTTTCTAATGCCTTAGATCGAAATAATTCTTCAATCTCCCATAGCTTATTGAACTTTCTAGCCATATTCAAAAGTATCTCTGGATTATTCATGTGTGAATTTTTTGGACCTCTACTTAATGCTTCATACCCCATCACACTCCCATCTATAAGAGAAATAATTGGTTGAAAAACAGATTTTATATTAGCATTTTCAATTATATTGCAGAATTCTTCATATTCATTCTTTTCATATTCTTGCCCATAAAAATCATTCATCAATATTTCCATCTTTCCATTTCACACCCTCTGCTATGAATTGTAGAATAATACCTCTTATAATCCCAATGAAAATAATATTTGTCGTACATATTCCTACTCCTAATTACTATCATAGTATTGTAAAGTTAAATTAATATATTATTTATGTAAAATTCATGTAAATTAGAGAATATAAAAATGAATATATTTTTATTTATAAGACAAACTATAGGTATACTAAAAGTATTAATAGGAGGTCATATTTATGGGCAAAGAAGAAAAAAAAATATTACATGATAAAGCTAAGAAAATGATGATTGATGGCGAACACTTTGCTACTATAAGAGAAAAAACTCATTTAAGATTAAAGGACCTAAGAAGAATTCAAAGAGATGAAATAAATCCTAAGTTCTAAATAAAAATTTTTGTTTATTCTAGCAAAGTAGATTCTCTTGCTATTTATAAAAAAATATCAAACTATTATTTTATGAAATTTTTATTTGTGAATAACAGCTCTCTTAACTAAAGTAAAGTAGATATCTATAGAATTGATTATGTTCTTTAGATATCTATTTATTTTGTATTACTTACCATATTAATGCATACCATGTTTATTATATAAAAAATAAAAATATTTGTAATTTTCTGAATATTATATTGTATAATATAAATGTATAATATTTATATTTCAAAAAAATAAAGGGGATGTTTTAAATGGTACCATATTTAATTCTTATCTATAGTGTCATAATTATTTCACTTATTGTAATTGTTTATTTAGTTAAGTACACATTTTCTCAAGACAAAGGTACTAGTCAGATGCAAGAAATATCAACGTACATTAGAGAAGGTGCTATGGCATTTATTAAAAGACAATACAAAACTATATTTATTCTATCCATTCTAGCTTTATTTTTAATTATACTATCTAATTATTTAGGTAACATATCAAAAGGTTCTGGCTTAGCTATATCCATATCCCTACATACTGGTATAGCATTTATTACTGGTGCATTTTGCTCTGCTTTATCTGGTTATATTGGTATGTATATGGCTGTGAATTCAAACATAAGAGCTGCTGCTGGCGCTAAAAATGGTCTAAATAATGCTCTTCAGATAGCTCTAAAAGGTGGCGCTGTTACTGGACTAGCTGTTACTGCACTATCTCTTTTGGGTGTTGCTTCTCTATTCCTAATATATGGAGGATTTTCAGGAAATGATACCTTAATAAAAGAGGCGCCATCTCTCATCATTGGATTTGGATTTGGTGCTTCCTTTGTTGCACTTTTTGCACAGCTTGGTGGTGGTATATATACAAAAGCTGCAGACGTAGGTGCTGACCTCGTTGGAAAAGTTGAAGCTGGCATCCCAGAAGATGATCCTAGAAATCCAGCTGTTATTGCTGATCTTGTTGGAGATAACGTTGGTGATTGTGCAGGAAGAGGTGCTGATCTTTTTGAATCGACTGCCGCTGAAAATATAGGTGCTATGATTCTTGGCGTTGCACTTTATCCTATTTTTGGTTGGAAAGGAATACTATTTCCTCTTGTTGCACGTGCCCTAGGTATTGTGGCCTCAATAGTAGGAATATTTTCTGTTAAAGTGAAGAATGATTCTGATGATCCGATGAAAGCACTAAAAAACGGATTTGTTGTAACTTCACTAATTAACCTAGTACTTCTATTTTTCGTAGTGAAAAATATGTTGAGTGGATCACTTACAACTGGAGGTACTGTAAATTATATTTATTTATATGGGTGTGCCGTTGCTGGAGTACTACTTAGTTATGTATTTGTAGTTATAACTGATTATTATACTTCAATAACACATAAGCCTGTAAAAGATATCGCAACTGCTTCTAAAACTGGTGCTGGAACTAACATAATAACCGGATTATCGGTTGGAATGGAATCGACTGCACTACCTGTAATATGCATTTCTATATGTATATTTATATCTTATAAGTTAAGCGAATTGGCATTACCAAGTGTTGCAAATGCAGGATTATACGGTACAGCGATTGCGACAATGGGAATGCTCTCAACATGTACCTATATCCTTGCTATGGATACCTTCGGTCCAATAACTGATAATGCAGGTGGGATTACAGAAATGTCTGGTGCTCCTGAAGAAATTAGAATTATAACTGATAGATTAGATGCATGTGGTAATACTACAAAAGCATTGACAAAAGGCTATGCAGTAGGATCTGCCGCTCTAGCAACGTTCCTATTATTTTCTGCATACTTAGATGAAGTAAAGAGAATACTTGGTAAACCTTTAGATTCATGGTTTTCAGTAGATATTGGAAAACCTGAAGTGTTTATTGGAGGTTTTATAGGCGCTATGATAGTATTCTTATTTAGCTCTACTGCAATAAGTGCTGTTGGTAGAGCTGCTCAATATGTAATACTTGAAGTTAGGCGACAATTTAAAGAAATTCCAGGTATAATGGAAGGAACATCAAAACCTGATTATGCTCGTTGTGTTGATATTGTTACAAAAGGAGCCTTAAAAGAAATGATACTTCCAGGAATAATAGTAATCTCTGCCCCTGTACTAGTTGGAATTATTTTAGGTAAAGAATCTGCTGCTGGTTTTCTAATGATAACTACGATTACTGGTGTTATTATGGCTTTATTTTTAAATAATGGTGGTGGTGCATGGGATAATGCTAAAAAACTTATTGAGCTAGGAGAACATGGTGGTAAAAATTCAGAAGCACACAAAGCCAGTGTTGTCGGTGATACAGTAGGTGATCCATTTAAGGATACCGCTGGTCCATCACTTCATGTACTTATAAAACTTGTAAGTACTCTAACTTTAGTATTCGTAGCATTATTTGCATAATCATTCTTCATAGAACGTCTCAATTCTTATTATTGAGGCGTTCTATATTTTAATCAGAATTATTGGTTTTATTATCATTTTCAGGTGCTTTGCCTAAAAAAGTATACATACTGAAGTTTTTATGTTGCTAATTCTAAGGTATTAAATAATTATAAAAAAAGAAGATTCCATTCTAAGGAAATCCTCTTTTTAAAAATATTATATACTAAATCTTCTGATGCAGCCTTTTAATTCATCTGCCATTTTATTCAATTTCTCAACTTCTACTACTATATTTTCACTATAAGTTGTTTGCTCTTCTGTAGATGCTGTTACTTCCTCAGTACTTGCTGCCGTTTGCTCTGATACTGCTAAGATTCTTTCCATATCCTGCTGAATATTTTCTCCATCACCTTTTACACCTTCAGTTGAACTTGAAATTTCTTGTATTTCACTAGCAATTTCATTTACAATCCTTAAAATATCCTCAAAAATTCTAGAAGTATTTTGGACCGCTTCATTTTGTTGGGTGATAGCTTCTGTTGCACATCTAGCGCTATCCACGGCTGTCTTTGTAGCATTTTGAATATCTTTGATAATTGTTTGAATTTTTCCGATGGATGTTTGCGATTCTTCTGCAAGCTTTCTAACTTCATCAGCAACAACTGCAAATCCCTTTCCCTGTTCTCCAGCCCTTGCCGCCTCAATAGCAGCATTCAGCGCCAATAGATTAGTTTGTTCTGATATGCTTTCTATTACTTCTATGATTTGTCCAATCTGAACAGTTTTATCATTTAAATTAAAAATTACTTTTGATACTTGCTCAACTGCAGTAGTGCTTTCATCCATTTTAACATCTTGCTCTTTAACAATTTCTACACCGCTTTTAACTAATTTCTCAGCTTTTGATGAAGATTCAAGTGAATGATTACTACTACCTGCAATCTCTTCTATAGTTCTTACAATTTTATTAATTGAACCAAATGCATTTTCAACGCTTTTAGCCTGTTCATCACTTCCCAATGCTAATTGACTTGTTGCTTCTGCAATCTGATTAGATACAACCTCAGCTTGCTTAGATGAATTTAATACATCCCTGGTTGATATTGTTACATTTTCAGATGCTGAGGAAATTTGTTGAACTAAATTCTTTAAGTTTTCCCTCATCTCCATAAATGCTTTTGATAAATCTCCTACTTCATCACCTGAAGTAATTTTGAAATCATAGGCTAAATTCCCTTGAGCTAATTGCTCAGCCGCCTTTTTTAAAACTAATAATGGCTTTATCATGCTTTTTGATAAAATAAATCCGATTATAATAGTAACTACTAAAATAAGTGCTGATATACTAACCATTTTTATTTGAGTTTGAGTAATTGACGAAAAAGCATCTTCTTGAGTTTGTCTAACTACAACTGCCCATCCTGTTGTTGGTACATTAGTATAACTACCAAATACCTTCACACCGTTATAATCATATAATTGAGCTCCTGATTCTCTCGTTAAAGCCTTCTTAACTATTTCCACATCTGAGACATTGCTTCGTTCTTCAACCATTTTTTTATCAGGATGCGCTAATATTTGTCCTTGTGTATCTGTTATAAAAGCATATCCAGTATCTCCAATAGTAATCTTACTTCTCATTTCCTCTAGTACACTTAAATCTAACGTTGCACCTAATATACCTTTGAACTCACCGTGACTATCAATAATTGGAATAGCTATAACTATTGCTGGTTTTCCTGTTGTTTTAGAAATCAACACATCACTAACAACAGTTTTTTTATTTGATGATATAGCCTTAAAATAATCTCTGTCAGACATATTATCGAATTTATCTTTTCCATCTGACCTTGCCACTTGCTGTCCATTAGTGTCTGTTACAAATATAAGAGCAAAATCCGACTCTTTCTTATTAACTTCCTCTAGAAGTGTCTTTTGATCCTGAGGATTATATAACCTTAAATCATTAGTAACCGCTATTCCTTCCAGTACAGAAATATGCTTTGATATAAATGCATCTATCTGTTCACTTAATCCTGTTGATAGTTCTTTTGTAGTATAGGTCAAATTATTATTGATTGCATTTACTTGAGAATTTGTCGATAATACCCCTATTACTGATACGGATAATATAACAAGTACAATTAACAATGAGATTATTTTTGTCCCTAATTTTATATTTTTAAACATATTATCTCCTCCTAACACAATTTAAATATATTTTAATTATGATATTTCATCATAATAAGTATCTAAACATATATCTGTATAAATCACACTCATAAGTAATTACATAATTTTCAAATGGTGCTTACTTTTTTATCGAATATTGTTGCCAATACTAAACACTTATTTCAAAGTTGTCTGAAAAATTATCATTATTCCCTAGTTACCAATAATATCAACAAAAATGAGTTCCTTGAAATTAAATCAAGAAACTCAAATATATATAATTTATTTAATATAATAATAATTTATCCTTAATTATTAACTCTGAAAATTATCTTTACAATGACCATGCCTTAACAAGCGCTTTTACTCCCTCAACAATTTCACTTTCTGACATATCGCCAAATCCCAATAAAACCATATTATTTGTATACTTTTCTTGTCTCATCCAAAATGCAGATACTGGGTAAACCTTAACTCCATAATATTCTGCCTTCTCTATTAACCCTTTCTCATCCAGTCCATTATTGAATTCTAATATTATATGTAAACCTGCATTTTTTCCGTGAATTATAACTTTTTCTCCTATTAACTCATTAATTGTATTAATCAGTATATCATGCTTTCTTTTATTAGAAATGCATATTTTCCGTAAATGCCTTTCCCAATATCCTAAAGACATAAACTGTTGAAGTATCCTTTGTTGAACTAATGAAACAGACGCATGATATCTACTAAAAGACTTATCATAAATATCTACCCACGGTTTAGGTAATACAATATAACCCATACGCAGGCTCGGCGATAACGATTTTGAGAATGTGCCAATATATACAACAGTTTCTGCACCGCTTATACCTTGTATCGCTGGAATAGGTCTAGATTTATACCTTAATTCACTATCATAATCATCTTCAATTATAATTCCGCCTCTTCTTACAGACCATTCTAACAATTTCAGTCGTTTTGAGATTGGCATAACAGCTCCTGTTGGAAATTGGTGCGATGGAGTTACATACACTATTTTTGCAGAACTATTTTCCAGCTCCTCAATTTTTATTCCATCCTCATCCAATCCAATAGGTATAACTTCATAACCATTGTTAATAAATATGTTTCTTGCGCCATTATATCCTGGATCTTCAATTGCAATCTGATTTGAATCACTTCGAAAGAGTTGACATAATAAACTTAGAGATTGACCAATTCCTGAAGAAATGATTACTTGCTCAGAGCTACAATAAACACCTCTAGATTTGTTCAAATAATTCATAATTTCTATTTGCAATTCTACTTCACCTTTATTCGAATTATATGACATAATATCTTCAGTACTTATGGTTGATAAGCACTTATTAGATATTTTTCTCCACAATTGTATTGGAAAATTTGAAGAGCTTAAATTCCCATATTGAAAATCATATTGATAAATTCTATCAGTGCTCGTTTTTTGAATTTTATTATTATCATCCTTACTCTTTAGTCGTTGTTCGTTTAATTTAGAAATTATAGTATTATCCAATTTTTCAACAACAAACCCACTCCCAGCTTTACTAGAAATATAGCCTTCTGAAGATAGCTGTAGATAAGCATTTTCTACTGTGTTTCTGCTAACCTTTAGTGTTTCTGCAAGGTTGCGTGTAGATGTGAGCTTATAACCCTTAGGCAATTCTCCCGAAATTATTTCCTTCTTTAATGCTTCATAAATCTGCATATATAAAGGTTTAGATGAATTATTCTCTACAATAATCATTTTCATTAACACACCCCCACGAGTAAACTGTATCCTATAAATCATATAAAACTGGCACTTTTTCCAATTACAGATTGATTGTATAATTGTCTTATATAAAAGTCAATGCATGTAAATCAGGAATTATCTTATGCAATTATTTCTAAAGGGGGCTAAAAATAAATGGACAAAAAATATGTAGTTATTATTCAATGTGACATTGCTCACAACCGTTGTAGTGGTTTTGCTTGTACAAATGCTTTCTACAACAAAGATGGTGTTTTTGAAAGTTATTCTGATTCTACTAAGTATATCTCATTTACCTGTGGTGGATGCTGTGGAAAAAGTATTGCTGCTAAATTAGAACATCTATCTAAAAAACTTAAAGTAAAAAACAATATTGAAAAAGATGAAGTTGTTATACATTTATCATCTTGCATGGCAACTGATAACTATCATTATGATAGATGTCCACATATTGATTATATTAAATCTATAATTTCTAAAAAAGGCTATAAAAATCTTATTGAAGGCTCTTACATAAGTAAAGGTGCTAATAAAAAAAGAACTGAAGGAACTTATAATTCCTATAGCTAGAAATAATAAACTGAAAAAGAGGATACAATATTAAATACCATATCCTCTTTCTTATTATTATATTTTACAATCGTAACTTATAATAATTATTATTTATTTAATAATGGTTTTTATCCACTCTCTCGCTCTTATAATATTATTATCTTTATCCTTTTTAAGTGGATCCTCAAATGCTATTTCACCTAAAAAGTTATTTCCTTGTAACTTCTCTTTAAATTTAACAAAAGCTTTTCCTTCCTTTCCTCCACCATGACAGCAGAATAGGGCTACTTTCTTATTCTTAATACTATGTTTTTCAAAAAAGGTATTAAAAACTGGTACAAAATTACTTGCCCATATAGGAGTACCAAATACTATTAAATCATATTTTGAGAAATCAATCTTTATATCATTTATTTCAGGTTTCTCGCCAAATAATACCTGCTTCCCACCCCAAAAGTATTTTCTCAAACCTTTGTTCGGGATTTCTTGTTTAGGTTTTATTTCAACGATATCTCCTTGCAGTTCATCATTTATTGCATTAGCAATAATATTTGTATTACCCTCCAATGAGTAAAAAATTGTTAAGGCCTTCATAACTCATACCTCCATAAAATTAATATAGTAAGATTATGTCTCAAGTTTTGATGATAATATAACTTTTGCTAATATATAAATATTAACCATAATCATATATTAACATTAATGCTATTACAAGGAAATATATAGAATGAAAATCTCTTGAATTTTTTCTAACTTATGTATTCTTCTGTGTTATACTAGAGATATTTTAAAGGCAGGAGTTTATCTCCTGCCGGTGCATCATAGCAACTTAAACCATTTCGGTATTATTAATACTTCTTAAATGTGTTCTCAATGTTGCCTTATCAATAATTTCTGAATATATTTCAGGTGCTTGATCTTTAAGTGCATTTATTTTATCTGTAAAACTATTATATATATTAGTAATCTCATTATACTTCTCACATAATAATTTATTCTTAGCTTGAATTAATTTATCCGTTTCTTCTATTCTTGTAATTGGCTGCGGCGTATGTGGTTCATCAAATATCAAACCTACCGTATATCCATTTACACTGATTTTCTCTTCTGCATATCCAATCTTAATTAATGCTTCTACAAACGCGTTGCACATTTCTTCATCCTTTAAGGTAATATTTAAATTTACCACTAATTCTGAAGGTTCTGAGTATTCACCAAGTTTAAAACCTGCTAACCACCAGTGCTTTTCATCCCTTGAGAAAAGAATTTTACCATTCTTTTTTAAGGTAAAAGACATTGTTAATTTCTCTTCATCATTTGCACAATTAAAGAACATTAATTTATACATTTCAGGTATATTTAAAACTGGTTTATCTGCTGTATATATTCCTATTTCGCAGCCAGTATTTACATCATATTGACCTTTCCATAATTCAACTAACCATATTTTATTTTTATATTCAAAATATATTGGTTCACAATCTACAATCATCCCAAACGGTGCCATTGCTTCATCATATAACCGATTATATCCCATATTTCTTTGCCACGGATTCATAACACAATAAAATATATCTTGTTCAGGATCATAATCATATCCTGCTGCCTCCATTGCTTTTTCTATAGGACCTTTACCATTTAGTATATCAAAAACTCCTCCCTTAGCATCTTTTATTATTCGGATTCCAGTAAGCATGGCTATTAAAGCTCCAAACATAATACTCACCCCAAATAAATTCTTTATTTATATAATATTCAAAATAATATAATTATGTTAAAGAGTTCGTACTAAGTTTCAATAATATTTGAGTATCTTTTGTACTTAATCATATTAATTCATTAAAAATAAATATTTTTACTCTTTCATTAACGTTTCATCTATTATGAAAGTTTTTAAGTATAATATATCTAAAATATATTACCTTATTGAATAGCTCTATTGATATTTATTATCAAATAACTTATACTATTAAAAAAGAATAAATTGTTTTTATAAAGGGGAATATATATGGCTAAATATAAGATTTGTAAACACACACTTCATTTTGAAGAATTAGCTAAGGCTTTAGATGCTAATAATATCGAATTCAAGGTAAAAGATTGCCTAAAAAAGTGTTCAAAGTGCCGCTCTAAACTTTTAGTGAAAAAAGACGATGATTACATTTCAGCAAAAACCGTTGAAAAATTGCTATCAAAATTAGATTTAGATGTTAATTAATATAATATATATAAAATTAAATAAATGAGCTCATCATCACTAATGAACCCATTTATTTTCATATCTATCTATTTTCCCACTCAATCCATTTCACTTGTCTGTTTAGCTCTTTTATATAATTTCTGAGTTCATGATGACTTTCTATTTTAGTACTTATTATAAAACCATATTCAGATAAATTAACCAACTTAATCCTTTGTATTAATATATTGACAATTTATATAAATTATATTATCATAAAATACACCAAACAGGTATACTTTAAGGAGTAAATATATGAATATCAATCAAGAATCTGATTATGCATTTAGAATAGTGCTCATGCTATCTAAAGAAGGCCTAGATAATAAAATTGATGCAAAATCCTTATCCGAAAAAGGGAATATACCTCTAAGATTTTTATTAAAATTGACTAGAAAGTTAACTCAGTCGGGTATAGTTAAATCATATAGAGGCGTCAATGGAGGTTATTCTATATCTAGAGATCCTAAAAACATAACTATGAAGGATGTGGTCGAGGCTATACAAGGTCCAATTATTGTTACTAGATGTGTTTATGATACAAAAGCATGTAGCGCAAATAAATCTGGACATTGTTCTATACATAAGGCCTTATGTAATATTCAAAGTAAAATGATAGCTGAGCTAGAAAGTGTAAACTTTGCTGAGTTGAAGAATGATCCGTGGTAGTCTTATATAAAAATAATATAATGGGCGAAAGCCTTTTATATTTGTACAAAAGTATACCAAAATGGTATAGTATATGTATTTGAATTTAGATTCCAATTTAATATATTTTTTTAATAAAGGAGACGATTAATATGTCAATGTGTACATCAGCAGATTGTAAATTATGTGAATTTTTATCATCAAAACAAGAATTAGAAACCTCTTTTAACAGAGTTGAATCACAAAAAGCTAAATGTAAATTTGGGAAAGAGGGAGTTTGCTGTAAGCTTTGTTCAAATGGCCCATGTAAGATAACACCTAAATCACCTAAAGGAGTATGTGGTGCAGATGCTGATACCATCGTATCAAGGAACTTCCTAAGAGCAATAGCTGCAGGATCAGCATGTTATCTTCATGTGGTGGAAACTACAGCAAGAAATCTTAAAGATATTGGTGAAGGAAAAGGTAACCTTAAGATAAAAAGCCCAGAAACATTAGATAAACTTGCTGAAATCTTTGATGTTGTTGAAGAAGATATAAATACTAAGGCAATTAAAGTAGCCGATGAAGTTCTTAAAGATCTATATAAACCAAGATTTGAAAAGATGGAATTAGTAAAAAAATTAGCTTATGCTCCTAGATATAATAAGTGGAGAGAATTGAATATATTACCAGGTGGTGCTAAGTCTGAAGTTTTTGATGCACTTGTAAAAACATCAACAAATTTAAATAGTGATCCTGTAGATATGCTACTTAATGCACTTCAACTTGGAATCGCTACAGGAATATATGGTTTAGTATTAACTAATCTTTTAAATGATGTAATGCTTGGTGCTCCAAAAATCAGACAAGCTAAAGTTGGTTTTAGGGTAATAAATGAGGATTATATAAATATAATGATTACAGGACATCAGCATTCTGATATTGCACATCTTCAAGATAAATTAATTGATGAGAATGTTACAAAGAAAGCAGTTGAATTAGGTGCTAAAGGCTTTAAATTAGTTGGATGTACATGCGTAGGTCAGGACTTACAGTTAAGAGGAGAACATTATACTGAAGTCTTCTCAGGTCATGCAGGAAATAATTATACAAGTGAGGCTGTACTAGCAACTGGTGCTATAGATCTAATTGTCTCAGAATTTAACTGTACAATACCAGGACTTGAACCTATAGCTGAAAAATTTAATGTAAAAATTATATGTATAGATGATGTTGCTAAGAAGAAAAATGCCGAGTACATAAATTTTAGTATGCAAAATGCTGAAGAAATAAGTGAAAAAATTATTTTTGAAGCTTTAAAAAGTTATAAAAGTAGAAGAAGTACTGTCATAATCGATATTCCTAAAGATCATGGTCACGATGATGTAGTAACTGGTGTTAGTGAAGGATCATTAAAAGAATTCTTAGGTGGAAATTGGAATGGACTTATTGATTTAATTGCCAAAGGAAAAATTAAAGGTATCGCTGGAGTAGTAGGCTGCTCTAATTTAACAGCAAAAGGACATGATGTATTTACAGTAGAACTTACTAAGGAATTAATAAAGAGAGATATTTTAGTTCTTTCAGCAGGTTGTTCTTCAGGAGGGCTTGAAAATGTTGGACTTATGTCACCTGGAGCCGCTGACCTTGCTGGAGATAATTTAAAAGATATATGTAAAACACTAGGTATACCTCCAGTATTAAATTTTGGTCCATGCCTTGCTATTGGAAGATTAGAAATGGTAGCAACTGAACTTGCAGAAAATCTAGGTGTAGATATTCCAGAACTTCCACTTGTATTATCGGCTCCACAATGGCTTGAAGAGCAAGCATTAGCTGATGCAGCTTTTGGATTATCATTAGGACTTCCATTACATGTTGCTATATCTCCATTCATAGACGGAAGCGAAGTTGTAACTAAGGTATTAAAAGAAGATTTAGTAAACATCACAGGAGGTAAACTAATAGTCGAAGAAGATGTACTTAAAGCTGCCGATGAGCTAGAAAAAATTATTGAAAATAGAAGATTAGCACTGAACATTTAATATCCCCAAATTTCAAATAATATATATGGTAATATTCTAGACAATATATATGGTTTAGAATATTACCCTTTAAAATATAATAAATCTTTAATTCATACTCAAAATGACCAACTACTAAAAAATAAAGGGTCACATCATCTTTGAAGCATTATTTATCCCTGCTCATTACCTTATCAATTAATCCATATTCCTTTGCTTCATCTGCCGACATAAAGTTATCTCTATCTGTATCTGCCTCAATTTGTTCAATCGATTTTCCTGTATTTTCTGCAAGAATTTTGTTTAAATTTCTTTTATTTTTTAAAATATGCTCTGCCGCAATTTTAATATCAGTAGCCTGACCTCTTGCACCCCCGGATGGCTGATGGATCATGATTTCGGCATTTGAAAGAGCAAATCTCTTACCCTTTGCACCTCCTGCAAGTAAAAATGCCCCCATACTTGCTGCCATACCAACACAAATAGTTGAGACATCACATTTAATGTAATTCATTGTATCGTATATAGCGAGACCTGCCGTTACAGAACCTCCTGGACTATTAATATATAAGTGAATATCCTTATCTGGATCTTCTGATTCTAAGAATATAAGCTGCGCCACTATAAGATTTGCAATAGGCTCACTTACTTCCTCTCCTAGAAAAATAATTCTATCCTTTAATAGCTTGGAATAAATATCATAACTTCGTTCTCCTCTACTTGTTTGTTCAATAACATATGGAATTAAACTCACGCTGCTTTCACCTCGCATCTCATATTTAAGTTAGTATAAGAAATACATTCAACTTTCTGTTGTTGAAATTTCAATTGTTTAGGCCAAAAACTGTTTCTTTTTCTATACATCTGTGGTGATTCTTGATACAATCTTTTAAACGCTAGTGTAAAAGACTGCTGAGTTTCATAACCTGAAATAGATGCTATATCTATAATTGATTTATCCGAAAAAACAAGTTGTCTAGCTGCTTCAGTTAATCTTCTTCTTTGAATATACTGATGCATTGTGCATCCAACAATTTGCGAGAACATTCGATGCAAATGAAACTTCGAATAATTCGCAATATCAGCTATTTTTTCTAAATCTAAATCATCTTCATCTGTAAGGTGTTCCTCTATAAATTCGATAACTTTTGAGATTACATCTACATTAGCCTTCATATAAACAACTCCTCTCATATACATTATAACCAATATCTCATATATTCTTTTAATATAAATTGCTATTTTTTTATTCAAATAAGAAAAGTTCGCCACAAAGAAGATAATCTCTGTAACTAATACCAAGATTATCTTCTAATCGTTTATTTTCCGGTAAGGGCTCACCTAAAATTAAATTCTTATTTTATTGATTGTGGATAATTAAATATATTAAGTGGATCATACTTTTCATTTATATATTTCAACCTACATACATTTCCACCATAATATTCTTTTTCATAATCTATTAATGGACTGTACGGAAAATTAACATATGATCCTTCTGTTATCATCTTTATATAATTTAATCTACTAGCTACCCATTCCTTGTTTTCTTCCGCATAAATTGAATTTTCCCATACTGATTGTATACCTATAATATAATTGGAATCTCTATAATAGAAGGCTGTTTCATGCTTTCCTTTATCCTTTACAGCTCCACCTAATCCATAAAAAGTAACTGCAGCATAAACTGAGCCTATAGGCTTTTCTTGAAGAGAAGATGCTAATTTTAATAACTCGTGCTTTGAATATATTCTATCTGCAAATCTACCCGCAGATTTAAATTTTTCACTAGCTTTATATATAGCTCCAATCTTTTTTACAGCATTTAAAAAGGTTGTATATTCAAAGTCAGCCTCAGCTCTTGGTAACATCAATAAAGGTTTTAATATTTCCTTTAATTCCGCTATATCTCCATAAAATAATCCTATAATGAATGCTGCTACACCCTCATCTGCAGAATTATAAAAACTAGCTCTCATATTCACTCTTCTATCTAGGGTTTGATATAAATTTTGAAATATATCCATAATACTTGCTTGTTCTAATGGTGTGGTATTTGGATAATATATTGTAAACTCTGTTACCTTATTTAATTTTGGTGGTAACCTAAAAGTTAATGAGATTACTATTCCAAAGTTTCCTCCTCCGCCACCCCTTAATGCCCAAAATAAATCACTATTGCAATCTCTATTTGCAATGATTATCTTACCTCTATAATCTACAAGTTCAAACTCTAATACATTATCAATTCCTAAACCAAATAACCTGCAAGATAGTCCCCATCCTCCGCCTAAAGTGTATCCTGCTACTCCAACAGTTGGGCAGGTTCCACCCGGAAAAGGATATCCTCTTGTGCCTACATATTCGTAAAGTTCATTATTTTCTACCCCTGATTCTATTTTCACTGTATTGGTTAATTCATTTATAATTATTTTCTTCATTCTACTAACATCAATTACTATAACATTATTTCCAATTGAATATCCCTCATAATTGTGTCCACCAGATCTTATTCTAAATTCAATATTTTTTTTAACGCAAAACCTTAAAGCACTTATAACGTCTTCTCTACTAGTACAATATAATATAGCTATTGGATATTTTTGTATTGCTCTGTTCCACACTTGTCTATCTTCATCATATTCTATATCCTTAGGTGTTACAATCTCACCATTAAAACATAAATCCTTAGCTAATTCCATCATTATCATCCTTTGTGATAGAATATTTTGATTTACAATAAATCTATCTACTGCTATTAATATATGATAAACATAACAATTACTTTCACATATTATATCAAAATATGCGCTCTAATTAACTTAGTATATTTTCAACCCCCAATAGTTATCGTCTAGTAGTGTTATTATTTCTTCTGCTTCTTGTAGCATTTCCTCTGAGCATTTTTGTACAGTTTTATCATCTTTATTTGTGATACGGTTCACCCTTCATTATTCTAAACCCTCTATAAACCTGCTCTAGAAGCATTACTCTAAAGAGTTGATGAGGGAATGTCATTTTTGAAAAACATAATTTATAGTTAGCCCTAGCTAAAACACTTTTTGATATACCTAGGCTACCGCCTATAATAAAGGCAATATTAGAATTACCTGTTATACCTAAGTTTTCTATGTAACCTGCAAAATCTTCTGAAGTCAAATGCTTTCCTCCTAGATCCATAGCTATAACAAACATATTATCTTTAATTTTACTTAATATCCCTTGACCCTCTTTTTCTTTAATTGATTCCTCTTCCTTTTCTGATGCATTATCAGGCGTCTTTTCATCTACTAGCTCTATTATATCTAACTTACAATAACGCCCTAATCTTTTAGAATATTCATCTATTGCATCTTTTAAATATTTTTCTTTAATCTTACCTACGGTAATTATAGTAATGTTCATTAGCTTCTCCTTAAGTTGTTTAATATTATATATATTATAACTAAAAATGATAAACTTAGCTAAAATTTTTCATTTGCTATAAATATAATGGAAAGTTAATTTTATCTTATTTCTTTTGTCTTACTATACCTCTATAATATATTATTATAAAAAAATATCATCAAAAGTTTAAATGCCTTCTGCATTCTTCTTTTGATGATATTTTATTTATACTACTTCAACCTTTTTCTTGTATCTAGTTTCATATAATCTATATGCCGTTAAAATAGCTCCTACCGCGCATATTATGCCTGCGGCTGAATATACATATTGCATTCCATATATAAAGACGTCATCTCTTCCTTCTATATATCCTGTAACATGATATCCTACCATTGTGCTCATACGATAATATAAAAGAGTTGTTGATAATGATATTCCTGAAACCATTCCTAAGTTTCTTACCAGAGCATTTATGCTTCCTGCAATTCCTAAATTCTTCTTATCTACTGTAGACATTACCAGTGAATTATTAGGTGATTGAAACATTCCATTTCCCATTGTCATTACAGCAATAAATATAATTAATGCTCCTAAATGAGAGTATTGTGTTAGTGTTGACATCAAAAATAAGCCTAAGCTAGTTCCTATAAGACCTAAAAATGTAAGAACTTCTGACCCTACCCTATCAGACATATGCCCGCTCATTGGTGCAATAACGGCCAATATTATTGGCGAAACCATCATTAATATACCTGTAACTGATGGACTTAATTTCATTACATACTGCAGATAGAACGGTATTATTATGTTTGAACAACTTATTGCTATAAAAGATATAAATGCACAAAAAATACTAAGAGAAAATAATTGATTACTAAATATCTCCAACTTCAATAGCGGTGATATAATTTTTCTTTCAACCATTATAAATAAAATAAATAATATAACTGAAATAGCTATAGCTGCTATGACACCAGTATTATTATATCCTATTTCTTTACCAAATGTTAGAGCTCCAAATAATAATACCATAGTTAGTCCAAACAACACTGCGCCCTTTATATCTAACGTTTCCTTAGAATTATTACTACTCTTCTGAAGTGTTCTCATGGCTAATGTAAGAGCTAAAATTCCTATTGGTACATTTATTAGAAATATATATTGCCAACTCAGAACAGATACAATTATTCCACCTATTGGAGGCCCCACCATTGATCCTAATGCTACAAATGTACCATTAATCCCTAAAGCTCTTCCTCTTTCATTACTCGGAAATACGTGTGTTATAATTCCATGACTTGTTGACATTGTTCCTGCAGCGCCTATTGCCTGTAATCCTCTCGATAAAACTAACATTATTAGTGAATTAGATAGACCACACGCTAGAGAACCAATTGTAAAAATTATAATTCCTAGTTTAAATACATTAGCCTTTCCTTTAATATCAGCTAATCTCCCAAATATAAGGATAGTACCTACAATAACTATTAAATAGCTCGTAACTACCCATTCTATGGATGCCATACTTACTGATAGCCTTTGCGCCATAACCGGTAATGCAACATTTACTATACTACCATCAAGCGTTGCCATGAATGTTAAAAGTACAGTTGTGAGCAATATAAGCCATCTTTTATCATTTACTTTGTTATCTTTATTCTCCATAATCTTTATCCTTTCTACGTAGCATATATAATAATTAATCTATTTAAACTGTAAGTTAAACCTAAAATAATAATTTCTATACTACAATAAAATTTGTTACTCTGATTCCAATTAGATATAGTTGCGATAGCAACTATATTTGATTATAATATATTTTTATTATTTGCACAAATGCTAAGTTAATTCATTGTGCCAGAAATATAGTCCACAGATATGTTCTTTTATTCGAATTTTATCCACATTCTCTCCTGATTCTATAGATAAACTCCTTTATTTTTATATTCATTGTGAATAACTCTCAGTAATAAAATTTAATGACAGGCTACTTTATATTTACGTATCCTACTTAAAAATAGGAAACATAAATGAAGGCAGCCTGTCATTAAATAATTTCGAGATAAGTTTTTAAATTTATATTTAATTTATTTTCTATGTATGAATAAGATTTTTATTTATATTATTTTAACTTAAATGATCCAACCATTTCATTTAGATTATCTGATGAATATTCTAATACTTCTGTAGCTTGCTTTAATTGCCTTATGTCTGATAATATCTTTTTAACCATTGTTAATGATTCTTCGCTCTTAGTTGAACTACTTTCTGTAGACTGCTCTACTTTATCCGCCATATTACTTACATTATTCATAACATCACCAACGCTTTCAGTTTGTGTTGAAGTAATATGAGCGATGGATTGCATAGCATCTGCAATTATATTTACATCTTGATTAATTTGATCAAATGATTGAATAGAATTTTTTACACTTCCTGTTGAAACATTTACTTTGCTATTTATTTCTCCTGCATATTCAAAGGTAGCTTGCGTTTGTTCTTGAACTTGTTTAATAACATTACTTATTGATTTAGTTGCGCCTTCTGTTTCTAAAGCTAATTTTGATATTTCTTCTGCAACTACTGAAAATCCTCTTCCACTTTCTCCGGCCCTTGCTGCTTCAATTGATGCATTAAGAGCTAAAAGTTGAGTTTGTTTACTTATATTACTTATCACGTTAACAACTTCACTTATTTCCTTCGAATACCCTTGCAATGTACTAATTGATTCAACTGTTTTATTAATTGTAATTTCTAAATCTTCCATATTACTTAAGACTTCTTTAGATACATTTTGTGCTGTTGATGCACTCTCATTAGTGCCTTCAACAATTCCAGAAACTTCTAAAATCAGACTATCCATTTCTTGAATTGAGGCTGTAATCTCTGAGAATTTATTTTTTGTATCTTGAAATACCAAATTTTGTTCCTTTGAGTTTTCTAAAAGGCTTACAACTGTATTTTCAATGACTGCCATTCCTTTTTTAACTTCATTAGTTATACTTGAAACTATATTTACTGACTTCTTGGTCGTCTTTGCCGATCTTTTTACTCTATGAAGCATGCTCATTTGATTATTTATAAATTTATTGAACCATCTTGATAGTTCTCCAATTTCATCTGATGACATTTTCTTAACTCTTTTTGTTAAATTCCCTTCTCCTTCAGCAATGTCTTGTAATATATTTATCGTCCTGCTTAAAGGTGATGAAACCATTCTCTTAGATATTATTAGTGTAAATAACGTCAATATAAACCACATTCCTAAAGATGTAAATATACTCATGTCAGGTGCAAGTTTTGTTGTTACGGTATTAATTGCTATTAAAATTGCTGACATTAAAGATATAGCCATTGGCATCTTTAAATTGATACTCTGAAAATTGTATATTTCATCTATATCTCCTTCACACATCATCCCCCAAACTTCATCGCAATTAGGAGGTGTTATCAACGTTCCTTTACCACCAACCATAATATGTCTATAATCAGGGTATCCAGGCCAACAATCTAAGTTTTCTCCATTCCTAATAGTATTCTCTACCCCTGGATGCAATTTATTGGTTGCCGGATCAGTAAATATAATCTCAAATTCGGTATGCTCTTTGATCTGAACTACTCCCCATTTTTTTGTTTTAACTCCATCTTTAAGATTATCGCCTAAAGTAAAAGCATTATCTTCAAATCTACTTCTAGAGATTGCAGTTCCAGGCTTAATGCCTCTGTTTGACTTTACCATAAACAAGTAGTTGTCGCCAGAATCCTTGTATATATGAGTATCCTCATCTTGTATTATATTACTCATATCATCATTTAAAGTTCTACAGCATAATATTCTAACTTGTCCTGTATGGTTTTTGCATCTGCTCGAAAACATTAGTGTTACATCGTCAACAAATTGCTTGTTACTTACATCCGTATCTAAAGTTCTTTTATCTTTATATGGCCCATACATGAGAGGTCTACCTTCTAATCCCGCTTTTAAATTAGGTAAATCACCCATATCTAGTCCTACATGCTCTTTGCATGACGAAACCGATACTATTCCTCTTTCATCTAAAACAAAGATTTCACAAAAATCTTCATGTTTCTTTACATTTTCCACTAAATAGTTATAAACTATATCATCATCATCTTCTAAAGCCATAAGCGAATTTTTTATATTTTCTAGTTGAGCCCACTTATCGTTAAACCAATTGTCTAAAGCCTTTTTTCTTCCATTAGATATTCCTTCAAAAACTTTTTCTGAATGCCCTTTTAAATTTCTATTCAGTAGGTACTTGAGCTTTAAGTTCATACTTGATTCCCCCCAAAAATATTATTGCTTACCTTTTTAATTAAATTTATATAAAAAATAAAAGCACTAAATAAAGATTCTTAAAAAAATCCTCATTTTTGCTTCCATAGCATATCTATTCATTTTTATACACATATATCTTATATATGTTAATTATATCAACTATATTTTAATTTGTGAATTGTTATTTTTCATAAACCGATTAAAAAGAAAAAAACCCATCTAAAATGGGTTTTTTAGTCAATTAATATATTAAAAACACTTATATTATATGTAATGATCTACTATTTGTCTTTCCCGCAGCATTTCTTATATTTCTTTCCACTTCCGCATGGACAAGCGTCATTTCTTCCTACTTTATCTAAATTTCTTATGATTTTAGATTCTTTATATTGCTTTTGCATTTCATTTCTCTTTTCTACTGAGAATATACCATCCCATTGAGGTAATGTATATAAATACTCTGCCTTAGCATCCAACATATTGAAGTATAAAGTTTCTAAATTTAAATCTAAAACTAGTTCTGTATCTGCATTAATAGATTCTAAATCATATGGATTTTTTAAGCTATCGTTAATTCCATCCATAAATCCCATAGCAAATTCTACTGTAGAATCATAGTTTTTGGCTAATTCATTAATTGTAGTGTTTTTAGCTTCTTTATGATTCGCTAATAAATCCTTATATATTGATTTTTCTAATTTACTATATTCTGCCCAAAAAGCATTTTCCCCTTTAGTTTTTACATAGTCAACAACCATGTCAGTCCATTCTGTATATAAACTCATTTTTTAAGTCCTCCCTTAAATCTTCATTTTATATATAATAATTTTTAATTATAACCTTATAAGAATCAAATTTCTATATAACTACTAGGATTGTGCCTATTTGCCATAGTTAACATTATGTCTTCATTAGGATTAATTCCATTCTCACTTAACACATTAAATACAGTCTGATATGCTAAATCAGGTTGATTATTTGTATTACTTAAATGCCCTAAAATAATCTTCTTATTTGCCGAGCACTTATATAATTCAACAATAGCACTTCCGCAATCCTCATTAGATAAGTGTCCTATTTCACTAAGAATTCTCCTTTTTAAAGGATATGGATATGGTCCAAATTTAAGCATATTAATATCATGGTTACTTTCAAGAAGTATAACTTCTGAATCCTTTATATTATCATAGATTTCCCTAGTGAAGGTACCAAAATCCGTTGCTACACTTATTCTCTTTTTTACAGCACTAACTGTATATCCCATTGGGGCCACTGCATCATGAGGAGTATTAAAGGCCTTAATACTCATATCATTTATTTCTGTAATAGATCTTTTATCTATCACTCTTATATTGCACTCTTTTATTTTTCCAAGCGAGTTTTCCATGGCAGACCAAGTATCTGCATTTGCATATATAGGAATATCATATTTTCTAGATAATACTCCCACTCCTTTAATATGATCGCTATGTTCATGAGTTATAAAAATCCCATTTAAATCTCTTGGATTTTGATTAATCTCTTGTAGTGCCATATCAATTTTTTTACCAGGGAGTCCTGCATCTATTAATATCTTCGCTTTATCAGAAGCAACAAACATGCTATTGCCACTACTGCCACTATATAAAGAACAAAATATCACTCTAATCTCCTCCCCCTATAGAACATTTCTTACTCATCAACTTCTATTCTTTTAATATTCGCACCCAAAGCTCTAAATTTATTTTCTATATGAGGATAACCTCTATCTATATGCTCTATGCTAGTTATCTCAGTAGTTCCCTCTGCAACTAATCCTGCTATAACCATTGCTGCACCAGCCCTTAAATCTGTTGCCTTTACTACAGCACCTGTAAGCCTTTGTGAACCATCAATAATTGCAACCCTGCCTTCGACTTTGATGTTTGCCCCCATCTTTTTCAATTCATCTATATGTTTATGTCTATTCTCCCAAATAGATTCAGTTATTAAACTTCTTCCTGGAACAACACTCAATAAAGTTGACATTGGTTGTTGAATATCTGTCGGAAACCCTGGATATGGCGTTGTTTTTATATTCACTCCTTTAAGTGGAGAATTTACAGTAACTCTAACACAATCATCGCCTTCTTCAATTACGGCTCCCATTTCAGTAAGCTTAGCTGTAATTGATTCTAAATGCTTTGGTATAACGTTTCTTATATAAACGTCTCCGCCTGTAGCAGCCGCTGCTATCATAAATGTACCAGCTTCAATTTGATCTGGTATTACACTATACGAGCAACCTTTTAAACTCTCTACGCCTTTAATTCTTATTATATCAGTTCCAGCACCTCTTATATCAGCACCCATTGAATTTAAAAAGTTAGCTACATCAACAACATGAGGTTCTTTAGCTACGTTCTCAAGAACTGTAACTCCCTCTGCTAATGTTGCTGCTATCATTACATTTATTGTTGCTCCTACCGAAACTACATCAAAAAATATGTTAGCACCTACTAATCTATCAGCTTTAACATTCACTGCTCCATGCTCAATAAACACATCGGCACCTAAAGCCTCAAATCCTTTTATATGTTGATCTATAGGTCTTACACCAATTGAACACCCACCTGGAAGAACCACTCTCGCTTTTTTAAATCGTGATAATAAAGCTCCAATAAAGTAATATGAAGCTCTCATCCTTCTCACATCATCTATGCATGCATCAAAGTTATTAACACTAGTACTATCTATCTCTAAAGTATTGCTATCTATCTTAACTATATTACATCCCAAGCTCTTAAGTATTCTCTCTAAGCAGTGTACATCTTCAATATCTGGTATGTTATCAATTATGCATTTTCCATTGCTTGCCATTATTGCTGCTGGTAATATTGCTACTGCTGCATTCTTAGCTCCGTTTATATCAACGCTGCCTTTTAGCAAGTTTCCTCCGTTTATAACTAATCTTTCCATTGAATTCACCCTATCTATTAAAATCTATATTATCTATATTTTATATCTAATTACATTATTAACCTATTTTATTATTAAAATCTATCTTAATCATTATATCATAAACTAAATTTATTTAAATATATTTTTTTAGTCTATACCTACTTTTTTAGGCATATATGCTATTTATCATAATTTTTTTAATGGTCCAAATGGAATTAGTTTCTTAATACCTTTATAATAAATACATAAATAGTCAATAATGTTAAAATATATAACGCATAGTATGATTAATATCTACATTCAGTATTTAATTATTCTTCTATTCTATTCTTTTCTACTGCTTAATATGTTATAATTTATTAAAACTTTAAGTAATACAATAATCGAGATTGTGAGGGTTATTATGAAGTACTACATAGTTGCATTATTTGATGAGGAGACATATCAAGTAATATCTCCTATACAAAGAAATATGTCTAAAAAATTTAGGGCAAATAGAAATTCGCCTATACCTTTTGTTTTATTGACATCTATAGAAAATCCAAATTTAGATAGATTATATCCTGTTATGGATAAAGTTATAGCTCCATATAAAACTTTCAGAATTGATGCTAGTGATTTGGTATACCTTTTTGAGCCTACTAAAAGTATAAATCTAAAAATAGATGATAAAGGGTATATAAAAAGACTTTCTCGAAGCCTTTCTGATGTTTTAGATCTTAATGGCTTTACCGTAAAATCCTTTGGAGATAACTTTATTTCTCTAGCTAATCTAGGTTACGTTCCTAAGGACTATAAGAAACAAGATGTAAAACTAAATTTTCCTGAAATATATGATAACAATAACCTTGTAAAATTAAGAATTAAAAGTATTGAGATATGGAAATTACCTATTGTAAAGAAAAATACTCCAATAAAATCTTATATTTTGAAAGATTTCTAACACACCAAGCTAAAGGTAATTATTAAATCCTTACATCCATCAATTATAAAACTGTCTTATGTATAAATTATTTAGGCAGTTTTTTTGTATTGTAAAATTTACGAAATATTTTTAATATAATAATTTTAATTTTTGAAAAATGCATTAATTATGAATTTTCTGTAAAAATAAAAAATATTTTTTTGTATTCGTTTTCTGAACTTTCATTTATTTTAAAGATTTTGTAAAATAATATTATTACAAGAAATATAGGGGGATTCATAATGAATATTCAGCCATTATTTAAAGTACAGAAAAAATATAATGATCGTTTATCTATAAATGAAGAGTTGGAACCACATAAATTGCAAGTGCGTAAAAATTTAGAATTTGCAATATCTCTTGGTGATTTAGCTAATGAAACTACTTGTTTTAATTATTTAGATAAAAAAACCAAACCCGTCAATCTAACTGTGATATTCAATAAATATATAACATGTATTTCTCAGGCCCTAACACTTGGTATTGATCACAAGTATACAGATTTAATCGCAGTTTCCATGAATCCTAATGATTATTGTCTAAGTGATCAATTTCTAAATTTATATATTGATATAAACGACTTGATTATCTCTCCTTCTATGGATCACTACTTAACCCTATTTGAAGATTTACTAAGTTTAGGATTAACTTTAGGGTTTTCTGAATCTCAAATACAAAATCAATTTAATAAAAGTTTAGATAATTTAGTAATAATTTAGCAATAATTGCTAATATTCGTAAATGTTGTCTATAAAATACTTATTACATAGCAACATTTTTATTTTATATAATATTTAACGATCTTACGGGAATAATATTTCCGAGGTGATATTATGTTTGGAATAATATGTGCAATAATTTCAGGAATTGCTATGAGTGTTCAGGGAGTATTTAATACTCGTCTTGGAGAAAAGATAGGGGTATGGGAAACTACATTATTAGTTCAAATAATTGCTTTCATCGTTAGTCTTATAGCCTTTTTCTTTTTTGGTGATGGAAGTTATTCAAATTTAAAGACTGTTAATAAATTTTATTTATTAGGTGGTATACTAGGTGTTGTAATTACTTTTACAGTTATAAAAAGTGTCAGTTCAATGGGACCTGCTTTAGGAATTGGTATTATCTTAATATCACAATTACTTTCAGCAGCACTTATTGATATTTTAGGATTATTTGAAACTGTAAAGATTAAGTTCTCATTAAATCACTTATTAGGTATTGCTATTATGATTATTGGTGTTGTAATATTTAAATGGAATCATTAAGAAAGGGAGGATAACACTTGAATCTTTTTTCTAATATTAATTTCTTATTCCATTTAACAATTAACAATATAAAAGAATATTTCAGAAAAAGTGAGGAAATAAAATCTGATCAAATAACGGCTAATTCTATAAACTGGTTTGGTCATGCTACTGCAGTTATAAATTTATATGATAAAATTATAATTACTGACCCTGTATTTTCTAGTACGTTAGGTTATTTTAAGAGATTAGTAAAAAAGCCAGCTTATATAAATGATTTAAAGATAGATTATATACTCCTATCACATGGTCATATGGACCATTTAAATTTTTCTTCTCTTAGAAAATTAAATAAAGATGCAGCCATAATTGTTCCAAAAGGATATGTCCGCCTTGCTAAACTATTAGGTTTCAAAAATGTAGTTTTATTGCACCCTGGAGACATTTATCAGGATGAGTTCGTAAAAATTACAGCCTATGAAGCTAATCATGATGGAAGACGCTTTTATTTTGGTCAGGATAACGAAAGCATTTCCTATTTAATTGAAAGGGAAGATAAACGTATCTTTTTTGCTGGAGATACTGCTTTTACAAATAATTTTAAAGATATTAACTGTAATGTAGCATTAATGCCTGTAGGCTGCTATAAACCTGATAGATTTTCTTATATGCATTGTACACCAGAACAAAGTTATGAGATGTTTAAAATGATGGACTGTCCTGTAATGATTCCTATTCATTATAAAACGTTTAAGATTTCTTTAGAAAATTTTGAGGAAACTGAAGAATCCTTACTAAACCTAAATGACAGTTCTATTAAAATTATTGATATAGGTGAAACTTATAGTTTATAGTGACTGTTTTATTTTAAATTCATAATATTAATACCTATAAAGACATGACTATTTCCTAGGAAATAGTCATGTCTTTATAGGTATTAATATTATTC
>NZ_MZGT01000057.1 GCF_002029255.1 Clostridium chromiireducens
GATAACAAACTATGTATATAAATGTTATTTTTGTTCACAAAAATATTTAATATAGAATATATTAGAATTGTAGAATAAAACAAACAAAAAATCAAAACAACAAGTCTATCAATTTAAATTTTAATAAGGACACCAATTAATTAGGATTAAGAGAACATATATCAACAAAAAACTTTGTGTTGATAATATGTATTTATAAAAATTACAAATGACCAAACTAAATTAACAAAGGTTGTGTCTTTTTTAAATTTATTTGAAAAGAGGAGTTGTGTAAAATGGGTAAATATGATAAATTTGCTAAATGTACTAAATGCTCATGTGAATTGTGTAGTTCTATAAACGCAGAAACTACAGATATAGAAAGACATGGTGCAAAATTATTAACAGTAAGGGTAAAAGTAGACAATGTATGTCCTGGAAAAAAAGTAGCTATCGCAGTTATTATATATGATAATTGTAACAGAATACTTGCTTTTAGAGGATTCACTACAGTTGTAGGCAAAAAGCATGAGAACCAATGTGATTACGATTCATGTGGTACAATCGAACGTAAATTAGTGTTCGTACTTCCAGATAAAGAAGAGTATGATCCATCTGAATTAAGAGTTTGTACAATTGGCAATTATATATATCCATGTGAGCCTGAAATTTAGGCAATAATAAAAGCACTTACAGGGAGATAGATATATCTATCCTGTAGGCGCTTTTATAGTTTGTAATAAAATCAAAATATAATATTGGAATAAACAGTCAATACAACTATAATAATTATTAAGAAAAGAAATTTAATTTAAGTTGGAGTAATTATAAATGAAAGGTACAAAATTTAATGGATGATATACAGAAAAGAAAAAAGAATCTATCAAGTAAAAAAAAGCTAATAATTAGTGGTGTCCTTTTGGGCATTAGCGGTCTTTTATTCATTATGTCATGTTACATAAACGGATTCGCAGATTTATATTATAAATACATTTATTTAACTTTAATAAATAGTATTTCGAGAGGAATTTCTTTAATTCCATTTTCAGTCTATGAGTTAATATTATATGGTTTTGCCATATTTATTTTTGCTAGAATATTAATGTATATATATTTAGGGATTAATAAAAAAATCTCCTTAAGGATATTTCTCATAAGATCTACTACTAATTTTCTTATATATGTATCAATATTTACATTTTTAAATGTGGCAACTTTAGGAGTCAATTCATTTAAATCAGATTTTGTTTTATTAACAGGTTTAAATGTAGAAGTTAAGTCAGAAGATAAACTTATTGAACTTTGCAATTATCTTAAAGATAATCTAAATGTGTTAGATAACAAAGTAAGTAAAGATGGGAATGGATTCTTGAAAATAGATTCAAATGTTAAGGAAGAAGGCATAAACAGCATGAAAAATTTGGGGAGAACGTACCCGAGCTTGAGAGGGTTTTATCCCAACCCCAAACCGTATATATTTTCAAAGGTAATGTCTTATCAATTATTGATGGGAGAAACAGATTTTACTCTTGAGGCGAATTACAATAATGAAATGCCGGAATCGAATATTCCAAGTACAATCTGCCATGAATTAAGTCATATAAAAGGCTTTAATAACGAGTATGAAGCAAATTACATAAGCTTTTTAGCCTGTATTAACTCAGAAAGTTTTGAGTATCAATATAGTGGGTATTTAATGGCTTATTCTTATTGTATGGGGGATCTATACGATTTTGATTTAGAATCATTTAAAAAAATTAATAGTGAGCTTTCAGATAATGTAAAAAAAGAATTGAAAAATGATGCTTTATATTGGGATAAATATAGGGGGAAAATTTCAAAGATACACAATGAAACATATGATAAATTATTAAAGATAAGTGGTCAAGAAGAGGGAATTAGGAGCTATAATGCTGTGGTTAAATTGTTGATTTCAGGATATGGAGTACAATTTAAATAAATAATAATGTCTTCTAACTTTTTAGGTAGCTTTAGCGATAATGTTCATCTTAATAAAGTAACTGAATACAATAGAATAGATAACTATAATTAAAGGGGATTGTAATGAAAGTAATAATTATAGGTGGAGGATGGGCAGGATGCTCAGCAGCATTAGAAGCAGTGAAACAGGGAGCAGATGTTGAGTTATATGAAAGAACCGATTTATTACTTGGGGTAGGTAATGTTGGTGGAATTATGAGAAATAACGGAAGATTTACTGCTGCAGAAGAGTTAATAAATTTAGGAGCTGGAGATTTCATCGATATTATGGATTCCATTGCTATTCATAAAAATATGGATTTTCCAGAACATAAACATGCTTGGTTATGTGACATAGGAAAGGCTGAACCTCTTGTTAGAAGATATCTTATAAAATCTGGAGTAAAGATATTTTTCCAAAGCAGGATCACAGACGTTGAAATGGATGGAAATAAAATTAAGTCTGTTATACTTGCAGATAAGAGTATCATAAACGGAGATGTGTTTATAGAAACTACAGGATCTACAGGGTCAATGCCTAATTGCGTAAAGTACGGAAATGGATGTGTAATGTGTACACTAAGATGTCCTAGTTTTGGCGCAAGAGTAAGCATAAGCAAGAAGGCTGGTGTAGAGGATTTAATAGGAGAAAGAGCAAGTGGTATAAAAGGTGCTATGAGCGGTTCATGTGAATTTCCAAGGGAATCTTTATCTGATGAAATTTTAAATCAGCTGGATAAGAACGGAGTTGTTGTTATTCCAATTCCTAAGGAAGATATACATTTAGAAAAATTAGAACAAAAAGTTTGTCAGCAGTATGCAACTTTAGAGTTCGGGGAAAATATTATTTTGTTGGATACTGGACGTATTAAGCTTATGACTTCTCATTATCCAATAGATAAATTAAGAAAAATTAAAGGATTAGAAAATGTTGTTTATGTTGACCCTCTAGCAGGAAGCAATGGTAATTCAATTAGATATTTAGGTGCGGCACCTAGAAGTAATTCAATGAAAGTAGATGGAATAGAGAATCTATTCTGTGGGGGAGAAAAATCAGGTTTCTTTGTAGGCCATACTGAAGCTATGACCACTGGTACTTTAGCAGGATATAACGCAGTACAGTATTTAAAAAACAGACCTTTACTAGAATTACCAACGGAACTCGCAACCGGAGATATAATCGCATATGCTAATGATAAGATTAAAGAGGGAAAAATGAGTGAAAGGCCCACTTTTTCAGGTGCGGAATATTTTGAGAGAATGAAGGTTTTAGGTTTATATACTATTGATAAAAAAGAGATAAAATTAAGAGTAGAAAATTTAAATTTAACAAATATTTTTTCAAATGTAGTTTAGAGATAGTAGTGATAAGCTATAGGATAATCTAATCTAGTTGAAAAATATATCTTAATATTTATATCCATTAGGAGTTATAATTTTTTCTTTTTACTTGAAAAACTAAAAGGAAGCGAAATAACTTCTAATGGATAAATTTATTTAAATATTGACATTAAATATGTCATTAGAAAGATAGTACATAAAATTATGGTATAATAAACGTAAAATTTTTAATTTAGGTAACGGTGGTGATACATGTGTCAATTACAGTAGGTAAATTATTTGGAAATGGAACTGTACTATATCAAATGAAGCTATTAGCAGGACAAAAAGGGCTAAATAATCTTGTTGAATGGATGCATATCATTGAAAATGACGAAGTCAGTGAATTTCTTCATGGAAATGAAGTTGTGCTTACATCAGGAATTTTAAACAGCAGTGATGGATGGCTGTTAGAATATACAAAGAAATTGCATAGCGTTGGAACAAGTGCCTTTATTATAAATATTGGTCCATATACTAAATCGATACCAAAAGAAGTTATTGAATATTGTAATGAAGTAAAAATGCCTCTTTACACTATTCCATGGGAAACAAGAATGGTGGATTTAACAAGAGATATATGTTATCGTATTATGCAAAGTGAGCAAGTTGAAATAAGCATTGCATCAACAATTAAGAATATTATATTTAAAACTGGAGATTTAGAAACACTGATTTTACAGATGGAGAGATATGGTTATTTAAGAGACAGTACTTTTTGTTTTATAGTAATGTCCTTTGAAAATAGAGATAATAAAGAATTGGAATTTAATATAAATAGAATAAAATTATATTCGGAAAGAATTGCCAGAAGTATTAATGAATTATATATATCTTTCTCATATAAAAATTGTTGGGTGTTAGCTTTGGTGAATTACAGTAATTATAATGTTAATAACTTTGTAAATACTTTCTTTAAAAATTGGAATGAACCTTTGTGGAAGATACATATGGGTGTAAGCGAAAATAAGGATGGAATTAAAGTGCAAGCGGAGAATTTTAATAATGCTTTTACAGCCATGAGCATGGCTAGAAAGAAGAATAAAGAAGTTATATTTTATGAGGAACTTGATATACATAAGTTGCTTTTAAATGCAAAGGATAAGGAAGTTTTAAAAGAATTTTATAATGAAACATTAGGTAAATTAGAAAAATATGATAAAGAAAATAATACAGATTTAGTTAATTTTCTTTTTATGTATTTACAAAATAATGGGAGTCAGGGCCTTGTAGCGGAAAAACAATACATTCATAGAAATACAGTTAATAATCAATTAAAAAAGATTGAAAAGATTACTGGATATAATCCATCAAACTTAGAAGAAAAGTTAAGGTTTTATTTGGGATTTTATATTAAAGATGTAATGTAAAATTGTCAAATTATATATAATTTATAACTAATATGCAAATGCACAAATTAAACTATTCAGATGCTTGCTTAAAAATATATAAAATTGATGTATAATTTAAAACATGTAAGAGCATACAGCAAAGGAGCTTGTTCAATAGAACAAGTTCTTTTTTAATACAATTAATTATTACTAAATCATAATACAACGTGGTATTCATTTAGTTAATATAAAATTTAATTGAGTTAAATAAATTGGAAAGGTGATGATAGAAATTTGGAAAAGATATTAGTAAGTGGTTGTTTATTTGGATGGCATTGTAGATATGATGCTGTGGATTGTCCTTGTTTAGATGAAAGATTTATTAAATGGAAAAATGAAGGCATACTCATAGCAATTTGTCCGGAAGTATTCGGAGGATTACCTACACCAAGGCCAGACTCCCAAAGAGTTGAAAATAAAGTATTATCTTGTACAGGCCTAGATGTGACAGAAGAGTATGAGGCAGGGGCTAAGGAAGCACTTCGGTTGGCTAGAGAAAATAATGTTATATGCTGTATAATGAAGCAAGATAGTCCCTCTTGTGGAAGTCAATATATATATGATGGTAAATTTACAGATACTAAAATAGAAGGGAATGGAAGAGCGACAGAACTGCTTAAAGAAGGGGGCTTTAAAGTATTTGATGAAAATCAAATTGATGAAGCCGAAAAATTTCTATTAGAAAAGGAAATTTAGGTTTAATTTGAAAAGGCTGTAAATTCACAGTCTTTTTTTTAAGGAATATTTTAATAAATAAAATTTTTAGATAGGAAAGTGGTAACAATGAAAACAAATATTTTAAATTTAATTGTATTATAAGTATGTGGCTTTTTCAAGAAAAGACTCTAAAGGAATAATTCAGGCGGGCTTGAATATTGAAGATATACTAACATTAAGAATATAACAAATGTGCATATGCACAATTAAACTTAGTCAGTTATCCGTTGATAAGTCAAAAATACTAGTATATAATAAAAACAACTTAAACGAAAAACGAATTTAATCAAGATAAAAGCAACGGAGCTTGTTCAAATGAATAAGTTCCGTTTTTTTATTAGTTGGACAAGTATATTATGAATTGGGGAGTGTATAAATATGAATGGTGAAGAAATTAAAAGTACTTTAAAAGAATATAATTTACAATCTTGGAGTAAACAAAGAAATTTAAATCCGATTTCAGTTGAAAAAGCTGATGGCATTTACTTTTGGGATTATGATGGAAATAGATATTCAGATATGTCGTCACAGCTTGTTAATATGAATTTAGGTTTCGGAAATAAAGCAATTGGAGATGCAATAAAAGAACAAGTAGATAAATATTGTTTTGTAGGGCCATCTTATGGTGCTGAATCTAGAGCTAAGCTTGCAAAGAAGATTATAGAATTAATGCCTGATAATATGGGCAAGGTATTTTTTACAAACGCTGGTGCAGAGTCAAACGAAAATGCTGTAAAGATGGCAAGAATGTTTACAGGTAAAACAAAGGTGTTCAGCCGTTATAGAAGCTATCACGGATCTTCATTTGGTGCAGGTAATTTAACTGGTGAGCCAAGAAGATATGCATTAGAACCTGGTATTCCAGGATTCGTAAAATTCTTTGATCCATATATCTATAGAGAACCGATAGAATTTGAATCGGAAGAAGCAGCGACAAAATATTATTTGGCCAAGCTTAGAGAACAAATAGTATATGAAGGACCAGAAAGCATTGCAGCAATAGTTTTAGAGACTATTACAGGTTCGAATGGAGTTATCGTTCCACCAAATGGATATCTTCCTGGAGTTAGAGCTTTATGTGATGAATTTAAAATCTTAATGATTTGTGATGAAGTTATGACAGGCTGGGGCAGGACTGGTAAGATGTTTGGTTTCGAAAATTTCGATGTTAAACCAGATATAGTAACTTTTGCAAAAGGTGTTACATGTGGATATGTTCAACTTGGTGGAGTAGTAGTGAGTAAAGAAATAGCTGCTTACTTTGATGATAACCTATTATCTTGCGGGTTAACTTACAGTGGACATCCTTTAGCTTGTGCAGCAGGTGTAGCGTGTATAAATTATTATGAAGAAGCGGATATACTAAAAAATGTTAACGAAGTTGGCAAAATACTTGGTGAAAAGCTGGAAGAGATGAAAACTTCACACCAATCTGTTGGAGATGTACGATATATTGGATTATTTTCAGCAGTAGAATTAGTAAAGAATAAAGAAAGCAAGGAACCATTAGTTCCATATGGAAAGGATCCAGAAGGGATTATGGGAAAAATTTTAGGTTTGCTTAAAGAAAGAAAGTTCATGACTTATACACATGAAAATATGATACTTGTTGCGCCTCCATTAATAATTACTAAGGAGCAATTAGAAGAAGAGTTAGCTAAATTAGATGAAGTACTTGAAATTGTCGATAAACAATTTATCTAGATGAGGTGAAAAAATGGCATATGAATTTAGTTTACCAGGACGTACGATTATTGGAGATTGTGCATTAGAAGCAAGTGAGAACTTGATAAAAACATTTGGAAAGAAAGCATTTATTGTATCTGGAAAAAACGTAACTAAGATGGGGACAGTTAAAGTTTTGACAGACTGTTTAGATAATTGGGGAATAGGGTATGAAGTTTTTAATGAGATTATTGGAGAGCCAACTGATTTAATGATTGAAAGCGGTACAAAAGCTTATAAAAATGCTGAATGTGATTTTTGCATTGCTATTGGAGGAGGAAGTCCTTTAGATAGCGGTAAAGCAATCGCGGCTATGACAAAATTAGAGGGTTCGATATCTGACTACTTGGGAAAAACATTGGAAGGAGATTTTCCACCATTAGTACTAATTCCAACTACAGCAGGGACAGGTTCAGAAGCTACCAAATTTACAGTTATTACAGATTCAAAGAAGAATGTAAAAATGCTTCTAAAGGGGGAAGCATTACTACCAGATTTGGCAGTGATTGACTCTAAATTCTCGATGACAGCACCTAAAAGTGTAACAGCGGCAACAGGGATGGATGCGTTAACTCATGCAGTTGAGGCTTATACATCAAGAAAAGCAAATTCACTAACAGATACCTTCGCGTTATCCGCAATTAAAAGAATTTTTGAATATTTACCATTAGTATATAAAAATGGTGAAGATAAAAAGGCAAGAGAAGAAATGGCCATAGCCGCATATGAAGCTGGAGTATGCATAAATAACTCTTCAGTGACCTTAGTTCACGGGATGAGCAGACCAATTGGAGCTAATTTTCATGTTGCCCATGGAATCTCAAATGCTATGCTCATAAAGGAATGTTTATCTTATGTTTTAGATGGAAGCTATGAACGTTTTGGTACAATAGGAAGGGCTATTAATGCAGCAGAAGAGAATAAATGTGATAAGGAAGCTGCGGAAGCTTTCCTAGAAAAATTAACAGAATTATGTAAGATATGTGAGATTCCTACTCTAAAAGAGTATGGAATTAATAAAGAAGATTTCGATAAACTAGTAGATAAGATGGCACAGGATGCTATAAATAGTGGAAGTCCATCAAATACTATAAAAAATGTTACAAAGGAAGACTTATTAACTATATACAGTAGATTATGGTAAATATAAAATAATTGCAACGGTGCAAAACAAATAGTTTTGTACCGTTTTTTGTTTAAAAGGAGGCGTAAATCAATGAGTATGTTAAATGAAATAGATACACAATTTGAGAATAGAAATGTTTTTAAGCTAAGAGAAGATAAAGTTGAAATTAAAATCGAAGATTTAAGTATGGTTTACCAAGACAAGAATGGAGGCGAACCAGTAACAGCACTTAAAAATGTTAATTTAGAAATTAAAGAAGGAGAATTTATTTCATTACTAGGTCCTTCGGGTTGTGGAAAGACAACATTACTTCGTATTATAGCTGATCTATTGCAGCCTTCTTCAGGAAAAGTAACAGTTCGAGGACAGAGTCCAAGAGAAGTAAGGCTTCAGAAGAAATATGGTATCGTATTTCAAAATCCAGTTCTATATGATTGGAGAACAGTAAGAAGAAATGTTTGTATGCCAATGGAACTACTAGGAATGAAAAAGCAGGATCGTACTGCGAAAGTTACAGAAATGCTCGATCTAGTTGGACTTACTAACTTTGGTAAGCATTATCCTTATGAATTAAGTGGAGGTATGCAGCAAAGAGTCGGAATAGCAAGAGCACTGGCAATCAATCCAGAGATACTTCTTATGGATGAACCATTCTCAGCTTTAGATGAATTCACACGTGAAAAACTTCATGAGGATCTTCTTGAAATATGGACAAAGACTAAAAAGACAGTAGTTTTTGTAACTCATAATATTTCGGAGGCAGTATTTTTATCAGATAAAGTTGTAGTTTTATCACCGCATCCAGGACGAGTTTCTGCTGTAATTGATATTGATATACCAAGACCAAGAAATATGGAGTCAAAACAGTCAAAACAATTTTATGATTATATAACAAAAATCAGAAATAGCTTTGAGGGGGTATGATGATGATTAGCAGGAAAGAAAAATATACAGTTAACTTAGTTTGGGCTATTAGTATTTTTATAGTTTGGGAATTAGCAGCTTTCTTTCTAGAACAAGTTATTCATGACCCAATGGCAGCAGCAAAACTGCCTTATCCCCATAGTGTCCTTATATCAATCGCAGTAAATTTTACAGATTTAATAAGTGCAGCCGGACTTACTTTTTCAAGAGCTGTATTTGGATTTGCGCTTGGAGCAGCAATAGGCTTTATTTTAGCAATAATTATGAGTTTATCAAAAATAGCAGAAAAAATATCACTACCTTATTTAATAGTATCACAAATGATACCAGTATTAGGATTAGCTCCTATTATATTTACATTAGTTAGAGACATGAATCTTTCTAGAATAGTGATTGCTGCATATATTACTTTTTTCCCAGTTTCAGTAAATATGCTGAGCGGACTAAATAGTGTAGAAAGTGACAAAAAAGAATTGCTATATTCATACGCTGCGAGAAAGAAAAGTATTTACTATAAGCTTATGATTCCTTATTCGATGCCATATTTATTTGCAGGTTTAAAAATAGCAGCTCCAATGTCAATAACAGCATCTATTTTAGTAGATATGCTAGGTTCAAGCGGTGGAATTGGAGTGAAACTTTTGTATTCTTTATATTCAGGCACAAAAGATGTGTTCTGGGCATCAGTAGTTACAAGTGCTTTAATGGGTATTTTAAGCTACTTTATAGTAATATTATTTGAAAAAATTTGTATGCCTTGGAGAAAACAAACTACATAGGGAGGGTATTTTATGAATGAAAAGATTAAAAATGTTTTATGGCCCGTGGGCTTTGGGATATTAGTTGTAATTGCTTGGCAAGTTGGTATCATTCATGATGCCTTAGGTTTTAAGCCCTTTCAACTACCAGTTCCATCACAAATCATTAAAACTTTAAGTGATAATTTTTCTAAAGCTTTAACTGACACAATGATTACAGTTTCAGGGGCGTTGGTAGGACTTGCTTTAGGATGCATAATTGGATTTATTGTTGCTGTAATAGCTACACAGTTTCCAAAGTGGGGATATACAGGACTAAGTGTAATAGCTGCATTTAATGCTATTCCAATAGTTGCATTATCTCCTATTATGAATCGTTGGTTTACTAGTGGTTTTGCACAGAAGGTTGGTGTTGTAACGGTAGTATGTATGGCAGCTATGGCTATTAATTCTTATCGTGGATTAAATGATTTAAAACCATTTGCAAAAGATTTATTAGAGTCATATGCAGCACCAGAAAAAGTTATATTTTTCAAGCTTCGTTTACCTAATTGTCTTCCAAGTGTTTTAACTGCATTAAAAATTAATGTGGCAGCGGCAATAATGGCAGCTATGATAAGTGAATATTTCGCAGCATCAACATCGGGAATTGGTTTTGGAATTAAAGATAATTTAAGAAAAGGAATGATGGCCATGGGGTGGTCTTATATAGTTATGGCAGCATTAGTTGGGATTATTTTATATTTAATCATTTTGTTAATAGAACGTAGAACTATAAAATGGCATGCTTCACAAAGGTAAATAAGGTTTATAAAAACAGAATTTGGTTCTAAGAATTTTTCTTAAGTTCATAAGAAAGTTAAAAAGATCTAGGATCAGGTCATATATATTTCTTACATCTAGGAAGAAAAACACATAAATGACTGATATCAGATAAATAATATTTATTTAATGAGGAGGAATTTATTATGAAAAAGAAGTTATTAGCTTTAAGTTTAGCAGTATTAATGATGGGTACGATGCTTATAGGGTGTGGATCAAAAACATCAGAAACTACAGCAAAAGACACAACTAAATCAGAGGACACTTCAAAGAAAGATGGAGAATTAGAAAAAGTAACCCTTCAATTAAAATGGCTTCCACAATCACAATTTATGGGATACTATGTAGCAGCAGCAAAGGGCTATTATAAGGATGAAGGTATTGATATTCAAATACTTCCAGGCGGAAGTGACATTATCCCAGAACAAAATGTTAATAATGATGTAGCAAATATAGGTGTAACTTGGGTATCAAGTCTAATGACATATCAAGCTCAAGGATATCCATTACAAGAAGTTGCTCAGGTTTTCCAAAAATCAGGTATGTTATTAGTCTCAAAGAAAGAAAAAGGAATTAATTCACCAAAAGATTTAGCAGGCAAAAAAGTAGGTAACTGGTTTGGAGGTAATGAATATGAACTTCTTGCACTACTTTCAAAATACAATTTAGATAAAGAGAAGGATTTGAAACTTGTACAACAAGATTTCACAATGGATCAATTAAAAGAGGGTTCAGTTGACGCAGCATCAGCAATGACTTACAACGAATTTGGTTTATTGCTTGAAGGTGGATTGAAAAAAGAAGATTTAAATGTAATTGATATGAACAATGAAAATGTTGCTATGATGGAAGACTGTTTATTTGTTAATTCAGATTGGGCAGCTAAGCATAAAGACTTATTAGTTCGTTTCTTAAAAGCTTCAATTAAAGGTTGGAAAGATGCAGTTCAAGATCCAGAAGCAGCTGGAAAAACAGTTTATGATGTAGATAAATCAGTTTCTTTAGATCACCAAGTTTATATGGCAAAAGAAGTTGCTAAGCTTGTAGCACCTCAAGGGTTTGATACTTCAAAAATTGGACAAATTGATATGAATGCTATTAAGCAAACAGGAGATTTCTTAAAGAAATATAATAAGGATTTAGCAAAAGAACCAGTAGTAGATGATACAACATTTACTTCAAAGTATTGGGAAGAGGCAACAAAATAACATGATAAAAATTGATTCAGATGTGGTTAAATCCACACTGAATCCTACTAAAATTTATATATCAATGTATTATTAAGGAAAAGAATTTATCACATAGTAAATGATTTGAAAAATGAAATATTTTAATAACCTCAAAATAAAAATATACCCAAAGTAGAAATATGAAAGAGAAAATTATTAACTGAATTAGTTATTTAGATATTAATAATGTTTAGAAGTGGGAGGAGAATACTTATGGATTTAATTATTAAAAATGGAACTATTGTAACACCATCAGAATCTTACACTGCTGATCTTGCTGTTAAAGATGGAAAGATTGTAGCTATTGGAACAGAATTTTCAGAAGACGGTGCCAGAGTTGTAGATGCAAAAGGTAAGTTAGTACTACCAGGGGCTATTGATGCACATACCCATTTAGCTATGCCATTTGGAGGAACTGTATCAGCAGACAGCTATCTTGCAGGAACAAGGGCAGCAGCTTGCGGAGGTGTAACTACAGTATTTGATTATCCAATGCAAAGAAAAGGCAGCGGAATAATTGAAACAGTTGAATCAAGAAAAGCAATGTGTGATCCAGAAGCTTGCGTAGATTATGCATTTCATTGCATCATAACTGATTTAAATGAAGGAACTATCTTAGATGAATTTAAAGATGCTGTTGAGTATGGGGTACCAAGCTTTAAATGTTTCTTAGTTTATAAGAAAGAAGGAATGATGGTAGATGATGCAACTTTAGTGAAAATACTATTAAAAGCTAAAGAAACTGGAGCTATGACAAACATCCATGCAGAAAATCCGGATTTAATAGATTTAAACATCGAGAAGTTCTTAAAGGAAGGAAAAACTTCAGCATGGTATCACTATTTAAGCAGACCAGAGTTTGTTGAAGCTGAGGCAGACAAAAGAGCAGTTCATTGGGCTAAATCTACAGGGGCTCCACTATATTTAGTTCATATGGCAGATAAAGAAGGTTTAGAAACTGCTATTAAAGCAAAAAGAGAAGGTCATGATATATATGTTGAAACATGCCCACAATATTTGGAGTTTACATGCGATGTTTATAAAAGAGAAGATGGTAGAAACTTTGTATGTTCACCACCAATGAAAGGGCAAGAAAGTCAAGATGCACTTTGGAAAGCTATTAAATCCGGTGATATTGATACTGTAGCTACAGATCACTGCCCATTTCAAAGCTATGAAAAGGATTGGGGGAAAGATGATTTTACAAAGATTCCAAATGGATGTGCAGGAGTAGAAAATTTATATCCATATATGCTTTCAGCAGCAAATGAGGGAAAAATAACTTTTAATAGAGCAGTAGAATTATGTTCATTTAACCCAGCTAAGATATTTGGATGTACAGAAAAAGGTTCTTTAACAATAGGAAAAGATGCAGATATTGTAATTTATGATCCGAAGAAAGATTTTACAATTTCTGTAGAGAATATGCATTCAGATTATGACCACACAATTTGGGAAGGTAAAACTCTTCATGGATACCCAGTACAAACTTATGTACGTGGAAATTTAGTATATGATGATGGAGAATTTGTTGGAAAAGCAGGATTTGGACAATTTGTAAAACGAGTAGGACGAAAATAAAGATAATCTAGGAGGAATGGAAATGAGTAGTTTATTATATAAAGATATTTCAATTAATGAATATGTGTCAGGATGCTTGTTGTGTGATGAAGCACCTTGTCGCAAGGCTTGTCCCCACTCACTTGAAGCGGATACTATTATTCGTTCTTTAAGATTTGAAAATAAGGCTGGGGCAGTAAATAAACTGCCACATCCTCTTCCTTGTGATACATGCGATGAAAAACAATGTAAAGAGGCTTGTTTAAAGGGAAAAATTAATGAACCAGTACCAATTGATAAAGTTATGAAAGCAATATCAACTGAACCTAAAGTTAAAGAGGACGACGTTGATTTATCCATAGATTTTTGTGGAATAAACTGTGAAAATCCATTTTTTCTTTCTTCATCAGTTGTCGGAAGTAACTATGAGATGGTAGCAAAGGCATTTGAAATGGGATGGGCAGGTGTAGCATTTAAGACTATTGGTATGTTTGTGCCTAAAGAAGTTTCACCAAGATTTACTGCTTTAAGCAAAGAAAGTGTACCATTTGTTGGTTTTAAAAATATAGAGCAAATTTCAGATCACACATTAGAGGAAAATATAGAATTCTTAAAAAGATTGAAAAAAGACTATCCTAGCAAAATTATTATAGCATCAATTATGGGACAAAATGAAGATGAATGGACTAAACTCGCTCAGTTAATGACAGAGGCGGGAGCTGATATTATAGAATGTAATTTCTCATGTCCACATATGACAAGTAAAGGAGTAGGTTCAGATGTTGGTCAAAACCCAGACCTAGTAGCCCTATACACTAAAGCAACTAGAAAGGGAACTAATTTACCGATTCTTGCAAAGATGACACCTAATGTTGGAAATATGGAAATACCAGCAATTGCTGCAATGGAAGCAGGTGCTACAGGAATTGCAGCAATTAATACAATCAAAAGTATTATGAATCTAAATTTAGAAAGCTTTGCTTCAGAACCAAATGTTGAAGGTAAGACTAGTGTAGGTGGATATTCAGGAAAAGCTGTAAAACCAATTGCATTACGTTTTATACATGATATGAAAGTCTGCCAAGAACTAAAAGATGCACCAATAAGCGGTATGGGCGGTATTGAAACCTGGAAGGATGCAGCTGAATTTATAGCATTAGGGTGTGAAAACTTGCAAATAACAACATCAGTAATGCAATATGGCTATAGAATCATCGATGACTTAATTAATGGGATGAAATTATATTTAAGTTCACAAGGGTATAAAAAGATATCTGAAATTGTAGGTAATGCCTTACCTAATATTGTGCCAACAGATAAACTTGATAGAGATAGTATTTGTTATCCAAGATTTGATAGGCAAAAGTGTATAGGATGCGGAAGATGTTATTTATCATGTTATGATGGGGGACATCAAGCAATTAAAGTAGATGAAAATACAAGAATGCCAATTTTGTTAGTAGATAAATGTGTAGGATGTCAATTATGTAGTACTGTATGCCCAGCAAAAGCTGTAGCACCAGGTAAGAGAGTAAAAAAATAATTATTAAAAAGAATTTAAGGGGGATATCGATATGTTAATGTGTAATAAAGAAAGACTTCAAGATAAAATTACAACTTTTAGTAAATTTGGAGATACAGGCAAAGGGGGGATTACTAGATTATCTTTATCACCTGCGGCTTTGGAAGCAAGAGAGGAATTTTGTAAAAGATGTAAGGCACTTGGAATGGAAATAAAAACTGACGATATGGCAAACATTTATGCAACTATTCCTGGAGATGAAAATCTACCTGCAATTATGATGGGATCTCATGCTGATTCAGTTAAGCAAGGTGGAAATTACGATGGTATTTTAGGAGTTCTTACAGGATTAGAAGTAGCAGAAACTATAGTTACTGAAAAAATACCTCATAAGCATCCAATAACAGTTGTTATATGGACAAATGAAGAAGGGGCACGTTTTGAACCTGCAATGATGTCATCAGGTGTTATTACAGGAAAATTTGATAAAGATGTTATGTTAGCATCAAAAGATACAGAAGGAATTACATTTAAAGAAGCCTTAGAAGCTAGTGGATACATGGGAGAAGTTGAAAATCGAATGACTCCTGAAAAATACAGAGCGTTAGTTGAATTACATGTTGAACAAGGACCTGTTTTAGAAGATGAAAAAATTGATATCGGAGTAGTTGAAGGTGTTTGCGGTATGATAAACTATGAATTTACTTTTGCAGGTCAAGCAGACCATGCAGGGACAACTCCAATGAAATATAGAAAAGATGCTTTATATGCAGCTGTAAAGACCATTCAATATCTGCATGATGAACTTGATAAGCTTGATAGTAAGCTAGTATATACAACAGGAAAGATTTCAGCCCATCCAAATATTCACACAGTTATTCCAGATCTTGTTAAATTCACGTTAGATGCGAGGCATCAAGATCCAGAAGTAATAAATCAAGTTCTCGAAATAATTAAGGCCATCCCTAAAACAGTTGAAAAATGTGAAGCAAGTTTTGAAAAAGCTTGGTCAAGAAATACAGTACATTTTCACTCTGAATTTGTAAATTATGTTGAGAAAAATGCAAAGGAATTTGGATATACAACAAAGAGAATGTATAGTGGTCCTGGACATGATGCACAATTTATAACAGATATTATTCCTACTACAATGATATTTGTTCCAAGTGAAAAAGGGCACAGTCATTGTGAAAAAGAATTTACTCCCCTTGAGAACTGCTTAAAAGGTGCCAATGTATTGTTACAAACAGTCTTAGATATTGATAAAAAGTAATATATTCATATTACTAAATTAAAAATGCCAATCTTAAGATATAAATCTATAAGATTGGTTTTTTAGTTATAGATATTTTATTGCATGGTTTTCATTATAAATAATTATATGTGATTATTTGTTCCTGGTTCTGAAATATTTCTATTCACATGTCTATTTCATAAACATGCATCCAATTTCTGTGAGCTATATACATAAGTCTAAGTTATGCTGTGTTTATCAATAACATTTAGAACATATCAAATAAAACACTGTTTTCTAAATGAATATGAATAAACAAATCTTTTTCTAATTCATGGAGCTTTGTATATACAAGTTTAAAAGTAGTACAAGATCCTTCTGGTGCGGTAAAGTCTCTCGTTATTTTTTCTAGTTCTTTTAAAATATCTCCAGCGGCATCATGTTCATTTTCGGTATCATTTATAACTTTGTGTATATCCGATAGGATTCTATCATCTTTTGATAGGTCATAGTTTTTTATAAGTGGGAATAGTACTTCTTCTTCTTTAACTAAATGTTCTTCAAGTTCAGTTTTTAAAGATCCGAAAAGTTTATGAACCTGTAGTAATTCCTCACCATGATGTCTAAAATGTACTTTTAGTACCTTAAATAACATTGTATCAATCTCTTTAAGTTGTTTTTTTGTAAAGTCATGATGAACATCTACTATATGCGTTATTAATGAAGATGGTGTTTCTTTTCTCCAGTCTTTGTATGATGAATTTGTATTAATAAACTTATCATACTTTGAATTAAGTTCTTCAATAATCACACTTAAATCTAACGAGAGTGCAGTTAATGCATCACCTAAAGTATCATGTCCCCCACAGCAATAATCTAATTTATATCTATTAAAAATTTCTGTAGCACCAGGAAAAATTGAAACTATCTCACCAAGCTTTTGATTTTTATTTATATTCTTTTTCATATTATGTTCCTCCAAATCTAATTAACTAATGTATTTTTATGACTTGTTTCTTATGTGTTCATTTTATAATCATATGTATTATAAGAATATGATTTAAATCAAATTTTTAAATTTATTAGATTTTGTTATGATAATAGAAGGGATTCTATTAAAAATGAAGTCGTAAAAAGTAAATGTATAAAGAATTCTAAAGATTCATAATCAATTATAAAAATGCTTATTTACTGGCATTAAACATAAGTGTTATGATAATAGTAATGGTAGGTGATTAAATATGAAAGAATGTAATTGTGAAGTTTGCACTCACACCTTATGTGCAAAGAAAGTACCTATATTCTCATTCTTATCCGATGATGAGCTTAGAAAAATTATTAATTTGACTGGTCATAAATCATATAAAAAGGGTGAGATTCTTTGTAGGGAAGGTGAGAAATCAGATGCATTATTTATTATAAACGAAGGAAAAGTAAAACTATCTAAACTAACTAAAGAAGGAAAAGAACAAATAGTTCATATCTACACAAGTGGAGATTTTTTTGGGGAATTGAACTTATTTAGTAGTAATGAAAAGTACAATTTTGATGTTTATGCTATATCAGATGTAAAAATATGTACTTTATCTAAGGAAGATATGAGTAAAATTATTATTAGTAATCCGGAAATATCATTAAAACTACTTGAAGTTATTACAAAACGACTTACTGAAACAGAAAATTTAGCACAAAATTTAGCAACAAATGATGCGGAAATAAGAATCGCATATATGTTGTTAGAATTCGCAGAAAAGTATGGAATTAGTACGGAAGAAGGATTACAAATAAATTTACCAATAAATAGAGAAGAAATGGCTAATTACACTGGAGTAACGAGAGAAACTATTAGTAGGAAACTTAGTAATTTTGAGGAATTAGGGATTGTAAGTCTTAAAGGAAATAAAGTATTATTCATTAAACAATTAGATATCTTAAAGTCTTATGTTGAGTAATATAGAATTAATAAAAAAGTACCTTGATTAATAGAAAAAATAGTCACTCTGTACTTTCAACGGTATGAAAAATAGAGTGACATTTCTTTCGTTTAGTTAGTATATAAATTTTAATTCTATATATTTATAGTATGATCTGATAGTTTTACCATTTCTCCATGCTTTCCAATCCAATACTTAACTTCAGGGTATTTAACGTCAATATAATCAGCAAATAATAGTGGATTTTCACTATTTTGCGAGAACATTTCGTAGTGGCCTGGAACAACTAGTTTCGGATTTATACTTCCTGCTAAATCTACAGCTTCTTGATATGTAATATTTCCTATGCAGTTTTCACGATATCTTTTTGCATCTCTTCCGTTTATAGGAAGAAACATAACATCAATTTTATTCCAAGTTCTTAACTTTGAATAAATTCCTTCATACAAACAAGTGTCTCCAGAATGATATATAGTACAGCCATTGCCTTCAATGACGTAGCCTAAATAAGGAAAGCTGCCAGTTTCAGGGTTTTGGTCAAGAAATTCGTGTGCTGACGGAATACCAGTTATTTTTAAACCGTTTTCTGAAAATGATATGCCATCATCAAGACCTATAAAACGACTTCTTGAAATTTTTAAGCTTTCTGATAAGTCATCAATAAGATGCTTAGGTACTACAAATTTTGCTTTTGGAGAACTTAGTGATATTTGATGCCATGCCTTTCTATCTATATGATCATCATGATCGTGAGTACCTATTATAAAATCAGCATTAGTTATTTCCTCTGGTTGTAATAAAGTTGGAATGATTCTACCAGGAAATTCTGATAAGAACGAATCTATATAAAGAACTTGTTTACCTATCTTAATTACATATCCCAATTGTCCAATCCACCAAAATGCCATATCCTTATCTTTTAGAATACATTTGTTAATATCATTTATCAATTTAATTCCGTTACTCATAAAATATAATCATCACCCTTCAAGTTCATTATTTTTAATATTACCATAAGGCCATTTTAATTACTATATATTCGACAAAGTAATGCATTGGTTGTATATAATGTTACAAACGAAAACAATGCTTAGAAATCCAGTTTAAATAAAAAAGCTCTTTATATAGATGGGCTAAAAAGAATAGGAATTATAAACTTTGTTTAAACTAAAATAATAAATTAATCTCATTATCATTTTTTTGAGAGTATATTAGGTAAAGTATTATCTAAGGGATTTATTTGAATAATGCAAACGTATGTTATAATTAAGCAGGTATTATCAAAATTATATATGTTAGGATGAACACAAATGTATTTAAAACAATTAAGCGATGAAGAAATTAAAAATATACATGAGGAACATATGAAGATAGATTTCCCACCAGAAGAGTTAAAGCCGATTGAAGTAATTCAAAAGCTTATTAAAAGAGGAATTTATGTATGTTATGGTTTATATGAAGATAATAAGCTATTAGCTTATGCATTTTTAGTCACGTCAAAATCATATCTATTGATAGATTATTACTCAGTATGTGCCATTTATAGAAATAGAGGAATAGGAAGTAAATTCCTAAATTTATTAAAGGAACAATGCAGGAATTACATTGGAATTATAGTAGAAGTAGAAAGCATTAATTCTTCACCAAATGTTGAAGAAAGAGTAACACGTGAAAGAAGAATTAATTTTTATAAAAACAATGGAATGAGGATGACAAATATTTTGAGTTTATTATTCAATGTAGAATATTCTATTATGTGTTTATGTAATGAAGAAGTGACGGATTCAAATATTAATGACGGTCTAGAGCATTTATATAAGGAGATTACCCCAAGCAAACTTTATAATGAATATGTAAAAATTACTTTACTACAATAAAAAAATGAATGAAAGGCGCAAAATTTACTAAAACTATATTTACTTTTAATACAATGAAAGAAAAATATATTGTAATGGAGCGCTTGAATATTATGAATAGAGATTTTTTGAAAATTGATGAAATAGTAAATATTTTAATGAAAAGATGGAAGATGATATGTTTAATTACTTTAATCTCAACTATACTTTCAGCAATTATAAGTTTTTTTGTTATTTCGCCAAAGTATCAAGCAAATACTAAGGTATTTATAGGAAAAGAGAATAATGCGCAAGGTCAGGAACAAAGCTATAACAATAATGATGTTTTGATGTATCAAAAACTTTTAAAGACTTATGCAGAGATAATTCAAACTACGGACCTAATTGATAGGGCTGTAAGTTCAAGCAATTTGAACTTACAATCAGAAAATATACTCAGTACGTTAACAGTTGTCCCAAGAGCAGACACACAGATATTAGAAATAGGTTACACAAATCCAGATAAGATCATGGCAAGAAATGTTGTAGATTCGGTAACAAACGAATTTATAAGGTCATCAAAAGACCTTATACCAAATGGAAATGTAAAAATAATAGAAAGTGTGAAAATACCAGAAAGCCCAGTAAGTCCAAATAGAAAGATGAATATAGCTATTGCTTTTATAATCGGGTTCATGATTAGCATAGGTCTAAGTTTTCTGTTAGAATTCATGAATAATACTTTTAAAACCAGAGAACAGATGGAAGAAATGCTAGGTGTTCCAGTTCTGGGAACTATTCCAGAGTATTCTAAGCCTCAGAAAGGGTGATAGTATGTCATTATTGGAGAGAATAAAAAGTAGTACAAAACATAAGAGAGTAGTCGATAGAAGAATTTATGCTGGTTTTGTTGTAGAAGACAAACCGAAATCAGTAGATGCAGAAGCATTTAGGACACTAAGAACTAATATACAATATTCATCTTTTGATAAGGAAATAAGAACTATAGCTGTTACAAGTTCAGAAATGGCAGAGGGAAAGTCAACAGTTGCCGGAAATATTGCTATTTCTTTTGCTCAAGGTGAAAAGAAAGTTATTTTAGTTGATTGTGATTTAAGAAAACCATCAGTACACAAAAATTTTAGAACTTCAAACTTAGTAGGAGTTTCAGAAGTATTACTTGGTAAAGTTTCATTAGATGAAGCAGTACAGAAGCATAATAATAATTTTAATTACTTAACTTCAGGGAAGATTCCACCAAATCCATCAGAAATGCTTGGATCAGCGGCTATGACAAACTTAATAGAAAGGCTGAAAGATGAATATGATTTAATTGTCCTAGATACAGCTCCGTTAAGAGCTGTTACGGATGCTCAGATACTATCAACTAAAGTTGACGGAACTATCTTAGTAGTAAGAGCAGGGAAAACCAAAAAAGATGTAGTAATAGAAGCAAAAAACCTTTTAGATAAAGTTGGAGCAAATGTTATTGGAAGTGTACTGAATGCTGTAGAAAATACAAGAGGAAAGTATTATGCTTATTATGGAAACGAAGATGAGAAATAGACAATTGTTACGATAATGTTTAATGGAGTTAAGGTGGTGAGTTAATGATAGATATTCATTCACACGTATTACCAGGCATTGATGATGGTTCAAAAGATATGCACATGACCTTGGATATGCTTAAACAAGCGCAAAAAGATGGAGTTAATGAAATAGTAGCGACCCCTCATTATTTATTAGAATATGGAGAATCAACAATACAAGAGGTTAAAGTTTTAGTAGAACAAGTAAATAATGCAGCTCATATGGAAGGAATTAATATTAAGGTTTACAGCGGGCAAGAAGTTTATTTTAATGAGAATATAATTCGGGATTACCTTGAAGGTAACATAGGAACTATTAATGATTCTAGATATATGATGATTGAATTCCCCATGCATAGACTCGACGAAAATATAATAGATGTATTATATGAACTCCAAGTACGAGATATAGTACCAATAATTGCCCATCCAGAAAGGTATAAGCCATTTAGAGAAGATCCAACTCTCATTAATAAGTTTATTGAAGCTGGATATTTATTTCAACTAAACGCAGGAAGTATAGAAGGTAGATTTGGAGAAAGTATAAAAAAAACTGCTAGTCTATTTTTAGAAAATAATTTATATAACTTTATTGGATCAGATGCACATGATACTGATAATAGAACTACTGGATTGCAGAAAGCTATGAATGCATTAAATGAAATAAATGAAAATATATTTGAAGAAAGTTCTAAGAAATTATTAAGAGATAGTGCAATAGAATTTGTTGGAAAAAAAGTTAAAATGAAAAAATCGATTTTTTCATTTTTGAGAATTTAATTGAATTTGAAAAAACTCTAATTACTTTAAATTCAGTTATTCAGTTGTATAAAAAACATTCTTAGAACTGAAATTCCAAAATAAAGAAAAATAAATAAAAACTTGTCATAAAACGCTATATTAGCAACTACACTGTATATTGCTTAATATAGCGTTAATTGTGCGTTGAAATACAAAGTACCTCACTGTAATATATGTAGTAAGTAGTGCAGAGACAAATAAAAATATATGGAAAAACTTATCTTAAAGTAAGAAGATAATTAAGTTTCTTCTTAATCTAACATAATTCTATAAGAAAAATATAAGAATACTTAATTATTAATTAATTATCATAGGGCGGTGAAAAAATGCAGCAACTAGAAATTAATAAGGGGGAAGCTATCTTCCGAGATAGAGAAGAACCTAGGGTGGAATATTACTTTTTCAAAAGAACTATGGATATCCTTTGTTCATTAACTGGATTAATAATTTTAACTCCTATATTACTTATAGTCGGATTATTGATAAAACTTGAATCAAAAGGACCTATAATTTTTGCACAAGAAAGAATAGGCAAAAATGGTGAAGTTTTTAAAATGTACAAGTTTAGATCAATGGTCATTAATGCAGAAGAATTGAAAGAAAAACTACACTGTAAAAATGAGATGAGTGGACCGATGTTTAAAATCAAGGATGATCCAAGGGTAACTAGAGTTGGAAGATTTATAAGAAAGACAAGCATAGATGAGCTTCCGCAATTATTCAATGTATTAAAGGGAGAGATGAGTTTAGTTGGGCCTAGACCATCACTTCCGAAGGAAGTAGAAAAATTCGATAATTGGATGATGACTAGACTAAAAGTTAAACCTGGACTAACTTGTTATTGGCAGGTATCAGGTAGAAATGATATTGATTTTGAAGATTGGATGAAATTGGATCTTAGATATGTAGAAAATAGATGTATTTTAGTTGATATTAAATTGATTTTTAAAACATTTTTTGTGTTGTTTGGTGACAAGCATGCAAGATAGGTAATTGTATGAAACTATGGGTAGGACAGGGATAAGGAAGATTATTTAATAAAATAAATGATACTATGGAGGTAGATATGAAAATAGTAGTAGCTGGAACAGGATATGTGGGTTTAGTTACAGGAGCATGTCTTTCAGAAATAGGACATAATGTAACTTGTGTTGATATAGATAAAAATAAAGTTGAAATGATGAAGCAAGGAATTTCACCTATATATGAACCCGGTTTAGATGAATTGCTTAAAAGAAATCATGATGCTGGTAGATTAGATTTTACAATTGATTATAGAAATGCTTATAAAGATGCAGATTTAATATTCATTGGCGTTGGTACTCCAGAAAGAGAAGATGGATCAGCTAATCTAGATTATGTATTTAATGTTTGTAAACAAATTGTAGATAATGTAAAAAATGATTGTTTGGTAGTAGTTAAATCAACAGTTCCAATAGGAACAAATGATAAAATTGAAGAGTATTTAAAAGAAAAGGTTAAAAATAATGTTAATATTGAAGTGGCTTCAAATCCAGAGTTTTTAGCCCAAGGTACAGCAGTTGTAGATACTTTATATGCTAAGAGAATTGTAATTGGCGTTGAATCAAAGAAAGCAGAAGTTCTTTTAAGGGAAGTATATAAAGGTTATAATCAACCAATAGTTGCTACGAATAGAAGAAGCGCAGAAATGATTAAGTATGCTTCAAATGATTTCTTAGCTCTTAAAATATCATTTATGAATGAAATAGCAAATTTTTGTGAAATGGTTGGAGCTGACATAGAAGATGTAGCTAAAGGAATGAGCTTTGATCCTAGAATAGGAGATAAATTCTTAAATGCTGGAATTGGATATGGTGGATCATGTTTCCCAAAAGATACTAAAGCACTTCATTGGCTTGCTAATGATAGAGGTTATGAATTAAAAACAATAAAAGCAACAATAGAAGTAAATGAAAATCAAAAATATAAATTATTTAGACAAGCTAAGAATAGATTTGGAAGCTTAAAGGGATTAAAAGTAGCTGTACTTGGTTTAACTTTTAAACCGGGAACAGATGACTTAAGAGAAGCACCGTCAATCCCGAATGTCAGAAGATTACTAGATGAAGGTGCGCAAATAGTTGCATATGATCCAGTGGGAATTGATAATTTTAAAAGGATTTATCCAAGTGAAATAACATATGCAAATACTCCAGAGGAAACATTGAAAGATGCAGATATAGCATTTATATTCACAGAATGGAATGAAATTAAAAGTTTAAACTTAAGCGTATACGAAGAGTTAATGTATACTCCGATTATATTCGACGGAAGAAATTGTTATAAAATAAAAGAAACTAAAGAAAGAAACGTTGATTATTATTCAATTGGAAGAAAAGCTGTCCTAAATTTCGAAAAGCATCTTGAAAAAGAAAAAGAAATGGAAGTCGCAATTGGCCAATAATAAATTAATAGAAAATATCTAATTCAGAAAAGCTAATTAGTTTTTCTGAATTTTCATAAGTATTATTTTTGACTATTAACTAAATTAAAGGTGGTGTTCAAGTGAAAAAAGTATGCTTTATTGCTTCAACAGGTGGCCATTTTGAACAGTTAATGATGTTAAAGCCACTAATGAATAAGTATGAAAGCTTTATAGTTACAGAAAAGACTGATTATTCTGTGGCTAAAAATTCTAAAAAAATATATTATTTAAATCAAGTAAATAGAAATGAAAAAACATTTATTTATAAAATGATATTAAATAGTTTTAATACCGTTAGGATATTTCTCAAAGAAAAACCTGATGTAATAATATCCACAGGTGCTTTGGCAACTATACCTATGTGCTTATTAGCAAAGATTTTTAAAAGAAAACTTATTTTTATAGAATCATTTGCAAAAGTTAATTCTCCAACTTTAACTGGAAGATTGCTAAGTAGATTTGCAGACCAATTTTATGTTCAATGGAAAGATATGCTTAAAGTTTATCCATATGCCATATATAAGGGGGGAATATATTGATATTTGTAACTGTTGGATCTCAAAAATTTCAATTTAATAGGTTATTAAGAGAATTAGATGTATTGGTTGAAAAAAATAGCATAAAAGAAAATATATTTGCTCAAACTGGATATAGTGATTATAAGCCTAAGAATTATCGCTTTAAAAATTTTTTAGACAGAGATGAATTTAAAGAAATAATGGAAATGAGCAATAAAGTAATTACTCATGGAGGTACTGGTGCAATAGTAAACGCAGTAAAACAGGGAAAAAAGGTAATTGCTATTCCTAGATTAAAGGAATATGGCGAACATGTAGACAATCATCAACTACAAATAATAGGTGAATTTGAAAAAATGAAATTTATTGATGTAGTAAAAGAAATAGATGAGTTGGAGAATGTAATAGAAAACATCGAAAATCATGAGTTGAAAGATTACATATCTAATACTGATGCCATAATTGAATCTATCGATGATTTTATCAGATAAAGTTTAGTATATACATATTTGTATACTTGAAAATATCAATACAAAAGAATTTAAATATATAAAATTACAAATTTAATATAGTCTTTATTAGGAGGTTATCTATTTGTTTTTCTAGTAATATTAGAAAAACAAATAAAATAATCTCCTATTTTTTTATTTTAATAAAATTTATAACTAATTTAATTTATATGGAATAAGTTTAAGCATAATTTGGAATACCTAAAGATATCTAAATCGAGTATTTGACCTATGAGATAAAAATATTTACAAATTTGTTAAGACTTTAAGCTATTACGTAAGACTAAGTTTTGTATTTGATATCTATGTAATAGTAGATTAACTTTATTAAATTAATGTATTTTGAAGGAGAAATTTGATTTGAATATATTGTATTTAAATAATGAAATGACAATTGGAGGCGTTGCAAAATGTATTTTAAAACTATCTAAAGAATTAAAAAATAATAATAAAATCATTATTGCCAGCAAAGCAGGGGGAGCACTATTACCAGAATTTGAAAAGTTGGGAATCATTAATTATCCTATTTTAGATGTGGAAAATAAGGCTCCACATAATATTATTTTAAATATAGAAAGACTCATTAAGTTAGTAAATGAGCAGAAAATTGATATAATTCATAGCCATCATAGGATGACTACTTTAATAGCCAAAGTTGTATCAAAGTTTACTAAAGTTGAGGTTATTCATACTCAACATTTATGCATTGAAAACAAGTTTAAGTTAACTAAATTGGCGCTAAGCAACATTAGTATTATTACTGTCAGTGAAGCAGCAAAAAGAATATTGATTCAAAAGAGTAGGTTAAAAGATAAAAATATAGAAACAATCTATAATACTATAGAGACTTATAGCGAAAACAAGGAAGTTGATTATGAACTAATAAAATTAAAGCAAAATGGTTATTTTATAGTAGCTCAGGTAAGCAGAATAGTTGACTATAAAGGGGTATATGATTTTGTTGAAGTAGCTAAGAGAACTACAAAAATAAATAGTATGATTAAATTTGTTTTACTTGGTGATGGTCCTGAATTAAATAACATAAGAGAAATTGTTAAAAATGAAAAACTTGAGAATGATATATATTTACTAGGATCAAAAGATAATGTAATAGAGCATTTAAAATATATCGATATATTAATTTTATGCTCCTATATAGAGGGATTACCTTTAGCACCATTAGAGGCGTTCTCGCAAGGGGTTCCAGTTGTAGCTACTAACATAGATGGAACTAATGAAGAAATTGTAAATGGGTATAATGGTTATTTGGTAGAAATGAAAGATATTGAATCGTTTAAAGAGAATATACTTAGACTCTATTTTGATAAAGATACATTCGTAAAAATGAAAAAGAATGCCGAAAGAAAATACAAAGAATTTTTTAATAGCGATGTATATATAAGTAAACATGTGGAAAAATATAAAAAACTAAAAGAAAATAGTTAATTTAACACTTAAATAGGAGAAAATATGAAGGGTATATACATAGCTAAAGTAGATGATGAATATAGTTTGGATATTGGAGTATCAAAAAAAATATTAGGAGAAATTAATGCATTCAGAAATATTGGTAACAGTATTGATTATATTAGACTAAAAAACAAAGAGATATATATGAATAATAAAAAACTAGGGACGACAGTTACTAGATATTTTGCGTGCAGAGATATATATAAGTGTATAAAGAAGATTAAATTAGATTATGATTTTGCTTATTTAAGATATTGCAGAGGTAACTATAATTTTTTAAGGATAATAAAATTATTACATAGAAATGGAATTAAGATTGTGGTAGAGATTCCAACATATCCATATCGATCAGAGATAGATAAAAAGAGTATTAAAGGCGTAATAGATTTAACTTTAGATAAAATTATAACTCCACTTTTACATAAGTATGTATTCAGAATAAGTGTTACAAGTGATGATAGTGATATTTTTTCAATTAAAACTATAGGTATAAATAATGGAATTGAAATAGATAGATTTCCAATGGTTAATCATACAAATAAAAGTTTTAATAAAATTAATTTGGTTGGTATAGGAAATTTAGCCAAGTGGCATGGTTATGATAGGGTTATAGAAGGACTAAATGACTACTATAAAGACAATATAAATAAGTGTAATGAGGAAGTAAATTTTTATATAATTGGCGAAGGTAGTGAGAAGAATAATTTACGAGAACTAACAGAAAAATATAAACTAAATGATTATGTTCATTTTCTAGGTGCTAAAAATGGAGAAGAATTAGATCATATCTTTGATGAAATGGATATAGGAGTATCTTCTTTAGCTTTATATAGAGCAGGAGGTGGGCATGATCCAATAAAATCTAAAGAATTTTTAGCAAGAGGAATTCCAATCATATTAGGATACAAAGATAGATTAATAAACATGGGTTTGCCTTATATTTTTGAAATAGAAGAAAACGATAAGTCTGTAGATATCAAAGTACTTCTAGAAAAATACAAAAACACTCACAATATAAGTTCGGAAGAAATAAGAGAATATGCAAAAGAAAATTTAACTTGGGAATTTCAAATGAAAAAGATAATAGTTGAGTTAAAACAGTTAATCTGGGAATACTAAGTTAGCACATAATTAATGGGGCAGTAAAGAGGTAATTATTATGAAGATATGCTTTTTAACAAATTCTATTTTTAGCTATGGGGGAGTAGAAAGAGTAGTTTCTGTAATAGCAAGCAGTTTAGCTGAACATCATGATGTCGAAGTTTTATGTACGTTAGATAAATATGCAACTAATAGAGAGTTATATAATTTGAATTCTAATGTACATGTTAATATTAATTCTGATATAAAAAAAATAGGTTCAGTATCAAAAATATTAAGTGGTGCTGGAAGAAAAATAAATAAAAGAACAGGTGTTTTAAACAATAAGAATATGATCCGGATTTTACAGAGAACCTATTATCCAACAGAATTAAAAGATAACTTTATAGAGTATCTAAATAACAAAAAATATGACGTTGTTATTGGGGTCGAAGGATATTTTTCATTACTGTTAGCTATAATATGTGATAAGTTAAATTGCAAAGTAATAGGGTGGCAGCATAATTCATATTATGCATACTTTAATACTCCAAATAAATATAATTATAAGCAGAATGCACTATTTGAATCATATCTAAAAAACTTAGATAAATATATTGTTTTAACCGATGAAGATAAGAATAATATAAGAAAATATTTTTTAGCAGATTGTGAGAGGATTTATAATCCGTTGAGTTTTACTAGTCCTTTAAAATCAGAATGTACTGAAAAAAACGTTATATCTGTCGGAAGATTAGTAAAAGATCAAAAGGGTTTTGATTTACTTATTAATGCTTTCAGCACTATAGCTGCAAAGTGTAGAGACTGGACATTAACAATTGTTGGGGATGGAGAAGAAAAGAATAATTTAAATGATTTAATAAATAGATTAAAGTTAAATAGCCAAATAAGAATTGAACCTTTCACAAATCAAATCCAGAAGTATTACTTAAATTCATCTATTTTTGTTTCATCATCAAGATGGGAAGGGTTTGGACTAGTAATAACGGAAGCAATGGAATGCGGAGTTCCAGTAATAGCTTTTGAAAACTCTGGTCCAAAAGAAATAATAAATAAAAATAATGAAAACGGGATTCTAGTTCCACGCAATAATATAGATGCCTTAGGAAAAGCTATATTTGATTTAATAAAAGATGAAGAAAAGAGAAAAAAGATATCAAAAAACTCAATAGAAAGAGCCAAAGATTTCAGCGTAGAAAACACAATTGAAAAGTGGAATAAGTTACTAAGTCAAGTGGTTAAAATTGAGAATTAATAATTTAGAATCGAAAAATAACTGTGAATTGATGAAGGATGATTATATGGAGTTACATCTTATAAAAAGAAATTATCGAAACAAAAAAATATTTATTATCTTACTTACTTCACTATTTATTTTTTCTCAAGAGTTAAGAGAAGGTTTATTAGGGAATACTTTTGCAGCCATAAATGTATTAAGTTTATTTAGTGTAAGTTTACTAATTTTAAATAATTTTAATGAGTTAAATAAATTAAAGTTTACCCTTTTCTATGTTGCTATAATAATTTATATATTTACGGCTAGTTTATATGAAGATAGCTTATTTACAATAATAAAGTGCATTATTGCATTTATTTTTCCATTGATATTGATAATTCAAGAGGTAAATAATAATTCGTTTGAAAATATTTTCAAATTAACCATTTTAACATTAAACACGGTAATAATTATCATAACCATTATAGGAATATGCGAAATAATATTTGGTATTAAAATAAATAATTATATCAGCATTTTTATGAGTCCAAGAACTCAGGAACAGATAATTGCAAATAGTATGTCTGATGAGGCAAAAAGATTATATTCATTTATGGGGCACCCTTTATTTAATACAGAATTATACTTGATGTTTTTAGTATTAAATATTTTATACAATAAATATTTGCAGCAAAGAAAATCTCCAGTATGGATATTAGTTGTTCCTACTATTGGCTTAGCTTTTACAGGAAGTAAAACTGGATTTGTACTTTTATGTGTTTCTGTTTTACTGTTATTTAAGAGTAGTAATATAATAAATAAAATTTTGTTAATTATGTTTGGATTAATTATTGCATTAAAAATTGGACTTTTTAATACTTTAATTTATAGGTTTACAACTGGTAGTTTAACTTCAGGAAGAAGTGAAAAATGGATTGAAATAACATCAATGAATATATTTCCAATTAAGTTTTTCACAGGGTATGGAAATGGTTTTACGTTTATTTTAAATTCTTATGTAGATTGGGCTTCCGCAGCTTTTGAATATCCGATTAGAATGTTTTCTTTAGAAATGGGAATTATAATGACTATTATGATTTACCTATTTATCATGGTTATACCAATAATAATACTTATGAAAAGAGGACATTGGGATTTGCTTTTAAGTTATTTAATTGTATTTGCAGATATTAATACCTTTAATGGAATAGCTATTCTTGGAGATAAAATGATGATATTAAGCTTATTCATATTTTTAATATTAAATTTATCTAAACTGATATACATGAAAGATGACATAAAGGAAGTATAGAGTATAGTATAAAATTCTTGAGTAGGAGTATTAATAATGAAATTAAAAATAAATGTAAGTGTTATTGTTCCTGTATATAAAACAGAAAATTATCTAGAAAAATGCATACATAGTATAGTTAATCAAAATCTAGATAATATTGAAATTATCATAGTAAATGATGGTTCGCCTGATAATAGTGAAAACATTATACATAAATTCTCAAGTAAGTATTCTAATATTATATATATAAAAAAAGAGAATGGTGGATTAAGTTCTGCTAGAAATATGGGACTAAAATATGCTAAAGGAGAGTTTATAGGATTTGTAGATAGTGATGATTACATAGATATAAATATGTATAGTAAAATGTTCAATAAAGCAGTTAAAGATAATTCGGATATAGTTATATGCGATATGAAATATGATTTAAAAGGAAAAGATATAAGTAATAATAAATTTGAGGATTTTGGAATTTTAGATAGAAATGAAACTCTATTAAGGTATCTAAATCACACTTATTTTAGATCTCATGCCCAAAATAAAATATATAAAAAAGAATTATTTAATGAAGTTAATTTTCCGGAAGGAAAACTCTTTGAAGATATGGCTACTTTCTATAAATTAGTACATAGAAGTAACAGGGTATCATTTATTAATGAAAAATTATATTACTATAATCAAGGTAATGAAGGAAGTATAACAAAGAAAAAATTCAACCTTAGGAATTTAGATCTAATTTATAATTCAGCAGACATGATAGATTTTTTCAAAGAAAATAATTACAAATCAGAAATAATAAATGGAAGCATAGAATTATATTTCTTTTCAGTTAAAACACTATTAGATATGTTGTATTCATCTAAAAAAAATATGGAGAACTTAGAGTTCAATAATATGAAAAAGCAAGTATTTAAAGAAATAAATAAAGATATCTATAT
>NZ_MZGT01000058.1 GCF_002029255.1 Clostridium chromiireducens
TCTTATAACTATCTATTTATATATATAATTCTACATATTTGAAAAATTTCCTCCATCATTTTTCAAAATATTCAGTATTTTCAAACAATTATTATAGTACTACTTTCTATATCATAAAATGAATATATCTTAAGCCAAATTATGACTATAAAATTTCTCGTTGAAATTGAATTTGCATATGCAGCATTATCTTCACCATCACTATATACCACTACCCTATTAACACGATTTCTGCAATCATATTACAAACGAACCTTTAACTAAATAACCCTGGTCATAATAAAAGAAACAGCATTCTGTTAATTGCTGCTTCTTTTATTTTTCAATTATTTATAATAATTAAACTTGCTATTCATTTTTTAAATCCTTTACAGATTATACTTGCTGATTTATGAAACGTAACTAATCGTTGTAATCATCAACATCAAACTCGTTGTTTTTATAATAATATTTGCGATCTTCTTCTGTAATCTCACGAATAACCTTGCATGGATTTCCTACCGCTATAACATTATCTGGGATATCTTTAGTAACTACACTTCCTGCTCCAATAACAACATTATTTCCAATATGAACTCCAGGATTTACAACGACGTTTCCACCAAGCCAAACATTATCTCCTATTGTTATACCAATTCCATATTCATATCCAGAATTTCTCGAATCAGGATGTATTGGATGTCCTGCTGTATATAGAGAAACATTCGGTGCGAACTGCACATTTTCACCTATGGTCACCTTTCCAACATCTAATATTATGCAATTATAATTAGCAAAAAAATTATTCCCAATTTCAATATTTTTACCATAATCACAGTGAAAAGGCTGCTCTATTAAAACTTTATCACCAGTTTTCCCTAATATTTCTTTAATCAATTCATCCATTTTATTTACTTCATCTGGAGGAAGTAAATTATACTCATGTATTTTTAACTTATTTTTTATTCTTTCTTCTCCAAGTCCATCTAACCACGCTTTATATGGCAATCCTGCTAACATTCTTTCTTTTTGATTCATTCTCTACTCCTCTTCCCTTCTCCTATCTTATTTCTATAACCATTTCTTAAGCACTTTTCCTTCATTCCCTCATAATCTGTTTCACCTATAGTGCATTATATTTAGTTTTTCCATCATAATTTATATCATATCATAAAACATGTAAATTAAATTTATAAATAGTACAATCCAATTCTCACTCATGGTTTTACTTCTTTATTGGAAAATATAGTTCTTTTGTTTCTTCAGTTATTGTTCTGAATTCATAGCCCTTTGATTTATAGTATTTTATTATTCTAGGAAGAGCTTTGCATGTATTTTGATGATTATCTGTGCAATGCAAAAGCAATATACTGTTATCCTTTTTTTCACTTCCATTTATAGCTTTTAAGTATAATTCATCTGGTGAAGTTTTAGGTTTTAAGCCATCACTGTTTTCTAAATTCCAATCGTACACCTTAAAATTCCTCTCATGCAGCTTTTTAAGAAAACTATAACTTAAGCGTTTATGACTCCCCCCTGGAAACCTAATTATATTAGGCGAAATTCCAACAACTTTGTTTATTTCATTCCTGCAAGCTACCATTTCTTTAATAAAGTTGTTTTCATCGCTATAAATTTTCTCATAATTATGAGTATAACTGTGAAGACCTATACTATTCCCTTCATTATAGATTCTCTTCACCACTACTTCCCTACCTTTAATCTGGTTTCCAATCAAAAAAAATGTTGCCTTCACTCTATTCTCTTTTAATATATCTAGAACCGTACTTGTCACTTTAGAACTTGGTCCATCATCAAAGGTTAAATATATTATTTTTTTCTTACTTCTTGCAAAATTCTTATCTTCTTCAACTATTTTACTTGATTTAGGTGTAGTTTTCGCATTAGATTCTTCATTTCTATTGGGGGTGGCCTTTTCCTTATTTTCATCAGAATTTTTGCTTAATTCACTATTAGGTTTTTGATTTATTTCTTTCTCGTCTACTTCTTCATATTTTCTTTCTGATTGTTCATTATTGGATTGATTTTCAGGTGAAGACATACTTTTGCCAAATGTACAGCCAATAAGTAGCATAGTAGAAGCAAGGATCAAAATATATTTTAATTTACTTCTCATAATAATACCTCCAAACGCAACTTGCTTCTTTATATTAATTAATCTACATGTCTTATTGTTTGTTTTTTTACCTTCTTTTATTTGTGGTAATTTAAAACACATTGAGCCGCAAATAAATTAATGATCCCTGGTAAATTGGAATCAATTGGTCTTGGATTTATAGTTATGTCTATTTCTTCCACTGTATTTAAAACTCAAATATTGCCTAAATCATCTATATTGTCAAAATATCATATAGTCACAATCAATATTCTGATAAACTTCTACCTAATTATATGGTTTTTTTACGTTATTTTGTATTTTATAATATTATATTGTATTTTTATCCAAACTTACTGTATAATATATCTATATCATTATTTATGTAAATATGAGAGGAGTTTTTATTATGACAGAAAAAATGTTTTGTTATCAGTGTGAGCAAACTGCTGGAGGTAAGGGATGTACCAAAATAGGCGTGTGTGGAAAGACGCCAGAAATCGCAGCAATGCAAGATTTATTAATTTATCAATTAAAAGGAATCAGTGTGTATGCAAAAGAACTTTTAAACAAAAATAAAAAGGTTAACATTTCAATAGCTTCTTTTGTCGAAGACTCTTTATTTATGACATTAACAAATGTTAACTTCGATCCTAAATCACATATTAATCAATTAAAAAAATCTCAAGAAATTAAAGAAGCGTTAAGAGAAAAAGTTAAAGGTGAAAACATAACTTCACCTGAGGCATTATATAACCTAAGTGATTCTAAAGAATCTATCCTTGAAGACGCTGAAAAAGCTGGAATAATGTACGATGAAAATTTAGATCCCGATATACGTTCTCTTAGAGAAACAATAAAATATGGTTTAAAAGGAATTGCTGCTTATTCTCATCAAGCTAGATTTATAAAATATACTAGCGATGAAGTAAATGACTTCTATTTTAAAGCTTTAGCTGCTTTAACTGATAATAGTTTAACTCTTGAAGATTTAATTAAACTTGCAATGGAAACAGGTACTATGAGTGTTAAGATTATGGAAGTTTTAGATACTGCTAATAATACTACTTATAGTTCTCCATCACCTACAAAAGTTAATGTAAATGTGAAAAAAGGTCCATTCATAGTAGTTTCAGGTCATGATTTAAGAGATTTAGAAATGTTACTTGAACAAACTGAAGGAAAAGGAATAAATATTTATACTCATGGAGAAATGCTTCCTTCACATGGATATCCTGAATTAAATAAATATTCTCATTTAGCAGGTAACTTTGGAAGTGCATGGCAAAATCAACAAAAAGAATTCGATAATATACCTGGTTGTATTTTAATGACAACAAACTGCTTAATGAGACCAAAAGATTCGTATATAGATAGAATATTCTCAACAAGTGTTGTTGGATTTGAAGGTATTAAACATATAGAAAAAGATGAAAATGGATATAAAGATTTTTCTGAAATAATAGATAAATCACTTGACCTCGGCGGCTTCACAGAAGACGAAGAAGTTAAAGAAATTTTAGTAGGTTTTGGACACAAGGCAACATTAAGTCATGCTGAAACAATTATAAATGCGGTTAAAGACGGAAAAGTTAGACACTTCTTCTTAATAGGTGGATGTGATGGAGCAAAACCTGGAAGAAATTATTACACAGAGTTTGCTGAAAAAATTCCTAATGATTGTATTATTCTTACTTTAGCATGTGGAAAATATCGTTTCAACAAGTTACAATTTGGTGAAGTTGCAGGACTTCCAAGATTACTTGATGTAGGACAATGTAATGATGCTTACTCAGCAGTTAGAATAGCTTTGGCTTTAGCTGATGCTTTTAGCTGTACAGTTAATGATTTACCCCTATCAATAATATTGTCTTGGTATGAACAGAAGGCTGTATGTGATCTACTAGCGTTACTTTCATTAGGAGTAAAAGGAATGTATCTTGGACCAAGCTTACCTGCATTCATAACACCTAATGTATTAAATTTCCTAGTTGAGAATTTTGATATTAAGCCAATCAGTACTCCTGATGAAGACTTAAAGCAAATATTAGGGTAAACGATTATTTAGGACAATCATTTTAGCTGTCTAAAAATCAATAAAACTCCATAAAAACTTAAACCATACACATACAGAGATATCCTGCTTGTGTATGGTTTTTGCCATTCTTATTTTGCAATTAATTTTCCAAAACTTATGCACCTATCTTCATCTTCACCTTCTGGAGACTCTTGAACTGTTAATCCTTCACTTATTAATATAGCTCCATATGATTCCATTCTCTTTTCCCATTCAGTCATCCATTCACCATTCCCCCATCCCCAAGAGCCAAAAAGTGCAACTTTCTTTCCTTGTATCTTTCTAGCTAATGATTCAACAAATGGCTCCATTTCACTATCATCTAGTTCCTCAGATCCATAAGCTGAACATCCTAAAATAATTATTTCTTCATTAATTACATCATCAATTGATGCTGATGATACTTCAATTAATTCAGCTTTTTTCCCTTCTGACTCTATTCCTTGTAATATTAAATTTGCCATTTTTTCTGTATTTCCAGTTTGACTAAAATATATAATCTTCATAATAAATTCCTCCTAAATATTATTCTCTTTTCTACAATTTAAGTTTTTACTTAACTTCTGACATTATTATAGCTTCATTCCTCTTAATAAAATGTGACTGAAATCAAAATTCAATAAATTTCTTTTACTACATATAAATGCGCACTCAAAGATTAATATTTCTATGTAAAATACTTAATAATAATCAAATTTATATAATCTATAAATATTTGATTTGAATCATATTTTTAGTAACCAAATAGTTATAAGATAAAGCTAAAGAAAGACAACAATCAAAATTAATTTGAATATATGAATAAAATAAAAGCATGGAGGATTTATATTATGGAAAAAAATATTATGTTAAATGAAAATACATATTGGGTTGGTAAGGTTGATGACAGAGATGTGCCTTTCCATAGATTGACTTTAACTAAAGGAACTACTTACAATAGTTATTTATTAAATACTGAAAAACCTACAGTAATTGATACTGTTGATATAAGCTTTGGAAGAGAATTTGTACAGAACTTGAGTAATATAATTGCGCTAGATGAGATTAAATATATTGTAATTAATCACACAGAACCTGATCATTCTGGTGCTCTTGGAAGCTTGGCAGCTAAAGCAAAAAATGCAGTAATTGTATGTACAGAGCCAGCTGTAAATGAGCTTAAAGAAATGTATAGACTTCATAGTAGAGAATTTTTAGTTGTAAGTGATGGTGATACTTTAGATATAGGAGGTAAAATTCTTAAGTTTATGCAAACACCATATCTTCATACAGAAGAAACCATGATAACTTACTGTGAAGATGATAAAATTTTATTCCCTTGCGATATTTTCAGCACTCATATTGCAAATTATGAATACTTCAATGACTTAGCTAAAGAAGATATTAAGGAAGATTTTACTGTTTATTATAAATTGATAATGCATCCTCATAGAAGATATGTTCAAGAAATGATTGAAAAAATCAAAGATCTAGACATAAAAATCATAGCTCCTTCTCACGGATTTATTATTAGATATGATGTTCAAAGCTTTATAGATATTTATGATAATATGAGCAAGAGTACAGATCAAAGCAAGAAAGCATTAGTTTTATATTCTACTATGACAGGTAATACAAAAAAAATCGCAACTATTCTTAAGGAAAAATTTGAAGAACAAAATATAACTTCAGAAATCATGGATGTAAATAAAGTTCCAATGGAAGAAATAATAAGTGCTATTAACGAAGCTGATACAATCTTCTTTGGAAGTTCAACTAGATATGGGGACATGATTGGAAATATGGAAGAGGTACTAAAAAACCTTAAAACTCTGAACTTAGAAAGCAAGCTAGGTGCAACATTTGGGTCATATGGTTGGAGTGGTGAAGCTATAGAAGTTATACAAGACTACTTAAACGAAAGTAATCTAAAAGTATTAAATACTTCTGATATAATTAAATCTACTGGCATGACTGATATAGAATTACCACTAAGAATCAGATTTTCCTTAAAAGAAGATAGCTTAAAGAGCATTGATAGATTAGTTACTTATACTAGTGATTTATTACTTAGTGCAATTTAAATCAAGTGAAACTAGATTCAGGTGGAGTTTGATCTCCATCTGAATCTTAGTTGAGCTTACCTAGGGTCGTGCCACTGTTATCCCTCACTTAAGCAGAGAACCTAAATCTATGATTTAGTGTGAATCTCTTACTCCTATGACGTTAGAAATAGGAGTTTCATATATGGGTGTTACAGTGGCTAGACATCAGATAAGACACATGAAAATAAATAACAAGTCCAAAATAGCTTAAAAAATGGACTTGTTATTTTTTATGCCTAATTTTATAATTCTTCTAACATTTTCTCAGCAAAATTCTTTCCAAAGGTTATACACTCTTCAAGCTCTTCGTCATTTGGCATATATTTTAGCTTTATTCCTTTGTCAATAATTTTAATTTTAGCTTTTGTTAAATAATCAGTAATAATATCTGTTGATTCACCGCTCCATCCATAGCTGCCAAAGGCTGCACCTACTTTTTCATTAAACTTTAGTCCAATTAAGTCTTCGATAAGAGGCAGTAAAGAAGTTAAGATTCCATTATTGACCGTCGATGATCCAAGTATTATTCCCTTTGCTTTAAAAACTTCAGCCAATACATCACTTTTATCTGAAGTAGCAACATTGAATATTTTATACTCTATTCCTGCTTCTCCTAAACCTTTACCTATGAATTCAGCCATCTTATGGGTAGCTCCCCACATTGAGTTATATGCAATTACTGCACTTTTATTTGATTTACCGGCTGCCCATTCATAATATTTTTCTACTATCATCATGGGATCTTTTCTCCAAATTATGCCATGAGCTGGGGCTATCATATCTACAGGTACTCCAAGTTTTTTAAGTTCATCTATTTTTTTTGTAACTAGTCTGCTAAAAGGAGTAAGTATATTTGCGTAATATTTAAGAGCTTCCTGATTAACTTCTGTTTCATCTACTTCATCATTGAAAATGCTTGAAGATGCATAATGCTGTCCAAAGGCATCATTAGAAAACAATATATTCTCCCCAGTAAGATATGTAAACATACTATCAGGCCAATGAAGCATAGGAGCCTCTATAAATACAAGATTATTTTTACCTATATTTATCTTATCCCCTGTGGAAACAACTTTAAAATTCCATTCTTTATGGTAATGCTTTTGTATTGACTCTAAACCTTTTTTTGAGACAAAAACTGTTGCATTAGGAATGTATTCCATTAATGCAGGTAATGCTCCTGAATGATCAGGTTCCCCATGATTCATAACTACATAGTCGATCTTTGATATATCAGTTATCTCACTTAAATTTTCAAGAAATCTATCCGTTAAAGGTTCCCAGACAGTGTCTATAAGAACTGTTTTTTCATCTTTTACAAGATATGAGTTATATGTACTTCCTCTATGTGTAGATAATTCATTTCCATGAATATGCCTTACTATCCAGTCAGTTGCTCCAACCCAATATACTTCATCTCTAAGTTTCTTCATGTTATCTCCTCCAGTGGTAAAATTTCACTCCATAGATTCTATAAAATGTATAATTCAAACCATAATATGCGCATTTTTCTGCTAGATTATACTTATTACAATTAGCACCTAAACCATGAACAAAGTGGCTGCGCCAGATCTAATTAATGATAAATGGCGAATAATGAATGATAAAAGTTGAAGCTTTGTCTATTAGTATTTATATTAGTTCTACACAGATTTAGGTTATTATACTTTCCTTGTAGAAAAAAAGCAGCTAGATTTCTAGCCGCTTTCTTTGTTACCAAGGATTTCAATAAATTTGTCTATTGAATATTTAGCTGATGTATTAAAATTAACTTCTATTTTACTTTCTATAAGACTTTTGATGACCATAAATTTCTTATTATCACCTAATACGATAGTTCCAACAATATGATTGTTACGTATAAATATCTTATAATACTTATGTTCATCCTCTAATACTTCAACCAATGAATCTACATCTTGATCTCCTTCAATATCTCCCATTGAAAACACAGATATTCCAAAGGCACTTAATGAAGTTACTGGTGGTAACGGTTCGAAAATCAAACCCTTACTACATATATTTGCTCCTGCAATTTTTCCCTGCTGCATTGCCATGCCCCATAATCCATAAATTCTACCGTTAAACTCTGAAACATCTCCTGCGGCAAATATATCATTTATATTAGTCTCCATTTTGTTATTTACTACTATCCCCTTATTCACCTCTAAATCAGTATTTTGTACAATTGAAACATTAGGTCTAATTCCAGTAGAATAAATAACCATGTCACAAGCACCTTGCACTCCAGACTTTGTTATAAATCCTTCAACCTTTTCTTCTCCAAATATTTCTTGTACTTGAGTATCTAACATCACTTCAATGCTTTTAGCTTCAATTGATTGTTTTAGCTTATCTGATGCAAATTCATCTAACTGACGAGGCATTAAACGCGAAGCAAATTCTGCAATGATCACTTTTTTTCCACCTTCAGATAGTACATTAGCAATTTCTAAACTCTGAACTCCCCCGCCGATAAGCAGCACTGTCTTAACATTTTTTAAATATCCTAAAATTCTTAAAGCTCCATCTAATGTTCTTAAGTCAAACACTCCCAGCTTATCTATACCTTTAATTGCTGGTATAATATTACTTGCTCCATTTGCCAAAAGTAGTTTAGTATAAGATATGCGAGTTCCATCTTCAAGAGTAACTTCTTTATTTTCTGAATCTATGCCTGTAACCTTATTATCAGAATGAACCTGAATATTATTATCTTTATACCATTGCTTTTTTTGAATTAAAAGTTTTTCTTCCTCCAAGCTACCTAAAAGTCCCTTGGAAATTTTAATTCGATAGTATGGATAAAATTTTTCCTCACCAAATATGATAATTTCACTGTCTGCTCCCGCTTCACGTATTGCTTTAGCTGCTGAAATAGCTGCAATACCACTTCCAATAATGACTACTTTTTCTTCCAAGAAAACCACCTCTTTTTTGTTCATAAAAAATATATGAATGTCCTAAATTAGGTTCCTTTTATTATACCTATCAGCTCGCTATATTATACTCCAAATCAATTTAAGATTATTTAATCCTATATAGAAAGGCCTCCTATTTCTTTGTAATAGCAACTCTCCACACCTCAGGCCCTTGTTCAAGATATTCCCACTCAAATTGCTCCGGAAGTTCCATTATAAACTGATAATGAAGAGGACGAGGATCATGATCATTTATAAGCTCCATCTTTTCACCATACATTAGCCCCTCGAAAGTTTTAAAAATCATTGGGTGTTTCTCCTTTGGTTCATATATTCTAGCATCTACAGTCGCAGTATAATTTGACATAATTAATTCCTCCTAAATATCTTTATTGGTTATTAAGATTTATTTCACTCTTGAAACTATTATAACTTTCTTTAAGTAAATAAAATGTGATTAGAATCAAATAAGATTTTAAATATTAATAAATACATTTGTTTATTATATCTTCTTATTAATTCTCCAATCCCTCTATTTCTTCCCAACCAAGAAATTATATACATAATTAATTTCTCAATTGGAAAAGTTATTATAGATATTAATATACGTATGAAAGAAAATAATGGATTTTTACTTCTATAACTTTCCTTTCATATACCAAAACTGAAGGAGTGGAATTTTAATGAGCGAAAAAATGCTAGAGGAATTAGAAGGATTTAACGGAAGAGTAAGCTATCATGATTCTGTAGAGGAAATGGTAAAAAGAATAAGGGCCGATAAATTGTCCAATGTATTTGACAGATATGCTGCGCAAGAAAAGATACGATGTACTTTTTGTCTTAAAGGGGTAAGCTGTCAGCTCTGCTCAAATGGCCCTTGTAGAATTAATGAAAAAGGTGGTCAAGATAAAGGTGTCTGCGGAATAGACCCTAATGCCATGGCAATGAGAAACTTTCTTCTAAAAAACATAATGGGTGCTGGTACATATAGTCATCATGCTTATGAAGCTTTTAGAACGTTAAAAGCTACTGGAGAAGGAAAAACTCCATTTAAAATTACTGATGTAAATAAATTAAAATGGATGTGTGAAAAAGTAGGAATTGATACAAATCAAGAAGTCAACCAAATGGCAATTGATTTAGCAGTATTACTGGAAGACCAACAAAAAATAGATGTAGAAGATAAAAATGTTATGGTGGAAGCTTTTGCCCCTAAGAAAAGAAAAGAGATATGGAGAAAATTAGCTATATATCCAGCAGGTACAGTACATGAAGAACAAAACTGTGTAGCCAGCTGTCTTACAAACGTAGATGGAAGTCATGTCTCACTGGCAATGAAAGCTCTTAGACTTGGTATCGCTACAATTTATAATACTCAAATAGGACTTGAAATGGTTCAAGATATACTATTTGGAACTCCTACTCCACACGAAGTTAATATGGATTTAGGAATTATGGACCCAGATTATGTAAATGTTGTATTTAACGGTCACCAACCTTGGCCTGGAGTTGCAACAATATTAAAAGCAAGAACAAAAGAAGTTCAAGATATGGCAAAAGCTGCAGGTGCAAAAGGTCTTAGGATAGTTGGTTCCATAGAAACAGGTCAAGAACTACTACAGAGATTTGAAATGGATGAGGTTTTCGTAGGGCATATGGGTAACTGGCTTACTATAGAACCTCTACTTGCAACTGGTACTGTTGATGTTTTTGCAATGGAAGAAAACTGTTCTCCACCAGCAATAGATATGTATGCTGAAAAATATCAAGTCACTTTGGTATCTGTAAGTACTATAATTGATTTACCAGGAATAGAACACAAAATCCCTTATGATCCTTCTGAAGTTGATAAGATGGCTGATAAGTTAATCGAACTTGCTATCGAAAACTTCAAAAAGAGAAAAGATAGAAAAATTGAGCCACTAGTTCCAAAGAAAACTCAAAAAGCAATAGCTGGTTTCTCTACTGAAGCTGTTTTAGGTGCTCTTGGAAACAAACTTGATCCATTAGTAGATGTAATTGCTGCTGGAAAAATCAAAGGAGTGGTAGCTCTTGCTAACTGCTCAACTTTAAGAAACGGTCCTCAAGATTCTATGACTATAAACCTTACAAAGGAACTTATAAAACGTGATATATTAGTAGTTAGTGGCGGATGCGGAAATCACGCTCTTGAAGTAGCTGGACTATGTACAGTTGAAGCTGCAAATGAGATGGCTGGAGAAGGTTTAAAAGAAGTATGTAACTTGCTAAAAATACCTCCAGTATTAAGTTTTGGTACTTGTACAGATACTGGAAGAATCTCTATGCTTGTAACTGCTCTTGCAGATCACTTAGATGTTGATGTAGCCGATCTTCCAATAGCTGTTACAGCTCCAGAATGGATGGAACAAAAAGCAACTATAGATGGTATTTTTGCATTAGCATATGGTACTTATACTCATCTATCTCCTACACCTTTTATGACAGGTGCTCCGGAGTTAGTTGAACTTTTGACTGAAAAAGCGAAAGATGTAACTGGTGGTAAAATAGCCTTAGGTGATGATCCTGTTGAAGTAGCTAAAAATATCGAAGCTCATATCCTTGCAAAAAGAAAAGGTATGGGATTAAGCTAATATATTTTTATGAGTAAAATTCATTATACATATAATTAATACCTTAAGTTAAACATTTGTACAAATTAATCTAGTTATTCAAAAGATTCAAAAAAACTTCTATTTACGGTTATTTTAGTTCTCAATAAAATATCTAGCCTAAAAGTTACAGAAAAGAGATATTTAATTCCTATCCTTCAAAATTAAATATCTCTTTTTTTAATGTTAAGATTGAGTTTCACAGTAACACAAAAATTTTAATCTTTCCATTTTAAAGTTCGCTTTTGCTAGTATTTCTGGCCAAACTTTTACCATTTCGTATATCTTATTTTTCTTATCATCTGATAAGTTATCCCACTTCACAACGGAAGGGTGCGTTTTTTTTCTATTATCTATAAAATCCCCATACTTCCAGCCCAATTTTTTCTTATACTTATACCAACTTGTATGTTGATTTTTAGCTAAGATTTCTAATTCCTTAGCTGTAAATTCTATAAAGGGTTCACTTTCTTTAACAGATACAATGTCATAGTTTATTTTAAGTAAATCATTAGGAATATTTTTCGCTTGATGCCTAATGGAATCTTTAAGCTCTTCATTTAGTTCCTGCCATGGAATTATATCATCTAAGTATTTATCTTTATTATGTTCATAAATAGACATTGCAAGATTTTCGATTTTCTCACTATAGAATGCATCATGCATTAAATGACGCAGAAATTGTTCTTCATCTACATGAAGCTTTAATTGTTCTTTAGATGGTAAATGTGATTGTTCCCACTTTTTTGCATTTGTCAGCATGCTCATTTCAAGTATTGCTTCCATAGATCTTGATTCATGTTTATATCTCTTTATTTTAAGTAATGCTCTAAGTACCCCATCATCAATTTGAGCTTCTCCAGCTTCATTTATAAGATGTGATACCTTACGTTCTAACAGTGAACGTAACAGCATCGCTCTTCTAATTATAAATAAATGATCCCACTTTTCATCAGTTTGATTAGGTCCTAAGATGTTTACATAACCTCTTAATCTACTTATAAAGTCTGGCCCTTTAGCTCCTTTAAACTCAAGCAAAAACTTTTTTTGTTCATTTTTATCTTCGAAATCTTCTCCACAAAATTCTCTAAATGTACTACTTGTTCCACCAGCAAATACAAAAATAGCCTTTCCTATAGGATGAATAGAATCTCCTTCTCTAAATACACCATCCTGCATAGGTGCTAAAAAATATTTTAGCCATCCAAGTTTTCCTTCAAGGGCAGAATCAAATTCATCAAAAAACACTAATGGAATTTTCCCTTCCAACACTATATCTCTTACTTTATGAAATGCATTAACCAAGTCTGCTTGTGTTCTAAATTGCGATAAATTAAAATCCAGCTTTTTAATTACATTTGATGCTATGCTGTTAGCTACTTCAACTATACCAAAAGATTTCCCCGATCCCGGTGTGCCAAATACTGCAATTGAAAGAGGTCTAACGGTATTTTTAGTAGATATGTATTCTAACATAAGATTTTTAATACTCCTATAACTTTCTATCTCCGCTTTATCTACTGTTGTCAAATTCCCAAATTGCGCTATTGGAATAGATTGTAACGCACTTTTCACTCCATTTTTAACTATATCATAAGCTATTTCAGCTAAATTGGTAGAACTTTTATCCTTTAAAATATACCAACAAGAACGACAATCAGAATTATGTGAAATAGGCACTAGTACGTCTTGTACATGCTCCTTCTGTACAAAATCATCTTCTTTTTCCATAAATATTATAGAATTAGGATATACGTATTCTTCGATATTTTCTCCAAAACCCTCAACATAATATTTCTGTGCTGAAACAATTCCTTGACGTACTCCACTACCTATGGACTCATATAACTCTTCATTATCTTGACTTCCCGAAACAATTGCGCTCGCAAGTCCTGCCACAAAACAAGAAGTGAGCCCAATCATTTTGCCTTGTGAATCTTTAACCAAACTCCCCTCAAATCCATAAGGCAGAAAAAACAATCTAGTTTCAGGTACATTATCATTTCTATAATAGATTGCACCTTCAAGACCAAAAGGTATTATAAGATGACGGCATTTTGAAAGAAATGCAAGATTAGGATTATTACTAATTTGCCAAACAAAATCTTGTGCTGTTCTCTCCCATGAAAGACTTTTACTTATGTTAACACCTTTTGAACGTAAATCGTCACCGTTAATAATAACTATTGTCTTTTCATTATGAAACTTTTGAAGATGTTTCCAAAGTTCACTAGTATCAATAGGATTATTCATTTTATATAATACAATTGGTGATGTTTGAGTTGACTTTAAAGCCAAAGGCCAAAAATCCTTACTAAAATTAAAACCATTATTTTCGTCATCTAATATAATCATATCTGCGTTCATATCGTCGTTCATAATAGGAAGAAGCCTTGTCATACCTGACATAGCTGCGGTAAATCCCATTAAACGCTTTATTCTATAAACTTTTGTGCCATTACTTTTACCATCAATTTTAGAAAAAACATCTAGTTCTGCAGTAGAACTAAGAAATTCTCTTTGCCAAACCCCTTCTATATCACGTATTTGTGGAGCAAGTACAGATGCATCTGTAGAGAGTTCTACAAGTTTCGATAGAAGCAATGCTTCTCCTGGTTTTAAAGTATTATGCACATTTAAATGTGTCTGCCAGTTTAAGCCATTATTAATCTTAGGATATGTTACCCATTGCAGTGCATTTATACATATGTCACCTGACACTGCAATTTTATATTTTTTATGTTTCATATTCAGCTCCTTATAAAACTATTCTGATGTGATTATTTAAAAAATACGTACCATAAGTTATTCTTTAGGAGTAAAGCCACAGTATCCTATTTCATCACATCTGCTTTTCATATCATCCCATATTTCGTTATCTTTTATAGCTTCTATTGCTGTAGGGTATAAAATATAATTTTCCTTGAATATGTGATCTCTTAAGTTAAATATTATATATTTTGCTGTATCATCAACTTTTTCTTTTATTTCCTTAAACTCAGATTTAGAAGCATTTTCAGCTATTTCTTTTAAGAACTTCTTCTTCGCTCTTAAATCATCATGTTCCATTCTCATTATTCTAGTTGGACCAGTAATTTTTCTCTCTTCCATCTCTGAAAACAAAACTTGTTCTTCTCTTAAATGATGCTTTTCTGCATCTAAAATGTTATCAATAACAGTCCTCAATACCTCAAATTCTTTTGCGCAGCTATCATAATTATCTGATTTTTGAATTCTCGAATTAATCTCCTCAAGTTCTGTTAAAAATCCAAGAATTTTCTCATGCTCAATAATAAATGTATCAACAACATGCCCTGGCTTAATTTTTGTTTTAATCTTATCAAGTTCACCTTTTAAAACTTCCATGTGAATATCACAAAGATGCCTTAAATCTTGTGGATTCATTCCTTTTTCTATTAAATTTTGTTCCGCAATTGACAACTCAATCGGATTTATATCTGAAACAATCTCTAAAGCTTCTTTTCTTAAATTATCTGTTACTCCATGCTTATTTAATTTTTCTAAAACATCAGTTAAATTTTTAATTTTTGTAGTATTCATTTCTAATTCCTCCTACTTTGCTATTTTATTTCTATGTCCTAATTCTATTCGAATTTCATTAATAAACATGTGATTCAAATCAAAATCAAAAATATTTTACTAATGATTGAATTATGTTCAAATACCTTCCCATAAACATTAGTACTAAACTTATTAAGTTTGTTAAAAAATTTAGCTATATAAATTTCACCTCAAACGCAATTTATAAGTATGGTCACACACTTATAAATTGCGTTTGAGGTGAAAATTCATTTCATTATGACAGTCTTATAATTTATTTGTTATACTTCTTTTGAATAAATTACAGATAGATTTAGAGCAAGTATTACAACGCAATACATATATTTCTCTCTGGTATTTTTTAAACTAAAGATTTCAGTTTCTTTGCAGTGTACTACGTCTCCTTGAACAATTTTATATTACCTTTTTACTATAAGATTCTAATTGTATTTTCGTTTCTTCTAATTGTCTGTCTACAATGCTTGCTTCTTCTATGTGATTTGTTATAGTTTTTGATGTCACTTTTAAAATTTCATCGACATTTATTATTTCTTTACTCATATTTTCAATATATCGTTTTTGATTTGTTAAAATTTCTATTACTTCCCTTACTTCCTTCTCAACTTTCCCTATAGAAGATAAGCTTTCTTCTATCTTTTCTGCCGCATTTACTGATGCATTAACCCCTTTTGCAATAACTTCTTTAGATTTATCCGAATTATTTATGACAATCTTTGTTTCATCTTCTATATTACCTATTAACACTGAAATATCTTTAGTACTTTGCTTAGTCATTTCTGCCAGATTTCTTATTTCACCCGCAACTATTGCAAACCCTTTCCCTTGTTCTCCAGCCCTTGCTGCTTCTATTGCAGCATTTAAAGCCAGTAAATTAGTTTGATTTGCTATATTCGTTATTAACTTTACAACCTCATTAACTTTGCTAAAACGTCTTGCCAATTCATTTATGTTTTCAGTGTTATTCCTATTCTCATCTTCTAAAGACTTTACCACTTTGACAATTTCCTCAATAGCACTTTTACCCTCATATGATTTATTAACTGTATCTTTTGTAATTTCTATAAGATTATTCCCCTCAAAATATAATTTATCAGTCAAGTCATTAGTATTTTCTGTCAAATTAGAAATCTCATTCATATGTACCTTTACTTCATCAGCAAGCCTTCCTAAAACATCATGTTGATCATCTACTCTATGATGTTGTTTTACAATACCTACTAATAACTTACTCATTTTCTGAATAAAATTATTAGTATTATCTTGTAATTTTTTTGTCTTTATTATTTCTTCTCCACCATCCATTACGTGCTTATTTTCTAAATCTTTAATTTTCTTATTTCTAAATAGGTTCATTCAGTTTCCTCCTAAGTCTTTATATATATATTAAAAATTCCTTAACTTGTATCTTATATTATTTTTATATCTTGTTCTTTCATTCTTGCCCTGAGCTAAATAGAACCTTCTATTACGATAGTTAAATCTACCTCTTAATATGATTTTAAGCTAAAATATTCAAAAAGAATGTGATTTAAATCATATTTCACTAAATTTTCAGTAATTGTAAATCTATAGGGTGTAAAATATTATATATTCCTCAATTAGAACCAAAGATCTAAACTTTAAATCAAGTTAAACCGGGCATTGCTGTTAATTATATGATAAATTACTTGTATTAAATACAATTTTCATTTTTTGCGTTTAAGCATTTTAATTCCTCTATAAATGCATCCATTGCCGATGTCAGCCATTTATTTCTATGATACAATATTTGTGTCTTCATGTTAAAGATGCAATCTTTTAGATCTAACTTCACTAACTCACCTTTATTCAATTCATTTTCTACGGTCATTACAGGTAATAAAGTAATTCCTAAATTATTCATAACGAATGTTTTAATAGTTTCTATACTTCCTATCTCTAATGCTAAATGAGGCTTCAGATTTTCTTTACGAAACATTTCTTCAAAAGCACCTCTATAACTGCAGCCTTTTTCAGTAAGAATTAATGGTACGGATGTAATATCCTTTAATGTGAGTTCTAATTTATCTTTAAGTTTATTTAATGGGGATACTAAAACAGCCATATCTTCATTACAGCACATACAGGAAATAAACTCTTGATCTTTTATCAGTTTACCTAAGGTAAAGATTAAATCAACAACATTATTTTTCAACATCATCTGCAAGTCAGAACAAGTTCCTATTTTAATTATCACCTCCACCTCTGGGTACTTTATATGAAAGTTTTTAAGTAATTCTGGAAGCTTAATTGTGCAAAGTGATTCAACAACACCAATCTTTAATATTCCTTTTGGTGTATCTCTATCAGCTACTGCTTCCTTAGCTTCATTTACAAGATTTATAATATTTTCAGCATATTCAAGAAAAATTAAACCTTTTGATGTTAACTCCATATTTCGTCCTATCTTTTCAAACAACCTTATTCCTAATTCTTTTTCTAAAAGTTGAATTTGTGTCGTAATTGTAGATTGAGCATATCCAAGATCCTCTGCCGCTTTTAAATAGCTCTTTAAGTCTGTAATTTTACAGAATGTTATTAATTGTCTAAGTTCCATATTGCACCCCACGCATTTATACTTCAATTATTTTGAATTAATACTTCAAATAATTCAATTTTACTAATATATACTGTTATGCTAATATAAAATCATTAAAAATTCAATATTTTTATATAAAAAGCAATACTAATTTAACAGAAATATTCGTAATTGAAATTATATAAATAGTTGCTTTCTAAATTTCTGTATAAACGCTAAAAGTTTTAAAACATAAATACAAGTGTTATGAGCAACTAAAAGGGGGATTTAAATTTGAATAAAGAAGTACTTAAAACCTTAGGATTTTCAACAAAAGCAATACATGGTGGTAATAGAAAAAATGATGTTGGTTCTGCTGCAACACCGATTTATCAATCCTCTACCTTTATATTTGATTCTGCAGAGCAAGGTGGAAGAATCTTTTCAGGAGAAGAAGCTGGATATAGATATACTAGATTTGGAAATCCAACAAATGAAGTTCTAGAAGAAAAGCTTGCATTACTAGAAGGCGCCGAGGCATGTGTTTCAACTGCTTCTGGCATTGGAGCCATATCTACCGCATTATGGACGATTTTAAGTGCAGGAGACCATGTAATATCCTCTTCTACAATTTATGGTGATACTTCAGCTTTTTTAAACAATGGATTAAAAAAATATGATGTGGAAGTTGATTTTGTAGATATGTCCGATCCAGTAAATGTATTAAAAGCTATAAAACCAAATACAAAAGTTGTTTATATTGAAACTCCGGCTAATCCAACATTAAAACTTAATGATATAAGCGTTATATCTAAAATAGCCCATCTAAATCAAAATTGTATTGTCATGGTTGATAATACTTTTTGCACCCCTTATATTCAAAGACCGCTTGAATTAGGTGCTGATGTTGTTTTACATTCTGGAACGAAATTTCTAAATGGTCACGGAGATGTGGTTGCGGGATTTATTCTTGGCTCAAAGGAATTTATAAATGAAGCTAAGCTTGGAGTCCAAAAATTAACGGGAGCAATCTTAAGTCCTTTTGATTCTTATTTATTAATTAGGGGTTTAAAGACATTACCAATAAGGATGGAAAAGCACTGCTCTAATGCAATGGCAATCGCTGAATTTTTAGAAAAGCACTCCGCTGTTGAAAAAGTATATTACCCTGGTCTAAGGAGCTTTAGTCAATACGAACTTGCAAAGAAACAAATGAATTTACCAGGTGCCATAATTGCTTTTGAGCTTACTCATGGAATAGAGAGTGGAAGAACTCTAATGAATAACTTAAACTTATGTAGGTTAGCTGTGAGCCTAGGAGATACAGAGACCTTAATACAACATCCAGCTACTATGAGCCATGCTGTGTGTTCAAAAGAAGAAAGATTATCAGCTGGAATTAGTGATGGTCTTGTTAGGTTGGCCGTTGGTCTTGAAGATGCTACAGATATAATCAAAGATTTAGAACAAGCTCTCGACTTAATAGCTATGTGATTTATATCACGGCACTAAAATCTCTTATATTATAAAGTTGAATAGTTAAATAAAATAATTTACTAATAATACACAATTAAGGCACATGAAAATAAAAACTTTAGGAGGACTTTGAATTGGAAAAAATAAATGTTGATTATAAAAAATTGTATTATGGATTCCCAGTTATACTTATAAGCTTTTATGACAAAGATGGAAATCCAAATGTAACTACTCTTTCATCATCATATACCCTAATGGATATGGTGATTCTTGGCTTTGGCAGTAATGGATATGCAGTTAATCAGATTAAGGAAGTCAAAGATTTTGTAATAAATGTACCTGATAAATCTATTATGAAAGAAATAGATCTTTGTGGTGCTAAATCAGGACATGAATATAAAAAATTTGATATGGTTAATTTGACACCTGTTAAGTCAAAAATAATAAACGCTCCAATTATCGAAGAGTGTTCAATTGCTATTGAATGTACTTTAACAGATGTAATAGAAAGAGATTACTATCGTGGTATTACCAATATTATAGCAAAGATTAAAGGTAGATGTATTTCAAAAGAGTATATAGATGCCAGCGGTCAACTAAAATATTCTGAAGTTGATAATGTTTTATATGTCGGAGATGACAAAAATAAGGTGTACAGATACACACAAAGCGGAATATCTGATGACGCCAAATCATTCTTATAAAATTTTTAGTAATATATTCTTAAAAATTTGTGCTTATTCTTTATCCTAATTAAAATTACTAAGGAGGAAATTAAATGTCTTATGAAGCAATTTGGACTAAGAATCAAAGATTAAATGAAGTAGAAATTATAAAGCTTGAAAAAGATGGTTTAGATGTAATTGAAACCATAATAGATAAATATTCAAAGGAAGGTTATGCGTCTATAACACCTGAAGATATGAATAGATTTAAATGGGCTGGTGTTTATGAGCAAAAGCCAAGAGAGGGATATTTTATGATGAGAGTACGTATTAATTCTGGAATAATGACTTCAGAGCAAGCAAAAGTTTTAGCAGGAATTGCTAAAGATTATGGACGTGGAATTGCAAATGTTTCTACAAGAGGAGCTATACAATTTCATTGGGTTCAAATAGAAGACTTACCTTCTATTTATGAAAGACTAGAAGCTTGTGGATTAAGTCCTTTTGAGGCCTGTGGCGATTGCCCTAGAACAATAGTAGGAAATCCTCTTGCTGGTATTGATAAAGATGAACTTATGGATACAACTGAACTTGTAGAAGAAGTAAATAATTTCTTTTTATTAAATAGAGATTTTTCTAATTTGCCTAGAAAATTTAAAATATCTATATCAGCTAGTATACACAATGCAGCTCATGCACAAATTAATGATCTTGCATTTACTCCAGCAGTTAAGAATATTGATGGCAAAGATGTAATAGGCTTTCATGTATGGGTTGGAGGAGGCCTTTCAGCCAGCCCTCATTTAGCACAAAAACTTGATATTTTTGTTAAACCAAAAGATGTGCTTAAAGTTGCTGAAGGTGTATGCACTATTTTTAGAGATTATGGGTATAGGGAAAAACGTACTCGTGCTCGTTTAAAATTCTTAGTAGCAGACTGGGGATCAGAGAAATTTAAAGATAAATTGATAGAATTCACTGGAGATATGCCAACTAGTGGTGAAGATAAATTATCTACTTGGAATGCATCGTATTACTTTGGAGTACATCCTCAAAACGAAGCTGTAAAAAGCTATATTGGTGTTAGTTTACCACTAGGCGAAATTACTCATGACCAGCTTTTAGAACTTTCGGATGTTTCAGAAAAATACGGAGATAGCAAGATAAGAACTACACTATCACAAAATTTAATTATTACAGGTATAAGCGATGAAAACATACCTTCGTTATTAGAAAAAGACATATTTAAACAACTATCTCCATCTCCAAGTATCTTTACAGGATACACGGTTTCTTGCACAGGTAAAGAATTCTGCAATTTAGCCATTGTTGAAACAAAAGAGCGTGCTAGAGAAGTTATTAAATATCTTGATTCTAAAATAAAGCTAGATACGCCAATACGTATCCATTTTACAGGCTGTCCTAACTCTTGCGGGCAAAAGCATATAGCTGATATCAGTCTTCAAGGGGCACTTGTAAAAACTGAGAATAGCTGCGATGAAGCTTTTACTCTATGGCTTGGCGGCACACTAAACAATGGTGGACAGTTTGCAGAAAATCTAAACTGCCGTGTAAAATCCACTGAGGTTCATATAGTCCTTGAAAAGATAATAAACTTCTTTCAAGAAAATAAGTTAGAAAAAGAAAACTTCAATGAATTTATAGGTAGAGTCGGAATCGATGAAATTAGAAATATTATTTAAAAACTATTTTTTGTAGTAGTGCAATGATTAAAACGACTGAATATGTACATAAACTAGCGCAATTATTTCAAGCAAGAAATTAATAACAACATATTTAATATTCTAAGCCGATGAGATGTTAATACTTATCTCATCGGCTTTATTTTTATTATTCTTGCTTTTTTCCAACAGCTGCAAGATATACTATAAACTCTTCATCTCCATCTAATCGTAAAATATTGTCTACCATCTTTTGATCGTATATTCCTATTGCACAAGTTCCTGCACCAATAGATTCACTAGCTAAGTAAAGATTCTGGCAGACATGTCCTATATCTATTAAGATTTTTTTATGTGCAGTAATATCGAACTTCCATTCTGAACGATATGGAATAGTGCTCCATGCAAACACCACTGCTGCCTTTTTAGTGAAGTTAGGCACAAAAGGCTGATCTAACGTGATTTCATCTACTTTATTATCCATTTCATCTAGTTCAAACATAAATAAAAGTGTATGATCTTCTGGTAAATACCTGTAAACTCCTTTCTGTATTCCATCCACTCCCATAATAAATAAATATGTTTCAAATGAGTGAGTAGCTCCACTACAAGGAACTGTTCTTAGAGTAAGTCCAGCATTGTTCGTTCCGGTAATACCCTGTGTAGCCCATAATAGATATGATAATTCCTCTAGACTCATCTGTTTCTCAGCATAAAACCTTGTACTTCTTCTCTTCCTTATGCACTCGTAAATATTAGAATTTGTTACAGTTTTTTCACTAGGCTTTGGTAGAATAACTATTTTGGAGTTCGAATCATAGGATTTAATACTCGCCGGCTTAGGTATTCCATTCATTTTATCAGTTTTTATATTTTTGAATTCATCAAAGTTAGATTTTAAAAAATTTCTCTGCTTCTCATATCTTGCCATAAAATTTCTCCTATCTTTATTCTTTGCAAAATATATTACTATAATATCAAAAAGAAGTATGTACCATAAGTTACGGTTTTTAATTTCACCGCTAAAAACAATTACTACTACAATGTTGATATTATAAAGCAACTTAATAAACATTCAAGATATACTTAATTAGATTATAAATAAAAATGCTGTTTATTCATAAAAGTAGGTAGTCTAACTTTAATTTAGACTACCTACCAAAATTTCTAACACCATTAAATAAATAGATTTAATCCAGAATCTTCTGTTGATCCTAAGTATGAAGCAACTCCACCTATTTCAACTCCATCAATAAATTCTTCTTTTTTTATTCCCATTAAGTCCATACTCATTGAGCATGCAACTACATTAACACCCATATCTATTGCATTTTTTATTAGAGTTTCCAAATCATCAACATTATGTTTTTTCATTATTTGCTTTATCATTGCAGGCCCCATTCCCATCATGTTCATTTGTGATAATGGTAATTTCCCTGGATGCCCTGGAAGCATAATATCAAACATTTTTTCCATAGTATCCTTAGCTACACTAGGTTTATTTTTACTCTTTAATATGTTAAGCCCCCAGAATGTAAAGAACATAGTAACTTCTTTCCCCATAGATGCTGCTCCTGTTGCTATTATAAATGAAGCTATTGCTTTATCTAAATCTCCACTAAATACAACCAATGTTGCTCCATTCTTTTCCACAACATTTGGTGAAGAAGCATTTTTCCTCAAAGCTGCTGATGTCCCCTTCTGAATATATGCTATGAAGGCTTTTTCTTTATTATCAAATTCAGATTTTAATAAAGTATTTCCTGTTGAATCACACCATGATTTTATGTCTTTTGTAAATCCAGGATCACTTGCTTTAACTTCTAATATATTGCCATCTTCCATCTTCTTAATTTCTTCAAATACTCTTTTTATTGGACCTGGACATTGGAGACCGCATGCATTTAACGTAATATTTGCATTTATTTCTGTTATATCTAGATCTTCTAATTTCATTACAGCCACCTCATCTTTTATTTCTTCATTATTTTCATGTTGATTTTTAATGCTTTCTTCTGCTCTTTTTACATATAGATATGTCTTTACACCACCATCTATATTTGCGCACTGTATTCCATTTTGTTCTAGAATTCTGCAAGCAACATATCCCCTAAGTCCAACTTGACAAGTAACGTATATTTTTTTATCTTTTGGAATTTCATTTAATCTGCTTCTTAATTGTCCAAGGGGAATATGAATAGAGTTATCAAAACCTCCTGTAACTAATTCAAACTCTTCTCTAACATCAATTATTAATGATCTTTCTTTGTCTAATTCATCTATTTCGTTCCATTGAATTGTTTTAACAAATCCCTCACTAATATTTGATGCATAGTACCCAAGCATATTAACTGGATCTTTTGCAGAATTATATGGAGGTGCATAACAAGGTTCAAAATCTTGCAAATCAAAGACTGTAAAATTTCCTTTAATAGCAGCTGAAAGCACATCTATTCTTTTTTCAACTCCATCAAGTCCTACACCTTGAGCCCCAAATATTTTTCCTGACTTTGGATCAAATAGCAATTTAAAAGCTATTGGGAATGATCCAGGGTAATATCCAGCATGAGAACCTGGATGAATATGAATAGCCTCGTATGCTATGCCTAATCTATTTAATGTCTTTTCGTTATTACCTGTTGTTGCTACTGTATAATCAAATATCTTCGCAACTGATGATCCAAGAGTTCCTTTGTATTCAGTATTTTTTCCACATATATTATCTGCTACTATTCTTCCTTGTCTATTAGCAGGCCAAGCAAGAGGAATCATTGTTTGCTTTTTATTTACAAAATCCATAACTTCTACTGCATCTCCTAAAGCATAAATGGTTGGGTCAGAAGTTTTCATAAATTTATCAACTACTATTGCCCCTCTTTCATTTAGTTTAAGATTAGCTTCTCTTGCAATTGTTGTTTCTGGTTTAACTCCAATTGATAATATTATCATATCAGTTGTAATTTCTTTTCCACTGCTTAATATTATCTTTTTACCTTTGTTTTCAAAAGCTGCTACTCCATCTTTTAATATTAATTCTACATTTTTATCTATTAAATGTTCATGAATTATACTTGCCATTTCCATATCTAGAGGAGCCATTACCTGGTCACCTGCTTCTACAAGTGTGATATTTATTCCTCTAGCATGAAGATTTTCAGCCATTTCAAGCCCTATAAATCCACCACCTATTACAGTTGCGTGTTTAGGCTTATAGTTATCTACATAAGATTTAATTTTATCTGTATCTGGTATATTCCTTAGAGTAAATAAATTATCACATTCATTTATTCCTGGTATTTGTGGTTTAAGTGGCGCTGCTCCAGGAGATAAAACTAAAACATCATAGGTCTCTTCATATTCCACATCTGTTTTGTGATTTTTTATTTTAACTTTCTTATTTTCTTTATCTATACTTATAACTTCATTTAAGTTTCTTATATCTAAATTAAACTTGCTGCTCATTTCTTCTACTGTTTGAACTATTAATTTTCCTCTTTCATCAATAGTTTCTCCTATATAATATGGAAGTCCACAATTAGCAAAAGATATGTATTCACCTTTTTCCACCATAATTATATCAACATTTTCATCTAACCTTCTAAGTCTAGCTGCTGTAGATGCACCACCTGCAACGCCACCAACAATAATAATCTTTTTATTCATAAGAATCTCTCCTTTTTAATTTACGAATTAATATATAAATTATAAACTTCTATTTCTTTTAAATTTATATAGGATATATTCATTAACCTTAGTTCATTAATTAAATTAATGTTACTTCAAGTTTAATTAAAATAATTATTATTGTCTGTGACTTTATCACACTTGAAACTCTATTATTAAATTTTGCTATATTAATTATCAAGTCCCTATTTATTTCCTCTTTGTACCTACATAATTAATCTTTTAATATTTCATTTAAATCTTTAATTATTATTACCTTACCTCTTTCTAACTTTATGTATCCTGATTTCTCAATGCTTTTTAATTTTCTACTCACAACTTCACGAGCAGAATCAATTTGAAAAGCTAGTTCGCTATGCGTTGCATAAATTATATTACTATTTTTGCTTATTAATAATTTTATTAGTCTTGTTTCTAGAGACTCATGCATCATTTCTTCTTTGTTTTCAATAACAGCACTGAATTTTCTATGCAAATCTCCATATATATATAATAAAAATTCTTCATCTATCATAATGTACTGCTTAACAACCTCCATTGGTATAATGCATACTTCTGAATATTGAATTGCTTTTCCAATTATATTTAGTGATTCAAATTTCGATATACAGCTTAAGGCTTCATGGCAGAATTCACCTTCTTTAATATTGTATAAATTAGTTTGCTCTCCATTTAAATTTATCTTTTGTATATTAATTGCTCCTTCTAGAACAAATAAAATCCCATGACATGTTCCTTCTGCCGCTTCTACATATTCATCAGCATGTAAAATTTTAAAATATGCTTCCTTACTTATTACTCCATTACTCTTTTTATCAACTTTCTCTAACACGGGATATTTGTTATATAAAGTATTAATACATTTTCCTCTATTATCTAATGTTCCAATATTATCACTCAACATTTGCTTCCCCCTATGATTTTATTATATATGAATCTTTGAGAAATTTATGTGATTTAGTCACATAAATATAATATAACCCCAGAACGGGAATATAAACTATTATATATTTAGAATATTTTTAATATAAGAATCAACTGCCCTTTCAACCCCTTCATTCTCAAGGAATGCAGATCTTACCACATCCAAAATATTTTGTTCATCATCTACAACCAATATCCTAAATTTATTGTTCAAATTTACGCCTTTTCTGTAGATTTAATGATTCTATTATAGTTTAAATTATAAAAAAATAGAGCGAGACTAATATCCTGCTCTAATCTTTATAGTTTTACGTTATTCTATTTTTAATTATGTCTTAGCTTTGTTCACCTTGAATGTTTTTAAGAATAGCAATTTGATCCTGCATATCTTCTCTCTCCACATAAATTTTTGTCCATTCTCCAATTAAATCACACTCCTCATACTTAAGATGTTCATAAAGATTATCCTCATTAACATGACTCCTGTGATTCACTATAACAGTAAATGTATTAACTTTATTAATATTGTTAGCTGCACATATTTTTTTTAATTCCTGGGAAATCTTACTCAACAAAATAGTATCGTGCATATTTTTCACTCCCTACACTTATTTATAATATATTTTTCTATTTTATCTAAAACGTCTTTAGAAATGACTTTTAATTTTTCCTGCAATGCAGAACTTAATCCGATTCCAAACTCAACTTCTTTAACTTCAATTGCACAAATTTCGCCTTTAACACAAGGATAATAAAGTTTCAATAAATCTAAAAAACTATAATTATGCTGTGAACATCCTTTTTTCTTTGAAATGAAATCATTTAGTGGCAAGCAAGTAATTTCACCTGGCTCCTTTCCGTAATATGCCGCATCTAAAACAAAAATATAATTATCCTCTTGTATATTAGAAATTCCATATTGAGCATCAGTTTCAGCATAAATAACTTCAATTTCTTTTCCTAAGAGCTTTTCTTCTATATCTTTTGCCACTTCAATGCCTATCGCATCATCTCTCATTAACATATTTCCAATAGCAATAACCTTTATATCAGAACTTCTATTTCTTATAATAATTTCTCTATTTTCATCTATATTCAAACTAAAACCTCTACTATTTCTGTGTCTCCTGCTGCTCCAATTAAATGAGTTGCACAAGATACACAAGGATCAAAGGATCTTACAATACGACCAATTTCTATAGGTTCTTTAACATTATTTAATTTAGTTCCAATCAAGGCTCTTTCTGTAATTCCTGGAAGACTTGATGCATCCTTAGGTGATAAATTCCATACAGAAGGTGTTATGATATTATAATGATTAATAACATTTTTATCTATTTCAATCCAATGTCCAAGTGCACCTCTAGTAGTATCTATCATTCCAACTCCATAAGCTTTTTCTGGAATATTATAGACCTGTTGATTATTTGGTTTTAGTTCTACCCTTTCAGCAAGGTTCTTCATTATTCCAAGTATCTTTTTTGTTTCTAACACCCTTGCAATATTTCTGTCCATACAGGAATGTCCATTTGTGTATTCTCCGCTAATAATTAACCGTGCTAACGGACCAACTTCCATAGGTAGACCTAAATAACGAGGAGCCTTTATAAAAGAGTATGCATCTAATTTAGACAAGTCCACTTCCTCTATACCTGCATCTTTTTTATACCAAGAATAATGGATTTGTTCTGTTATTTTATCTGGTTCTAAATTATCTTTAATATTATCCTTCATTACTCCTGGTTTAACATATGTGATTTCTGTATCTTCATACTTATCAAAAGTACCATAGGTCATAAAATTTGGATAAGATTCACCCTTCTTAAAATAATCATAATAATATTTTGAAATTATTCCTACGTCTTCTATCATTATATTTTTTACAAAAGACTCTACCTTTCTAATAATACTCTTCACTTTTTCAAGTTTATATGCATCTATATTTACCGTAACTCCTCCCACAAAAATCCCATGATTATGAGGAGCCTTTCCTCCAAGAAGTGCAAGTCCTTCATGAGCTAATCTACTAAGTTCAATACTTTTAATATAATCTCCTTCTATTTTTTTGCTTATTCTTTCTGGAAGTCTGTAATCAGTATATTGTTGTTCTTCTACTAGTTTTATGCTTGATATTTCTACGTAGCTTGGCATTGAAAGTAAATAAAAATGTCTTAAATGATTTTGTACAAATTCAAAGCCATGCATAATATCTCGAATATAATTATCATTCAAACTAACTGTCACTTTTAATGCATCCTCTAAAGCTAAAGTAGAAGCCATAGAATGAGCTGTAGAGCATATTCCACAAATTCTCTCTGTAAAATACACTGCATCTAAAGGCGACCTTCCTTTTAGCATTTTTTCAAATCCCCTAAAAAGCAATCCACTAGCATTTGCTTTAGCAATTGTATTCCCTTCTACTTCTGCTTTTATTTCCAAGAATCCACTAATTCTAGTTACTGGATCTATAGTTATTGTTTTACCCATAATTCCTCCTAATACTTTACAAAAGGTTCCATTCCATCTGGGAATTTTGATTGCGCACATCCAATACAATTTGTGTTATCTCCAATAGGCCAATTAACATATCCATTCCATTTTCTCCTTGGACAATCCGTTTTTGTTACAGGTCCTCTACACCCAAGTTTGAACATACATCCTTCTTCACCAAATTTTTGTGCAAAAATGCCTTTATCAAAAAATCCACGCCTTGTACAAGTATCATGAATTGTAACTCCATAAAAAAGAAGAGGTCTTCCCTCATCATCCAATTGTGGCATACCATACCCTACTAAATGTGCTATCGTTCCAACTACCCAATCAGGATGACATGGACATCCTGGCAGCTTTATAACCTGGCGGCTTAGAACTTCTTGCACGCTTTTGCTTTCTGATGGATTAGGTTTTGCAGCAGATATACCTCCGTGAGAAGCGCAAGTTCCTACAGCAACAACATACTTTGCTTTTCCACCTGCTAATTGTATTGCCTCTAATGCTGTAATGTTTTTTCCATTATAATTTGCCACAATGTTATAACGGCCCTTTTCTTTTGTTGAAACTGCTCCATCTACTAATAATATAAACTCCGTATCCAATGTCTCTAAAAATTTTTCAAAAGCAAACTCTCCTTCTGAACCCATAAGTGTATTGTTATACGTGAAATTCACCATATCAGTTAAAATATCATAAAGTCCTGGATTTTCACTATTAAGTAATGATATTATATTTCCTGAACAACCTGTTACTTCCAGCCATATAGCGTTTACTTTCTTGGTATCTTCAACCATTCCCGCAACATCATTTACTAGTCTCCTTGCAGTATGTTTTTTAACTTCTGTAAGTGGACATCGTTCCTTACTAGTCAACTTAATTCCTCCAATATAATATATTGCTTTACTATAGTTCTTTCAAATTATTAGAAATATGACCTCTAATATTTCTATGTAAAGTGTATGCTTTAAATGTTAAAAAATAAAAAATTCAGCTTAAAAACCTTAATTTATAAGTTTTAAAGACACAATTTCTTATATACGCATCTATTATTTTCTAAATCATATACTAGTAGTAATTTATTATAATAAAATATATTTTTAAATTGATTTTGTAAAACAGATATATTTATTCATATACTTATGTTCATCTACTATGATATGATTATGTTATTATAATTTTGTAACTAAAAATCCATAAAAATAGGGGGTTAAATTTATGCTTAAAGTGGACTTCCATGTTCATACTACTTCTTCAGATGGGACTCTCTCTCCAAAGGAGGTTGTTCAAAGAGCTCATAAAAATAATGTCAGATATTTAGCCATAACTGATCATGACACTCTAACCGGCTTAAACGAAGCTATAGAAGAGAGTTACAAACATGATGTAGTTGTAATACCTGGTATTGAACTTTCAACACAACATAATAATGAAAGTATACATATTTTAGGTTTTTTTAAGGATGACAACTTTAAAAATGATGATCTTGCAAAAGAATTAGACAACATTAAAAATCACAGAATCGTTAGAGCAAAAAAGATGATTGACAAACTTAAAGAGGAATATAATATAGAAATAAATTTTGAAAAGATTCTTAAAGAAGCTAAAGATACAATTGCAAGACCTCATATCGCAAGAGAGATAATTAAATGTGGCTACCCATATGAAATGGATGAAATATTTGATAAGTTTATTGGAAAAGGTTGCAAAGCCTACGTGCCTACATTGAAGTTATCTACAACTGATGGGCTAAAGCTCTTAAAAAAATATAATGCTCTTGTATTTCTAGCTCATCCTAAATTAATTCGTCATACTAATATACATGATTTTTTAGAAATGAATCTTGATGGCCTGGAATCAATTTACTTCCAGAATTCAGAAGACGAGACAAAAGAATTTGTAAAAATAGCAAATGAAAATAATCTGTTAACAACCTGTGGTTCTGATTTTCATGGTGATTTAGAGACAGATACTCGTCATGGAGACATTGGTTCCGTGGAACTACCATATGAATATTTAGCAAAATTAATTTCTGCTTTAAATTTAAAGTAATTTTGAGGTACTCGAAATATAAAAATACTTGCAGTAAGAGGTTAATTTAAGTTTACTGCTTAATAATCGAAAGTGAATATATGTGTTTACTCCGGTTCCTTGAAGATTTTGCTGGATGATTCTAAGAATATAAGTTGTACCCAAAGTGCTTGCTTCAAAGACTACGCTTTCAACAAGCACATTTGGAACAACTTACACTCTAAGAATCATAACCAGCAAAATCTTCTAATGAACGCTTCGTAAAAACATATACTCACTTTCTTTGTTTAGCCGCAAACTTAAATTAAGACTATATTTCTGCAAGTATTTTTATATTTCTTCGATTATCAATGCATTTAATGAAGTATATCTATAATCTTTAGTATAATCTGTATGCTTAATAATACAATAAACATATAATCTTTTTAGATATACCTGTGAAATAAAATACTTGAAGTGCTAGCATAACAAAGAAATAGAATACATATATGTGGAGTCAGGCATTGAAAAATAAGCTGCTGCATATCTTAACTGAAAGTTGTTCCAATTCCGCGAGTCTGTCAAGATTTTTGTGTAAACTTCAAAAAGTAATATGATCATTTGGTAAGGTTGGAGGTATAGTTTAGACTTCCAACCTTTATTTTATAAATGTTGAATATTATTACATTACTTATGTATAG
>NZ_MZGT01000059.1 GCF_002029255.1 Clostridium chromiireducens
AATCTGTATATAATCTGAAATATTTTAAGTATATTTTTAATTCAGTATTTCTATGATGGACAAGTAAACTGCATAATTTCCTTAATATTGTTTTTTTTGATAACATCCATGGTTTATCTCTGCCAGTAAAGTGAACTACTTTGATTAGGTTTCCTTTTTTATTATTAATATTTTTATTTGATAACTTAAAACCTAATTTTTTTACGTAATAATCCGTGTATATTGCAAACATATTGTATTGAGGATTAAGATGTAAGTTATACTTATACTTCCAATCACTATAGAATGAATTTAAGATATCTTGATCACCAAAAGAAGCTTTTTCTTTTGATACTTTTTCAATATGTTTTTCTATACCTATTAAAGCGTCTTTTTTTGGCTCTATTACCATTAAGCCTGAATTGAATTCTTCCCACTGCTCATTTCCCTTATATTCTTTTCCTGCGACAACAGCTGATATATGAGGTTTGTCAAATAACTCATCTATATTTTCAAAAATCATCATATCGGAATCTAAGTAAACAAGTTTTTCGAATTCTATAAGTTTAAATAAATCCAATTTTATAAATGTATTAGTCCAGTGAGCTACACCATTTTTAGTATTACTTTCAAGTATGTTATTAGGTAATTCTATTTTATTTTTTTGAATTATATATTCTATATTATACTGTTGTAGTTTATCAAATGTTTCTTTTTTTAGGAATCTATCAACGTAAACGAATAAAGGATACTTGCTATTGACTGCCATTAAAGATTTTTTTAGGTTAATTACTCCGGTAACGTAATTATCTGTGCTTAATGTTGTAATATATGCTTTCATAAAGAGTTCTCCTTTATCTAAATAAAAATATATAGTGAGAGATTATAAAGCAATGTTGATATTATTAACAGATATTTTATTTAAAAAATTATTATTATATCAATATTTTTATCTTAGTTATATATTTTATTCATGGCGGATTTACCCAACAAGGATTATAAATTCAAACTAGTTAATAAGCTTTATAATAAGAAACTTATCCCATAACTTTAGAATAAAAATAGCTATTTAAGGTATTTAATTTAATTAGGTTTTTTATGAACGAGCATTTAGGTGTAAATTAAAAGCTTATAATTTAGATTAAGTATAAATTAAAAAAAAAATATATATTAATGCAAAGTTTTCCTAATATAAATCGTATTAGTATTAGAAGGGGGATAGAGGAATAAAGTAAATTTTTTTTCAAGACAATTATGATGTGATTGATGTAAAATATAGGTAGAATAATATAAAGGCAGGTGTGCATTATGAAAAAAAAGGGAACCTTAAGTTTAATACTGACAATTTGTTTAATGCTATCTAATATCTCTATTCAGGCTTTTGGAGCAGAAGAAGATAGTAAGGGCCTTGAAAAGGCAATAGTGGCGGCAAAAAATATTGTAACAGTACCGGATACTTATACTGAATTTACACATAGTTCGAGCGAACGTGAAACAAGCACTGGTAAAATGAGATTATGGAGACTTAACTGGGCGGAAAAAGAAGGAAAGAATGGTTACGTAGCCGCATCTGTTGGAGAAGACGGTTTTTTATATGAATATAACAAGTATACAGGTATTGATAATAATTCGGGATTGGCTAAAGTTACGAAGGACCAAGCACAGATTTTAGCGGAAGAGTTTTTGAAGAAAGTAACTCCTAAATATGCAGCCCAAATGAAAAAAGTTGATAATAATGACAATATTATTTCAGGTGAAGAGTATAATTTTTCTTATCAAGAGTTCGTGAATGAAGTTCCTGTTAGTTTTATTAATATAAATATAGGTGTAAATAAATATAGTGGTGAAATCACTTATTTTAATGGAGAGAATCCAGAAATTAATGGAACTGAATATCCATCTTTAGAGGGAATAATTGATTCGGTAACAGCTGAAAAATCTTATTTAGAAAAGTTAGGAGTTAATTTAAAATACTACTCTTACTATGATTATAAAGAAAAGAAAATGAAAATTTTTGCTGGATATTCAATTGACAGCAATGTTAATAGTGCTATTGATGCAAAAACAGGACAGGCTATATCTCTTGTAAGAGGAGGTTTATTTCCAAATGGCAAAGGAGATTATGCAGGGATAGCAGCTTCAGATAATAATGTCATGAAAACAAATCAAGAATTAACTAAGGAAGAAACAGAGGCAGTTAATAATGTAGCAAATCTTATTTCAAAAGAGAAAGCAGAAAGTATCCTTAAAGGAACCTCTGATATAATAACATCTGATATGAAAGTAAGAGATATATCTTTAAATAAAAATGAGATTAATCAAGGATATATATGGTATATTTCTTTTGATAACGCTTATGGTGCGGTAGATGCTAAATCCGGTGAAGTAATCTCAATACACTCATATAATCTTGAAAGTTCAAGTAATAAAGATATGACTAAAGACGAAGCAAAAAATATAGCAGAAAGCTTTTTAAAGAAAGTTACACCAGATAAATTTGCAAAAACAAAATATGAAGATATTGAAAATCCAATTTTAAAAATTAGTGTTATTCAAGATGGAAATATTTATTCTTTAAATTATGTTCGTCTAGTAAACGGGATAGAGTTTTCAGGTAATTCATTGCGTGTTGAAGTTGATAAAACAAAAGGAAAAATTATTGGATATGATAGTAACTGGTATGATGACGCTTCGTTCCCAGATATAAGCCAAGCTATCAGTAAAGAACAAGCTTTTAACAAGATAAAGAATATCTCAGGTTTCTCATTACAATATACTATGATAGATAAAAACAAAATTGGATTAGTGTATAATTTCACTAGGTTAAATGAAGGCTATATCATAGATCCGATAAATGGCACAAGATTAGATTTCACAGGACAAGTATACAAGGAAAATAAAGTACCAAGTTATACTGATATAGTTGGACATTGGAGCGAAAAAACAGTAAAAGAACTATTGGATAATGGATATTATCTTGAAGGAGATAAATTTAATCCTGATATGAATATCAATCAAATTAATTTTCTAAAATATTTATATTCTTCTTCGGTAAGTAATTTGAATGATGATGAATTTTACGATATGCTTATGCAAAGCGGTATTATAAAAAAAGAGGAAAAGTCTCCTAGTTCATTTGTTTCTAATCAAGATGCTGCAAAATATATAGTGAGGTTCCTCGGATATGATAAAGTAGCAGCTCATCCAGAAGTATTTATAAACCCATTTAAGGACAATGTACAAGAACAATATAAGGGTTATGCAGCAATGTGCTATGGACTTAATATAATTAGGGGAGATAATAATGGAAACTTTAATGGAACTCGAAATATAACTAACGCTCAAGCGGCCACAATTATATATAACCTAATAAAAAGTAACTCAAAATAAAGGTATCATGTATAACTGGAATATAAAAATACTGCAGTAAGAGATTGATTTAAGTTTACTGCTAAATAACCGAAAGTGACCATATGTGTTTACTCCGGTTCCTTGAAGATTTTGCTGGATGATTCTAAGAATATAAGTTGTGCCCAAAGTGCTTGCCTCAAAGACTACGCTTTGAACAAGCACATTTGGAACAACTTACATTCTAAGAATCATAGCCAGCAAAATCTTCTAATGAACGCTGCGTAAAAACATATAGTCACTTTCTTTATTTAGTAGAAAGCTTAAAGTAAGGCTATATTCATGCAAGTATTCTATTTCAGTTGTTCATTGCTTCACTTTAAGTTCTTCACAATACCTTTAATTTGTTAGTATGTAATTCTATATGATTGATTGGCTATACTATAGGTGTGGAAATGAAATTCATAAATTAGTATAATTATGATTAAAAGAAAAAATCAATTTGATATATTTAAAAAAATTAAATCATAATTGAGTAAACAAGGAGAGAGTAGTTCATGTTGACATCAATTTTACTATTAATCTTTCAAGGATTTTCAGGGGGAGTAGCAGGATATATTACTAATAAGTATGCTGTAGATATGCTATTTAAAGAGTATACTCCTTTAAAATTAGGGGGAGTAATTAAAAAGAAGAAAGAAAAATTCATAGAAGAAATCAGCGAGTTAGTGGAAAGAGATATAATAAATGCGGGAACTTTAAAAGCTGAAATTTTGAATAAAAATCTAAATCCGTATATTGAGCAGATTGCAGCAGTTTTTTTTGAAAGAGACTTAAAAGAAAGTTTTGGTAATACAAAGTTATATGAAATAGGTGATTTTTCAAATAGTGTATTTAAGAGTGAAGAATTTGTAAGAAATAATTTAAATGAAGTTTTGCCGGAATTGTTAGATAATTTAATGATTAATATTAATTTAAATGACGTCCTAAGCGAAAATCAAATTTCTAAAATAGTAAATTCAAGTTATGATTTATTGATTAATGAACTAGAAAATACTAATTCATTAGATGATTTCATTTCTAAGCTTTATAACGAAAATTCCAATATGACTTTAGCTGATATTTTTCCAGAGGAAGTTCAAAACAAATTAATTAATAATATTAGAGAATGCATTATAAAAATTATTAATGATGACATATTAGCAGATGACGAAGCGTGCAAGATATTTTTAGATAAGATTTTTTCGGCAATAAATATTGATTTGACTCTTACTAAATTGCAAGGTTTGCTTGGAGATTATGAAATTAATCAATTTATTTCTAGTGATGAACAAGATAAAATAGCTTTAAAATTATCTAATAAGGTTAGTGATTTCATCGATTCATCAAAAGGCAGGGAATTAATACTAAATATTATTAATGAGATTGTCTTAATTGGAAAAGGCATTGATTTTACAATTTATGAAATGCTTCCAGAAGAAACAGAAAAGTCACTTACCCATTTCATAAAAACAATCGTTCCGAAGGTTATGCCTTACATTTCAGAATGGATTTCAAGCAATAAGGAATCTTTTGATGAAATGATCGAGTCTGCTATTGACGAAGCAATTGATAATATGGATGAAAATATTAAGAAGCTTATAGTTTCAAAAGTTAGAGGCGCACTTATGGGAGATATCTCATCTAAAAATAATATTGTTAATAAAATTATAAGTTATATTAACAATAGTGTAGATGATGATTCATATGGTAAGTTGGCTAATTCTATTATTGACTACTTAAAGAATAAAAAAGTTAAAGATATAGTAGAATCGTTGGAAAAACAAAGTTTATTAACATCTGAAGAAATAATTGAAATTATAGCTAAGCAATTTGCATCTCATGGAAAAGATATCTTAAGAGCTATAATAAAAGTCCAATTCTCAAAGAAAATACATAAGGTTGTTAATTTTGATTTAGTAGAATTATTTCATAGTAACTTTAAACCAAGGCTTTATAAAAATATTATTAAAAATAGAAATAAGCTTGGAGAAAAGCTCAATAATTTAGTTGCAGAATTTATAAATTCAAAAGGTAATGAATTATTTAGTAAAAAGCTATCTCAATTATTTACATACAACAATGTTTCTGGTTTTTCTCAAACATTTGGAAGAGTAACTAGTAAACTACTTAAAAAGAATAAAGATATATATAGTGAAAACATAATAGAAACTATAGCTTTAAATATTAAAAATGTAAATTTAACAAGTGCATTAGCAAGTTATAAAGGGGATATATTAGAACTCTTTGTGGATAATTCGATATGTCTTTATAACGAATCTGTGGATAAATATAAAAATTATGAAGTTATAGAGTTAGTTAATAAGTATTTTAGTAGAGATCAACTAGCTGATATTTTAATTAATAAAGGCTATCCTATGTTGATTTCAAAGCTTCCAAATTTGTTAAATGGAAATATTAAAAAGTTTGCGAAGAATAATTTAAGCAAGTACGATGAAGATGAAATTTGTGATATTGTTCAAGATTTTATGGGAAATCAGCTTAAACCTCTTTCTGTTTTTGGAGCTGTTCTTGGAACAGTAGTAGGAGTAATATATCAATTAGCATTTCCAAATTCTATTGGAAGATATGGGTTTCCAAGTGACTTCTTTAATGGTGCATTATCACTTGCAGTTATGGCTTTTATAGGGTATATAACAAATGTGGTAGCTCTATGGATGATATTCCATCCATACAAAGAAAATAAAATTATAGCCAAAATACCATTCTTTAAGAAGTTCGCTTTAGGATATATACCTGCACATAAAAACCAATTTGCTATGGGAATGGCTAAATTAATTGATGAAGAATTATTAAACAGAGAAGAAATTAATAAAAGCTTTAATGCCCATAAAAATAATACTCAATCAGCATTAATGACTTTAGTTGCAAATAATAATTATCAGATTCTAATCAATTTTGTTAGAAGTAAGAAGGAAGATTTAACGAAATATATTTATGAGAAGATACTAAAATATTGTGATGATAGTTCAGAAGTGTCTAAAAGAATTTCAAGTAAATTATCGGAAAGTAAAGTTAATACTTTCATTAAGAAGGACTATATTTTGAATATGGTACCTAAGTTAATTGGCAGCATTAATAATACTATAAATCATTTTACACAGCTTGCACAAAGCAAACTCTCTTCAAATTATAAAGTTAATACTATTGTGCCAGAAGGAGCAGCTATCGAGATAAAAAAATATATTATAAAGGAAAATGATAAGCTGCTTCAAGATAAGCTCAATGATATTAGAAATATAGATTTTATAGATTTAATTATTCAGAGGTATGAAGAAGGTTATGCCCAAGGGATAAAGAAATCACTAAGCGAAATTTTTTGCGAAGATTCAATTAGAAAAATAAAATTTAATACTGAAGAGAAAGCTTATAGATATTTTTCTAATGACTTCAAAATGTATTTAAGTAACTTAATAAAAAAATCGTTACATGACCAATTAAATGAAGAGAATGACATTGGTTCAATGTTTAATGGAAAAGTTAAAAGAATTATTGACGATAATTTACATGTGCTAACAGCTTACATTACAAAGAAACTAATAGTTTATTTACAAAATAAGCAGGATATCATTGCTGAAAATGTGCAAGAAACAATTAAAAGTGAACTTAATTTCTTTGAAAAGATAGCTTATTCAACTTTTGGTGGAGACGATATAGCCTATAAGGCTGTTGCTATTGTTCTAAATAAAAAGCTGCCAGCAATGCTTAATGATGAGACAGAGAAGGTTGTTAGTGTAGCAAGAGTAACGCTAAATGAAAGCATCTATCCTGTGAAGGTAAGTAATTTAAAGATAAAAGCAGAAGAAATTGATGTAGCAATGCTAATAGATAATATATTCGAAAAATTAAGTAAAAGCATGGATTCTAAAAGGTATATTTGCAATGCAAGTAATTTAATCTTAGATTCATTAATGGGAGCTCCGCTTATAGAATACCTTGAATTATGTAATTTAAGCAGCTTAGATTTGGTTCATAAAAAATTCTACAATGAGGTTAATAGTGTAAAGGAGGACATTTATAATAATATAAATGTCAATAGAGATGCTTTATCAAAAACTATAGGAGAGTTTTTAGATGAAAGAGTGATAAGCAAATTACTTGATTCATACAATTCTGTTATGTTTAAAGGAATTACTTGTGCAGAAATTGAAGCAAGCGTAAGTAACATATTAAATATAATTTCCAAAAGTGAAGAAACTGAAAAATATCTATCTTTATTCTTAGGAAGTTTTTATGATAATACACTTTCAGAATTGAAAGTTGAACAAATTTCTGATGAAAATATATTAAATCAAGATATCGATAGAATTATAAAATATACGCTTGCAAATGTAGAGTTTAATGAGAGAAATAGAAAATTAATTGCAAAAGTATTGGAAAATGCAATTAACAGTAACTTTGATTTCATATCAAAAGATACAAAAGATTACTTAACAAATAAAACGATACATACAGGATTAAATTCAATTAGTGACTATATTGTTCCGATATTACAGGAAATAAATTTAAAGAATATTAGTAATAAACAAATTGATTTACTTAATCCAAAAGAAATTGATATATTGTTCAATTCCTTTGCAGGAGACTTTTTTGACAAACTACGTATTTATGGAATGTTTGGATTTATATTCGGTATTAATGCCGGATTGTCATTTGTTTTGTGGATAGTAGATTGGAGATATAGTAAGATAGCTTCGAAAAAAGATTTTGATACTCTCCATGATTTATAAAAAGAACCCATAATAAATTACTAAACATGAAAATGATACTTAAATTATCGTATTTTCATGTTTAGCAATGGTGTTAGGGTGGGATTATTGATAATAACAAGAATATTCCCAATAACAATTAATTGTGTTAGAATAGGGAGAGTAAATTAAGAAGTATGGCAGTAAAAGGTGTTTATACTTCTTTTTTATCTATATATAGCAAACACAAAACTATAAAATTATTAGTAAAAATTAATTTTTGGTTAAAGTTGAGTGATAATTACATTACATGGAATCTATCCTGGATAAAAGATTCTAAATTTTACTTATACAGAAGCTATAAAATTACTAAACTTAGAGATAAATCACTATATAAGAAAGTGTGTTTAAGGAGGAAATTTATTAATGAATAAAATTTCAGATGATATCTTATTTAAGGTTGAAAAGCCAAGTAGATATACTGGTGGAGAATTAAATGAGATTGTTAAAAACCCAAAAGAAGTCGACATAAGATTTGCGTTTTGTTTTCCAGATGTTTATGAAGTTGGAATGTCTCATTTAGGAAGCAGAATACTTTATCATACTATAAATCAAAGAAGCGATACATACTGCGAAAGATCATTTGCACCATGGCCAGATATGGAAGAGCAGCTTAGAAAGAATAACATACCTTTATTTGCATTGGAAACTAAGGATTCATTAAAAGAATTTGATATTTTAGGATTTACTCTACAATATGAAATGAGTTATACAAATATTTTAAATATGTTAGATATGTCAGGAATCACTATAAGAGCATCGGAAAGAGGCGAAGATGAACCTATAGTTATGGCCGGAGGTCCTTGTGCATATAATCCAGAGCCATTATACGATATTGTTGATTTCTTTGAAATTGGTGAAGGCGAAGAAATGATGAACGATGTTTTAGATGTCTATAAAAAGTACAAGGGAAATAAGAAGCAATTCTTAAGAGAGATATCTAAAATTCAAGGTATATACGTACCTTCATTATATGATGTTGTTTATAATGAAGATAATACAATTAAAGAATTTAAACCAAAGTATGATGATGTGCCTAAAACTGTAAGAAAGAGAATAATAAATGATTATACTAAAGTAGATTTTCCAACAAAGATAATAGTTCCATATTCAGAAATTGTTCATGACAGAATTGTTTTAGAATTATTTAGAGGATGTACAAATGGTTGTAGATTTTGCCAGGCTGGAATGATTTATAGACCAATTAGAGAAAAAACTAGAGAAGATTTAAAAAATCTGGCTAGAGAATTAGTTAAAAATACAGGCTATGAGGAAATTTCTCTTTCATCATTAAGTACTTGTGACTATTCAGACATAAAGGGACTAATTGAAGATTTAATGGAAGAGCATGAAGATAATAGAGTGGGAGTAGCTCTCCCATCAATAAGAGTAGATGCTTTTTCAGTTGATTTACTTAAAGATATTCAAAAAGTAAGAAAAACAGGCTTAACTTTTGCTCCGGAAGCAGGATCTCAAAGAATGAGAGATATAATAAATAAAGGATTAACTGAAGAGAGGATTTTAGAGGCTGCTACAAGTGCTTTTGAAGCTGGATGGAAGACTCTTAAGCTTTATTTTATGGTTGGGCTTCCTTATGAAGAACTTGAAGATTGCAGAGGTATTGGTGAATTAGCAGAAAAAATTGTATACAGATATAAACAAGTTCCTAATAAGATAAATAATAATAAAGGCTTAAGGCTTACAGTAAGTACATCAATACTTATACCTAAGCCATTTACTCCATTCCAGTGGGCACCTATGGCAAGATTTGAAGACGTTACTGAAAAAATTAAAGCTGTTAAGTCTTCAATTAAATCTAAATGTATAGTTTATAATTATCATGAACAAAAAACATCTGTAATGGAATCTATATTTGCAAGAGGCGATAGAAGATTATGTGAAGTTTTAATTAAGGCTTTTGAAAAAGGCGCTAGATTTGATGGTTGGGATCAACACTTTAAGTTTGATGTATGGATGGAAGCAATGGAGGAATGTAATTTAACTGTAGACTTCTATGCATATAGAGAAAGAAGTTATGATGAAGTGTTACCATGGGATTTCATTGATATCGGAGTAAACAGAAAATATTTAGAAATAGAAAATGAGAAAGCTAAAAAGGTTGAGTTAACACAAAACTGTAGAGAAGGGTGTACAGGATGTGGATTTAATGTGAACTTTAAGAATGGGGAGTGTTTTGAAATTGCGTTACCTAACTAAATTTACTAAAGAGGAAAATATTAAGTTTATATCTCATTTAGATGTACTTAAAACTATTCAAAAAAATATTAGAAGAGCGGGATTACCTATAGAATATTCTCAAGGGTTTAATCCACATATGAATACATCAATAGCTCAGCCTCTATCAGTTGGAGTGTATTCAAGTGGCGAATATATGGATATGGTGTTAACAACTGAAATGAATGAAGAGGAAATTGTGGATGAATTAAATCAAACTGCACCAAGTGGGATAAAGTACATAAGTGCACTTGCAATTCCTTATAAAGAGGGAGAAAAGAAAGTTCCACAGGCTATGGCATTAATAGATGCAGCAAGATATACTATAAAAATTAAATATTCAGAAGTTTCAAATTTAGAAGAGGAAGTGAATAAACTTTTAGAATTTAACGAATGGAATACAGTAAAGAAAAGTAAAAAAGGCGAAAAAGAAGTAAATATAAGACCTTTGGTTAAAGAATTTAGCTTTTGGATTAAAGATGAATTTTTAATCTTAAATGTAGTTATAAGCACAGGTAGTAGAGAACATTTAAGTGCAGATTTACTTGTTAGCTATATTCAAGAAAAGACTTCAAATGCACTTTTGGATTCATTTGTTAATATAAAAAGAGAAGAAATGTATTTTTATAAAGGAAATAAACTTCTGCCACTATACAAATGTATATAAACTTTTACTGAATACAAATATTGAGTTAGATAATTTAATATATAAAGTATAATTCACAGCGATTAATGAACAATCATTGATTTTAGCCGATTTTTTGTATCATTAGCTGTGAATTGTGCAGTGACTAGGATGTGTTATAAAAATGAAAGAGATTTTTATTGAGAGAAGAGATAAACTTTTAAGAATAGCTGTTAAATCAAATAAAGAGTTGATTGAAAGTATTGTAGAGGAAAATAAAGATGAGCCTATAATAGGAGAAATTTATAAAGGAAGAATTAAAAATATACTTCCAGCAATAAATTCTATATTTGTGGATTTAGGTTTAGATAAAGAAGGCTACATGTATTACAGTGATGAATTAAAGGTTAAAGGGGTAAAAAAAGGTGATGAAATACTAGTAGAGGTTATAAAAGAACCTCTTAATGATAAGGGAGCTAAATTAAGTTCTAAAGTATCAATTCCCGGGAAACATGTTGTCTTAAATTGTTATGAAGAAGGAATAGAATTCTCTAAAAGAATAGAAGATAAAGAAAAGAAAAATAATATTTTGAATAATCTTGAACCATTAATAGGCGCAGGTATAACAGTTAGAACAGAAGGTGCTAATGTGGAGATAGATGTTCTTAAAAAAGAAATAGCTAAGCTTTATGAGGAATTTCAGGATATAGATAGAAAAATGAAGCATTCATTAGGTTTAAAGAAACTTTATGGCGAAGATTTAACATTAAAAAAGCTTTTAATGAATTCTTTTGGTGGAGAAATTACAAAAATTTATGTTAATAATGAGATAGATTATGAAAAAATATTTAATTTTATTAACGGTCAGGAAAATCTTGAGGTAGAAAAATATGAAGGATATAGAAATATTTTTGACTTCTATGGGATAGAAAAAGAATTACTAAAATTACGACATAATAAAGTTAATTTGCCCTGTGGAGGATATATAATAATTGATAGAACAGAAGCCATGTACGTAATTGATGTTAACAGTGGAAAGAATATAAAAGAAAGAAGTTTTAATAAGACTATTTTAGAGACTAACTTGGAAGCAGCAAAAGAAATTGGGAAACAAATAAGACTTAGAAATTTAAGTGGAATTATAGTTATAGACTTTATTGACATGCGAGATAAAAGTCAGAAGGATATTGTTATGGATGTACTTAAGGAAAGTCTAAAGCCAGATAAGGGTAATATAAAAATATTCCCGTTTACTCAATTGGATTTAGTTCAGATTGCTAGAAAGAGACAGGGGAAAAGCATATATGAGTATATGGAAGAAGAATGTTCTTTATGTAAAGGAAGAGGTATAATTTTAAAATTATCCTACATCGAAGGTCTTATAAGGAACGAAATAATAAGAATGCAGGAAGAAAACTCAATAAATTGCTTTCATATTGAGGTAGATAGTGTTTATAAAGATAAAATTAAAGAAAATATCTTTGATTTCATAAAAGAAATAGATGCTTTGGATAAAGAAATATATTTAAATTATGTAGATAATATTGAAGGTTATAAGATTGAACCATTAATATTTCAGGCACAGAAAGACAATTTGAAAGATTATAAAGTTACGGCTATAGAGAAAGTCTAATTTATATAGGAACTTCATCAATAATTTCCTGTTATTTATTATTAATTATAAATTTATCATAAATTCTTCTTTACATGAGAGAAATTTTATGGTAAACTGGCTTTTGTAGACCGCGCACGTAAGGTTTTATTGTAAAACAAAGTTGAATCTTTGTACCAAAAGTGGCGAGACCGTTATGAGGAGGTGTTTTAATGTACGCAGTATTAGCAACAGGAGGAAAACAATACAGAGTTCAAGAAGGAGACGTAATATACGTTGAAAAACTTAACGCTGATGTTGACTCAACAGTTGAATTAAACGAAGTTTTAGCTGTAGGAACTGACGCAGGTATCAAAGTTGGTGCACCTGTAGTTGAAGGAGCTAAAGTTGTAGCTAAGGTTGCAGCACAAGGTAAGGCAAAGAAAGTTGTGGTTTTCAAGTATAAGTCTAAAAAGGACTATAGAAGAAAGAATGGACACAGACAACCTTACACTAAGCTAGTAATCGAAAAGATCGAAGCATAATAAAATTATGGTTAAAGTAAAAATCAAACAACATAATGACATCATTGTTGGATTCGTAATAAACGGTCATGCAATGGGTGGTGACAGAGATTTTTCAAATGATTCTGCTTTAGTAGGAGAGGCTTTTGATATGATATGTAATTCAGTCTCAGTTTTATCTCAAAGTGTAATTGTTGGATTGGATGAAGTTTTAAAGCTTAATTCAACTTACGAAATAAAAGATGGATACTTAAAATTAGATCTTCAAGATTTCAGTCTAGAAGAACTAAATCAAGCTCAAGTTTTATTAAAAACTTTTGAAAAAAGCTTGGAAAGTGTAATTTTAGGATTTGATCAATTGGTAGGGCAAAAGAAACGTAGAGAATATATAACTTTAATAAAAGAGGAGGTGTAGTCACATGCTAATCATGAACCTTCAATTATTCGCTCACAAAAAGGGAGTAGGTAGTTCTAAGAATGGTAGAGACTCTCAATCAAAGAGATTAGGAGCTAAATCTGCTGATGGAGAATTTGTTCTTGCAGGAAATATCCTTTATAGACAAAGAGGAACTAAGATCCACCCAGGTGAAAATGTTGGAAGAGGTAAAGACGATACTTTATTTGCTAAGATCGATGGAATTGTTAAATTCGAAAGACTTGGTAGAGATAAGAAAAAAGCAAGTGTTTACCCAGTAGACGTTGAAGCAATAGCTGAATAATTATTTTAGAAATAAAGCACTCTTAGTTTAAGAGTGCTTTTTTTAGGCATATGAAAGAAGATAACAGGTCAAGGATTGTATGGTTCACTTTTCCTCATAGTGAGCCTGATAGTTAAGGTACAACTTATTATGACATGAAATAAATTATCATTACTTGCTGCTATTTTTTTCATGTGCCTAATAAGATGAGATTTTTTAGGAAAGAATAGATTGTATTGTAATAAGGTAAACTGTTATTAGTACAGCTATATTAAATGAAGCAAGAAATATGTAAAGAAAGGTGATTATATGTTTATAGATAAAGCCAAGGTCTTTGTTAAATCTGGAAAAGGTGGCGATGGTGCTATTTCATTTAGAAGAGAAAAGTATGTACCACTCGGCGGGCCAGATGGTGGTGATGGAGGTAAAGGTGGAAGTATCATTTTTCAAGTTGAAACTGGTATAACTACATTACTAGATTTTAAATATAAAAAGAAATTTATTGCAGAAGAAGGTCAAAATGGTGGTGGGCAGAAGTGCTATGGTAAAGATGGGAAAGATCTTTATATAAAAGTACCTATGGGAACTATTATAAGGGAAGCAGAATCAAATAAAGTCATTGCAGACCTTTCTCATAAGGGACAGGAATTAATTTTATTAAGAGGCGGAAAAGGCGGAAAAGGTAATGTTAAATTTGCTACTGCTACAAAACAAGCGCCTCATTATGCGGAACCAGGAATGCCAGGGGATGAATTAAACATAATATTAGAATTAAAATTACTTGCCGATGTTGGATTATTAGGATTCCCTAATGTAGGAAAGTCAACATTACTTTCTATGACAACAAAAGCAAAACCAAAGATAGCAAACTATCATTTTACTACTTTAAAGCCAAACCTAGGAGTTGTTGCAGTTGAAGGAATTGAACCTTTTGTAATGGCAGATATTCCAGGAATAATTGAAGGTGCAGCAGAAGGTGTTGGTCTTGGAATACAATTCTTAAAGCACATTGAAAGAACTAGACTTTTAATACACATAGTTGATATTTCAGGTATTGAAGGAAGAGATCCATTTGAAGACTTCGTTAAAATTAATGAAGAGTTAAAGAAATATTCAGTTAAACTTTGGGATAGACCTCAGATTGTAGTGGCAAATAAAACTGATATGCTTTATGATGAAGAAATATTTGAAGATTTTAAAAAGAGAGTTCAAGAAATGGGATTTGATAAAATATTTAAAATGTCAGCAGCCACAAATGAAGGTGTTGATGCTGTAATGAAAGAAGCAGCAAGAATGCTTAAAGAAATTCCAGTTAAAGAATTAGAAATATCAGAAGATGAAAGATATATACCAGAGGAAAAAAGATTTACTTATGATATCCATGTTGAAAACAATGCAGAGGAAGGATATGATGTTTACATAGTTGAAGGTACATTTGTAGATAGATTATTAAGTGCTGTTAATGTAAATGATGCAGATTCTCTAAGATATTTCCATAAGGTTCTTAGAAATAAGGGTATTCTTGATGAAATTAGAGAAATGGGAATTAAAGATGGAGACATGGTAAGATTAAATGATTTTGAATTTGAATATGTACTTTAAGCAGAGAACCAAAAGTGAGAGTCCAAATCTTGCATTTGGGTTCTCGAACTTTCACACAGTGCAATCTATGATTTTGTGTGAATCGGTTAAGCAGACATCTCAAATCTATGATTTGATGATGGTCGCTTACTCTGTGAGTACTCAGCGAACGTATGTGAGTTGAGTTTCCATTATAAATAAAGCCCCCAAGGATAATTAATACAACTTATGGGTTGAAAAAAAGATTTAGGAGGAATTAATAAAATGTTAACAGGAAAACAAAGAGCTTATCTAAGAGGTTTAGCAAACGATATGTCACCAATATTCCAAATTGGTAAAAATGGTGTTGAAGAAAACTTTCTAATACAAGTTTCACAAGCTTTAGAAGCTAGAGAATTAATCAAAATTAAAGTATTAGAAAATAGTGGTTTAGAAACTAGAGAAACTTCGGATATGATTTGTAAAGCAGTTAAATGCGAGGGAATACAAGCAATTGGAAATAAAATAGTCCTATATAAAAGATCAAGTAATGAAAAGAAAAGAAAAATCCAATTACCAACTAAATAAATCCAAAACTTTTGGGAATAATTAAGAAAGAGAAGCTTATATAAAGCTTCTCTTTTTATACGATAGCTAGCATCCGTAGCACTTCCTAAATATAGGAGGAAACTCCTTTTCCTAAATTCAGATTCACCTGAAAGGTTTCACTATATAAAATTTAAGATATTAAAAATTATATTTAACTATAGTTCATGTTATAATAAGAAAGGAATTTTTTATTTAAATCACCTTAGGCACATTGAGATTATATTTCCTTTGTGTGTCTTACTTTTGGAGGAAAGCTTATGAAACGTTATGGTATAATTGGTGGGACTTTTGATCCTATTCATTATGCACATTTATATATAGCCTATGAAGCTAAAGAACAATTGAATTTAGATAAAGTAATTTTCATGCCAGCTGGGAAGCAGCCACTTAAAGTTGATAATATAATTACAGATTCTGAACTGAGATATGAAATGGTAAAAGCAGCTATAGAGCCTTTTAAAGAATTCTCTATTTCAAGTTATGAAATAGAGAAAGGTGGGCTTAGTTTCACCTATGAAACATTGGAATACTTTAAAGGAAATTCTGTAGGTGAAGAAAAAGAATTGTTTTTTATAACAGGAGCAGATTGCTTATTTACCATTGAGAAATGGAAAGAAACTAAAAAGATTTTTTCATTAGCCACTCTTGTAGTTTTCTCAAGGGGAGGAATTAATAGGAAAGAAATGATCCAAAGAAAGCAATTAATAGAAGAAAAGTATGATGGAAAAATAATATTTTTGGATTTAAAACAGCTTGAGATATCTTCAACAGAAATAAGGAGTTTGGTAGATAGGAATAAAAGGATAGATTTTTTTGTACCGCCAAAAGTTGTTGATATTATTTATGAAAAAGGGTTATATATTAATAAAAATAAGAATTTGTAAGTTCAAGTAAATAAAACTTTAACTGTTTAATAAAAGGTTAAATCCTATTAGGAGGGAATAATTTTTGTTATCTATAGAAGAAATAAAAGCATATCTTAAGACAAATTTAATGGAGAAACGTTATACTCATATTTTAGGAGTTGCTGATACAGCTAAGAAGTTAGCTAAGCTAAATGGAATATCTGAAGAAAAAGCAGAAATTGCGGGTCTTGCACATGATGTTGCAAAAAATTTAAAAGTAGATACGATGAAAGAAATAATGGAGAAAAATAATATAATTTTATCTGAAGTTGAACAAAACAATGCGAATTTATGGCATAGCATAATTGCTGATATAGTTGCTAAGGATAAACTCGGAATTGGCGATGAGGAGATATTAGATGCAGTAAGGTGGCATACAACAGGGAAAGAAGATATGTCTACTTTAACAAAAATAATTTATATTGCAGATATGATTGAACCAAGTAGAAAATTTGAAGGTGTTGAGGATATAAGAAAACTTACGTTTGAAGATCTAGACAGAGGGGTATATTATGGATTGACTTGTAGTATAGAATTTTTATTAACTAGAAATTTATTGATTGATGAAAATACTATGAAAGCAAGAAATTATTTTTTACTTGATTCTAAATTTAAAGGGTAATTTTTAGAATTTTAATTAAATATGAAGGTTAGCTAGGCTAAATAAGTTTTAAGAGTTATTTAATTAACTTGCTTTAGAGCATAAGAGGGGTGGGTACATGAGAAGAAGATCTAATAATAAAAAAAAGCAAAATTTGTTCTCGAAAATTTTTAGTAAAAATACTGATTCTACAACGATACCCGAAAAGGTAGTATTAGGTGCAATTGCTCTTATAGTGACTTTTATTATTGTTTCAATGGTATCAGGAGTTTCTGCCTTAATGAAAATAGGAAGTAAATCGATGCCAAGGAGTGTAGATGTGTCATCAAATGGACCAGTTAATATACTGTTACTAGGAATGGATATAGGGGATCCGAGCCAAGTTGATAATCAATCAATAAAAAGGACAGATACAATAATGGTTGCAAATTATAATCCACAAAATAAAAAAATGCATCTTGTATCAATTCCAAGAGACACGTTAATTAATATTAACGGCAAAAATGCTAAAATAAATTCGGTTTATGCTATTGCTGGATATCCTAAAATAAAATCCGAGGTTGAAAAGTTACTAAATGTAAATATAAATTATATAGTTAAAATTGATTATAATGCCTTCCGAGAAATTATTGATGCAATCGGAGGGATTGAGATGAAGATAGATAGAAATATGATCTATGATGATGAAGGCCAAAATCTCCATATAAATTTTAAAGCGGGTGAAACAGTAACTCTAGACGGAAAAAAAGCAGAGGAATTTTTCAGATGGAGAAAGAATAATGATGGAAGCGGCTTTGCTAATGGGGATTTGGATAGAATAGAGAATCAACAAAAATTTATTTCAAAAGTTATAGAAAAATGTACAAGTCCTTTTATAATGTTTAGAGTTCCTAAGATTATGTCAGCTTTAGGTGATAATATAGAAACCAATATGTCAAGTTTTGAGGTTTTAAATTATGGATTAAAGTTTTCTAATATAAAGAAAGAAAATACCATAATGGCAACTACGGCTGGAACACCTAAAACAATAAATGGCGAATCATTTTTAATATTTGATAAGAGCGCAAATAAAGATATTTTATCATCACTTGTTTCGTCTACATCTTCTAGGAACCTACCAGAAAACATATCAAAGGATGATATTAGAATAAAAATATTGAATGCAACTAAGATTAATGGATTAGCGGCAAAAGAAGAAAAAGAATTAAACAGTATGGGCTATAAAAAAATTGATACAGGCAATACTGAACTTAGTGATAAAAGTGTCATACTTTCAAATAATGATGATAAATTACAGGTGATTCTACAAGATTTAAATATTAAAAATACTGATAGGAAAGAAAATAAAACAGAATACAATGATTATGATGTGATCATAATTTTAGGTAAAGATTTTGCAACACTTGATGAATAAGTTGTGGGTAAAATTAGGATACTAAATCAAAGTTTGTGGATAAAATAATTATTTATTCTGAATTTAGTTACATGAGGAGTAGAACAATCAAATGAGTATTTTAGAAAAACAAGTTGATAATATAGAAAAAGGAACTAAGATAAGAGAATATTTAAAAGTAGAGCTAGGACTATCAACCAGATTAATAAGAAGTGCTTCTCTTGATAAAAGGATCTTTGTTAATGGTGAAGTAGTAAAAATGAATAGAGTATTAAATTTAGGAGAAGTTATTAAAATTGATCTGGCTAAAGATGAAAGTCAAGATATAGCACCTGAAAAGATGGATATAGATATTGTTTATGAAGATGAAGATATTCTAGTAGTTAACAAGAAGCCATTTATGGTTGTTCATCCAACTAAAAGTTATCAAAGTGGGACACTTGCAAATGGAGTAATTTATTATTTTATGGAGAGCGGCCAAAATTGCATAGTTAGATTAGTTTCTAGATTAGATATGAATACATCAGGTCTTATTATAATTGCTAAAAATCAATTTTCTCATGGAATGCTATCTAAAGAAATGAGCGAAAATAAGGTAGAAAAAAAATATTTAGCATTAATTCATGGAATTATGAAAGAAAAACAAGGGACAATTGATTTACCAATATATAAGCCTGAAGGAATTGAAAATGGTATTAGGAGAGTTATTGATGAGAGAGGTCAAAGGAGTATAACTCATTATAAAGTTGTTGAGGAATACGATGAATCAAGTTTAGTAGAATGTAAACTTGAGACGGGAAGAACTCACCAAATTAGAGTTCATTTAAGTCATTTAGGGCATCCGATTTATGGAGATACTTTATATGGATATGGTGATGAAGAAGGCGATTTGATTAAAAGGCAGGCACTTCATGCTTATGGATTGGACTTTAAATCTCCTAGAAGTGGAGAAGTACTTTCATTAAGAGCAAATCTTCCAGATGATATGAATGAATTGATAAAGAAACTAAAATAATTAAAAAATAAACAAGTTATTATTAAGTGAGGACAATCTTAATAATAACTGTTTTTTTATGTTTATTATTATCTACCTGTGTATGGATATGATTAGATTGAATAGGTATCCATAAAATCTCGTGATAATTTAAGAAATTCTTTTAGTGCTGGAGAAATCCACTTGTTCTTGTGGTAAAGAACTTGAGAAATTATTTCAAAGTTTGGTCCGATCCAATTTAAAGGAATAAGTTTTTTTGTAGTTATTTCATCTTCTACAGCCACTTTTGGCAGAAGAGTTATGCCTAAACCACTCATTGTAAATTGCTTAATAGCTTGAACACTTCCTGTTTCCAGAGTTATATTCGGTTTTACGTTACAGGTATGTAGAATATTCTCTAACGCAGCTCTGTAACTACAGCCCATTTCTGTTAAAATGAGAGGCTCGGTTTCAATATCTTTTGGAAGTACTTCTTTTTTATTTATAAGAGGATGTCCGGGATAAGCTAAAAGTAACATAGGTTCTGGAACTTCGATTTCGGATATGAATTCCTCTGAATCTATTTTTATGCCTAAGGAAAAGGCTACATCTATAATATTATCATTTAGGAAATGTCTAAATTCAGCGCAGCTTCCAAACTTTAGAGATATTTCAACGCTCGGATAAAGCTTTTTATATTCTTTAAGAATTTCTGGAAGTCTTAATACACATAAAGATTCAGCGGCACCAATAGTCAAAGTTCCGCTTGGAGTTTCCGTGTTGAATACTGTATTTTTTATATCATTTGATAGCTTTAGCATTTGTTTTGCATATGGAAGGAGTTTTTTTCCATCATGCGTTAAAGTAATATTTTTACCTATTCGCTCGAATAGTCTTACTCCAAGTTCACTTTCCAAGAGTTTAATTTGTGTTGTTACACTAGATTGTGCATAGCCTAATATTTCAGCTGCTTTAGTAAAACTTTGAAGTTTGCTTATTGTTAAAAAAGCATTGAGCTGCTTAAAATCCATATAATCATCTCCATCAAAAAATTTGATTATGTTAATAGAAATTATCAATTTTACTAATATATGTATAGATGATATCATATCTATAATAGATAAGCAAAATAATTTTAAGAGGTGATTAATAATGGGGAATAAATTGAAAGTGGGAATAATAGGTGCTACAGGTATGGTTGGTCAAAGGTTTGCGTGTCTCTTAGAAAATCATCCTTGGTTCGAGGTGACAGTATTAGCAGCAAGTAAAAACTCCTCTGGAATGACATATGAGGAGGCTGTAAAAGATAGATGGAAAATGACTACTTCATTACCTGAAAAATATAAAGATATGGTCGTAAAAGATGCTTTTGAGGTAGAAGATATATGTAATAAGGTAGATTTTGTTTTTTGTGCGATTTCTTTGAATAAAAAACAAACAAAGTTACTCGAGGAGGAGTATGCTAAACACGAAACACCAGTTGTTTCTAATAATTCAGCTAATAGAAATGTAGAAGATGTGCCTGTCCTGATTCCAGAAATAAATGGAGCACATGCACAAATTATTGAAAGTCAAAAGAAACGTTTAGGAACTAAAAGAGGTTTTATAGCAGTAAAGCCTAATTGTTCAATTCAAAGTTATGTGCCTCCTGTTAATGCTCTTATGGAATATGAACCACAAACTATTCTTGCTTGTACTTATCAAGCTATATCGGGAGCAGGTAAGACTTTTAATGAATGTCCAGAAATCCTTGATAACGTTATCCCGTTTATTGATGGTGAAGAAGAAAAAAGTGAAAATGAGCCATTAAAAATATGGGGAAAGGTTGAAAACAATAAAATTATAAATGCTCAAAATCCAATTATCACAACACAATGTATACGGGTGCCGGTAACAAATGGACACTTAGCAGCAGTTTTTGTTAACTTTAAAAAGAAACCTTCAAAAGAAGAAATAATAAAGGCATGGGAAAGTTTTAAAGCACCTGAAATTGTTTTAAACCTTCCAAGTGCACCGAAACAATTCTTAAAATACTTCACTGAAGATAATAGACCACAAACTAATTTAGATAGAGATTATGAAAATGGTATGGGAATAACTATGGGAAGACTAAGGGAAGATAAAATATTCGATTATAAATTTGTATGCCTTTCTCATAATACCTTAAGAGGAGCAGCAGGTGGAGGAGTATTGTCAGCAGAATATCTAAAAGCTTGCGGGTATTTAACTGCAAAGTAAAAATATATAAGAAGTGAGTAGATTTCTGAACTGGTATGAGCCTTGAATATCAAGAGGCTCACATAATAAATTTTGGATGTGAAGATTTTAAAAAACCTAGCATAAATTAAAGGAAGCCGATGTTAGGCTTCCTTTAATTTATTTTTTACCATATTTGGCTTTTATAAGCTTTCTCAATCCAAAAAGTCCAGCCAATATGGTGGCGGATGCCCCTATTAAAATAGGAGTGTTATTATTTTGAGATAAAGAGTTAATAGAAATTGGAGACTCATAATGTCTAGAAGTTCCAGCCTTTAAATCAACTGATATATATTCTTTATTGTTAACATAAACTGTTCCTTTTATTATATTATCATCTTTATCAAATGATTGCTTACTCAAGTCTTTATCCTCTAACTCAATTTCAGAAGATATGGAGTTTTCCTTTCCCTTCGGAACTATATAATCAATATTTTTTGAGATTATAAGAGGTATAGTAAGATCATCATTTATTTTATACTCAGAAACTTTATCTCCTTCTTTATAAAGGTGCACAAGTGAATAATTATCAAAACCATAATTAAAAACTGTCTGCATGTCATGAAAGTTTTTGTCTTTATCAAGTGCGTTTAAGAAGGATGCTACAAGAACATGACCATCTTTTTCAGCGGCAGCAACATAAGTGTGGTTAGATTTTGTTGTATAGCCATTTTTACCGCATATGGCAAATGGATAATAATATTTTGAGTTTTTATTAATCATATAATTCTTATTGTTAATTAAAATTGTTTTTTGAGGGTTATTCTTTATGTTTATTGTGTAAGATGGAGTATTAGATATAGTCATGTAATCTTTATTATTTAAAGCTTCTCTCAAAAATAAAGCTAAATCATGAGCTGTTGTTGTATGTTCTGGGTCTGGGAGTCCACTAGGATTTTTAAAGTTAGTATGTAAAGCCCCGAGTTCCTTTGCTTTTGCATTCATAAGTTTAGCAAATTCAGATATATTTCCTGATATATGATCAGCTAGAGCGTTAGCACAATCGTTTCCAGATTCTAAAATAAGACCTAAGAGCAATTCGCGAACAGTTACCACATCGCCTTTTAATAAGCCAATAGCAGTTCCGTCTATTTTTGTGAAGTCTTCTTGAACTGTGACCTCATCATCTAATTTACATTTTTCTAAAGCTATAATTGCAGTCATTACCTTAGTGGTTGACGCAGGCTCTAATACCTTCTCTTCATTTTTTCCAAATAACACTTCACCAGTTGATGCGTCAATGAGGGCACAGCCTTCGGCATTAATTTGAGGTTGAGTAGTTTCGGCTTGTACAGTAGTATAGGTAAAAGAAAATAAAAATAAAAATAATATATTAAATATTTTCAAAAGTCGTTTCATAAAATTCTCCATATTATATTCAAATATTTTTAATTATACTCAAATTACATTGTACCAAAAAAAATATGATTACGCCATATAAAGTTCTATTAAATCCAATGGTGGTCTAAAATTGAATATTATTGGAAATGATAATAAAGAAATATATTATTAAGGAGAGAAAGATTTTTGGTGGAAGAATTTCTTAAAAATAAGAAAAGGATAGGAATATTTGTTATATTAGGAATTATAGTCATTGCGGCTAGTATTATATATATAAAATCGGGCTTTAAAGAATTAAAGAAAAATGATACAGAAAGTATATTTGTAGATGATACAGATACGATTAGTTCATTAGCTAATAAAAATAGTAAAGAAACAAAAGATAATAATGATAAGATGAATAATAAAGAGATAAGTATCCCAATAAAAGACAAAAGCATTGTGATAGAAATTAAAGGGGAAGTAAAAAAACCAGATGTATACATATTAGATGAGAATTCTATAATAAAAGATCTTATAGAAATGGCAGGAGGACTTACTGAAAATGCAGATGTAAGTAATATCAATAGAGCAAAAAAGCTACAAAATCATGAATTAGTTTATATTGCAAATAAAAATGAAAGAGATATAGAAGTCAAAAGTGTAGGTCCAAGTACAGATGTGGCAAATAAAGAAAGTGCTAACCAAAAAGTAAATATAAATAGTGCTACATTAGAGGAGCTTAAAACATTAAATGGTATAGGTGACTCTAAAGCTAAAAGTATAATTGAATACAGAGAGCAAAACGGAAATTTTAAATCAATAGAGGATATAAAAAATGTTACTGGGATAGGAGAAAAAATGTATCAAAGGATAATGGAGCAAATTGAAATATAAAAATGTAGAGTTTATTTATAGATAAATTGGATATGATTGTAATTGCGTGCATGAGTAAAAAAATATATAATAAACATACATGTTGTATTAAAGTAAAAATACAAGACGAATTGGAATAATATTTAGAAAATAAACAAGAAAGTATATTATTGACACATTTTTGTAATACAAAAGTGTTACTATAGTAATAATCATTTATTACATATAAAATTAGACATGGAAACAATATCGATAAAACAAGGGGGAGAACTTGGTGTCTAAAAAGATTATAAGCATATTAATGAGCTTAATAGTTGCGGCTTCATTAATAGGATGTAAAACTGCAGAGGTGAATGTAGAAAAGAAAGCAGAGACAAAGACAGAGGATAAGGTTGATTCAAGTGATGAAAACTTAGAAGGGAAATGGGCTAAGAATTACACATTAGAAGAAACACAAAAACTTTATAAAGAAAAGTTATCAAAGATGGAGAGTATAACCAAAGAATTAGGGGTAAAATATGAAAAGGACGAAAAAATTAAAAAAGAAAAAGAAGAACCTATAAATGATAACTACATATATTTTGATAATAATAAACCTGAAACAAATAAAATCGAAAGCTTGTATTTTGGAATGAAAACATATGGAGAAAAACTCGAAACAGGTGACATAAGTTTACAGGTGAGCTTGAAATTTGATAGGGAAAGTGCTATAAAAAATAATGATTTCGATTTAGGAAAAACATCTGTCAAAAAATATATAGAAGCATTTACAGAACAAGAAGATATAGACTACACAGATATAAATAAACAAATAATTAGTAAATTAAAAGATGGAGAGAGTCAGGTAAAGATAAATAACACAATAGATGGCTTAAAAGAAGAGATTATAGCCACCAAAGATTGTATTATATATAAATTATCTACAAAGAAATACAAATTCGCAGATGGTGAAATGAGTATGAAGTAGATTAAAGGGGGAAACTTTGTTGGAAAATGAAAATATTAAAGAAAACAAAATAAGTAGTGAGGTTGAAGAAACAGAAATGGAAAACTTAAATCCAGGAACTGATGAGACAGCTATAAGTGCTGTGGCAGATGAAAAAACAAATGCTGAATATAGTAACACTCAGAATGAGTTGATTACCGGAGAAAAATCATCTATGAGAAGCATTGTGGCTAGTGCACTTGATCAATTATTAATAGTTGCAGGTTCTGCCTTACTGTTATTATTATGTGATTTAATATTAAAGCTATTTGGTTATATGTTCGTAAGAGAAAATGGAGCATTAATTCTAGCTGGAGGTATAATATACTTCATTATAAATTGCATCTATATTCCTATTATGGAAAGAAGTAAATTAGAAGTTACTATTGCGAAGAGAATATTAAATATAAACTAATTTTATTAGTAAACTATAGAATATAAAATTTTTTTATATTCTATAGTTTTGTTAGGGATGAAATACGTTAAAAATATGAATATATTTAGGAGTAAACGATGAAAAGAGGAAGCGATCTAAGCGTTAAAATAGAACAATTAAAATTTCCGTCAACTGGAATAGGGTATGCAGAAGATAAAACAATATACGTAAAAAATGCTTTCCCAGGTCAAACAGTTACAGGTAGAGTAAAAAAGAAGAAAGAAGATTATGCGGAGTTAAAATTAATAAGTGTAGATGAAAAAGCAGATTATGAAATTGAGACAGTATGTCCACATTTTGGGATTTGTGGAGGATGTTCATCACAAAGCATACCTTACGAGAAGCAATTGGAGTTTTTAAGTGAAGAAGTTAAAGCTTTATTTAAAGAAGCAGATGTTGATATGGGTGAATACTTAGGCATTAAAGGAAGTCCAGAACAGTGGGAATATAGAAATAAGATGGAGTTTACTTTTGGAGATGAAGCTAAAGGTGAACCACTTTCTCTTGGAATGCATATGAGAGGGAAATCTTTTGGAATATTAACTGTTGATGAATGTAAACTTGTTGATGAAGATTACAGAAAGATTATTAAATTAACTGTAGAGTATTTTAGAACAAAAGATCTGCCATACTACAGAATAATGAAAGCAGAGGGATATCTAAGACATTTAGTTATTAGAAAAGCTCAAAATACAGGTGAGATTTTAGTGAATATAGTAACTACAACTCAAGTAGATTTTGACCTAAATGAATATGTAAATTTGTTGAGAGAGCATAGCTATAAAGGAAGATTAGTATCAATATTACATACTGAAAATGATTCGAGATCTGATGCTGTTATTCCTGAAAAAGTTAATGTTCTATTTGGTAAGGATTATATAAGAGAAACATTACTTGGACTTCAATTTAATATATCTCCGTTCTCTTTCTTTCAAACAAATACAAAAGGTGCTGAAAGCCTTTATTCAATTGTTAAAGAATTTATGGGAGATAGTGAAGAAAAGATTGTATTTGACCTTTATTGTGGTACAGGAACAATAGGCCAAATAGTAGCTCCAAATGCAAAGAAAGTTATTGGAATTGAGCTTATAGAAGAAGCGGTTGAAGCAGCAAAAGAAAATGCAAAATTAAATGGATTAAATAACTGCGAATTTATAGCTGGGGATGTGGCTGAAATCATAAAAAGGGTAAAAGATAAGCCGGAGATAATAATCCTTGATCCACCGAGAACAGGGGTGCATCCTAAGGCGTTGGATTACGTGATTAAATTTAACGCGCCTGAAATAATATATGTTTCTTGTAATCCAAAGACATTAGTAGAAGATTTAAAAGTGCTTACAGAGAAGGGATATAAAGTAGTTAAGACCAAGGTGAAGGATATGTTCCCGAATACGCCTCACGTTGAAACTATAGTCAAACTTATTAAGCAATAAAGCCATTTAAAGCATATTTTAATAAAAGATATAGGTATTTTCTAATAATTTGCCACCATTTCGTTTAAGATGGTGGCAAGTTTTTTAATATATTTTTTAAATATATTAATTATGATTTTTAAGAATAAGTAGTATTTTGTTGTACAAGCCTCTAAGTAGCTGTGTTGATATCTATAATTTATAACACACGGATGCTTGTGTATCTAAGACACTTCCAATAAATTGAGCAACTTCTAAGTGTTTAGGATGAGCGAGATATTTATCTAAATCTTCTAGTGTCGAAAACTTTGTAATTAGGATTATATCATAATTACTTCCACCAGGACGAATATTTATTTCTGCTTGAATATCTTTTAGAACTTCTATTTTTCCTCTCATACTTAGAAGAATTTCTTGTGTTTTTTTGATGTTGTCAGTATCTCTATTTCTTAATTTTAATAATAAATTATTTATAATCATATTGTTTTGCCTCCTATAATATTTAATGTAGTTTGTGCAATTTCTTGGCCATTGATTAAAAGAACAATTTTATTTTTATCAAATTTCCTATAAACAGTATGAACTCTATTTCCAAAATTATTTAAAAATAATTATATAGATATACTTTATTGCTATATAGTTCTAATTATCCCGCCATCAATAATATGCTCACTACCGGTAATGTAGGAAGCTCTGTCTGATACAAGAAAAGCAACAAGTTCAGCGATTTCTTCAGGTTTTGCCGGACGACCAAGTGGTATGCCACCAAGGTTATCCATTAATTCTTGACGTGCGCTATTATAGTCAATTCCAGAATTTTGAGCCATTCTTTCAATAAGACGCTCAGCAGCCTTTGTTTCTGTAAAGCCTGGGGCAACTGTATTTATGCGTATTCCGTCCACACCAAACTGCGTAGCTAGATTTTTGCTATAATTTGTTAGAGCTGCTTTAGCAGCGGAGTACGACATAGTCATTATACCAGGAAGCTTTCGCTGAATAGATGATATGTGAATTATTACACCTTTCTGCTGTTTAATCATAGATGGGAGAAAACCACGATCTAAACGTACAGCTGAAAAAAGATTTTGGTTAAAGGCTTGCAACCAGTCGTCATCACTTAAGCTTAATGCACCAGCAGTTGAGGATGAAGAACCACCTACATTATTTATTAAAATATCCAAGCCTCCAAGTTTTTCAAGAGTTCCTTTAATAATTTTTTCAGTACCCTCTGGTGTGCTAACATTTGCTTGGATGAAGTCTATAGAATCTGGTAAATCATTGGGCATAGTTCGTGCAGTTGTTATTATTGTCGCACCTGCATTAAGCAAACGATCAACAATTGATCTACCTATGCCTTTAGTTCCGCCTGTCACAAGTACTCGTTTACCATCTAGTTCTTTGTTAATATCAGGTGATAAAGTATTTTCCATAATTAAAAATACCTCCTTTAAAATAATTTGTTTTATTTATTCAGTATAATTAAGAAAACTTGACGACATCACGTCAAGTTTTGGAATGATATTTATTTGCCATGCTCTCTAGACGACTAGTAATTTCTTTGCGTACACTTTTAGGCTCTATAACTTCAAGAGTTGTACCAAAGGAAAAGAGGTAGTTATAGAGCCATTCACCCTCTGGAAGTGAAATAATTATAGTGTATGAGCCATCTTTATTTTGTGTAATATTTTCTTCTGTGAAATCATCATAAACACGGTAAGCCCCGTCATAGGATATTTTTAGTTTAAGTTGAATTTGATTTGTAGATACTTTTGATACTGATTCAAGTGTAAACTCTTGTGAATCTTGATGATTGCAAGGTTCTTCTGTAATAGATATGTTTATCATTCGAGTTATTTTAAAAGTTCTGCATGCCATTCTATGAAGACAATATCCTTTTAAATACCAAGATTTATCTTTAAATAGCAACTTAAAGGGTTCAACACGGCGTTCACTTTTTTTACCAGTGACACTAAAATAAGAAAAAATGATTACTTTTTGTTCAAGTATTGAGTTTTTGATAATTGAGAAAACTTCCTTTCGATTTTTATCACTTCCCCAGTTAGAGAAATCTACTTCGATCCAGTTAATAATGCTTTTTTGAAAAATTCTACTTAATTTAGATAATACATCGTCAAGTTCTGGGTACCCTGCTACTGATAAACTTTGTAAAGCAAGCAGAATTTTATTTTGTTCGAGTTCCGAAATTAATGATTTATCAAGAACAAACTTATCTACTAGTGCAATACCACCACCTTTTCCCTGAGTTGAATAAATAGGAATTCCAGCTTGACACAGAGCGTCAATATCCCTATAAATTGTTCTTACAGATACCTCAAAGTGCTCTGCTAATTCTCTAGCTGTTATGGATTTTTTTTCGAGTAATATGTATATAATTTGAAATAATCTACTAACTTGCATGATTTCACCTCATATAAAAAATACAACATATAACTTGACAACGTTACGTCATATTATGTAGTTTTATTTTATTATTATACGCATAGATTATTCTTATTTTGATTCAGCTATTATAACTTGACGTGATGTGGTCAGGTTATACTTGTTATAGTTAGAAAGATTCATTATATAAAATAAAATTATAAAGGAGAGACACATGAATATAAAATTACAAAAACCAATTGAAACTTATTTCAATACATCAAATAACCCAGATCCAAAGAAATTTATCTCAATTTTTGCTGAAGATGCAATTGTAATTGATGAAGGTCAAGAATATCTTGGATTAGATAAGATCCAAGAATGGAGTACACACCACCATTTTGCTGCTAAACTTGAATTAGAAGTTATAAATGTTATTGAAAAAAATCTCATAACTGTTGTTACAGCTAAAGTGGATGGCGATTTTGATAAAACTGGACTTCCAGACCCTCTATTATTAGATTTTCATTTCACTATATTGAAAGGAATGGTAGCTGAATTAGAAATATTATTTCCTAAAAACATATAAATTAAAGGAAAACAATACGAGGAAATAGAGAATTGTATGTATGATTTTATTAAAGCTAATTCTGAAAAATGCATTAAATTCGGTCTATGTGTGAAATATGTAGAGGAACATTGGTAACGAGTGATTCAGGTCCCAAAGTGGCTAAGGCTCTTTGCCTTAGACGCTATTGTTTCTATTGTCTTTTGTATTTCTGTTGAAGTAGTATTCATTTCCATTGTAGTGGCTACTGTTTCTTCCATACCTGCTGAAATTTCTTCTGTAGCAGCAGATACATATTGCATTTGCAGCGATAATTTCAACATGTTATCATCAGTATTTTTTTTAGCATATTTTATAAATGTAGAAATTCATATTAATGGAGGGGGAGGAATTGGCTCAGAAGTATTAATTTTTTGGAAGTTAGAAGTAGATAATTAATATGCTTCTAAAGTATTCATCTCATTATCTTTTAAATGTGGATTATTAAGAAAGTCAGAAATATTATCAATAAGGCTAACTATATAATGTAGATGAAAGAAAATGTATTTAAGTAAGTATGATTACAAAGATAAGAGTGATTTAACAGGACAACTGCTGCTAGTGTATCAATATGAGGAAAAGTTAGAATAGTGGAGAATTATAGCGATATAATAAGAATAAATCCATATTATAGCGAGAAAACAAACAATACGAATATAGTGGAGATGATAAGATAAAACACGTCGCTGAAAGAAACAAGCAAAACAAGTTAAGACTGAAAGAATAACTGAAAATGAAGTTCAAAAAGTTTTTTAAAAAGTTGTTGACAAGTTTTGAATGCGATGCTATACTGAGTAAGCTGTCAGAAACGACAGCAAACAACAAAAGATTACAACAATAGTTGTGAGAAAGAAAAATTGGTCTTTGAAAATTGAACAGAATATATAAATACATTTAAGTAAACCAGCAATTCTTTATTTGAGTAAGCTAAGATTAAACTTTTTATTGAGAGTTTGATCCTGGCTCAGGACGAACGCTGGCGGCGTGCTTAACACATGCAAGTCGAGCGATGAAGTTCCTTCGGGAACGGATTAGCGGCGGACGGGTGAGTAACACGTGGGTAACCTGCC
>NZ_MZGT01000060.1 GCF_002029255.1 Clostridium chromiireducens
TTATTTGATTATACTAATACTGTTTTTATAAATGAATAGAATGATTTAAAACTGAATAATATCTGTCAAAAATAATACTGTTGATAAATAATAAATGAAACAAGTTTATTATTTTTCAAAAGAGGTTTTATCTTTATTGACAGACTAAGTTATATGATTTATATTGTTTATAAAGACACTTTATAAAGTTAGTTAAAAAAGAAAAGGGGAAAATTGATGAGCAATGTAAATGCCAATTTAGTAAAAGAAATTAATTTAAATAAATTGAGAAATGCATTTAAAATCAAAAAAATAGCTTCAAAACCACAATTAGCAGAACTAACAGAATTAAGTGTGGTAACAATTAATTCTTTAGTTAATATACTTGTTGAAAATGGGGAAGTAATAGAGGATATAATATTGCCATCTAATGGAGGAAGACCAGCGACAGCATATAGATTTAATAGTGAATTTAGCTTGGCATTAGTCATATATATGTATGAACAAAGAAGAGAAGATACAATATTTGTTGCTGTCTCAGACTTATATGGAGAAATTATAGATAAAATTGAGAAAAAAATGGTTGAAATAAAAAAGGATAGCTTTGATAATTTAATTGAGAAAATGCTTATAAAATATCCTAATATAAAAGTGATTAGCTTTGGAATGCCTGGAGAAGAGATAGATGGAAGATTATTAATTAGTGATTATAAAGAACTTAAAGATCAGTTATTTACAACATATATCAAAGAAAAATTTAAATTACCAGTTATATTTGAAAATGATATTAATGCAGCTGTTGAAGGATATTGTTATTCTCATGGAGTAACAGAAAAACAATGTGTAATAGGAATATATTTTCCAAGTAAATATCCGCCAGGTGCTGGAATTTATATTAATGGAGGTATTTACAAAGGTAGAAATGGGCTTGCAGGTGAAATTAAATATCTTCCGTTTGAAGTAGATTGGGAAAACTTTGATTTTAACAAAGCGCAAATGAAAGAAATAATTATTAAAACATTATTTGCTTTTTGTTGTATGTATAATCCAGATATTATTATTATATATGGAGAAGAAATAACTGACACAATTATTTCAGAATTTGAAAGCAAATGTAATTCTGAAATTGAAAAAGTTATGATTCCACAAATAATTATTTCTAATGAATTAAGTCATGATTTTGAAATTGGAATAAAGCATATTGCTTTGAAGTCTTTAGAACCGATTTTACAATTAAAGTTGTAAGAAAATCTTAAATACATCTATTAAATTATGTGATTTATTGTGCCAATATATAGAATAAGGAGCGATGAGGATATTTGGCGCATTTATTATAAATTAATAATAATATCATAAACACTTTGTAAACTTACTTTATTAAGTTGGTTTATAAATATTTGATACTAAAAATTTAAGTGTATTACAAAAATATATATTAAATTAGAAATTATCTTAAATATGAGAATAAAGTTATATGGGATAATAATATGAAATGAAAAAAGGAGAGATTTATATGAGTTCTATTGATTTACACATGCATTCGAATTGTAGTGATGATGGAGAATTTAAGCCACAGGAATTGGTTGATTTATGTTTGAAAAATAAAATAAAATATTTTTCTATTGCTGACCATAATAGTGTAAATGGAATAGAGGAAGCAAAAGAATATTGTATTGGCAAAGATATTGAAATTATTCCAGCAATTGAACTAGATTGTACTATGGATAAAGTTAATTTACACGTTTTAGGTTATGGAATAAATTATGAGAATAAAATATTTCATGAAATTGAAGAAAATATTATAGAGCAGGAACAAAGTGCATCAAAAAAGCGTATGAAATTAATTCGTGAATTAGGTATAGACTTTTCAGATGAGGTTATTGCTTCATTATCTAGGAATGGAGTAGTTAATGGTGAGATGATTGCTGAAGCTGCTATGGAATTCGATAGGGAATACAAAAATCAATTACTTATGCCATATTATGAAAATGGTTCGAGAAGTGATAATCCATATGTTAATTTTTACTGGGATTATTGTGCTCAAGGTAGACAAGCTTATGCAGAAGTAAAGTTTATAAGCTTGAAAGAGGCAATTAAAATTATTCAAGAGAGTGGTGGAATACCTGTTTTAGCTCATCCTGGAAATAATGTTAAAGAAGATATAAAGTTATTAAATGATATTATTTCTTGTGGTATTAAGGGAATAGAAGTTTATAGCAACTATCATAGTAAAGAACAAGTAGAATTTTACAAAGAATTTGCTTTAAAACATAAATTGCTTTTAACTTGTGGAAGTGATTTTCACGGAAAAACTAAACCTAGCATATCTATTGGTGGAACAGATTGTGAAAACAATGAGGAGCTTATTATAGCTGAATTAAAAGAGATTATACATTTAAATTTGATTTAAAGGCGAATGGTTCTCTTATCTTGTATAGCGTTTTAATGTAATTTAATTATGGTATGCAAGATAAGAGTGAAAATACACTTTACTAGATTAATACTTAATTTTAACAATTTAAGTATTAGCTATAAATGGAGGTTTTTTTATATGTTTTGTAAAAGTTTAGAAAATTTTCTGAGGGATTTTTTATGGGGAGCTTTAGCATCTGAATATAAAGGTAAAGGGACCAAATTATATGAAGGTGAGGTGATTTAATGAGAGATTCGTGTGATAATTTAGTTCAGGCGATTCCAGACAGATGGCAACAGCATGCTACGCGCGCGTTTTTTTTCATAGGTGGCTTTGGCGCAGCCTCATGGGCACCTTTGGTACCTCTCTTGAAAGCTCGTTTAGAAATTGATAATGATATGCTTGGTATGTTGCTTCTTTGCATTGGAGTTGGTTCGTTGATCATGATGCCAGTCACTGGGAGCGCAGTAGCTCGTTTTGGTTGTCGAAGAGTCCTAAGTGTTGCTACAGTAATCTATGCCGGAATGCTTTTGAGTCTGAGCAGAGTGGATTCTTTTATGCTCGCAGTACCAGCACTCTTAGTATTCGGTGCAGTTATGGGTATGATTGATGTTACTGTAAATATACATGCTGTTATCGTGGAGAAAGCCTCTGGACGACAATTGATGTCTGGTATGCATGCACTTTGGAGCGTGGGTGGTTTTATTGGAGCTGGTATATTTGGCCTATGGCTGAAGATTGGTTTAACGGCGTTCATTGCAACAGTTTGTGCGAGTGGAATTATGATAGTTTTATTGGTGTTTTTTGGTAGATATTTGCTTATTGACAGTGGTGAAAAGGAAGAATCTTCGATTTTTTCTGTACCACGTGGAATTGTGGTATTTATCGCGGTTATTGCTATGATTGCATTTTTAGTCGAGGGCGCTATTATGGATTGGAGTGGCGTATTTCTTACAACTGTGCGCGGTCTTGATATGTCACTGGCTGGAACAGGATTTGCAGTATTTTCAGCTGCCATGCTTACGATGCGCTTAATAGGGGACTGGCTTGTGCAAAAGTTTGGTAGTAAGCCTATCATTTTTGGTGGGGGTGTGTTATCTGTAATTGGTTTCTTGTTTGTTATCTTGGCACCTTGGCAACTGCTTCTTTATGCAGGTTTTTTCCTTATTGGAATCGGAAGTGCGAACATTGTGCCAATATTTTTTTCTCTACTGGGTAAACAGACGATTATGCCTCTAAACATGGCGGTATCGGCGGTAAGTACACTGGGATATATGGGAATTCTTATGGGGCCAGCAATTATCGGATTTATAGCATCACAGACAAGTCTATATATATCGTTTGGCCTACTTGCAGGGCTTGTGGCATTACAGCTTAGCATTGCAAGCTATGTATATAAGAAAATATTATGAGTTATCAATTTAGGATATAAAGAATAAAATCTCCCTGCAGCCGAGCATAACTGTTATCCACAGCCAGCTCCATAAGCTGTTTACTATATAATAAAAAATATTCTTTTTCCAACCAACATACTTATGTTGTTACAAGTTATTAAAAGGACTTTAGATACTGAATTTTTAGTTTATACATCAACAGATAATCAGATTTTAAAGCTGGTGATTTAAATAGCATAAATCAAATAGTAAAAACAAAAGTATAAGCAAATTTAAGGCAATGAACTCCAAATATAAGTTCATTGCCTTTTTGCTATTCAAGCCACTTTAATAGAATCATTACTGGATCCATCTGCATCTATAACACCCCAAGCTTTGTAGAAATAATAGTATTGTATACTCTAAAGTTTTTAGAATTATAGAATTTATATTATGAGTCTAAGTTTTTTTGAATCTTCCAGGTGAGGTTCCTTCGAGTTTTGTGAAACTGCGTATAAAATTTGCATAATCATTGAAGCCTGATTGATAACAGGCTTCTGTTACATTACATCCGCTTAGAAGAAGTGATTTTGCGCATGCAATTCTGCGATCTAGCAAATAGTGACGCAGTGTCATTCCAGTATGTTTCTTGAATTGTTGGCTAAGGTAATTTTTATCCTGATGAAATCTAATTCCAAGTTGCTGCAGAGAAATAGTTTCATTTAAGTGATTTTCGATGTATTGCATTGTTTCAATAAGGTAGTTAGGCATGATACTGATACTATTGCTTGTATTTTTTTCGAAAATTGAATTAACTAATACAAGCAGTAGAGACAGGTAAGCATCTTTCTGTATGCTGTGTCCATAATCAGTAGATGAAATTGCATTGTCAAGTAAGTTACACAAATTAAATAAATCCTCTGATTGTTTTTGTGTAAGACTTAAGATGTTACCTGTTCCAATGGGACGTTGATAGAAACAGGCAGATAAATCAGTTGTTGAATTAGATAATTTATCCATGTAGGATTTTTTTATGTTAATGGTGATACGCTCGTACAATGAATCATCATCACAGACAATTCGGTGCATTTCTTCAGGATTCATTATTATAAGATCATAGGGAGACAACTGGTAACAGGCATATTCTAGATAAAATTTAACATTGCCCTTCAGAAATAAATATATTTCACAATTATTATGACGATGGTAAGGATAAGTAGCATCACCGATTGTTGATTTATTTTCATAGGTTAAATCTCTGTCTGTAGCCTCTAAATATGGGTTGTTAGATATAGTCATATAATAAGTTCACCTCGATTTCACGCAATAAAGTACATTTAATACGCAATAAATATTGCATTTTATTATGATATCATTTGAGTATAGAAGTGTCAATTAAGTGTTTAATAGCTCCAAACTTATCATTTAATATTTGAAGTTTAGTTGGAGTATAAGAATGGTGGCATTTCAGACTAATAGAAATGGAGGATGTATATATGAGTAAAGCAAAGAGCATTTTGGTTGAACATGGAATTGAGATACCTTTTCACAACCGAATGGATTTTTGTGTGGGTACTGGGCGGATGGGTCTAGCACTGCATAAAGAGTATTATGAGCAATTAAAGTTGGTGCAGAATGTAATTGGTTTCAAACATATACGCGGTCATGGTTTGTTCTGCGACGATATGGCAATTTGTCAGAGCTATGAGGATGAATGTGGAAAGCAAGTATTTGAGTATAACTTTACCTATGTGGACAGGGTTATGGATAGTTATATAAGTCTTGGACTCCGACCATTCTTGGAACTGGGCTTCATGCCAGAGAAAATGGCTTCTGGAAATCAGACAGTATTTTACTGGAAAGGCAATGTGACTCCACCAAAAAACTATAATGACTGGACAGCTATGGTTCAGGCGTTGTTACATCATTTAATTGAACGCTATGGTAAAGAAGATGTATTACAGTGGCCTATTGAAGTATGGAATGAACCAAATCTTAAGAGCTTTTGGAAAGATGGTGACATGCAGGAATATTTCAAATTGTATGAATATACAGCATTAGCGGTAAAAGAAGTGAATCCAGCGTTTAAAATTGGGGGACCTGCGGTTTGTGGTGGAACTGATAAAATTTGGATTCGTTCTTTTCTTGAATATGTTCGAGAGAGGAAACTTCCTTTGGATTTTATTACGCGGCATCATTATGCAACATTTCTTCCTGAAAAATCAGGTCACTATGAGTATACAAAACTTCATGATCTTAAAGAATCATTCAAGTTGTTAGAGACAACTCGAGAAATTGTTGATAGTTTCGATGAATTTTGTGGAATGGATATACACATAACAGAGTTTAACACATCATATGTACCTAATTGTCCACTTCATGATACTAACTTGAATGCTGCTTATACAGCGGCAATGTTGTCACTTTTGGGAGACAAACATGCGTCATACTCCTACTGGACATTTGGAGATGTTTTTGAGGAAAAAGGGGTTCCGTTTACGACCTTTCATGGTGGATTTGGAATGGTAGCAAATGGCTGTATACCAAAACCAACATTTTGGACATTTGCTTTCTATAAGCAGTTGCAAGGAACTTGTATTCATCGTTCAGAGGAAGCAATTATAGTACAATTGCCGGATGGAAACTATCGTGGAATTTTGTGGAACATGGATGTTAATTATACTGACGAACCATTGGAACTTGAAATTAAATTACCAAGTAAACATGCTGATTATTGTTTGATCTCTAAAACAGTGGATGAGGAATGCTGTAATCCACTTAAACTATGGCATGATATGGGAGAGCCAGCGAATTTGTCAACAGAACAGATAGCTTTGTTGAAGGAACATGCAGTACCACTTATAAAATTAGAAAGTATGGTTTCAACAGAATTAGAAATAGATATAAGTTTTAAGCTAAAACCAAATGCAGTTATTTATTTTGAACTAAAAAAAGTAGAAAGAAAAAGTGATCGCGGATATTCCTATGAGCGAATTTTGAAAGGAGAAAAATAATAATGAAAAAAGATAAAATTGATGTGCAAAAATTTTCTGACATTAAATATTCATTATCTGTAATGGATACAGTTATACTTGAAAGTGGGGAAAATAAAAAATATACATTTGAGTCTGTAAGCGGAAAAGTAATTGCTTCTACCATGTTTCGTTTTTGTGCAACAGGTCGTGGGAAAAACGTCATGACATTGTATGATGAAAATGGAAAACCAGCCATATCAATATGGTGTGATGGTATGTGCATTCTTGCTTATGATGGAAATGTTCGAAAAAAAATATACAGATATAAGGACGGATTTTGGTTTAGTGTATGGGTGTCCCTTGATACTAATAGTAAAACTTATGATGTTTGTGTCGATGGTGAAAAATGCTTGAGTGGTGCACTATTTATGAATCCTGTTAGTGAAATTGCTTCCTATGAAACAGGTTCACGAATGGGAAGTTTTATGGAAAAGCAGATTTTTGTATATAAAAACCCTGTCCAATCAATAGAAGAAGCAGCTGGTAAACGAAAAATTTATGATGTGACACATTTTGGTGCTATTGCAGATGGCGTGACAGTTGTGACAGATAAGATACAAAAAGCTATTGATGAGTGCTCAAAGAACGGTGGCGGAGTTGTATATTTGCAAGGGGGAACATATCTTTCTGGAATGATAGAACTTAAGAGTGGAGTTGAATTGTATTTAGAAACTGATGCAACGCTTAAGGGAGTTACTGATACTGAGGCTTATCCAACTATGACTTCTAAAAATAATCCTAATTGGAATATGATAAAGAGCGGACCTCAAAAAGCTTTGATATATGCTGATGGAGTGAATGGAGTTATTATTCAAGGAGGAGGAACAATTGATGGAAGTGGTAATTTTCCAGGGGATTATGGATCAGAAAGCAGCAGGCCAAGTGCAATTTTGTTAGTAGGCTGCAATAATTCGAAAATACAAAACATTGCAGTAAATAATGCTGGTATGTGGACTATACCGTTAGTAGAGTGTGACAGTTTCTATATGAGAGATGTGAATATTTCTTCATATTGGTTCCCAAACAGAGATGGGATAGACATATGTGACTGTCATGATGTTTTGGTTGAAAATAGTTATTTTACTGCAGATGATGATACTGTATGCTTTAAGAGTGGTCATGAAAGATGTTGTGACAATATTTTGATACGTCAAATGATGATTGTAAGCACTATGGCAAATGCAATTAAGTTTGGAACCTTCAGCTACGGCGGATTTACTAATTGTACAATTTGCGATTGTGTAGTTAAAGATACAAGATTTTGTGCTATGTGTGTAGAAGTTGTTGATGGTGGTATTGCAGAAAATATACATTTTGAGCGTATAGAAGTTAAGGATGCTGGTTCTGCATTTTTTATAGTGCTGGGTGATAGGGCTAATATTCCACCAGATGGAATTCATCGCATGGGAAGCATTAAAGATATTTATTTTGAAGATATTTATGTTGAGAATCAGCTTAAAAATTATGGAAGCTATATATCTGGGGTTAAAGAAGATGGAAAAATACACAATGTTAAAAATATATTTTTCAAAAATGTGAAGGCAGAATTCCGTGGTGGATTAACAGAACAACCAAATGATCCACCTGAGTATTCAGGAAAAATCTATCCAGAAAGCGATATGTATAAGCAGCTTCCTGCATCAGCATATTATTTACGACATACTGAAAATGTAGTTTTTGACAGTTGTGAGACAATTGTTACTGAAGAAGATGTACGAAAGAAAATAGTAGAAGTGTAGATTATTTCTTTAGATTTGGAGTGGATTTTAAAGGTCACGCTTCGCATCCACAATGAAACCCACGATAATTTGTCGTGGGTCATTTATTTTAAATACAATTAATTATTGTAGATGGTTCTAATAACCTCTAAATATATTTACAAGCTTATATCTTGATAAAAACCCATTAGTCTTTTTACATTCTGACAATTTACTTTAGATGTAAGCATTTCTAAAAGTTTAAAAGCAACATCGAAAGCAGTTGAAGGATTATAAGAGGTGATTATATTATTATCTATAACAATAGGTTCAGTGCCAAGAACATTTACGCCAAATTCAGATAATTGTTTTTGTCTTATTCCAAAATTATATGTTGTGGCATTTCTGCCAACTAGTACTCCACTTTTACCAATAGGTAGTGCACCAACGCAGATAGATGCTATTATTTTGCCAGCTCTATCAAATTCTCTGATTATGTTTAGGAAATCTTCACTATAAGCATCTTCGTAAAATCCTGCCTCTTCAAATCCGCCTGGTATGGCAAGTGCATCAAATTCATGAATATTGATTTCGCTGATTTTCATTTCAGGAATCACAGTGAAATTAAAGGTGCATTTCAAATTCTCTCTTATTCCAGCAGTTATTAACTCTGTAGTACCATCTCCATCTGATTTATTCCAACCTATAACATCTGTAAAAACGCTTGCTTCTACAGCTTCAAAACCATTGGCAAGAAGTAGTAATACTTTTTTCACACTTAACATCTCCTTTAATTATATATCTTTAAGACTTGTTTTTCTTGATTATAGCACTACACATACTATCAGTAAAATTGAAATAAATGAAGTTAATAATCGAGATATATGATATTGTTAAAGTATATATTTTAGGGATAAAGGAATGAAAGTAATGGAAATTAGGCATTTGCAAACATAGTTGAACTTGATGGGTTTACAAAAGTAGCAGAGCATCTGGGGTATGCTCAATCAAACTCACTAAATTTATGTTTGGACTTTTATAGATTCTAATCATTTTTTAGCTGTGCTACAGAATTTTGTACATTATTAAAAATTAATTTTAACAATCTAATAGATTCTGAATATTCATTAGAGTCCATTCCTTGACTTAGCATATTAGTTAAATCAGCTTGTATATTATTTAGAATTGGAATAAAATCCATTCCTTTTTTTGTTAGGTATAATTTGTTATATCTCTTATCATCTTTGTTTTGAGCTCGATCAATGTATCCATTTGTCTCTAATTTAAGTAGAGCTTTTGCAGTTGTTGCCCTATCAATTTTGATTAATTCTGTCAAATCCTTTTGTGAGATTCCCGGATTATTATAAATAGCAGAAACAAAAATATATTGTCCACTACCAACCTCATAAGGCTTTAATCGATTATTAAGAAGTATGTGTAAGTGTCTATAAATTACAGAAATGTACCTGCCAAAGGATTCATCTTCCATATAGTTTCCTCCTAAAGTTAATAATAATTATGATGTATGATGTATTTGAAATTATTTTAAATATAACAAATAAATGATTTATATGCAATTCTTTTAAATAGAAGATTTGTTTGAAAACTTTTTTGAAATTAAAAATATATGATGTATTTGCAATTAATTTAAAAATAATTATAAAATATTATAAGATTATATTATTTCACATAAAATGGGGTATGCAATTTGAAATATATTGTGCAAATAAACAAAAAGTAGTCACTAAATGTAATTAAATACATGTAATTCAAAATATTGACATAAAGAATTGATGGATATAGAATGGTAATGCAACTAAATAATGAATGGAGGAATAATATTGTTAGTACCAGGCGTAAGAGAATGGTTTGGATATGAAGCTAAAATTTTTATGGATTTAAGAAATGGTCTGGAGAATTCTCTTTTAAATCAAAACTTTAATTATTTTTATGGAGGAATAGTATCGAAAAAATCAATCTATGAAGAAAATATTTCTAATTTAGGTGAAAGATTTATTGATAATTGTATTGAGTTTAGCCTTAATGGAAAGGATATAGGAACTATAATTTCACCAGAAGGCACTTTTAGAGTTTATGATTATCTAAATCGAAATAATAAGATTCACAATCATTCAGGACAAGTTTTTTATTCTCAAGAATTTTTAAGAAATGAATCAGAAGAAGATGTTGGTAAAGGAAAAACTATATCATTTTGGCAAACTGGATTTGAAATATACGGAAAAACAGAAATAGAGTCAAGTCTCCTTGTATTAAAAAGTTTAATTAATTGTTTTAAGGCAATTAATTTTGATGATGTTTATTTTAGAGTATCGGACAAGAGGATATTAGAAGGATTGATAATTGATTTACCATTAGATAAAAGAAGAGAAATATATTATTTAATTGATAAATGTAAGGAAGATGGTACCACATTTAAAAATTATTATATAAAGAAAGGTGGAGATAATAAGATTGCTGAGAAAGTAGAACAACTATTAGATTTAGATAAAAATCAACAATTAACTTTGGATATACTAGATTCGTTTACAAATAATTCAATATCTCATAATGGAATAGAATTTCTTAGACAGGTATTACGTGAATTAAAAAAAGAACATAAAGATGAAAATATAAAAATAATACCATTCATGGGTAAAAGTTGGGACGCATGTGATAGCTTACTATTTGATGCCCGTCTGCCTGAATATGAGTATGCTGTCGCTGGTGGAGGAAACTTGTTTGCTTTTAATGAAGACAAAAAAATAATAAAGAGTGGTGCAGGAATTGGAGTTACAAGATTAACTGAATACATTATAGAGCACAAGAATTTAAAAGCAATGGAGTTATAAAATGAAAGTAATAACTTTATGTGAAAATAGATTAGAACCAAGTTTTGGATTGAAAGCATCTCACGGATTGTCTTTATATATTGAACATGAAAATCATCATTTGCTTTATGATGTTGGACAAAACAGTGTTTTTATAGAAAATGCACAAATATTAGGTATAGATTTAAGTGCATGTGAAAACATTATTATCAGTCATGGGCATTTAGACCATGCTGGGGGATTGAGTTACTTAAAATGCAACGGAATAGATTATCAAAAAGTAATTATAGATAAAAATGCTTTTGAAGAACGGATTAGGTTAAATAAACAGAAAATTATGGACATAGGCATAAGCAATAAGTTAAGTTATCTGAAAAATATAGGACAAGGTATAGATAGAAGTTTTGAAATAGTTAAGGGAATATGGTGTATTTCTAATGTAAAAGTATCTAATAGATATTGTGGATTAGAAAAAGGATTATTAATTAAGGATAGGCAAGGGAATATAAAAGATGATATCTTTCAAGATGAATTAAATTTAGCAATTGAAACATCCCAAGGTCTTGTAGTTATATCTGGATGCTCTCATTGTGGAATAATAAATATATTAGAACATGCACAAAGAGTTACAGGCATAAATGAAATAAATACGTTTATTGGAGGAATGCATCTAACATTTGCATCAAAGGAAGATGTACTAGCAACTATAAATGAACTTAAAAGGTTTAGCATAAAAAGATTTATTGTAGGACATTGTACAGGGCTTGATGCTATAACTTTAATGAAAGAGCAACTCTCGAAAGATGTTGAAATTATCAATAATTATGTGGGCTATGAATTTAATAAGGAGGAATTAATATGAAATATAAATCACCGTATAAAGGGGTAGATAAATCTAAAGTAGTTTGTTTAGCAACAAATGAAAGTTCATATCCATTATCACAAGATATACAAGAAAGCTTATATAAAGAAATAAATTTTACAAATCGATACCCAAAAGTTGATAATGAAGAATTAAAGCAGCTTATAGCAGACAGGTATAATGTAAAGTCTGAAAATATACTTATTGGAGCAGGTTCTGATGAGCTTATAACACTTACAGCATTGAAATTTGTCAATAACGGAGATAATACTATAATGTCTGATCCAAGCTTTTTTAGATACAAAGATCTAACGGAACTTGCAGGTGGAAATTGCAGATTAGTTAAAGGAAAGAATTTTTGCCATGATTTAAAGGCTATCAAAGACAGTATAGATGCTAAGACCAAAATAGTATTTATATGTAATCCAAACAATCCAACAGGAACATTCATTTCAAATGAAGAGATTGAATCTTTTGTTAAGGATATTCCTAAAGATGTAATAGTTGTTATAGATGAAGCTTATTTTGATTTTGTGTATCCTAGGAAACTTCAATCGTCTGTAAAATTTATAGATAAATATCCTAATATAATTGTATTTAGGACTTTCTCAAAATTCTTTGGGTTAGCCGCTTTAAGAATTGGATATGCAGTAGGAAATAAGGATGTAATAGAGAGCGTTAATAAGTTAAGATCTCCTTATAATGTTAATTCTTTAGCACAAGCAGCAGCTATTGAAGTTTTAAAGAAAAGTGATTTTTTTGATAATGTATATTATGAAGAGATAGAAAAGGAAAGAACATATTACTATGACTCATTTAAAACATTAGATATAGAGTATATACCATCTCAAGCAAATTTTGTATTTGCAAAGTTCGGTAAAGAATGTGAAAAATGGTGTGAGGAACTACAAAATTTAAATATTATTATTAGGCCATGTAGAATGTTTGGATATCCTGAATATGTGAGAATAAGTATTGGAAATTCAGAAGAAAATAAAAGGTTAATAGAAGCACTTGAAAATATAGTAAGCAGAGCAAATGAGGAATAAGAGTTATGGTTGAGTTAACATATCTGGCTATAATTATTATATTTTCAGTTTACTTATATATTAAAGATAAAAATAAATTAAAAGTAGCTGGAGTGGGATTTAGAAAGGTTACTTTTAGTCTAACTCCATATGTGCTCGGTATAATATTGATTGCTAGTATTATACAGGTATGTATTCCAAAAGAGATAATAGTTTCATTACTTGGAAAGGATAGCGGATTAATCGCTCCAATTCTAGCTGCTGTATTTGGAAGTATTTTTGAAGGACCAACTATAATAGCATTTGTTTTAGGAGCAAGCCTACTTGTAAGTGGAGCAAGTATAGCGGCAGTAGGAGCATTTATTTCTTCTTTTTCAATGGTTGGATTAGTTGCAATTCCTTTAGAGAAAAAGGAATTAGGGATTACGTTCACAGTAGTTAGATTTGTAATAACACTGAGTGCATCAATACTAATAGGATATTTAATTGGAGTTATAATATGAATAAATTTATTAAAACCATAAAAAATAATTTATTATTAACAGCAGCAGTAATAGCTACCTTAGTCATATGGATATTTGATCATAATAAGGGAATGGATATTTTAATAAACTTTTTAAATACATGTGAAAGTACAATACCAATATTAATTTTAATGTTTGCTCTATTAGCATTTATAAAAGTAGGCATGAATTCTGATGCCGTGCAAAAAGGGGTACAGAAAAACACAGGAATAAAGAGTATTATGTTTGGATATATATTTGGACTTTTAGTGAGCGGTCCAATTTATCCGGGTTTTTCACTGAGTAAAATACTTATGGAACATGGTATTAAAATTCGTGTGGTTATAATAATGCTTAGTACATGGGCAACTTTAAAAGTAGCTTTACTTCCATTTGAAATTAAAATATTAGGACTACATGTTACTATAGTTCGCTGGATTGTAACAGGTATAGTAATATTTTTAATTGCTATATTGTGTGAAGCTGTAATTAAATACTTTGAAAATAAGAAAAATAAATTTATGGAAAAAGAAAGAATAGAAGAAATAGATATATAATTGATAAAATAATTAAGTTTAAGGAGGGTTAATATGAAATTTAATCCAGATGAAATGAGTGGTTTCTTTGGAGAATTCGGTGGACGTTACGTTGATGAATCACTAATTTCAGAGTTAGAAAAAATAGAAGGATTTTTTAAGGAATGTGTAAAAGAGGATGCTTTTTGGGATGAGTTTTATGATTTGTTAAAAAACTTTGTTGGAAGACCTACACCTCTTTTGTTTGCAGAAAATACAACTAAAGCTTTAGGCGGAGCTAATATATATTTAAAACTGGAATGTCTAGCTAATACAGGAGCTCATAAAATAAACAATGCTATAGGACAAGCACTTTTAGCAAAAAAAATGGGAAAAACTCGTATTATTGCTGAAACAGGAGCAGGACAGCATGGTATAGCAACAGCTTGTGTTTGTGCAAGACTGGGATTAGATTGTGAAATATATATGGGAGAAATAGATACTGAAAGACAAAGACCAAATGTATTTTGGATGGAGATGTTTGGAGCAAAGGTTATTCCGGTTACTAGTGGGACAAGAACTTTAACAGATGCAGTCGATGAAGCGTTTAGGGTATGGTCAACAAGAACAGAAGATACATACTATCTAATAGGAAGTGCTTTGGGACCCTGCCCTTATCCTGATATGGTAAGGGAATTTCAATCTATCATAGGAAGGGAAACAAAAAAACAGTTTTTAGAAAAAAATAAAGTATTACCAGATATATTAATAGCTTGTGTTGGTGGGGGATCAAATTCTATAGGATTCTTCAGTGATTTTCTTGATGATATGGATGTTAAACTTATTGGTGTAGAAGCTGGAGGTCGTAGTAATAGCTATGGTGATCATGCTATTAGAATGACTGGTACAAAGGGAACGGTTGGAGCTATACAAGGATATAAGTCACTTTTTTTACAAGATAGTGATGGAAAATTACTTCCTACACATTCAATAAGTGCAGGATTAGATTATGCAGGAATAGGACCTCAACTAGCTTATCTTGGAGAAATTGATAGAATACAATTTACAAGTGCTAAAGACGAAGCTGTAATAAATGCAGTAAAATTCTTAGCGAAACATGAAGGGATTATTCCTGCATTAGAGTCATCACATGCTTTAGCAGAAGCTATAAGACTTGCACCTACTCTAGAAAAAGGAACGAATATAATTGTAAATGTATCTGGTAGAGGAGATAAAGATATATTTATAACTGCAAAAGCTATCGATGAGGCAAAATGGTTTAATTTTTTGGAAGAAGAACTTAAGAGATTTAAGGCAGAGAAATAAATATATAAGTATAAGAAGTTATATAATGTGGGCCATTTTATTAGAAATTTGATAAATCATTATATGATCTTATTTTATAGAAGATTCAAGATGATTTAAGAAATACGTTAAGTATAGGAATAAGTACTAAACAATATGATTAAACATTAATGCATAAAATATAATTTTAAATAAGATACAAAAGTCTGTATAACAATTAAGAATAGAAGATGAGATTTAAAATATGCATCCAAATGAGTGGGTGCATATTTTTATATCAAGTTCAATCATTCTTCCTTCACAAAACCCCCTGGGGTTTTTATGAGCGAAACGAATTTGCTAAAGTTCTGAAGAGGAGAGACTGCTATTTTACACTGCCTGCACAAGAGCTCTTCATAAATTTAATATAGATTATACGGGAAGGCTGACATCACTTATCAAATAAGAATAATGATAGATTTTATTGAATCAAATGTCATATTTTCTGGTATTGCTAAGTTGAACATAATTACACTTTTATTATTAAGTGCATATAATGAAGTAACCAAATGAAATACCAAAGTTAAGTACTAGGAGATGATGAAATGAGTATTAGACATTATGTTTTATTAGCTACAGAAGGATTTATATATTTACCTTTAGATGATCACTATGTACTACCAATAGAGAAAAAGTTTATATCTTTGGATTTACAGGTGGACTTTTAGAAGTAGATGGAAAGAAAATGAGTATCTAGATTATAACGATTCGAATAACTGGAATAAGATCTTAGATAAGAAAGGTGCAGCTATTATTCCAGGTACTATGATTTGGGGAGAAGTGGGTGATAATATATATATTACTCTTATTAATATTGGGATGAAAGAACTTCCAGATTTCATGGACCTTCACACAGTTCACATGCATGGTGCCCACGTTGCTACGCAATTAGATGGTTTTCCTGAAAGTTCTTTTGGTGTTCCTATGTGGGAAAATACAGCCGAAGCACCACCTAATGCAACTTATTACTTTCATCCAGAAGATCCAGGAACCTTAATGTACCACTGTCATTTAGAAGCTTCTGAACATGTTCAAATGGGAATGTATGGGGCATTAGTAGTATATCCTTCTATGGGAAGTTTGGCTAAAAACGGAATTACGAAATGTGGTAAATGTGGCTGCTGGAAACTATATGGAGATGAATTATACCATATTCCTAAAACAGCTACAAATAGAAATTTTGCTTATAACAATATTCATAGTTATTTTGATAAGGAATATGTGATGCTTCTATCTGATATAGATTCAAGATGGCATCAAAATGTTTATGATCAAGGTCAGCTAAATCCTCCTGTACCTTTTAATCCAGTAGATTTTAAGCCAGACTTTTGGCTGGTTAATGGAAGAGCTTTTCCTGATACTCTTACTCAACATCCGTTAACTTATGATACTTCAATTAATTCAAATCTTACCCAAGTTAACTATGAATCTTATGTCCATGTAAAAACTAATGAAAAATTCTTACTACGAATGATTAATATGGGATACCAAGTTGTTCCATGGCACATTCATGGCTGGCACTTTATGGTTGTAGGAAAAGATAGCCATTTGAGTCCATTTTTAGCCTTTGCTGAGGCCAATAAACACATTAATCACCAATTAACAGAAATGGGATTTACTAATACTATTGGATCTGGAGAAACCTATGATTTAATTATTAGTGCAGAGGATAAAAGAAAATTATATAGAAATTATATTGTGAATGGTAAAGATAATTTCCCATCCCTTTGCGAGCAGCTTAATGAGATTTACGACATTGATAATAATGCTATTTTTGATATTCCAGAAGAACCAATAAACTGTAAATATCCAAATTTAATAAGATTAACAAATTATATAGAAATTTGTGCGCAGAGTCCTAACAATTCAAATGATAAGTTTTTTCCACAATTTTATCCAATGCATAATCATGATGACTATAAGGTTACTAATAATGGAAAATATCCAGATGGGCAATTAACAATGATTCAAGTAGATAGACCAGACAATAAAATGCAGAAAGAACTTTAGTGTGTTCAAAAACTTAATCTTCTAACTTAAGAATAATTTTAATATAAAAAGCAGGGTTAATTTCTTCTTAAAAAAATTAGCCCGTGTTTTTGAAAAGACAGTATAAGTAACAAGCTAAGGCTGAGTATTATAAATAGTAATTTGAAATAATGATATAATCCATTGGTACTAATGAATTATATAAAAGAGATTCTAGCAATATGATTTGAAAGTCGCGCATGAACCATTTCTGCCATCTTCTCGTCACTTTCTATCATGCCATTTTTGCACCATGATATCAATACATTAAAAAAACCTCCAGCAATGAAGTCAATATTATATTTTTCAAATTCAGGAGAGCAGTCCATGGTGCATGTTATAGCAGTAGATAAGATATTAAGAAATTCAACAGATCGTTCAAGTATTAAATGGGTTAATTTAGATTGAAGTAGGTTCTCAATAAATTTTTGTTGTTGTCTAAAATAATAAAAATATAATCGTGTCATTTCATAATTACTAATTTCTTTATTATTTAAAAGGGTTGAATATTCTTTAAAAATGTCATCCAGATGATCAATAATGATATCCTCCATTATGCTGTAATTACGATAGAAAGCCATTCGTGATACACCAGCTTTTTGTGATACTTCAGTAATAGAAATATTCTTAAAGTCCTTTTTCTCCATTAAAGTCATAAGAGCACCAAAAATACTCTCTTTTGTAATCTTATTCTGTTCAGAATTATATTTATTAGTCATAAACAATTTTCCTCCTTTTGTAACAGCTAGCCTATATTCACTTGAATTATTTAAGTGATCAAATTATACTATAATCCATAAGAGGTTACAAGTGAAACGTCTGAAAGGAGAGCGTTATGAAAATATTTTATTTTACAGCAACTGGCAACAATTTATATGTGGCAAAGAGAATCGGAGGGGAAAGTTATTCTATTCCTAAGTTAATGAAATTAGGACAGTTTGAGTTTGAAGATGATAAGATTGGTATTGTATTTCCAAGTTATTATGGAGGGGTTCCTAAAATTGTTGAGGAGTTTCTAAATAAAGTTAAACTAAAAAGTAACTATATTTTTGCTGTAGTTTCTTTTGGATCTCTTTCAGGAGCAGTCGTACCTGAGCTTTTAGAAATTGGAAAAAGAAATCAAATCCAGTTTTCATACATCAATGAAATACTTATGGTTGACAATTACCTTCCAGTGTTTGATATGGATAAAGAGATGAAAAAAGAGCCAAAGAAAAAAATAGAAGAAAGCCTTGCTCAAATAATTAATGATATCCAGGTTAAAAAAGTATATATCAAGAGACACGCTGCAGTTATAAGGTCTATTGAAGCAATATTAAAAAAGGTTCATTCTAAGAATAAGGCTAACTCTGAATATGATAAGAATTTCTATGTAGAAGATATCTGCAATAGCTGCAAAGTTTGTGAGAAAGTTTGCCCAGTAAATAATATTAATGTAGATACTAAACCTGTTTATAAAGGAAATTGTGAGCAGTGTTTAGCCTGTATTAATCATTGTCCACAGAATGCTATACGACTTAAGCAGGAAAAAAGTAAAGCTAGATTTATTAATAAAAATGTTAAATTGAAGGAAATAATAGAGGCAAATAATTAATCTATTCTAGGTGGTAAAGGGATGTTTGATTATAGATAACACAACGGTAACTTAAACTTATGTATATAACCAACCGAAAGAGAATGTACCTTTTGATATGTTTAATTATGTAACATCTTAATAGAATTAATCATATATTGAACTATACCAAAGATTTAGGAGGTATAGTGTGATGTATGATTTAAAAGAAAAAATAAAAACGGTTGAAATAAATCTGCCAAAAGGGAAAGTAGTGATTGTTCTACCGGAAGATGTACCTGTAGATTATTCAAAAATTAAAAAGATTGAGAAGCAACAAAGAGAAGCTGATCTTGGGAACTCTAACGGAGTTCCAGCAACAATTTCATTAGCTTCTGTAAGTGGAGATTTACTTCAAACTTATAGAACAACTGATGAATTCTTTCTATATTTCAATTATATATCAAGAACTGTAGTCCTAAAGTCAGAACATTTACTTGCAAGGACTTATGATATGAATTTAAATGCAATAGATACTAAGATAGTATCTAAAGTAGTAATGTCATTAAAGGACTTTATCGCTGCCAGATTTAATTTCCTATCCTTACCACCTCAAAACCCACAAAATGCACCAATGCATGTAAATGAAATATGGGTTGCTGACGAAGCTATTGTTTATAACACAAGAAATGTTGATGATATCATGTTTTTAGGGCATAAGGGAGTTGGTCTTGTTACTACAGAGGAAACAGCGCTCTTTACAGTTTTGTATCAAAATGGCAAGGTTACAGCGGAGAATGTTTCTACTTTCATGATTATTTCTACAAAGCGTTTAACCACTTATTTATGTAACGCAATAGATACTAATTTATCTTAAAAAAAGGGGCTATTTCAACAGCCCCCGTTATGAAAATATTAGTCTTCTAAATTCCAATTTTCTCCTGTTGTATATATTGGAACTCCATCTTTTTCGCTAGTTTCATATATAGTGACGTCTGTTGAAATTAAGTTATTGTAAGCAGAATTTTCATCTTTCGAGTTATCTACATTTATGAATTGACTTCAATAAATGAAAAACTTAAAGCAAATATAATAGGAATTAGTATTAGTGATTTTATTATATTTTTTTGCATTTTTACTGTTGCCTCTTTAATATTTGTAAAAAGATAATACTAAAATTTAAAATAAGTGAATTTGATTTAGATTTTCCAATATCAAATTTATTCAATCAGAACAAGATTAATTTAGAAAGAGATAATGAATTTTTAATAGAGATTATGCAATCAAATCTAAGTAATAGAACTATATATGCTTTTGTACATTAAAAAATTATTTTAAAAATGGGCTTAAATATGTAGTAAAAGTAATTTGCGATAAAAATTCTGTATAAAGAAGATTTGGTGGATTTCAAAGGTCACGCATCGCCTCCACCATAAATATTCACAACCGCCTGTAGGTACCTTGAATATCTACTTACAAGCGGTTGTGTTTTTTGAAGAGTAAGGGTAGGGAAAATTACATTGTTAATGGAGATATTTTTCCTAGAAGATTATCTGTATGGGCTAGTTTTCCATCCACAGTTATTACAACAGCACCCATACCCTTAATTCTATTAACTCTATGAATAATTGAAGCAGCATCTAATCCAAACAATTTTGTAGTATATATATCGCAGTCTATGGATTTATCAGCAATAATAGTTAAAGAAGCTATATTACTTTTTATTGGGTAGCCTGTTTTGCTGTCAAATATATGGTGGTATTTACTTCCGTCCTTTTCAAACACTCTCTCATATATTCCTGAGGTTACAACGGATTGATTTTTTATTTTGACAAGTACCACTGCATTTCCTCTTGGTAGAAACGGATTTTGTATTCCTACATTCCAGTCACCGCCGTTAGAGGGTGATTCTCCAAAAACGAGAACATTACCTCCCATATCTACCATAGCTGAAACAGCCCCATTATCCTTAAAGAATTCCATAACTTTATCAGCAAAATAGCCTTTAGCTATGGCTCCAAGGTCTATTTCAATGCCTTTTTTTAAGAAATACACGGTCTTTTTTTCATCATCTAGTTGTATATTTTCAGGCTTTAAAAGTTCCAGTACCTTTGCTATAGATTCTTTATCTGGTACATGTGCCTCCTTAAAACCTATTCTCCATAATTTTATTAATGGTCCTATTGCAATATTTAAATATGTATTCTCACATAGACTATGTTTTTTTCCTATTTTTATCAGCTCGTATAGCTCCGCATCCACTTCTTGCGGAGCCAATGAAGCTGTTTTTTTAAGCATTGCAAGCTGTGAGTTATCACTGTTGGCACTAAATACTTCTTCATAATGAATCAGCATATCACAAGCCTTTTCAGCAAGTTTTTCAGTAGCCTCTCCCTTTATATATAGAGAGATTTTTGTTCCCATAAGATATATTATCTTCGTATACTCATTCATCTTGATCTCCTATGTTGAAATTATTTTGCCCATGAACTAGAAATGCATCTATAAGATCTTTATCAATATCAGTTAGTTTTCTTTCACTATGATATGCTATAAAATAATCTAAATTCAGCTCATCAATTGGAATTTGATATATGTTGTATTCAGATGGACATTCCTTTACATAGACGCTTTCTGGTATAAAGGTCAGTCCTAAATTACTCGCTGCAAGGTTACGTGCAGTATTGATTTCGGTGCTTTCCATTATGATTTTTGGTTCCACCTTATAAATGCTTAATAATTGATCTATCTGCTTTCTTATAGCAGATCCTTTGGAAGTTAGTATCAGCTTTTGACGCAATATATTGTTTATGTCGATAGTTCCTTCTGGAATAATGGCGATGTCTTTCTGATATAAATCACAGCAGCGAGGAATAATAGCACGGTATCCGTGTCTGCCCCAAGTAATCGAGCTTAAGTTCGGAGAAATATTTCTTGAATTTTGTCCAAGCCAAAAATCCAATTCACCATTTTGAGTAAGTTTCTCATTTTTTTCTGGTAAAGCCTCTGAAAGCTCTATTCTACAGTTTGGATGCATATCCAAAAACTTTGGTAAAAAAAGAGGTAAAAGGTAGGTTCCAAGGCTAGGAAGCACTCCTATCTTTATAACCTTGCTATCTATATCCGACACAGCTGATATTTCTCTAAGGAGCCGCGCATAATTATTTTCTATTGAAGTTAAATACTGATAATATATCTTCCCCTGCTCGGTTAAGCGATAGGGAAGCTTGTTACGACTTATAAGCTCGCAGTTTAACTGACTTTCTATCCTTTTAATAACCTGTGTCAAGTGAGGTTGAGAAATATAAAGTGATTTGGCAGCCTTGCCATAATTACTGTACTTTAAAATGGCATCAATATAATACAAAATATCCTGAGAATAGTATTTTGACATTTAATTCATCCTTTTGTGAAATAATTAGGCACATGAAAATAAATAACGAGTCCCAAATAGCCTTGCAAGTGGACTTGTTATTTATGTAATAGTGCCTTAACTCATTTAATCTTGTGTTCGATTATAACAAATATGTTATCAAACTTCAATAAATAACTATTAGATATAATATATTTAACATGTTAAAATTATATCAAAGAATTACTAAAATTATGAAACTTTGAAATACAGAAAGGGGATTACTATGAAATATTTAGCAATTGTAGGCACTAACTCAGATGTGTCAACTAATCGTATGCTGCTTCAATTTATGCAAAAGCATTTTTCGAGTGAGGCAGAGATAGAACTATATGAAATTAAGGATTTACCTGCCTTTAATGAACCAGAGGATTCCGATGTTCCTGAAAAGGTAGCAGAATTATCTGATAAAATACTAAAAGCAGATGGAGTAATAATAGCAACTCCAGAGTATGATCATGCCATACCTGCGGTTTTAAAGAGTGCTCTTGAATGGATTAGTTACACTAGTCAGGCACTTACTGACAAGCCTGTTTTAATAGTGGGGGCTTCTCTTGGTACACTTGGTTCTTCTCGTGCACAGGCACATCTTAGACAAATACTTGATTCACCTGAGCTTGCTGCCAGAATCATGCCAAGCAGTGAATTCCTTTTAGGAAAATCACAGGGGGCATTTGATAGCACAGGAAATCTTATCTATTCAGATAAGTTATCAGAGCTTGATGAAATTTTCAGAGAGTTTCTTCTATTTACAGACATTACATCAAAACTTTTAGCAGAAAAAGTTTTACATAAAAAAATTAAAAAATTCACTTGGGAAGAGTAGGAGGATTAGTATAAATGAAATTTATAGCAATTGTTGGAACTAGTGCAAAAAGATCATATAATCGTAAACTCCTTCAGTTTATGAAAAAATATTTTGAGTCAAAGGCAGAAATAGAAATACTTGAGATTACAGATGTTCCTATGTTTAATCAATCTGATAATCAGTCTTCAAGTGAAGTTATACAGATGTTCAATAATAAAATTATAGCAAGTGATGGTGTTATTATAGCTACTCCTGAGTATAATCACTCAATACCATCTAGTCTTAAAAGTTTAATTGAATGGCTAAGCTTTGATCTTCATCCACTTGCTGGGAAACCAGTAATGATCCTTGGTGCTTCTCTTGATGTTCAAGGTTCTTCTCGTGCACAGCTACATCTTCGTCAAATCCTAGATGCACCAGGTGTTGATGCAAATGTAATGCCAGGATATGAGTTTTTACTTGGAAGCGCACACAAAGCATTTGATGAGGAAGGTAATCTAAACAATGAAAGAACAATAGATTTCCTAGAAATATGCTTCCTACGTTTCATGCGTTTTGCAAAGATTTCAAATCAGCTAAACGAAGAAGAAGAGTTTACCTTTAACCCAGGAGTATATGAGGTAAGTGCAATTGGTCATAGTGGAAGTCTTCCAATGAAAGTATCCTTTAGTGAAGACAGAATAGAAAGTATAGATATAAATACAGATGGAGAGACAGAAGGACTTGCAGATGTAGTTTTTGTAAGAATTCCAGATAAAATAATTGAAGGACAGACATTAAATGTTGATGCACTTTCTGGTGCTTCAGAAACTAGTAATGCTGTACTAGACGGTGTAGCCAAAGCAGTTAAGCTTGCAGGAGTTAACCCTGACATACTTAAGAGACGTCCAAAGCCTGCTAGCAGTCTTATAAAAGAAGACGAAGAATATACTTGTGATGTAGTAGTTGTAGGCGGAGGCGGCGCTGGACTAAGTGCAGCTGCAACAGCACTTCAGAATGGTAAAAGTGCTATTGTTCTTGAAAAATATCCAGCAGTAGGTGGAAATACCATACGTTCAGGAGGTCCTGTTAATGCTGCAGATCCAGAGTGGCAGATGCAGTTTGAAGAAAATAAAGGAGAAAGACATACTATTGAAGAACTACTAGCTACAGATGAGAGCTTAATTCATTCAGAATATATAGATGATTTCCGTGCACTTAGAGAAGAGTTTTCTACTTATAAGGAAAAGTTTGGCGCACAAAAGGGACATCTATTTGACTCTCCACTACTTCATAGAATGCAAACATATTTTGGTGGTAAAAGAACTGACCTTAATGGTAACACAATATACGGACAATATGACCTAGTAAAGATACTTACAGACAGAGCTTTAGAAAGTGTTAAATGGCTAGAAGAAATAGGGGTTGAGTATGATAAGAGCATAGTATTTGCTCCTGTTGGTGCACTTTGGCGTCGTGGTCATAAGCCTACAAAAAGCCACGGTTCATCATTTATACTTGCACTAACAAAATATGTACAAGATAACTCGGGAAAAATCATTACTGATAGCCCAGTAAAAGAATTTATCATAGAAGATGGCGAAATAAAAGGAGTTATAGCAACTGGTGTCAATGGCCAAAAGATAACTGTTCATGCAAAAGCAGTAGTCCTTGCAAGTGGTGGTTTTGGTGCAAACACAAAGATGCTGAAAGAATACAACACTTACTGGAGTGAAATAGCTGATGATGTAAAAACTACCAATTCATATGCTATGACTGGTGATGGAATATTACTTGGTAAAACTGTAGGTGCAGCACTTACAGGAATGGGCTTTACTCAAATGATGCCTGTAGCTGATCCTGAAACTGGTGAATTATTCAGTGGAGTTCAAGTACCTCCTGAAAACTTTGTGATGGTAAATAAAGAAGGAAAAAGATTTATTAATGAATTCTCTGGAAGAGATGTTTTAACAAAAGCTGCTATTGAACAGGGTGGTTTATTCTACCTTATAGCTGATGATGAAATAAAGAAAACTGCAGCTAATACAAGTCAAGAAAAGTTAGACCGTCAGGTAGAAGCTGGTACTTTATTTAGAGCAGATACCCTAGAAGAGCTAGCAGTAAAAGTTGGTATGGATCCTGCAGTTCTTGTAGACACTATTAATAAATATAATTCATATGTGGATGGCGGTTTTGATCCTGAATTCCATAAGGATACATTTAGCTTAAAAGTAGAGAAAGCACCGTTTTATGCTACTCCTAGAAAGCCAGCAGTTCATCATACAATGGGTGGTCTTAAGATAGACACCAAAGCCCATGTATTAGATGAAAATGATAAACCAATTAAAAATCTTTATGCTGCTGGAGAAGTTGCTGGAGGTATCCATGCAGGTAACCGTCTTGGCGGTAATGCCTTAACTGATATATTTACATTCGGAAGAATTGCAGGTAAGACTGCAGTTGATGAAATGAAATAGTTAATGTTTAGATAAAGATACAAAGACGAAGAGCCTATAACACGCATAAGTGAAAATGCTGTTATAGGCTCTTTCTATTATTCTTCATTAGATATTGTACATTTGATACTATACGGTTAGCTTCCATCATGAAACCCACGAAAATTTGTGTTTTTTTATTTTAAAGAAATGAATTCATTATAAAAATTAAGTTTATCTTTTAAATGTTCGGTAGAGTATACATGATATCGAAATAGGTAAAAGGACTGTAGATAAAGAATAATTGATACTGATGTTATATACTAATTACAGCAAAAAATATATTGACAAGTACAATTATATTTAGTACAATTAAATTGAAAGAAATGGATACTTGCAAGGAAATAAGATTATGAATGTGCAAAGGAGGATATTATGCAGATTGTCCTAGATATTTTAGTTATTGCAGTAGCAATTGAACATATTTTTATAATGTTGCTTGAGATGTTTTTTATTAAATCATCAGTTGCTAAAAGAACTTTTAATATAGATAGTAAACTTCTTGATAAAAAAGAAGTAAGAGTTATGTTTGCAAATCAAGGATTATATAATGGCTTCTTAGCTGCAGGATTGTTTTGGAGCTTTTTTATACCGGAATCAATGTCAACTCAATTAAAATTTTTCTTTTTAGGATGTGTAATTATTGCTGCTATATATGGAGCAATTACATCCAATAAAAATATTTTTATAAAGCAAGGTGGTTTAGCCATATTAGCAATAATTCTATTAATTTATTTAATGTAGGAATTAACACGAGAGAATTAGAGAAGGTTTGATTTTTAATTAAAATTTTATAATAAAAATACTAGGAAGGAAGTGTTAGAAATGAAAATAGAAGTATGGTCTGATTTTATGTGTCCATTTTGCTATATAGGCAAAAGGAGATTAGAAATTGCTTTAAATAAATTTGAACATAGGAATGAAGTTGAATTAGTTTTTAGAAGTTTTGAGCTTGATTTAGCAGCTAAAAAGAAATTTGATGGAAATATTCATGAAATAATAGCAAAAAAGTATGGCATATCAGTAGAGCAAGCTAAAGCATCAAGTAATCAAATTGTTGAACAAGCTAAGGATATTGGTCTTGACTATAATTTTGATAATTTAATCCCAACTAATACTTTTGATGCACATAGGATAACACACTATGCAAAAACAGAAGGAAAGATGAATGAATTATCAGAAAGAATTTTAAAAGCATACTTTATAGATTCACTAAATATATCTGATTATAAAGTATTGGCTGGCCTAGCTGGTGAAGTTGGTCTTAATATTGATAAAGCTTTACAAGTATTGGAATCAGATAAGTATGGAGCGGAAGTGAGAAAGGACGAAGAAAGTGCCTCAAATCTTAAAATAAGCAGTGTTCCTTACTTTGTATTTAATAATAAATATGCAGTATCTGGTGCGCAGCAACCTGAGTTGTTTTCAGAGATATTGGAGAAAGTAAGAAAAGAAGAACTCTCATTACCATTATAGAAATTTACAGTTGATTTCTTAAAAAATTAATAAAGAACTAAGACTTGGCTATTTCAAAATAGGAATTTAATTTCAATTTTGAAATAGCCTTTGGTATTTTAGCAGATAAAATAGAAAGTACTAATGAGTTATTGACTTAAATTTAATTTATATATAAAATCAAATTTGTACATAAGGAGTAGATTGATTTTATATACAGAGGAGATAGAATTGTTTGAAGAAAAAAAATGATTATAATGAACAAATAAAAAATGGAAAAGAGAATACAGGTAAATGCATTGAGATGAAAAAGTGCAATGAAGAGGAAATAGAAAATAATAAATGCAAAAACTGTGGAGAACAAGCAAGTTATTTTAGTGATGAAAATAATGGTTGGCTATGTGAGGATTGTAGGAGCATAGAAGATGGGTTAGATAAACTTGCTAATAAAATAGAGAAAAAGCTAAGTAAAAGAGTTTATTCTTTTGATTTAAATGAATTAATAAATTGTTTATCTAAAGATGAAATATATAATATAGCAAGAAATCTTGGAGTAAATAAGATATCAGGTTTAAATAAAGAAAAATTAATTGAAACATTACTTAAAGAATATAAGAATTTGGTTGAAAAAAGAGCTTTATTCTTTGACGAAGAAAGATATAAGATTTTAAAAAGTTATGTGGATAGCAAAGGTATAAAACTTTTTGATGATATTGATGAAGATGAAGCAGATAAGAGCGTATATTTTATACAGCAAGGAATGCTCTTTCCAATTGTAAAAGATGGGATATCGATATTTTTAATGCCTGAAATAGTACAAAGATTAATCAAAGAAAGAAATAATATTGAATATAGACGTTTAATTAAATTCAATAGTGAAATTGTAAATATCTTTAGGGCAATGAATAAAGTATATGGTATTTTAAAACTAAAAGATGCTAAAGAGATAATAGAAAGATATTTGAATATAGAAAATTGTGAATTAGAAGAGTTAATTAGAGAGGCAACATATTACTACAATGAATATAGAGAAGAAGGAATGTTTATTGTTAATAATGAAATAGATAATTTTGATGAACTATTAAAGGATATAGATACAGAAAAAGATTTGAGTTATGCCATGATTTCGAAAGAAGAATTATTAAATATGTTAGAAGAAAATTGGGTTTATAATAGTAAAGCTGGAAAAACTTTTTATAAAGAGTTTACTAATATGTTTAGAGTAGATAGAGACATGTTAATAGCTATGATGGAAGACTTGATTTTTGATGTTCAAGAAAATGAACCTAAAGATGCAGTAGATAAAATGATAGAATTAATTAATATTGAAAATGAAGAAGCCAGATATGTTGCATCTAGTATGATGAATAAATTTGTTAAGAAAATTAGATTATGGAGATATAAGGGTTCAACCACTAATGATATTAAATCAAATGTAGTTAGCTTAAAGGCAAATAAGGATATAAAAAGAAATGATCCTTGTCCATGTGGTAGCGGGAAAAAATATAAAAAGTGTTGCGGTAAAGATGAGAAGGTTATTTATTGGAATAATTATTAGATTACTTTAATTAAGGAAGCAGAAATAAAATAACAAATTAAGTATACAAAATATACAAGTATAATTATTAGTTATTTTTTTGACGGTTCCTTATTAATTTATAGCAACTTTAGCCCTTCGGACTTCAGAAGCACCCCTGAGGATCTTTGTAAAGGAAGAATGACTGAACTTGCTAAAAACGAAGAACCACTAATGTTTAATTTTAAAAGTTAAGTGATTCTTAAAGAAAAAATAAAATTTCAAGATATTATTCATTATAATTGCTCCTTTTATTTTATTGTGATAAAATTATCGCGTACATTGATAATAATTTAATACAAATATTTTTAAGAGTACAATTATTTTAATATATAGTATCTTAAAAGATACCAAGGAGTGTAAGCATGCAAGAAAACTTAAGCTTAGAAAATTTAAATTCAGAAGAAATATGGGAAAAGTTATATAACAAAGAATTAAATTGTAAGAAGAACATTTTAGAATATATTGATATTGCTAAGATACTAAAAAAGGGTGAGGCTGACCCAGAAAAGATTCAAGATACTTATAATTTTATCTATGATAATATTGAGAAGATGTCAGATAAAGTTAAACCTAATACTATTATGTATCTTCAAAATGAATTAAAAAATCAGTTTGGTAAATATGTAGTTGAAAAGGAGCCTAAAGAAGAAGATGCCTTTATAAAATTCTTTAAGGAGGCATACCCTGTAAAAGATAGAAGAAAAGATTTTACTTGGGTTATGATGAATATTAATAACATAGTAGAAGAACAAATTTGGACTACATTAATTCACATTAACAGAGAATATATATGTCAAAGAGTTAAATTAGAAGCTGAAGAAAAAGAAGCTATAATTAGAATGATAGAAAAGGTAATTAAAAAAGGTAATATAAAATATATTAATCAAATAAAAAGTTTAGATAAAGTATTAAATAA
>NZ_MZGT01000061.1 GCF_002029255.1 Clostridium chromiireducens
ATGTAATATTTATAACATTATTTACCTCCATTTAAACAAATATCTTCTTCTCAATTCATTTTAAATATTTTAATTTTTTAAGGTTAATCACATCCTCCTATAGATATCCAAACTCCGAATTTGATTTATGCTTTGAAATACCTTCTCTTTCGGTTGGTTATCGCATAATATCTATATAAGAAAAAAGGATACCCTTTTACAAGATGATGCACTTAAAATACTATGATAGAACTTCTATTTATTAGAAATCCATCTCCGTATTCTCTAGCAGCATTCGCAACAGAGTGTCCTTTTTTTAATTGCTACAATATATGTATTATTTTTATTAATTTGCTGGTTCCCACTTACATCGAACTGGTGATACAATTGCACTATCCTTTTTCAATTCTTTAAATGCATTATCAATTTCTTTACGATCTAAACCAGATAATTTTTCAACTTCTCCTGCACTTACTGGCTTTCCAGCCTCTCTCATAACCTCTAATACTTTTTCTTTAACGCTCATTGCTTTTAACTCCCTTCAATAAGAATTATTTTATTTATTTTGATTATATTTCATTAATATTATTTAATCAATAATAATTTTCTCATAAAATCAATTATTAATTCTAGATACTTCTTTTCATGAATACAAAATTCTTCTATACTCAAAATAAGCCTTTCATTATGACCTTTCCATTTAACTCTTTTAAGTTATTAAACTAATTTTTTCATGCAAATACTATTATCGTCATTAACATAAGGGCCATAGTTTTCTATTAGTGTATAACCCATTTTCTTATATAAATTTATAGCCGCATTCTGCTTACTTCCTGTTTGTAAAATGAGTGTTTTAATTTTACGTTCAATAGCTAATTTTTCAATTTCTCTTACTACGATTTCTGATAAACCTTTTCCTCTATTATTTTGACATACAAATACTCTTTTCACTTCTGCTAAATCAGTATCAAGAATTTTTAAACACCCACAAGCCACAGGATTATTATCTTCATACACTATTATTGTTTGTAAATCACTTACTGTATTATGCGATGAATAAATATTTTGCATTTCTCCATATATTTGATATAATTCATCGTCAAGTTTTTGTTCCAATATCTTAAAATCACTGCTTCCCGTTGTAGTTCTTTCAATTTTATAACTCATAGAAAGTTGCTTTAATTTATATTCTTTTACTAAATACTGCAATAATTTATCCACATCATTGAATTCAAAATCATATTTAAGTTTTGGTTTTTCTATGACAATCAATTTAATCTTACTCTCACGAACAGCCTTAAGTTTTTCTAAAACTCCACCTTCTTCACCACTGTCCTTTGTTAAAATCCCTTTAATAGAATATTGATTAATAAAAGCTTTTTCTAGTTCATAAGATATTGGTCCTTGAAGCGCTATAATATCCTTAATACTAACTCCTGCTTCAACTATTTTGTTTAACACTTTAGGCATTGGTAAAATTCTATGTATCACTCTATATTTAAAATTTAAATCTAAAAACTTAGAGACATTATTTCCACCAGTCGTATTTAAAATATTTCCCTCTATACTTTTAATTATATCAATAGCTTCATCATAATTTTCAACTCTTATTATCTCTTCACCTTCATTATTTTCTAATGCTCCCTTTCGTTCATATCTTATATACTTAACTTTAAGCTCCTTTGTGCACTCTAAAGCAGTTTTGGTAACTTCCTGTGCATAAGGATGTGAAGCATCAATTAATACATGAATATCGTTTAGTTTCATCCAACTTAACATTTCTTCTCTATTTAAAGGTTTGGTATTCAAAACCTTTATGTTAAATTCCTTAAGAAGCTCTCCACCGTAGCTTGTTGCTGTAGATACAGCAACATCATTAGTATATTTACATATTGATGATAATATTTTTCTTCCTTCAGACGTTCCTAAAATAAATCCAATCATATCTACCTCTTATTTTCATATCCTCTTGGTGTTATAAACTTGCCATCTTTATAAAAGCTCTTTGAATTTCCCACTATTACAATTGACATCATATCAACAATTTCAGCATCAAAATCCCCAATAGTAAATAAATTATAACTTTGCCCTTCCCTAAGAGCATGCCTTACTACTGCTACTGGTGTTGAATCCTTTCTAAACTCTCTTATTATATCAATACATTCTCTTAGGTAATCTGGCCTTCCTTTACTCTTAGGATTATATAGTGATATAACAAAGTCACCTTCTGCCGCAAGCCTTACTCTCTTTTTTATATCTTCATAAGGTGTCATAAGATCACTTAGACTAATATTGCAGTTATCATGCATTAGTGGTGCTCCAACGATAGATCCAGCTGCACTGCTGGCAGTTATACCTGGAATTATTTCAACCTCTTCATCTTTCTTAAGCTCAAGTATCAGTCCAGCCATACCATAAATTCCTGCATCACCAGTACTTATTAATGCAACATTCTTATCTTTACATAAAGCTAATGCTTCTTTACATCTAGCTTCTTCACCTTTCATACCTGTTGAATATAATTCTTTATCTTTAACTAACTCTTTTATCATATCTATATATTTATTGTATCCAACAATAACATCACTATCTTCAATCGCCTTTAAAGCTCTTATACTCATATTTTCAATACTTCCAGGTCCTATACCTATAACTCTTAATTTTCCCATTTTAAATCAACCTCTTTTTCATTTTATTTCTTATCTTTCGAATAGCGCAAAATACTCTTATTAGTATCGTATTCCATGCATGTGATATTCTAAAATTAACATGTTTTTTAAAATATTAGCTTATCTAATTTTATATTATACCATTTGAACATAGTAAAGGTATAGATATCAAAGTTTCCATTCAATGTTTAAGGCACAATCAAAAAAATAATAAATTTATGTATCAAAAGTAAGTCTTACCTATTCGCTAACGAAGTCAAGACCTGTATTTAAAATTATAATGAAATAGGGCTTTGATATTAAATTAATTTTGTATCAAAGCTCTTTAACATGATAATAAATATGTTTATATAACAAATATGTATGATAATACAGTAATTGCTATAGATAACTCAAAAAACAAAGTAATCGCCATCATTTCTGTCGGAAGAACTCCAAATGGCATAACTTATAAAAATTAGAAATGAAAACAAAAAAGATATAGGCACTAATGCCCCTATATCTTTTTTGATGCCTTATAGTTTAACTAACTTTCCAATTACTAAAATAAGCTTTATTTTTATCTAAATAATTTTTATCAATTGTTATTTTATTGCCATCATCAACTTTGTTCGTATCTGATATAGGCACTGGGTTACATCCACCCTTAGTTTTTCCTACCATATTTGATGCAAATCTGTTACCACAGTTTTGGCATACTAATTCATCTCCTTCTTGTACATAATATCCTTTTCCTGAAGCATAACACACCTGACAAGTATTTAATGCAGTTCTTATAGTCCCATCTTTAGCCTTTAATGCTAAAACCTCCATTTTGATACCATTTGATTCATATGGATAAAACTTTACTGTATTAGAAATATCTGTTTTGTTAATTTCTATTCCTGGAACTATATCTGCTTTAGTTGCTTTAGACTCTTCACTTTTGCTTTCTTTATTACTACTACTTGACTCACTGTTCTTGCTTGAATTACCGCCACTACTAGCTTCATTATTAGTGTTTGCTGCACTTTCCTTGCTTGAAGATGAACATCCTGCCATAGCTAATATACTAATTAAGGCTATTGCTATAAAAATTAACTTTTTGTAATTATTAACCAGCCTTTTTCCTGAAGCTTTTTGCTTGTTTACTAGATCACTTTTTCCCATCTAAATTCCTCCTGATATTTGCATTTATTACTATAACTATAACCATAAATTATGTAGATAATATGTTTAAAACTTTTTCTATGATTAACTCCTACAATAATTTCTATCTATAGTCTTAAAATATTATTCATTTTATAATTATTTTGAAAACCCACATCATTATTTGCTAAAATACTGTTCTCTAACTTTTTCTAAATCTATAACGTTTATGTCATCTACTACTTGGATGACCGTTAATACATTAGTTGAATTTACTATTGCAAATTTCCCATTCTTATTGAACTTTACATCCATACTAACTATTCCCTTTGTACCATTCACTGAAGCAATACTTTCCTTAGTATCACTATTTATCACTTCAAATTTTTCGTCATAAGTATCAAAAGCCTTCAAATCAAGTGATATCTTAGTATTCATCCCTTGATTTGCTACTACAATAAGTGGCTCAAATTCATATCCAATTCCTCTTATATTAACGGTCTGGGTATTATCTGAAACAACAGTCTTTTTAATCAATCTGTCAGTTGAAACTTGATTTAAATCATCACCAAAAATACTGGGAGCTCGCTCTTCTTGAGTTGACTGATCTTTTGAGGTGTCCACTGTATCTAAATTATCCGTCACCTTAATTGAACCTTTGATCATTCCCATCCAACAGCTAAAATTTATATCCTTATCATTTGGAGTAAATTCCACTATATTCTCTCCAGATTTTATAGTATATTCCTGACTTAAAGCAGGAATAGCGATAGCATTATTACATGGATTTATTGCATCACCTTTTATTATCCACTTTACTGGTATATCCTTCTTAACATAAAATTGATTTGGAGTGAATCCGCTGCCATCTACCGTCATAGTTATTTCCTGAATTCCATCTTTCAAAATAGCTTTACTCATGTCGGATTCAGATGAAGAACTTGCAATTGAGCTACTCCTAATATTCATAAAATCAGGTACTCCTGCTCCTGCTAAAGCAAGCCCTCTATTACCCATAATAACTCCAAGAATTATTACTAGAAATCCACTCATTTTCAATATCTTTTTAGTATAACCTTTACTTAAAAGTCCTGATAATGCACCTAAAGTAAGCATTAATGGAACTGTCCCGAGTGCGAACAAAAACATTGATAGAGCACCTTTCGTTGCACTACCAGTACCTAGTGCATATAATTGCATTGTTTGAAGAGGTCCGCATGGCATTAACCCATTTAAAAGACCTACTAGGAATGGTGCTTTAAACTTCTTTTTCATTGTACATGTAGACCAAGGTAATCTTAGATTCATCCTTCTAAACATGCTAAACCCAGCCATATTCAATCCTAAAATAATCATAAATACACCTGCAAATATCTGCATAGCTGATTTTGTAGCTAATGATAGAGATAGTACTGAACCTAATGCCCCTACTAGTCCCCCTATAACTGTATAAGCGGTTACTCTACCAACATTATATAAAATAGCAGGGCGAACAACTTGAAGTTTACTTGCCTCATTCTTAGACATGCTTTGTGAAAGCATAATTCCTCCGCACATACCAACACAGTGAATCGATGTAAGCATACCTATTATAAACAAAACAATATATGAGGCTCCATTAAGCTTTGCATTCATATCAAATCCACCAGTAGTGCTTCCTAAGAATATAATTGCTACTACAACAATGAATATTCCAATAAACTTATACTTATCGGAACTCTCAATACTATAACCTGCAGATTTTATACTTTCTTTTATCTTATGAATGTCGCAAAGTTCAATATCATATTCAACTATGACTTGCTCTTTGCTATAGCTAGCTTTAGCGCTAACTACTCCTTCTAACTTCATTAATATTTTTTCTACTCTATTCTCACATGAATTACAAGTCATATCATAGACTTTTATTTTTTCTTTATTTATCTTCACTTTTACCTCCTTACCATATTAATTTATTACCCAATAATCTTTCTATATAGTAAATATTTAGTTTAATCCTTGGAAAAGAATAATCTTTAAGGTTAAATTATCCTTACATCATCTTCTTATATTACAACTTACTTATGTAGATTTTATGAAGTTTTTCATTCACATTAAATTATTTTTATGTATCGGAAATTTTTTAATTATTCCTATTCTATAAAAGCAAAAATATCGCAATAAATGCGATATTTTTAATATGTGCTATTTATAAGGTATGTATTCTAATCTTACTATTTTACTCTTCTAGCAGTTATATAATCAGTTCTCGTCATTGGTGATATTTTCAATACATCACCAGTTCTTGGTGAATGAATATATGTATTATTACCAATGTATATTCCCATATGAGTTGGGTCTCCACCTTTACCAAAGAACACTAAGTCTCCAGCTTGAAGTTCATCTCTTGAAACTCCATATCCATCATTAATTTGATCATATGTTGTTCTTCCTAGACTAATTCCAAAATGAGCAAATACATACTGAGTAAATCCAGAGCAGTCAAATCCTGTAGAAGGACTTGTTCCTCCCCATAAATATGGCGTTCCCAAGAAATTTGAAGCATATGCTATTACATTATTTCCAGAAGCAGAGGCAGATGTTGTTCCTCTTGAAGCATTAACTCTTGGCGCCTCACTTCTTATTTTATTTACTTGATTCATAGTTGTATTTACTAATGCTTGAGATTCATCTACCTTCGATGCATATAATCTTTCTTGATCTTTAGCCTCAACTATTAGTTTCTTCTGATCAGCTATGTTACTATTTAAATTTGTTAGCTTATCTTCATTTTCATTCTTTAATGTAAGTAAATCACCATACTTAACTTCAAGAGATGCTTTTTTACTTCCCACTACTGACTTCTTATCATTCAAGTCGCTTATTATTTTTTTATCAATACCAATTATCTTTCTAACTGCTTCAACTCTTGTTATTAAATCACTAAAGTTTTCTGAATCTAATAAAATTTTGAGATAACTAGATTGTCCATTTATATACATGGCTCTCACTCTTTGGTCTAATACATCTTGCTGATTTTTCACTTCTTCTTCAACTTGGGTAATTTGTTTTTTAGTAGTTTTGATATCGTTTTCTGTAGAATTTATGCTCTTCTTATTTTCTTCGATTTTCATCATATAATCTTCAATTTGATTGTCTAGATTTTCAATGCTCGCTTCAAGTTCTTCTCTTTTATCTTGCGCTTCTTTCAATGAATTTTTATTTTGCTCCAATTGGCTTTGTTGTGTTTGATTAGATATTGGTGCAGCAACTACTGATATTTGTGTTACTAACGCTAATGCAACTGCAAACATAACTGTCCTTGATGTTTTTTTCATTTGTTTCGCTCCTTCTCTCTAGAGTAACACTTGTTCCTCTTTTGTAAAGTTACTCCAATAATACACTAAAATTGTGTAGAAATTATGAAGATTCACTAGCAGGAATATATTACCAGTTACAATCACACAATTTCTTCATAAAAATAAGTTATAATACTACCAGAATAATTAACTAAATTAACAATGAATATAAATCCATAAAATTTAGTACATGTTAATTGGAGGAGAACTAATGATAAAATTTGTAGATGTTACTAAAGTGTATGATGCTAATAAAAATGGTACAACAATTCTTATGGCTACTCATGCTAGAAACATTGTTGATAAAATGAAAAAACGAGTAATTGCTATTGAAAGCGGAACTATAATCAGGGACGAAATTAGGGGGACTTACGATTATGAAAATTAATACTTTTAAATATTATATTATTGATGCATTTAAAAGCTTAAATAGAAATAAAACTATTAGTTTAGCTTCGGTAATTACAGTAACCGCAACTTTATTTTTAATGGGTATGTTCATCTTATTATCGCAAAATATACAAATTGGAATGAAGAATGTTGAATCACAATTACAAATACAAGTATTTTTAAAAGACGGAATTAGCATTACAGATCAGGAAAATATAAATCAAAAGTTAAGTAGTATACCTGGTATCGGTGACGTTGAATATGAAGATAAATCTGAAGCTTTAGATAAATTTAATAAAGAAGTGTCTGAAAATGATAATTCCTTATTAAGTAATTATGATTCTTCAAATAACCCGCTACCCAATTCATATATAGTAAAATTAGAAAAACCAGAAGTATCTGAGCAAGTAATAAGTTCAATAGAAAACATGCCCGGGATAGAGTCAATTAATAATGACCAAAAATTTACTAATAAAATAATCTCCATTTCTAACAGTCTTAAATGGATTAGCATTGTTTTATTTATATTAATGATAGCTACTTCAATATTTTTAATTAGTAATACTATTAAACTAACAATCTTTTCAAGACGTAAAGAAATTGGAATAATGAAATATGTTGGTGCAACAGATTGGTTTATACGATGGCCATTTGTCATTGAGGGAGCTGTTATAGGCTTGATTGGTGCAATTGCTTCTACTGTTTTATTATATAGTCTTTATAAGATAGTTTTTATAAAGATAAATGAAAGTTTGCTTTTGATAAACTTATTGTCGCCATCTTATATTACACAAGCTCTTCAATGGCAATTTGTATTAACTGGCATTCTTATTGGAGGCATTGGAAGCTCGTGGTCCTTATTCAAATTTTTGAAAGTTTAAATACATAAAAATTAAATATTTAAAGGGTATGCAATTATATACTGCATACCCTTAATATTTTTAGAAATCATATTATTTATATATTAATCATCTTATTCTTTTTATAAAAAACAGTTATTTCAAATTGTTATTCTATTTTATTTTGATTCTCATTTACCTCTTTCTTTCCACTACAGCAGCTTCCATTCTTACTACCTTTAAACATCATCCCCATCATAAGTACCATCATGATAGGACATATAAAAGGCGCAATTCCAGCTATCGCTGTTTTTAATCCCCCTTGAAGGTTTATAAAAGGGAGTATTGATACAACTATGAATGGTAATCCACAACAAAGTACCATCATTAGCATATGCTTTATTGGATTGTGCTTTTTATTTTCGCTATTCTTATTATTTCCATGACAATTCATAATAAATTCCTCCTCTTATTTTCATTACATTTATTAGGCATCTATGACAAAGCATATTCTTTTCTTTAAAACTTAAATTATTACTTTTCAATTTGTTCCCTCCTTATGTATATATTTTAAATAAATAGTATGAAGATTAGATGAAGATATTCTACCTATTTCAAAAAAGGCTGTGACACAATCTTTTAATAATTGTGCCACAGCCTTAAATATCATTATTTAATTTCACTCTCTTTACTCATGCATACAGTAAATATAGTTCCTTTACTCTCTTTACTATCTACATCGATAGTTGCTGAATGCAGTGTTAGTATTTTCTTTACTAAAGTAAGCCCAATTCCACTACCTTCAATTTTATGCCTGCTTTTATCCCCACGGTACATTCGTTCAAAAACATAAGGTAAATCTTCTTTTTTAATTCCAATTCCATTATCTTTTATTTCGATAATAACCTTATCCGATTCACTACTAATATTAATCCATACAGTTCCATTAATATTAGTAAATTTAATTCCATTTGATATAAGATTTATAAATACTTGTTTTAATTTATCATAATCCCCTAAAACTATGTAATCTCTATCTTCTTCATTCATGATTAGATTTATGTTTTTCTCACTAGCTGCAATGGAAAAATCACTAATTACAGTAGAAAGAAGTTCTCTTATACTAACTATCCCCAATTTAAGCACAATTTCATTAGATTCGATTTCCTTTAATGCATTTAGATTATTTAAAAGCTTACCAAATCTTATTACTTCGTCATTTAAATTATTAAGTTTTTCGGTTGTTATAGGCATTATCCCATCTATCATGGCCTCTAAATTGTTTTGAAGTACATTAAGTGGGGTTCTTATTTCATGAGATATATCTGAAATAAGTCTTTTTCGTAACAAATCTTGACTATTTAACTTATCCCCTAATGAATTTATACTTTCAGTTAAATTTCTAATTTCTTCAATATCACTTTTTATATTTGATTTCGAATCATAATTTCCTCGTGATAGACTCACAGACGTTTTCGAGACTTCTTTTATAGGTTCTGAAAATTGTTTTGATAAAATCAAGCTTATGATAGACACTATCAATAATGTTAGTACTCCACTAAATACAATACTCTTATTAATTTGAGTCTTAAAACTTATATCTTCTTGTGAAAGCATAACAGGTGCGTATTGACCTACTGCAATATATCCTACAGTCTTATCATTTACATTTATATCAAAAGTGCTTGTAGTATAGACTCCTGTTTCTTCTGAACCATTTATTGTGATATGATTTTTATATTTTATATCTTCATGATTCATTGCCCAAACTACTTTTTTATTTTCATCATAAAGTGTCAGACAATAATTGCTCATATATGCTTCGTGCATCATTTCTTCGCCAGAAGTTGGCTGCCATCCACCATCACTTTTATAAACTTGTTGAAAATATTCTACTAATCTAGTATTCCTTTGAGTTTGTATGTTTTCCATATACTTAGTAAATGTGTTAGTTATAGTTATATTTACTAGTAAAGCGGATAGAAGTACTGCGACTACAGAACAAGATATTATAATTATGCTTAAACGCTTTCTAATACTTTGCCTCATATATCATCACCAAACTTATACCCAATTTTTGTAACAGTAAGTATATACTTTGGTGACCTACTATCTTCCTCAATTTTCTTACGTAAATTCTTTATATGAACATCTATAATTCTATCTGAACCATCAAAATCAATCCCAAAAGTTCTCTCAATAATTGCTTCTCTTGTAAATGCCTTTCCTTTATTTGAAGCTAAGACATAGAGTATATCAAATTCGTTTGGAGTTAAACTTATTTCTTCTCCATCTAACTTAACTAACCGCCTATCCATATCAATTGTTAATTTGCCTTTATCAAGTGAAATAATATTTTCTTTATTTCCACCTATCCTTCTAAATAGCGCATTTACACGCGCAGTAAGTTCCCTTGGACTTAAAGGTTTTGTTAAGTATTCATCTGCTCCAATATTTAAACCTTCAATTTTATCACTTAATGCACTCTTAGCCGTAAGCATAAAAATGTATACATCAGATATTCTTCTTAGAACTTTGCATACTTCTTCACCTTCAATATCTGGAAGCATCAAATCTAAAATTACTAAATCTATTTTTTCTTTTCTGAAAACTTCAATTCCATCGAGTCCATTTTCAGTAGAATAAACGCCATACCCTTCTTTTTCTAGATATGCCTTTAATACTTCTGATACACTTTTTTCATCTTCAATTATTAGGATATTATTCATAATATTTACCTCATGCAATTTTATATTAATATAATACTTTCATATTCTAGTATTTTAACATAAATTTATGAATATTATATGTAGATCCATTTATATTATCTCTTTTCTTAATTGCCTCTAGGTTACAATGATGAACTCTATTTTTCTATTTGTTTCACTTTTTTAATTGCACTATAGGCATTAATCATCCCATATCCAGATTGTTGATCTTTACCTTTAGACATTATATCCTTAGCAGTACTATCTAATATGCTTTCTATTTGACTTGGTGTTAAATTCGGGTCTTCTGCTTTAATCATCGCTGCAATTCCTGTTACCACTGGTGCTGCCATACTAGTGCCATCCCATGCTTCGTATCCTCCTGGAACCGTACTTAGTATTTGTACCCCTGGAGCAGAGACCCTTATGCAGTTTCCATAATCTGAGAAATAAGCTTTATTATAATTATAATCCATCGCTGCTACTGCAAATGCTCCATCACTAGCCGGACTAACATTATCACTGCTCTCTCCATCATTTCCAGCAGCCGCTACAACAAATACCCCTTTACTCTTTGCATAATTTATTGCATCCGCAATTGATTTGCTTTTAGAATTTGTTCCAAGACTTAGATTAATTACATCTGCCCCCTTATCAGCAGCGTACTTTATTCCCCTAACTATATTATTTGTTTCTCCATTACCACTACTATCAAGTACTTTAATTGGAATTATCTTTACGTCTAAAGTTCCTGTAATTCCTGAAATGCCAACATTATTATTAGCGCTTGCTGCAATTATTCCCGATACGTGAGTTCCATGACCATTATCATCCATTATCTCAGCATTATCATCTACAAAATTATATCCGCTATTCTTCAATACTCTATTTTTCAAATCAGGATGTGTATAGTCTACCCCTGTATCTAAAACTGCTACTTTTATTTCTCTTTTTTGTTTTACTAATTCCCAAGCTTTATCTGCTTCTGTATAACTTATATCCCATTCATACTTATAACCTGGATCATTTACAATGAGATTAGTATTTTCCTTTATCGCTCCTAACTGAAAATCCTTCTTTACTGGAGTTTTTTGTATTGGCTTTATTATTTCAATTATTTTCGGCTCTTCAACCACTTTAATATCTTTTATATTATGAATATTGTCTAAAATATATTGTTTCAATTCATTAGGATATATTGTATCGTTCTCTTCATTATTCCTTGGAACAATAATAATACTCTTTAACGTACTTCGAAGGTTATTCAAATCAGCATTTCTTATCAATTTTACAAAACGGCTTACATTACTTAACTCTCTATCTATAATTCGCTCCCCAGATGAGTGCGTCGAAATAAAATTTAATGTAAATATCATTAAAATTACCGCTGTAATTTTAGTAAAGTTTCTCATCATAAAAACCTCCTTCTTAAATAAACGTTCTATCATTGGTTAGTATTTCCACATCCATACTTTATCAAACTAAGCATAAGATTATGATATAAAAAAATTATGTGGATTTTGTGTCAATCTTCTATTTAATAATATTATATTACCTAAAACACTCTATTTTGTTCTTTATACAACAAAATAAACTTAATAAGCCGTTATCATACTATGTGTAATAACGGCTTTTTATTTATTCGTTAATAAACTTTTTACGAACTTCTTCTAAATTCACATTTTTTAATGAGTCAGTGACTTCAATTCCAGCCAAAATTTGATTATTTTTAATGATCAAATATGTTCCACTGTTTTTTATGCTAAAATCAACATTTACTTTATCCTTTTTACCTTGGAAGTTAGTCACTATATCATCATTATCACCATTTAATATTACATAATTACCATCAGCATCATCATATGAACTAAGATCTATACTTAAGTTTGTCTTTATACCTTTTTCTAAAACTATTACAAGTGGATCAAATTCATACCCTATGCCCTTCATCTTAATACTTTGTGTATCTCCAGATATATTTGCTTTTTTAATTAATCTATCTGTTGAGACTTTTTTAAAATCATCTCCATATATGCTAGGAGCCTTTGGTACAGTGCTTGCTGACCCTCCACCCGTACAACAACTCATTCCACTGCTTGGCGCTGGAATTGATGAATCTGCCTTAGAGGTATCTACAGAGTCAAGATTATCCGTAACTTTGATTACTCCTCTAATCATTCCCATCCAGCAGCTAAAATTTATATCTCCATCTTGTGGAGTAAATTCTATTTCATTTTCACCAGATTTTAAAGTTTTTTGTATATTTAATGATGGCACAACAATTGCATTATTACAAGAATTGATTTGCTTTCCTGAAATTATCCACTTAACAGGTACTCCTTTTTGAACATAGAAAGCATTAGGTGTATATCCATTATTATCTGCAGTCATTCTTATTACTTGAACTCCATTTTCCATGGTTGCCTTACCTATATTAGTCTGAGATGCATTGGCTTCAGTTCCTGAAAGACTTTGAGCTAATGTAGTGGCATTTGGAATTCCAACACCTGCTAGTGCTAGCCCTCTATTCCCCATTATTAAGCCAAGTACCACTACTAATATTCCACTTAATTTTAAGATCTGTTTTGTGTATCCTTTACTTAGTAATCCTGATATTGCTCCAAATACTAACATCAATGGAACTGTTCCTAAAGAAAATAAAAACATTGATATAGCTCCGGCTGCTGCACTACCTGTTCCTAAAGCATAAAGTTGCATTGTCTGTAATGGTCCACAAGGCATCAATCCATTTAACACACCAACTAAAAAAGGAGCCTTGGGTTTATTTTTTATCTTGCATGATGACCATGGTAGTTTAATATTAAACTTTCTGAATGCTGAAAAACCAGCCATATTTAATCCCATTATTATCATAAATATTCCTGCAACTATTTGTAGGCCAGCTTTTACATTAAGTGATAATGATAATACTGAACCTAAAGCTCCAACAATTCCACCAATAATAGTATACGACGTTACTCTTCCAGCATTATATAAAATTGAAGGCATTAAATTCTTAAACTTACTCTGTTTTTCATCTATTATACTGTTTTTAGATAGAGTTTGAGTAAGCATTATTCCACCGCACATACCTACACAGTGTATAGATGTAAACACACCAACAATAAATAATACTGCATATGATGCATTATTTAACTTAGCACTCATGTCAAAACCTGCAGTAGAATTTCCAATTAACAATATAGCAGCAGCTATAACAAAAAAGCCCACGTATTTAAAAGTATTTGAGGTTTCAGTACTATAACCTGCTGCTTTAATTGCACTTTTTAACTGCTCTTTAGTACAAAGAGAGCTATCATATTCCACAACTACTTCCTCTGCACTATAGCTGGCCTTTGCATTAATGACTCCCTCAACTTTTTTTAGAGCTCTTTCTACTCTATTTTCACATGAATTGCATGTCATATCATATACTTTTATAATATCCCTTTTAATACTCATAATTTCCTCCTCAAAATCGCTTTTATGATAAAGCCAAACTTTATATCCTTATATAAATTTATTTAGATTCGCTGATAATTTTGCAATTATTAATAAAGAGCATTATATGACCAACCTCTAAATAAATCTAGCATCAGTACATACATAGTTAAAATCAAGTAAAAATTCAATTAATATTACGTTATCATAATTATAATAAAAAGTTATGAAGATTTTATGAGGATTAAATATAAATAATAATTAATAAAAAATACCCTATAAAATAGTTTTCTATCTTATAAGGTATTCTTTTTATTTATATAAACTAAAAAAAATTTATTCAGTAATAAAACTTTCAGACCTAAAATTACTATAAAACCTCCCAGATTGCACAGTAAATTGTTAATTCACTTAGTACTATACTGTGGCCTGAAAACACAAAAATCCATTACTAAATCCTTTTATTGTATTTTCTTCTCTTAAAATATACACAGGATTATCCCCATATACAGGATGAATGTATTTGATTTCTATTTCATTTACCTTTGTTGTGTTACAAAGTTCTTTTAATATAAATAGCCCTTGAACAACTGGATTGTCAGTTAAATGTATTGAATTTGTATCTCCTGTAGTATGACTAAACTCAGCAATCTCTTCCTTTGAAAAACTGCGCCACAAAACTCCTTGTATTTCGGACGTGTCTGATTTCATTGGTTCTTTTGCGCCTATATTCATCATCAAATATACTGTCAATTTTTCTATAATTTCTGTGTCATTATATCCTATGCACTCAATTATACAAAGTTTTTTGTTATTCTTTATAATTTCATTTTTAAAGCTCTCACTATTTGTTGTTTCATTAAATCTTTGATATTTTACTTTTGCAATAAATGCTCCTTCATAAAAAAAATCTTCTCCTGTCGCAAAAGCTGTAAATAAACTTATCATATTATCTCTCCTTAAAATCCACAAGATGTTATAATTTATCTGTTCCATAAATTAATTTCTTGTTATTGATCTTTCTTATGATAGTATAACATATTTTCCCATGAACCTAATATAACTATGTCTATCAATACTAATATTTATCTATATAATTAACTTTGTAGCGTAAAATAGTCTTCAACTTCGATGGCTCTACCCTTCTGACATCAGAAATATATATTTCTCTATGTACCTTTGATACTCTTTCAAGATTATTTAAATCACAAAATTCTTCCATCTTTTCAAAGCTCTTTGGTTCATCGTCATAAGAGCCATTATGCAGTATCTGAACACATACCCCGTCCTCTATACTATCAAATATAATACGCTCTAATAGAGGATGTGGCTTTTTCCTTTTAACAATTTCTAATGCTTTCATAGCAATTTCTTCCGTTACAAAATCTGGCTGTCTAATCATAATCGTATAAATCAATTCATTCTTGTCTAAATTGTTTTTTCCTCTTCCTTCTTCACTAATATCCCATATACCTTCCAAAGGAAAAACTGTATAATCAAAATATCCTTCGGGTACAATTCCGCTTTTGGGCATCATCTTCACTGCATAAGAAAGAGAATATAGAACTCCTATCTCTTCAGAAAAACGTTCATTGTTTGGATTTCCTTTTCCTTTAATCATAAAGAATTTAAAATTTGGTATTGTTATTAATTCAACTTTGCTCTTAGGCATGTAATATTCTTTTGCTTGCTTCTTCCACTCATATTTCATTAATATATCCCTCCAATCATATTCAAAATATATCATATTGAATATGACAACAGCAGGTCATATTAAACCTCTATATTTTATTTTTGTCCCTTATTTCAACTTCAGTACCTTCAGGTGCTTTTATCTTAAATAGAAAGCTATCTTCAACTTTATAAATAATTTCATTGTTTTTAAGCTTGAAATTATCGTAACCTAAACTTTTAATTCTATTGAATTCTTCATTCACATTATCTACTAAAAAGCACATATGTACTATTCCTTCATTTAACTTATTCCATTTAATCAAAGTATCTTCTTTTTTACTAGTTTGAAGTTCAATCATAAATTCACCAAGCTTTAACCAAGTATTAAAATCTCTTCCATGAAAATCTTTAGTTTCTTGTACAACTTCAAATTCTAAAATTTTCGTATAAAACTCAAGGGATTTTTTATAATTACTAGTTTGAATACAAACATGATGCATACTTTTAATTCCCATTAATTTTCCTCCATAAAATTCTTACTTATATTGTTCACCGTCAACAATTATTTCTACTTATCTATTTAAATGCCACATATTGTCCTTCATATTCAGCAAAGATTGTTTTATCATCCTTTATAGAAACTTTAAGATTCAATCTGCTCTTTTTATGCCTATTATATGTTTCTAAAAAATCCTTTCTACTTTCTTCATTAGACAATTCACATTCTGCAATAAAGTCTTCACGTATAGGTGCTAAATAATTAACGTTGCTTTTTTTAATTACTATATGAACCTCTGGATCTATTTCCTTAATATTTATAAATACCATCGCCCAACCACAAATAGTCATTAGAGTATTAATACTTCCTCCAAATGCTGTTCCTTTATGATTTATATTAGGTTCTAATTTAGCTGATACTCGAACCTTTGATGGCGTAAATTCTACAACCTTTAGCCCCATTGCCTTTGTTATTGGTATCTTTTTATTTAAAAATTCCTCAAATTCCTGTTTATTCATTATCGTGTCCTCCCAACTCTACCTTTTTCAAACCTATTAAAATATCAGTTTTTTTATAAATGTACTCTCTATTACTTTATAGAGTATCATCGTTACAATTAGTGTAAATATTCCTACTATAAAAGATTCAAATACAGAATAATAAATACCAACTGATTTAAAAAAATACGATATATCTGTACAAAAGATTGGTTCATGCAATAAAAATATGTAAAAAGAATACTTACCTAAATATTGTAGTATTTTATTTTCTTTTATTCTTATAACAAAAAAATAATATGCCATTACGGATAATGGCCATAATATAAATTTCTTTAAAGGGCCAGCTACGTAATCAATAGTGTTAAATGTTATTGCTAGTGTTATTACTATATATGCAGCTATTATTATGGTATCAAACTTCATAAACTTATTTTTTACATCATACTTACAAAAAATTAATCCCATATGAAAATATAAAAGATAATATACAAAATCAAATGGATGACTAGCTAATAAATCAATGAACCATGATAGAGAGTATTGGGTTATTACTATTCCTAAAATAAACAAACTCCTAATTCTTTCATCTTTAATCATCTTATATAATATTGGATATACCAGCAATATTACAATATATAATGGTATATACCACAATTGATATGCAGCATTATAGCCAATAAATATTCTTAAAAAACTTTTGCACAAATTTATTATATTTATGTGCTCAGCATTAGTTATAATATCCTTAATGAAAAAGGTTATACTAATTACCAAAAATGGTTTTATAACTTTATTTACTCTTCTCTTAATAAATTCCTTATAAGGTTTATTCGAATCATTTAAAGCATATTTATATCCAGCTATAAATATGAACATCGGTACAGCCCCATGGATAAGGTTGTCCACTAATCTAGTTGAATAATCTACTTTCTCAAAAGAATCCATATGTAAAACACTTAAAAGATAGTATGATGTAGCATGTATGAGAACTACAAATATAATAGAAAGTCCACTTAAGCTCTGCAACTCAGGAACCCATTTTTTTACTTTATCCATAATTTCCTCAATTCTTTCATTAATATATTATTTTTTATTGTGCCTTATAGTTTAGTAAAATCCTTAAGATTCATTTTCTATCATAAATTATTAAACATGAGATTCATAAAATTACTCACTTCTCTTTTTGCACATAAAGCTCGTACTATCTTTTTCAAACCCAAACTTTTCATATAATTTGTGAGCATCTTCTGTAATTAAAAGCCCTAATAAGGATTTTGAGCTGTTATCATCACAAATTTCCTTTATAAGCTTTTTGCCTAATCCTTTTCTTTGAAACTTCTCATCAATAATAACATCACAAATATAAAAATTCGTAGCATAATCTGTTATAACTCTTGCAAAACCAACTTGTACATCATCATAATATGCACCATAGCAAACTGAATTTTCCATAGATTTCAAGATAGTTTCCTTGTCCCTCTTACTTGCCCAGTAAGTCATTTTTAATAATTCACATATTCTATCTATTTGTAATAGATTTTTATCTTTACTTATTAAGCACTCATTTAAATTCATAGCATGTCCCCCTTAGTTTGAATGTTAGTATTCAATTCTCTACTAAATCTCATAATTTTATTGATAAAATGAATGATATTTAATATATTATAGGCCAATTACCATAAGAATACAAATGATAATATCTTTACATATTCGTACAAATTCTTTAAACTGGATATTGTTATTTATTAGGCACAACCAAAAAAATTTCATGTGCCTTAAAACTATCTTAAAGGAGACATCATGAAGAATTTTAAACACTATTTATTTGTATCATTTATTTTATTTTTTTTATCATTTGTAATGTTCCTTATTCATTATTTAATGTTTGGTCAATTAGAAAACACTGAATATTATTCTTTAATGAACCTATGTTTTATTCCAATAAACATACTTGCAGTTACACTTGTATTTGAAAAACTTGTTGAAAGACGTGCGAGGCTTGAGCGTTTAAGTAAGTTAAATATGTTAGTTGGACTATTTTTTAGTGATATTGGTTTTACGCTTTTAGAGATAATTGCTGCTGGTGATGAAAAAATTAAATTGCTAGATTTAGACTTTACTGATCTAAAAACCTCTAATTTGAAATTTAAAAATCATAGTCACGAGATTAATTTCGAAAAAATAGATTATAGTAGGCTTGAAAAACTCGTTGTGGAAAGTAGGGACATTCTCACCAACCTAATAAGTAACGAAAATGTTCTAGAACATGAGACTTTTGCGGATTTACTTATGCCTCTAATGCATCTAAGAGACGAGATTATTTTCTTGCAACATAAAGAACTAACTAGAGATGATATCCTTCACATTAAGAATGATATCTGTAGAGTTTATAAAGCACTAACGTTGCAATGGACATGCTATCTTTCTCATTTAAAAGAATTTTATCCTTACCAATATAGTGGAGCTATTAAATTTAACCCATTTTCACTTAATAAATAATAATGCATCAAATAGATAAACATACTAAAACTTAGTTTTGTGATAACTTACCGAAATAAGTGACATATTGTGTTTCGGTTTCTAGGCATTTCGATGGATGATTCTACGACTAGAAGTTGTACCCACAATGCTTGCCTCAACGAGAAACGTTGAACAAGCATTGTGGAAATTTTAAAGGAAACTCGACTCACTACGTTCACTGAGTAAGTTCAATTTACCAAATCATAGATTTGGAATTTCACTTAACAATCATTATCATCAAAATTCCAATGAAACACTGCAAACAATATGTCACGTATTTCTATTAAAGTTATACATTCAAACTTAATAAGTATGGATAGTTTGATAAAGTCCTTTTATGCCTCAGTATATAGAAAATCAAATGTCCATTTTATTGAGTTATAGTGGGATAGCATGCGTGAAATTATGGTTAATTACATCTTCCTATATTTCTGCATATATATAGATACCCAAAGCATGAATTTGGTTTATGCTTTGTAATACTTTCCATATCAGAAAGAGAAGGTGCTCTTTTTCGTAGTGTTGCATTGAAAAAATGACTGTAGGTATTTCTTCAGTAAAAGTTGTTCCAGTTCTGCTTGTCATTAGCTCGCCTAAGGAACAAGCAGGATTGGTGCAACTTTTAATGATAGAAATCCACAGTTATTTTTTTTAGCAACCGAGAAACAGAGCACCTTCTCTTTCGGTTGGTTATTGCATAAGTCTAAGTTATAGTTTATTTAGACTATTATATTGATCTCTTCACCACATTTTTCACATTTATTACCGCTTATAAATACTTCTGTAGAATATCCTGTTCTTTTAATAAGCAGCTTATTGCAATTGTCACAATAAGTGTTATTGTCTACACCTTGAACATTTCCAACATAAACATGCTTTAGATATTTTTTAGCTTCATTTTGTGCATTAGTTATTTTTTCTACATTGGTAGCGGCATTCTCCATTTTATATCTTGGAAAATATCTACTCAAGTGAAGAGGTATGTTTTCGTTAACGCTAGCGATAAACTCAGCAATTTGTCTGGCCTCTTCTAAAGAATCATTCTCTTCACTAACAAGTAATGTTGTTATTTCTATATGACACTGATTATTACACCTTTTTATAGTTTCCAAAACTGGTTCTAACTTTGCTCCGCAAATATTGCTATAGTACCTATTTGTATACCCTTTTAAATCTATATTCATTGCATCAACATAAGGAAGAAGTTTCTTAAGCGGTTCTTCATTAATGTAACCATTAGTCACAACTACAACACTTGTATCAGGATTGTTTTCTTTTATTTTCTTAGCGGAATCATACATATATTCATACCACATAAAAGGCTCATTATAAGTAAACGCAACTCCAACATTGTTCTCAACTGATGGAATAATTTCAATTAGCTTTTCTATACTTATATATTGAGTTTGCGGTTTTCCTTGAGATATTTCATGATTTTGACAGAAACTGCAAGTCATATTACACCCGAAACTTCCAATAGATAGAATATTCTTTGAAGGCCTAAAATGATATAATGGCTTTTTTTCTATTGGATCAATGCCTATAGATGTGACTTCTCCATAGTTAATAGCTGTAGGTACACTATCTTTTATAGTTCTAACTCTACATATTCCAAATTTATCTTCATCTATTATGCAGTTATGAGGACATACTCTACATCTAATCTTATCTTTATATTCTTCATAAAATGGTATCTTTGCATTCATATTGTTCACCTTCTTTAACTATATAATCTATAGTTTGTTCCTTTACACTAATTAATATTTATAACATACTATGTCATCTTGCATATAATATATCAAGTGAATCTTAGTTGAACTTATACCCCGTCCAGGAGCGTGCAGCCGTTATCTCCCAGTTAAGCAGATAAGTAAAAGTCCAAATCTATGATTTGATGATAGTCGCTTACTCTGTGAGTGCCCCTATGTTTCATATATTTGGAGTGTTACGGATGCTAGCTATCGGATAAAAAGCATAGTATTGCATTCTCAAAAAGCAATAAGTTGACTTACTCCCCTCAAATTTCTTTTTTAGAGATTATTCTACTTAAGGCATATTCAAAAAGATAACAAGTCAAATTGCCTGAATTATTTAAGGGGGTGAAAACTATGCAACTAATATATTTATTCGTTATAGCAATTCTTAATAGTATCGACAATATTGGAGTAGGAGTAGCGTATAGTGTAGCTGGTATAAAAGTTAATCTGGCTAAGAATTTGATAATATCATTTCTTGCTTTTTTAGTCTCATTCTTAGCTTCTTTATTTGGTCAATTTATATCCAATTATTTTAATGATACCGAATGTTCTATCATAAGTATGTTACTTTTAGTTGTAATGGGTATAAGAATGATATACACATCGATTCATAGTAAAAAAAGTTTTGATTTAGACAATACTCATGTCAGGGAATTAGGATATAAGGAAGCCTTATCTGTAGGTATTGCCCTTGCATTAGACGATATAAGCAGTTCAGTCAGCTCTGCATTAATTGGATATAATGCATTTATGGTGTCTTTCCCTTATTTTATAATTAGCTTAGCTATATTCTTTTCTGGTAACTTTGCATTAAAATTCATTACAAAATTAAATATAGGGAATAAACCAACTATATTTGCTGGTATATTAATGATTATAATAGGTATATCTCAATTTTTTGATTAAGATTATATTATTTATAAATATTAATTTGGATTTTTTCAATTATGTCCAAAATAGAGGTTTAACTGATTTCAAAAACTAATTTCAGTTAAACCTCATTTTAATTAACATGTACTATCATAAATAAAAAGGAGCATCCTTTTAGATACTCCTTCTTAATCAATTAATATAAAATCTTATCTAACTAATAGTTCCATTTATCTTTATAGAACTATTAGATTTGGTTTAAATTAAAAGTTTCTTGTGCAAAATTCGGATTAAAAACATGTTCTGCTTTTGGTAATGATATACCTAAAGTCTCTTTAAGAACATCCTCAACTGTCTCTACAGCTAGAATAGTTAACTGATTTTTAACTTCTTCTGGAACATCTTTTAAGTCGATCAAGTTATCCTTAGGAATTAAAACCTTTGTTATTCCAGCTCTTTGTGCTGCTAATAATTTTTCTTTTAATCCTCCAATAGGAAGAACTGCTCCTCTTAAGGTAATCTCTCCTGTCATAGCAAGTTTAGAATCTACTTTTATACCTGTAACAAGCGATGCAAGTGCAGTAAATAATGTTATTCCAGCTGATGGACCGTCTTTTGGAGTTGATCCTGATGGAACATGGATATGAAGATCTTTTTCTTTGAAGTTTACAGCATTCATTGGTAATCTTGATTTTAGTAAACTTAATGAAATCTTCGCTGATTCCTTCATTACATCTCCCAATTGACCAGTTAAAGTAACTTGTCCATTTCCTGGCATATCAGTGGCTTCAATGAAAAGTATTTCTCCGCCTACAGGTGTCCATGCGAGTCCTGTTACAACTCCTGGTGAATTATCTTGTTGTGCTTTATCATGACTAGAAACCTTTCTTCCAAGTATTTCTTCTAAATCATCTGCAGTAACCTTAAATGGTAACTCCACTTTATTTGATACAATTTTTTCAGATGCAACTCTTGCAAGGGTCGCTAATTGCTTTTTAAGCCCTCTCACACCAGCTTCTAGTGTATATTCGCTTATAATTCTTTCTAAAGCTTCATCTTCCACAACTAACTGAGTATTATTTAATCCATGTTCTTCAAGAACGGCTGGAATTAAATGATTCTTTCCAATATGGAACTTCTCATTCATAGTGTAACTAGAAATTTGAATTACTTCCATTCTATCTAATAGAGGTCTAGGAATTGTATCTAAAGAATTCGCTGTTGCTATAAAGAACACATCTGATAAATCATATGGTAAGTCTAAATAGTGATCTGTAAAAGTATTATTTTGCTCTGGATCTAAAACCTCTAATAAAGCGCTAGCTGGATCTCCATTATAACTTGCCATTAACTTGTCTACTTCATCTAAAATCATAACCGGGTTTGTTTCCCCTGCTTTCTTAATTGTTTGAATAATTCTTCCTGGCATTGCTCCAACATAAGTTCTTCTGTGTCCTCTAATTTCTGCTTCATCACGTACACCACCAAGACTTAATCTTATATACTTTCTATCAAGGGCTTCAGCAACACTTCTACCTAAACTTGTTTTTCCTGTTCCCGGAGGTCCAACTAATAATAAAATAGAACCTTTCTTATCTTTTTTAAGCTGCATTACTGCTAAATGTTGAATTATTCTATCTTTTACCTTTTCAAGACCATAGTGCTCATCATTTAAGATACGTCTTGCTTCCTCTAAATCAATAAGTTTCGGTTCACTCTTTTTCCAAGGAAGTTGAACTAATAAATCCAAGTAGTTTCTTATAACATTATATTCTGAAGTGTTTGGACTTTGACTTTCTAACTTGCTCAATTCTTCCAATGCTGCTTCATTTATCTCATCTGGCATTTGAGCTTCTTGAATTCTATTAAAATAATCCTTGTCCTTTTTAGTCCCTTGGCTTTTTCCTTCATTCAATTCACTCTGGATAGCCTTAAGTTGCTCTCTTAATACTGATTCTCTATAATTCTTATTTGCTTTTTCAGTAAATTTTTGTGCTAATTCAAATTGTAATTTTAATGCTTCTTTTTGTTTTAATAGATAATCCATAAATTTAAGTCCTCTATTTTTTAGAGATTGAGTTTCTATTAATTCATATTTTTCTTCGTTTGAAAGAGGCATAAAATGTGTTAAATATCCCATAAGTTTATTCAAATCTCTTAGGTTTTCTATTGTCTTCATGAAATCTCCTGAACCTTTGAAATTTTCACTAATTTCATTAGTAACTTTCTTAATATATTCTACCATTTCCTCTTGGCTCTTATCTGAAATATCAATAACATCAGGTGCAAACTCGAATTCTACATTGATAGAATCTTCCTCAATATCAAAGGATTTAATTTCAACTCTATCTAAAACTTTAATTTTTATTTGATATCCTCTTTCTGTTTTTTCAATTTCATTTACTTGAAATGAAACTCCAACTTTATGAAAATCATCTTCCTTTAACTTACTTTGACCAAAGCTTTGTTTTAAAGGTAATGCAATATTAACTTGTTCTTCTTCAGCTAAATTTCCAATTTCTTTTTCGCTAAATCTATTTAATTTTAATGTGTGAATCATGCCTGGTAATAGCACTATGTCATAAATTGGAATTACTATTCCTTTATTATTTGTATTAATCATATTAATCATCCTCTCCTTAATCAAATCTTATAAACGAATGCTCATTTAAATATTTGTTCAATATTAGCGAGATACTTTTTGCAATTTTTTGCTTACAAACTTCTCTCGCTTTAATTCTTTTGATTACAGTTTACATTAACAAAGCATTCTGTATAATTTTAATCAATTCTTTAAGTAACTCATCTTTCTCATTTTCTTCAATGCATTGATTAATTGCAATTGATTTTGCTGGATAAAAAAGTAGTGCTCTTAAATTATCGTTTTGAAAGTTTTTGAATACTTTTTTTTCCTTCATTCCATCCAAGAAATCATTAAGATTATTTATTCCTTTTCTTGTTAAACATTGATTAGATAAAGCTGGACAGTTTGAAAATTGATCTACGAAATGAAAAATCTCACTGTGCTCTCTAATGTATATATAGTATTCTTCAACAAGCACTTCTATTAATTGTGGTCCATCCATGTAATCACCGAGCTTATTAAGAACATAATTAAAAATTTCTTCACTATACTCCAGGTATATATCCTGTAACATTACCTCTTTATTTTCATAATAAATATAAACTGTTGCTGGAGAAACTCCTGCTTCCTTTGCAATTTTTGAAATGGAAGTACCATGGAAACCTTCTTTAAGTATCAGCTTAATTACGGCTTCTTTTATGCTTTTTTCCTTCCCATCATCTTTCCTTCTCATTTAAACACCTCTATTATATTTCTATAATAAACGAACATTCTTTTATTGTCAAGAGGTGTTTAACTTTTTTTATAAATTAATGTTTAAATATGTCAATATATGATTTTTAAACTTAATCCTCTTTATACCTTACAACCTCAAATCTTTTTATGTTATAGTCATCATCAAAATCTATACCTGCTTTATCACAAGCAATTTGTAACTGTTCCTCTACAGTATCTACACCTTCAAGATCTGGTAATAGCAATCCGCGTCTCACACCAGAAGACACAATAACTCCATATCTTTTAGGATCTAAATCTTCTTTGCTACATGGCTCTGAATCCATAAGCACATCTACGGATATATCAATCTCATTCATCTCATCTTCTAAAACTTCTGGAAATCTTGGATCATGCATCGCAGCCTCTATAGAATTTCTGATAATTTCTTCTCCAACTGAATTTGTAGTAGGTGATATAGTACCTATACATCCTCTAAGATTACCAAATTTTTTTAAAGATACAAAAACCCCATGTTTTTCATTCAAAAGCTCATCTGGTAAATTTGATGTATCTTCTAAACTTTTTCCATGAGAGAAATAATGATTTAAATTTTCCCTAGCGAGTTTTACATAAGGGTTGTTACCACTTAACTTTCTTTCAAGTTTCTCTTCCTTATGCTTTATCAATTCTTCTAAATAGTTCTTCTTAGCTTCTTGCCTTTTTAGTTTCATTACTCCATAACCTACGCCAAATGTTCCTTCATAAGATAATAATTCCCCTTTTATTTCTTTCCCTTCCATAGCGCCAAGAAGTATATATACAGAATTTAGTCCACATTGCCCTGCTTCTTCAACCATAGTTTTATTCATATTAAAAGCTTCTAGTACATCGCCTCTTTCAAGATTATATAAAAGCTCACGATCAAACTTCTCTCCATATGGTGAATATGAATAAGGACCTTCATTCCTAAGCTTATGAGATAAATCCCCACTTGCTATTACTATTGCCTTTCTATTTAATTCTTCTGCCACCCTTTTTACTTCCATACCAAATTTATATAAGTTAATATCTCCTATCATTGAATATGTAATATGGACTAATTTATATTCATTATAGTATTTATTTATAAAATACAACGGAACAATCGTGCCATGATCTAATTCATAATCTACATTATACCTTTTTAATAAATCGGTAGTCACAAGAACAGATGGAATTCCTTCTAAATGACAAGCTGTTCCAAGCTTAATATTAAACTCTTTATCTATGGGCATATCCATTTTTATATTAGTACACCTAAACTGACTTAAATCTCCAGAAATTCTTTCTTCATCAGATATAGCTATAGCATCTGAAAACATTGTAGCATGTGGGGTTATAATTATAATTGTATCTGGCTTAATATCAGCTATCTCCCGCCCTATTTGATTACATGCTAAACTTGTATCCTCTATTTTTTTCTCTTCTCCTTTACCTATGTCTGGAATAATTATCGGTGGATGCGGCATTAAATAATAGCCTAATATATTCTCCATTTTCTCACCTCTTAGCCATTTAATTAATCTACTCTATATCTCTAGATTTTTCATGAGCTCTAACCTTTTCTAAATAATCTTTTTGCTCCACTATATTTTCTTCAAAGTTTTCCACTGCATGCTTAGTGAAATTTCCCACTCTCATTATATTACTAAATTTATCTCCATTATTATTTCTGCTCACAGTAAATACCTCCTTAATATTAATCAAATTATTAAAATCAATTTAGTTTTAGATAACAATATCTATACATTATTATTTCAAAAGGATACAATTTTATTAGTTATAAAATTACTCTTATTTTCTATCTTTTTCAATCTTTTCATTATCTTTTTTTACAACCATTTCTCCAGAATAATGAAAATTCTGAATTGTAGTAGTTAAATCACTGCCTAAACTACTAATACTCTTATCTTTATCATACGGCTTATTCTTCATAACCTTACACTCCCTTGTTTTAATTAATCAAGTTTTTATATAAGTTCCTTAAAATATAAGTGTATATTTTAAAATCCCTTATACATATTAGTATGCACTTTTGAAAAAATAAAATTATAGCAAAATGTTCCATAACATCCTGATACTCATGCTCATACGATAGTAAAAAGAGACCCTGAATAGCTCTATTATTATCTTTTTACTAATAATACTGCCCACAATTTAGTTGGCAGTATTATTAATATAATTTGATATACTATTTTTTATTTATGCTTCCTTCTTTCCATGCTCCATCCGGCCCTAAATAATATGAACCAACATATACATCCTTAACCATTACTCCAGAAGTATTTAAGTAATATAGATTACCATTATACTCAAGCCACCCAGTTATCATTTCCCCAGAACTATTTAAATAATGCCATTTTCCCTTCTCTTCGATCCATCCTGTTAACATCTTTCCTGTCCTTGGATCTAAATAGTACCATTTTCCCTCACTTTTAATCCAACCTGTTTTTATCATCCCATTATCATCTAAGTAATACCAATTACCCTTATCTTTGCACCACCCAGTCTGTATTGAAGGCCCGCTATAGTAACGCCAGCTATTATTACTATTGGTCCACCCATTAGTTTCTCCGTAAACTTCTAGTTCATTAAATACTCCAAAACACCCTATGCTTAAGAATATTAACACAATAATCATTAAGTTTTTAACAAAAATGTTTTTCATTATCTTTTCATCCTTTCACTTAATAAAATTTATCCCATGTAATATTCTTATTAACATAATATAGAAAATAGAATCAGAAAATACATACATAAAAAGAACGTAGCATTGGTTTTGCTACGTCACTTCAATTCATCTTCACTTGGCTTATATCCAGGTCTTTTATACAAGCTTTTTTCATTCTCAATAATATCTTTTTTGTATACTTCTTTTGCCCAATCATCACGTGAAATCTCCTCAATGGCAACAGAAATACTACTTTCACTCAAATTTAAGCTTTCTGAAACTACTGAAGTAATTTTTTCCGCAAGATTTATCTTTTGATCCTCACTTCTTCCAGGATAAAGCTTTACAACTACATGTGGCATAATACTCCTCCTCTGTAACATTATATTTAATATTATCATATTTCATAATAACTCAACAATAATTTATTAAATTTTATAAATTATTCTAGCTTATTTTACTTAATTTATATTATTATATTTATAGATTTATTTAATTAATTTATTATAGATATAAGAATTAGAAATTCTGCTTATATTTAGAATAACTATCACTACGCATTAAATTTAAGTGTATCACTATACTAGAAATAAGTAACATATTGTTTGCAGTGTTTCATTGGAATTTTGATGGTAATGATTCCCGACTAGAGGTTGTTCCACAATGCTTGTTCAACGCTTGTCGTTGAGGCAAGCATTGTGGGTACAACTTCTAGTCGGAGTCTGTCAAGATTTTTGTGTAAACTTCAAAAAGTAATATGATCATTTGGTAAGGTTGGAGGTATAGTTTAGACTTCCAACCTTTATTTTATAAATGTTGAATATTATTACATTACTTATGTATAG
>NZ_MZGT01000062.1 GCF_002029255.1 Clostridium chromiireducens
TATAAAAAGCATCAGTAGCAATGAGAATATCATACAGAAAATAGATGAGTATAAAACTAACTTAAGTAATAATATTGAGCTAAATAATTACATAGTGAAAACATTAAATGAATTAAAAAGTATAATTTTAAATTATTTTAATGATGATTACATAAAAAATAATATATTGCCGATGCTAAGTAACTTAATAGATGGCATATCAGAAGATATTAGTTTAATGAATAAATTAGAACAGCAGATACAAGAACATGTATCAGAATACATAAGTGTTAATCACAAAAAGATAGGAAAACTTGTTAGAGATAACCTTGAAAAATTAGATACTGAAACTCTTATAGAATTAATAGAAGAGCGAGTTGGCGATGATTTGCAGTGGATAAGGGTAAACGGTGCTATTTGTGGTTTTTGCGTTGGTTTAGTATTAGGAATAATTAGAGTGCTATAAGGATTAAAAAGATATATGAAGAAAAAGGGTTATCACTTACTACTGATACGGTGAACCGTATCATAAGTAAATGAGGAATTTACTAAAATTAGGAATAGAAAGATAGCAGTATTTCAACTTCTTCATCTGTAAATAATTTATTACGCAACTATGTTCATTCCTAATATTATTGGTTATATTATACATAAAAGTACCATATAAGATAGACTTTTTTTTATTGTCTATCCCATATGGTACTTTTCATTTTATATCATGTCTACAAGGTTTCTTCATTTTTGTGAAACATGAGTCATAACCTATTTTATTTGTTTTATTTCGTTTTGAATGTCAGCGGCGATAGCTGATACCTTGATTTTATAATTAGCATAAATAACCATGCTTCGCTCTTCTGGAGTTAGGTCTGCTAAAATAGTTTTATTCCATTGAGAGATGATTTTATTCCAGTATGTTTTGAATTCTTTGGCTGCTTCAGTGGTATAAACTTTTTTAACACGCTGATTGGAGAGGTCCTCGGTTCTTGTTAATAACCCTAAGGCTTCTAAGGATTTAATGGAACGTGCTACAACTGACTTATCAATCGACAAGTTACTGCCGATGTCATCTTGGATTGTTCCGGGGTTAGCACTGACGTATATTAAAACCATAGCATCAGAGAAACTCATGTTTCGGTCAGATAAGGCTGCTTTTATATAGAGTTGTGATTTTCGGTATATAGCACCACAATAGTTGAGGAAATATAATTCTTCCATATCATTCAGTTCTCCTTAAACTAAAATTTGAAACCGTTTTTAAGAGATGTGACTTGCTTCATTTTTTATTATATAGAAGGGAATTGTATTCTGCAAGTAATTTAGTGGATATTATCAACAGTTGACAGAGTCAACTGTTGATAATATAATAAAGTCAGAGTCTGTTTTATAGAGAATATTTGAATTCTATATTTGGAGTATAAAAAATATAGTAACTACTACTGGTTGCTTAAAAATGGAGAGAGAAAGGTGGGCTTGACATATATAATATCTTGTTTCTGATATTGTGGATATAAATTTTACAAATAATGATACTCGATCAGCGAGAAGGGGAGGAAAATAAAATGAATAAAAAAGAAAATCAAGAATTTAAAACTGAAAAGCTAACTGCTATTATTAACGCTCGCATTTTTAATGGAGAAAAGGTGATTGATGAACAGATTGTAATAATTGACGGTGAAAATATCGTTGCTATCGGTGGTGAAGTACCAGTTGGAGCAACAATTGTCAATGCCAAGGGTGCTACTTTAATGCCTGGTCTTATTGATTCTCATGTGCATACTTCGGTAGACGGTCTACGCCATGCATTGAAATTTGGTGTTACAACTGAATTAGAAATGATGGGTGGTTATACGAAAAATGGTCGTGAATTAGAGTTAAAGGGTATCTATGATATTGCAGATGTACGTTCTGCTGGTATGGGGGTAACTGCTCCAGGTGGGCATCCGGATGAACTAATAGCGGGGGATGGCATTCCTGATTTTGTACTTAAAGAAATGGAAAAAATGACTGAAGAAGAAAAAGCTGCATTTATAGCAGCCCATGAACAGCAACACAATCATGAAGAAGAATCACCTTCTGTAACAACCATTCAGGGAGCTGTTAAACATGTAAATGAACAAGTATCCCAGGGTGCAGACTATGTTAAAATCTTAATTGAAGAAGGAACAGTAATGAATAGTCCTGGTCTTCCTGTTTTAAGTGATGATATTTATAAAGCAGCAGTAGATGAAGCACATAAGTTGGATAAAATAGTGCTTGCCCATGTGCTAACAGCGGAATCTTCAAAAACAGCAATTAACCTTGGAGTAGACGGATTAGCTCACGTATTTATTGATCGTCCGTCGTGGACTCCTGAATTGATAAAGGCAATTGCTGACAGTGGTGCTTTTGTAACACCTTGTCTAGTACTAAATTCTTCTATTATTGGGAAGCCAGCTTCTGATTTAGCAACTGATCCACGTGTTATTTCAAAACTAAGTCAAGAATGGATAGATACATTGAATTCAAGTTTTAATACATTCCCACAAGGAACCATGAAAGACAACTTCAATAATGTAATGGATCTTCATAATGCTGGGGTAGATATTTTAGTTGGTACAGATGTTTCTGTTCCAATTCCAATACTTGGAGGACTTGCACATGGTGCTAGTGTACACCACGAACTTCAATTACTAGTTGAGGCTGGTTTCACAGCAATTGAAGCACTGCGAGCTGCAACTTCTGTCCCTGCTCGACGTTTTGGTCTTTCGGATAGAGGACGCATAGTAGTTGGAGCACGTGCTGACTTATTATTAGTTGATGGTGATCCAACTACCAATATATCCGACACTCTATCTATCAAAGCAGTTTGGAGTAGAGGGTTAAGAATTGACAGTATATAATACAATGATTATAAAGGCTTAAAGATAAATCAATAAGAATTGATATGAAATAAGAGTATAAATTAACATATGGATAAGAAAGTGTGTTATCACTTGTTACTGATACGGTGAACCATATCATTATCAATATTGAATAGATAAAAGCATTCTAGTTAGAGGATGTGATAAAATGGATAAAGACGATAATGAGGTTTTGTTAATTGCTATTGATATTATGAAAAAGTACAAGGATAGATTAATAAGTCTACAGAAGAAGGTTGGTAAAACAGAAAAGAAACAATGAGGTGATACACGAATGCTATATGATAATTTATATATAAAAGAAATCCGGCTCAAGAAAGAAATTTATAAAGCGGACAGCTATATTAAAGAGTTGCCTGTAGTTAATAACTTAATCAGCTTAGATTTATCAAGCAATGTAACATTTTTTGTTGGTGAAAATGGCAGTGGAAAATCAACATTACTAGAAGCTATTGCTATTAATAGTGGATTTAATGCAGAAGGAGGAACTAAAAATTTTAGTTTTTCATCAAGAGAAACACATTCTGAATTATATAAATATCTTACTATAGTAAAGAGTGTGAGGAGACCTCGTGATGGCTTCTTTCTAAGGGCGGAAAGTTTTTATAATGTAGCTACAGAAATAGAAAATCTCGATTCAGAAAGTTCTATGGGGCGTCGTGTTGTAGATAGTTATGGAGGTAAATCATTACATAAGATGTCACATGGTGAAAGCTTTATTACACTCATGACCAATCGTTTTGGTGGAAATGGGCTATATATTTTAGATGAACCAGAAGCGGCATTGTCACCAGTTAAACAAATGGCTATGCTTACTATTATTAATGAGCTTGTAAAGAAAAAATCACAGTTTATTATTGCAACTCATTCACCCATATTAATGGCATATCCAGGTGCAGATATATTTGTTATTGATGATGATGGAATTACGAAAACTCCTTATAAAAAGACTGATAATTACATGATAACAAGAAAATTTTTAGAGAATCCCGAAAAGATGATGGGATATCTGTTTGACTAGATTAGTTTAAAAAGCAGTATTCGGAGAAATCCAACTACTGCTTTTTTGTGTCAATTAAATTTTACATGCCTAATTCGAAAGAATTACAATCAGTACATTCTTTACTCTTAGCTTTTGATTCATGAGTTCCTACTTGTATTTTGCTTAATGTGCAATAATTATCATCTTTGCAATGGTATTTACATTCTTCTACTGAACACCCTATACTTTCGTTATGATTCATAATAGTCACTCCTTTGATTGAACTTCTGTAATAGTATTTGAAAAAAAATAATATTTATACTTTTTAATTTATTCAGCTATTGTTAAGGAAACCTAATTATAATAAAAATTGTTAAGAAAAGCTTTTTCATTAATATTCCCTTTATTAAACAGTCATTAATTTGGCTGTATTTTTTTGTTTAAAATGAAAAAGGCGGTAATCGAAGTTACCACCACGTCAATTTTGCAATTATATTTTAAGTTATGTAGTTACTATAAAGCAAGGGTGATAAATAATAATATTTAATTTGAAAATTATGTTATAATTAACTCATAATGGTGATTTGGTTAGAAGATAAAAAATATGATTATTATACCAAACTATCATTTAGATATATTCAGATTAAACGTGATAATAAATAACTGTGATTAATTATACAAGCAATAATTTGTCACTATATTAAATCAGAGATTAAGGAGAATAATATGGAAGCAATATGGGAAAAGCTCTATAAAGAAGCTATGAATGTAATAAATCCACATGAAATCTCGAGTACTATGTGGGTTGGAAGCGTTGCTTCAGCGGTACTAACAAAAGAAGGAAACATTTATACAGGTATATGCGTTGATACAAATAGTTCATTAGGAATGTGTGCGGAGAGAAATGCGTTATCAACAATGCTCACCCATGGAGAAAACGAAGTAGATAAAGTCGTTTCTGTTTATAAAGATGGGAAAGTGATACCTTCTTGTGGTGCGTGCAGAGAATTTATGATGCACCTTGGAAAAAATGCAGATAATATTGAAATGTTACTTGATAATGAAGGGAATGCAATCAAGCTAGTAGATTCACTTCCAGAATATCCAAGGTATAAATAAATTTTATGTCTATATGTGAATGATAAATTCAAATGTGTTTAATTGAACAAAATAGTCATAGTGTGTGATTTAGTTTATTTCAAGAAGGTAGGTAGGTGTAATTGGATTGATTCAATATTCAATGCATGGTCTTTAACAGGAGGGCATGCAGATGGTGAGAAAAACTTATTAGATGTTGCTATTAGAGAGATTAAAGAAGAAACAGGAGTAAAAAATATTATTCCTACCACTAATGAGATTGTTTGATTAGATATTTTACCTGTGCGAGGACACATTAGAAAAGGAAAGTATTTTCATCACACTTGCATATATCCGTAGGATATTTAGTTCAGGCTGACGAGAATGAACAGGTTATTATTAAACCAGATGAGAATAGTGATTTTAAATGGATTCCAATCAGTGAGATAGATACATACTCAAGTGAGCCACATATGAAGAAAATTTATAATAAAATAATATCTAAAATTGAAAAATTACCGTTATAATATGAAAGCATATACAAAAGTTAGCCATATTTTTTATTAACGTAATGGTAAATTATGTAAAACAATTATTAATGGAAATAAGCATTGTGAGAAATAGTATATGAAGAAAACATTAGGAGCTTTTATATTGGGGTTCGGAATAATAAGTTTACTAATTATTGCGATGAATTACACAGGTCATGATGATAAATGCATCTTACTAATTGGACTAAACCCAATTTTAGATGAGATTGTATACATTGAACCATTCAGAACTTGGTTAGACAGTGGAATTGTTATGAGATATTATTTAGGCAATCCTACAACGCTAAATATGTACTTAGCACATATATTAACATTTCTATTTTATGGTTTTATTTTTGGCTTAATAAAATACGGAATAGAAAAAGTAACCTATTTCATATATGATTTAGTAAAAAATAAGAAGTTTAAATGAATGATTTTGGGCGAATATTATTACGTGACCTTCTTAAAGTGTGTCACAACAGTAATTTAAAGCGAACTATATGTTAAATTAATAAAGGGGAAAAATATATGATGAAAGCACAAATTAATCTTATTACGATTTGGACAAATGATATAGATAGAATGAAAAATTTCTATAGTCAAGTTCTCGGATTTAGAGTTGAAAATGACCTTGGTAATTATGTTGAATTTGAAAATGATGGAACAAGATTTGCTATTTGCATGAGAGATGTTATGTATGTGTATAGTAGTGAATATATGAAAGAGTCATTTGGACAAGGCTTTGAACTTGCTTTCCCATGTGAAAATCCTAAATATGTTGATGAATCATTTAAGGAGTTAATCTCTAAAGGAGCAACTTCTATTCATGAACCACAAGATATGCCTTGGAATCAAAGAACAGCACTATTTGCAGACCCAGATGGAAATATACATGAAATTTTTGCAGAAATTAAATAATACTTAGTTTTCGTAAGCTGTGAAGTAAAGATTATTTATAAATCAGCAGACGAACAGTAATTTGTAGGATAGAACTTATAGAGAAAATCAAGGTACAACATTATTTATAAAAACCTAGGAAGTGAAAAAAATGATTGAAACAGAAAGGCTAATTATTAGTACAATAAATGAAATGGACTATGAAGATATTTGCGAGTATGGTTGTGATTAAGAAACGGGAGAATATATGATTCACTGGCCAAAGACAAGAGAAGAAATAAGAGAGTTTATTAGTGATTGTGCTCTTTCCATGAGTTTAGAAAACCCAACATGGTACGAGTTTGTGACGCGATTAAAAGCAACTTCAAAAGTTATTGGAAATATTAGTTTAATTTAAATCTTGGAGGATTTTTTATTGAAAAATAAGTTATTTATAATAGAAGGATTACCATGCACAGGGAAAAGTAACACCAGTAAATTTGTTGCGGATATTCTTTTGAAAAAGGGACATTCTGTTTCATGTTATGATGAGGGCAATTTAGAACATCCGGCTGACTATGAATTTCATGCATTTATGACAAGCAATGATTTAAGAATATTTAATGATATAGAATTACAGCAAGTTCAAAATATTGGAGTTATGAAGAATTTAGGAGTAGTTATACCACTTTCAAAGGTAAAAGGAGAGTTATTTAATAAGATAATTCCTTTTAAAATATATGATTGTTTGCCATGGGAAATAGAAAAAGCAATTATGCTAGAGCATTGGGAAGAGTTTGCCAAGCAGGCAAACAAAGAAATGAATATTTATGTTTTTAATTGTTGTTTTTTACAGAATCCATTATGTGAAATGATGATGAGATTTAATTTTCCTTATGAAAATATTCAAAAGTATATAACAAGCATTTATGAACATATAAAGACTCTAAATCCTGTTATAATTTATTTGCAAAATTCTAAGGTAAAAGAAAGAGTTTCTGAAGTTGCCAAGGAACGTGATGATGAATGGATTAAAAGTGTTATTGATTATCATACTTCCCAAGGGTATGGAAAGTCAAACTCTCTTGAAGGATTTGATGGATATATTTCATGTATTGAAGAAAGACAAAAAGTGGAGCTGAGTATTTTGAAACAGCTGCCAATTGAAAAAGTTATTATCGATATGCCTTTCGAAGATTGGGAAAGAACACATAATATAATTACAGATTTTATTAAAGAAAGAATATAAATTAGAAAGATGGTGGATTTATGAAAGATAACTTACATTTAAATGCAGATAGATTTAAAGGATTTGCTGATGTTTACAATAATGCACGACCTGAATGCCCTGAAAAAGTCATAGAAATATTGCTTAAATATTTAGGCGAAAGTCCATCTGTTGTTATTGATTTAGGATGTGGTACAGGTCTTTCCACAAGAATTTGGAGTGATGTAAGCAAGAAAGTCATAGGAATAGAGCCAAGCGATGATATGATTAAAATAGCAATAGAACAGGCATTAGATTTAAATAATGTAAAATTTGTTTCTGCATTTTCAGACAATACTGGGCTTAATGATAGTTCTGTAGATATTGTTACATGTTCTCAATCATTTCACTGGATGAATCCAGAAACTACTCTGAATGAAGTTTCAAGAATCTTAAAAGATGGAGGTGTTTTTGCAGTTTATGATTGTGATTGGCCGCCTGTTTGTAATTGGGAAGCAGAACTTGAATATAACAAACTTTTTGAGAAAGTAAATGAAATTGAATCCACATATGAAGGAATTAAAGATAGCTTTGTCAGATGGGATAAGGAAAATCACCTTTCCAATATTAAAAATAGCAATAAGTTTAGATATGTAAGAGAAATAGTTTTTTCAAATACTGAAATGTGCAATGCACAAAGATTTATAGAAATTGCTTTAAGTCAAGGAGGGGTACAGTCTATTATTAAAGCAAATATAGACGAAATAAATCCAACTTTAGTATCTTTTAAAGAGAGAATTATTGATATTTTCGGTGATAAAGAATTTAAAATAGATTTTTCCTATCGCATGAGGATTGGAGTTAAATAGAATTGTTAAGAAATGATTGGTAGGTTATTTTTTATTTCATTACTTGAATGCATTATGGTATGCAGAAAAAATCATAATGGGGTTTAATATAGTTGTGATATGTATACAGCCTTTAATGATGTATTTTTAAGCTTTTATGAAGATATGGTAAATTCATTAAACAGTTATAAAGAAGATAATTCTTTTAAAACAGAATTTCAAAAGAATTTTTTTATAGTCTCATGTCTTCATTGGTTTAATACACATCTTTTAATGTAAACAATGAAGGAAGTAGTCCTTTCCTATTTCCCATGGTAACATGGGGGAAGTTCTTATAACTTCATAAAATAGACGGCTAGATATAGCTATTTCAAAGGAGGGAAAACATGGTTTATTTTGAAACTCAACGGTTAGTATTTCGGGATTGGAATGAACAAGATCTATATGAATTTCGGATAATGAATAAGGATACCATGGTAATGAAATATTTTAATAAAACACTTACTGAAGAGGAAACAGATAGATTTTACAACATAATTCAAGATGAATTCAAAAATTTCGGCTATGGCCTTTATGCAGTTGAAACTAAACATAATAATGATTTCATTGGTTTTATTGGATTCCACTTAGCAAACTTCAAATCTGAATTTACTCCGTGCATTGAAATAGGTTGGAGGCTTAAATATGAAGCATGGGGTAAAGGATTTGCAACAGAGGGAGCAAAGGCATGTTTAAAATATGGATTAGAAACACTAGAACTCAATAAAGTATATAGCTTCACTTCGAAAATAAATATTGAATCAGAAAATGTAATGAAGAAGATTGGTATGATAAAAGTTATGGAATTTGAACATCCGAATATTATTGAGGGCAGTCCTTTAAGGAAACATGTACTGTATTCTATTGATTTGAATAAGTGATTTTGTCCGCACTTCATACAGAACTATAACATAAGTGGAAATATAAGTCTATTTGGTATAAAACTATGGTGATATGGTCAGTTTGGAAGAAAGGCAAGTAAATAAGCAAGAAAGAAAGTGGTTTTTAATGAGGATTAGATTTGCTGAAATAGAAGATTTAAAGATTATTTCATTATATGATAAGCATATTAAAATGAATGAATTAAAAAATCTTATAGGGTTAGGTAGAGTGCTAATTCTAGAAGAAAATAATGATTTTTGTGGGTGGCTAAGATATAACTTGTTTTGGGACAATACACCATTTATGAACATGCTTTATTTTTTAGAAAGTAAGCGAGGAAAAGGTTACGGAAAAAAATTAGTTGAGTTTTGGGAAATTGAAATGAGAAAGTTAGAGTATGAGGTTGTTATGACTTCAACAGCTTCTAACGAATATTCGCAACACTTTTATTTAAAATTGGGATACAAAACAGTAGGAGGTTTTATGCCAGAAGGAGAACCTTATGAAATTATCCTATTAAAACATTTATAATTTGAAGAAGTGACAAAGTGCTCACCACAAAATTGTGGTAAGTAAAACTTTCTATTTTATAAGTATATAAAGAAACCTTTACAAAATATGTTATAATTAATTTATAATGGTAAAAAACGTGAAATTCGTGAATGATAATATTTTAGAAATGATAAATAGTGATATTACTAAATTTTTCGGTTCTGAACATATACATTATAATCACGGTTAAAAATATTTCTTGAACTAATAAATAATCAATTTGAGTTTAAAGTTAATTATTATAAATAGTAATTTGGTGGGGTGAGTAGATATGAATATAAAATTTGATAAAATGACTGAAGAAGATATTTTGAGTCTTGTAAACATAATGAAAAGAGCTTTTGATTATGATACAAAAATTCATTTGGGACAAGAAACTGGTGGGCCTCCAGGATACGATGATGGGTCATTTTTAAGGAAATGGGGATTAGATAAAGAAGCGACTTCTTATTGTATATACTTAGATAATGTTCTTATTGGTGCCACAATTCTTTGGATTAATGATAATGATGAAAATTATTTAGGGAATATATTTATTGATCCTGATTATGAGGATAAAGGGATTGGAACAAAAGTTTGGAGTAAAATTGAAAGCATGTATCCAAATACAAGAGTATGGAGTACTGAAACGCCTATTTTTTCTCATAGGAATCATAATTTCTATGTTAATAAGTGCGGATTTCATGTAATAGAAATAAAAAATCCGAAAGATTTAGAAGAAGGCAGCTTTATTTTAAAAAAGGTAATTTCATAAATTTGAATTTGGATTTCGATACTGAGTCATATTAATAACTGTTGATTATTGTAAGTTAATGTGATAAAATTTCACATATTGCAATATTTAACCAGTAAATAATGATGTGTAACTATGTCAAAAATATGATTTGGGAGCTATGAAGAATTCTTTTATTTGGGCACTTTAAGAATTTGGAGCTAGTTGTGCAACCGACCAATCTAAGCTAATTATTTTTTATTAATTAGTTTAAGTTGGTCTTTTTTGTTTAAAGCTTTAAATATAACTGATTATTAATGAGATTAGAAAGAGGTGATTTAATCAACAATACGAAATAGCAAATAAGAATTGGGGAATAAAACATAAAATAATCATGTGAGTTGAGGGCTAAATTTATGATAAAAGATATGAAGATTAAATATAAGTTATTTTTGTTAATTATTATTTTTATTTTAGGATTTTCAGTTTTTGGATTTTATACAAATAAAGTTATAACTGATACAAAAATCAATGGATATACATATAAGCAAATAATTATGGGTAAAGATCTAATATCAGATATACTTCCACCTCCAGAGTACATAATAGAATCACATCTTACAGCATTGGAATTATTAAATGAAGATGATAAAAGTAAGATTGAAGAACTAGCTAAATATGAAGAAAAACTCGAAAGCTACTATAATGAACATCACGAGTTATGGGTTAATGATTTACCTGAAAGTGAAATGAAAAGAATTTTTGTGGAAGATTCATATAAATCAGCTGAGGAATATTTTAATGTTTTAAATAACGAATTTATTCCGTGTATAAAAAATGGAGATAAAGAGAATGCAAAATTTATATTAAATAATAAATTAGAAGAGTTATATAATAATCACAGAAATTCTATTGATAAAGTCGTAGAACTTGCAAATAAGAACAATTTATCAATTGAAGAAAGTGTTAATAATAAACTTAAGTTTGATTATATTATGTCAATTTTGATAGCTTTCATTATAATTATAGCTGTTGTTGCATTTTGTATGTATATAATAAAGAGCATTACATCTCCTTTATCATTCTTAAAAAAACATATACAATCTATTTCAACAGGAAATCTTAGAGGAAGCATACCTGACAAGTGGCTAGATTCAAAAGACGAATTAGGTGATATAACAAGAGCTACTAATGAAATGCATAATTCTTTAAAAGAAATTGTACAAGCTATAATGATGGAAACAAAGAACATAAATGATGTTATCACAATTTCTAGCAATAATATTATAAAAATTACGGGGAATTTAGAAGAGGCTTCTGCTGTAATTGAAGAATTGTCAGCAGAGGTTGAAGAAACTGCTGCATCAACCGAGGAAATAAATGCTATTTCCGAGGAAATAGAAACAGCAGTAGAACATATATCTGATAAAGCACAAGATGGAGCTATATCAGCTAATAAAATTAATAGTAGGGCAAGTGCACTTAAAGATGGTTCTGTAATGCTTCAAAGGCAAGCTACCGAAGCACATTCATCAATTAAACAAGCAATGAATGAAGCACTAGATAAAATTAAAAGTGTTGAAAAGATCAAAATGCTTACTAATGCAATTTTTAATATTTCTGAGCAAACTAACCTTTTAGCATTAAATGCAGCTATTGAGTCAGCCAGAGCAGGAGAAGCTGGAAGAGGATTTTCTATAGTCGCAGAAGAAATTAGAAAATTAGCAGAGAATTCAAAAATAACTGTAAATGAAATACATAATGTAGTTGATATAATATTTGAGGCTGTAAATAATCTTAGTGATGTCTCTAAGCAAACATTAACATATATTGAAACAAAAGTTTTAGATAGTTATAAAGAGTCAGTTTTAGTTGGAGAAAACTATGAGAAAGATGCTTTGTACATAAAGAATCTAGTATCAGATTTAAGTGCAACATCAGAGGAACTTTTGGCATCAATAAAAACCATAACAGAATCATTAAAGGAAATATCAACAGCAAATAACGAATGTTCAACGGGTACAAGTGAAGTTGCTGACAAAATATTAAATATAAAAAATAATTCAAATGATGTGCAAATTGAAACTGAGAATTTAAAACATGGTATGAAGCATTTAAATAGTCTTGTATTAAAATTTAGCATATAACTATATTTATATTTATTGCTTGGATTCATTTTAATTATAATGCCATTGTACATAAAAAAATCTATTAAATTATTTGTGTAAGGTAATACAAACTATACCTATAGCTGAAGCATTTTAAATTATTATAATTTAAAGTGCTATTGTAAAAAAACTCTATCTTAGTATATATTTCAATAACTATGATAGAGTTTTTAAATATTATTTATCACAAGAATAATTTTTACTTTAATCTCTCATCAAAACATAATTGAATTTGAATACCAAAGGGGTCTTCAATAATACCATATGCTTTACTAAATATATTACTAGCTAATGGTACAATTATTCTAACTCTTTCATCTGTAATCAAGCTATTATAGAACTGTTGGATTTCTTCCAAATCAGCACTTTGAACACATAGCGAGGTATTATTACCAGATTTGTACTTTTCGTTAGTATCCATTGGATTTTCATTCATCATAACTTTAGTCTTACCTATTTTTAAAATAGAGTGAGAGATGTGATTTTTATTTTCGTCATTAATTTCTATTGATTTATCTCCCATCTTTGCCAGGTCTTCATATGTTACAATCATTAACTGTTCTGCATTAAAGTGTCTCTTGTAAAAATTAATAGCATCTTGTGCTTCTCCATTCATTGAAAGGAAAATAGCAATTTCTAGCGTTGTACTCATAATATTAATCTCCTTCGTATAATAAATTAGATATCAATGGCTATATTATTGATATAATTAGAGTATAATACTTAAAGGTGTCAAAATATGAAACCTTTATTCAGAAAAATTTTACAACGGAGGATATATGAAAAAATCAGAAAGATTAAACCATATGATGATATATTTAAATGACTTTGATTACTTTAATTTAAGTGATTTAATGAATAAATATGACATTTCAAAAAGTACAGCTTTACGTGATATTAGTTCATTAGAAGAATTGGGAATGCCTATTTACGCAGAGCAAGGTAGATACGGAAGATATGTTATATTGAAAAATAGATTATTGTCACCTATTATATTTACCATAGATGAGGTATACGCTTTATATTTTGCAATGCTCACACTTAAAGCATATGAGTCTACGCCTTTTCATTTAAGTATAGAGAAACTAAATGAAAAATTTGAAAGCTGCCTATCACGAGAACAAATAAAAGAAATTAATAAGATGAAAAAGGTCTTAAAATTTGAAGCATCTAAGCATAATAGTGTTAGTCAATTCTTAGATAAGATTCTAGAAAGTGTTATTAATGAAGTAAGTTGTAAGATTAAGTATTTGAAAAATAATAAAACTGTAAATTATCATATACAGTTTTTTGAGATTTCCTCTAAATTTGGACAGTGGTATGCCAGTGGAATAGAGCTTGATAGTAATAAATACAAAGTTTTTAGATGTGATAAAATAACCTCATTAGAGTTTAGTAATGATAAGTTAGAATTTCCAATTGAAAAATTAATAAACTCTCCTTTAGAGTTTTACAAATCTGATAAAAGTATTCAGTTTGAAATAGAAATTTTAGATAGTGCAAAAGATATTTTTTATAAGGAAAATTATCCCACTATGAAAATAGAATTAGGAACAAAGACAATTATAAAGGGATTTTTTAATAAGGGTGAAGAAGACTTTATATCTGAATATTTTCTTAGATATGGTACTTCTATTAAGTCAGTTAAACCACAATCGTTAAAATCCATTATTTATGAAAAAATTAAAAAGATTTTAAATCATTATGAAGAAATTTAAAACTTATCTATAGTAAAAATATTAAGCCATATAATTAAAGAATTACACTTATTTAACATATTCAAAATAAGGTAGTTGGATTGCAATTCCTGTTTCATCAAATTTATAATTTGTGCCACTGAGAGGAGACTTGCCAGAAACTAAATTCATTCCTATAGAATAAATTGCATCTGCATGTTCACGTGGGTGCTGCTCAACAGTACCTGTCATGGCACCTTGCCTAATTAATTCTTTAGCCTCTGGCAAGGCGTCAATTCCAACAACTGCAATATATTTAGAGATGTCTCCTTTGTTGTAGCCGTATTTTTGAAGTGCTTTAATGGCACCTATTGCCATAGAATCACTATTAGCAATTATTGCTTCGATTTTGCCATAGTAATTTAAAATTAGTGATTCAATAGAAGTCCTTGCACATTCTTCTAGAAAGTTGCAGGTGACCGATGAAAGTTCCTGAGTTTTTATTCCTGCTTCATTAACTGTCTGAATTGAATACTTACTTCTTATAGTTGTTATATTGCTATCAGACGGACCTTTTATCAGAATATATTGCATTATATTATCTTTATTTTTATCTAAGACTTCCTTATTTGCATTCCAGGCATTGGCAAGGATTTTACCTTCTAGAATCCCGGATTGAACAAGATTCGTATCGATAATAACAGCTTTCTGGTAGCGCTTAAGTAAATTTACTATTGATGAAGTTTTCTCGTATAAAAGAATTAACGGAATATTTTTTTGTTGTATTTTATTAAAAGTGCCTTCAAAATCACTTATATTTTTACTAACCGGACGTAATACAAAAAGGTCAAAATTTTCAGTAAGTGCTTTTTCAATACTATCATTTTGTGAGCCTTGATTCTCTTTTGCATCAAAAAAAGTAAATTGAACTTTATTCTCATTTTCAGCTTGGATATCTTCTAAATTTCTCTTAATTTCATAGAGGAATAAATCGTCAAAATTATTTATGAATACAGCTACTTTAAGTTCCGGTTCATTAGTAGAGGTTTGTAGAGCATATGCATTATATGGAATTATATTTGATAACAATAGCATAACTATAATGGCTGAAATCAGCTTCTTTAATATATTCATTTTAATCCTCCATAGGTTGTGGTTTGATTGTATAGTTATAGATTTTCTATATTTATAGAATTTATTCGTTTTTATACATATCTCATTAATTTTATGAAACAAAAAAGGATTATTTTGAAGAAGATGAAGAAGAATGATTTTCAATACTGAAAAAGTCCGAATTAAATGGGGGGGGAAAGACCCCTATAATGAGGAGTCTATAAATAAATTATGAAAAAAATTTAGGTTTCAGTATTATTATTCCAAATATTGAAATAAGTATACAAAATAGTTTTGATTATTTTAATAAATATAGTGGTAATACATGGTAGAAACGTGTGGAATAACATGGTAATATAGTATATATGTATAATTGTGCTAAGGAAAAAAGTCTAAACTTTGGGAGTGAGAATTATTATGAAGTTTTATGATTCATTTGATTGCATTGATGGGAAATCTTATATAGTTGTAAACAATGAAATTGCTACTGAAATTAGTCAATCATTTATTGATATGACAGAATACTCAAAGGAAGAGTTATTAAATAAAAATATTAATGAATTATTCAGCATTTTAAAAATCGGTCCGAGCATTGAGATAGAAAATGTTGATGGGGAAAAGGAGTATTTTCTTTTCACTAAATCATTAGATGCCAGGTTTGTAAATATAACTGTTAATGAAGATACTTTTGAGAAAGTATACGTTTTCTGTGAGAAGAAAAATTTACGTTTGGATGTTAAATTGCCAGCTGTAGAAGCATTGCTTTCTCATGATGTACTTGGCATTGCTATCTTTAGCGCACCTGATATAACTTTACTAAGAGCCAATCAGACTTACCTGGATTTTTTTGATAAGCCCTTTGACAGGAGAGAAAATTCAATAGGTAAAAAAATGCACGAAATTATTTCAGGGTGGATCGGAAGTTCATCTGAAGATATATGGAGAAATGTACTCTTAACACAAAAACCGGCTTATATTGATGAATATATGTTTAAATTTGAAAGAGGAGTGACATATTGGGAAGTTAGTCTCGCTCCAGTATTTGAGAATGGAATTTTTAAATATTGTATTGAAATTACAACAGATATAACAGAAAAAGTTTTAAATAGAAAGAAGTTGGAAGAACAGGCGAAGGTTATTGAGCAGCAGAATGAACAGTTAAAAATGCAGGCTAATCTATTAAATTTTTCGCGTGAAGCTATTTTGGCCTGGAGACTTGACGGCGACATAATATATTGGAATAAGGGAGCAGAGGAAAAGTATGGTTATAGTAAAGAAGAAGCTATAGGATATAATGGTCACGAACTGCTAAAAACCGTATTTCCAATTGATATTAATAATATAAAATCCATACTTTTAAGGGAAGAGCTTTGGAGTGGTGAAATAGAACATACAAGAAAAGATGGCAGTAAACTTATAGTAGAGACAAGGTTTCAGCTAATAGTAGATGAAAAGGGATTCCAAACTATTCTTGAAACAAATAGAGATATTACTGAACGTAAAAAAATAGAAGAGGAATTAAGAATTCAAAATCAGATTATTAAACAGCAAAAAGAACAATTAGAAATCATAATAGAAAATATATCAGAGGGGTTAACTGTTGTAGATAAAAACGGAAATTATATTATGTTAAACAAAAAGGTTGCGAAATATACAAAAAATACCACTTTGCTTGGTAGGGCACTTGAAAAAGTAGGAGAGTCGCTTGAAGCAGGTGAAAGGTATTATACTGAAACAGGTGAAATCATTACACTTGACGATTTTCCTTCTATGAAAGTCATAAGAGGTGAAAAAGTTGAGAATCAGATGGTAGTTGTAAAGCACGGAGACAATAACATATATTTTAATTTTAATGCAACCCCTGTTTTTGATGATATGGGTGAAGTTCGTTTAGGAATTATTATTTGTCGTGATGTTACAGAGCGAGTTCTTTATGAGAAGCATATTAAAGAGCAGAAAGAATTGCTTGAGAAGGCGATGGAGATGAAAGATGATTTTTTATCAGTTATTTCACATGAGTTTAGAACACCACTTAATGTTATAAACACGGCTATACAGACTTTGAATTTTGTTTATGCAGATCAAATGACAGATAAAATAAAAGATTATATGAGAACTATTAAACAGAATACTTCTAGACAATTAAGGCTGGTTAATAACCTCCTTGATATCACACGTGCGAATGCAGGAAGTATTAAGATTAATAAAAAGAATATAGATATAGTTTTCCTCACAAAAGCTATTACTGAATCTGTTTATGAATATGCTTCGAGGAAGAAAGTAAGGATAACATTTGTATCTAAGCTCGCAAAAAAGACAATAGGAATAGATGATGAAAAATATGAAAGAATAATCCTAAATCTTCTTTCTAATGCAATCAAGTTTACACCGGCAGGTAAATCTATTGTTGTGAGTATGAATTCTTTAAAAGGTAATATATGCGTTAAAGTAAAGGATAATGGAATAGGTATACCACAGGATAAGATAGATATAATATTTGAAAAGTTTGGACAGGTAGATAGTTCGTTATCAAGGCAGGCAGAGGGCACAGGAATCGGTTTATCATTGGTAAAGAAGTTTGTTGAAGCATTAGGAGGCAGTATAACTGTAGAAAGTACATTTGGCAAAGGTACAACTTTTATAATTCTGCTTCCCGATGAGATGGTACTAGAGGAACAAAATGAAAAGCTAATGGTAGATTTTATGAATGATAACCGTCTTGTGCAAATTACTAATGTAGAGTTTTCAGACATATATTTATAATCTATAAGCCGTAATATTATTACATTATGAGAGTGCATTTTAAGAAAATATTAATTTAACATTACCATATATTATAAATTTGTAGTCACTTTTTAGAGGAATTATAGGATTTTTGGTTGAGCTAGGTGGTATACGAATAAGTTGCTGTATCTTTCTATCAGAATCAAGAATAATTAGCAGACCTTCAACATAAGGTTCATTATTTTGAACAGTATAAGAAGTATTTTCAGAGAGATTAAGATCTTTCATAGTGTAAAAACCTTGCGAATATATTTTAGGTTGAGCTACGGCAGTTACTGTATTTATAGTAAATGATATTAATAAAAAAATAGACAATATAGTAATTAATTTCTTCATAAAATTAGCTCCTTTCAAGATTTCAGTAATAAACAACTGGTTAATGATGTGGGATAGTAAAAACCTTAAATGTAAGAACTTTTGAATTTTAATAAGAAAAAATTAATTCACCTTGACCCAATATTACAACTCTGTCGGTATTTCTAATGGTTTTAAGAGGATGTTTTGTTGAGTGTGGCTCTAATGATATTGCTTGCTGTATTTTTTGCTCAGAATCAAATACTACAAGGAATCCGTTATAATTAGAGACATTTTCGACTTTGTAAGAAACATTCTCTAATAACCCTAAATCATTCATACTATAAAAACCTTCTTTGAATCTTTTTGATTGGTTTACCTGAGCGACAGCAGTAATTGTATTAATACTAAATAATAATAATAAAAAGATAGAGGATAAAGTAAGAAACTTTTTCATTGGATCAGCCACCCTTCATGATTCTAAAAATTCAATGTTTCAATTTCTATTATGTGAAGGTAAAAGAAATATATTCAATTATAAAAAATAGAACCATGCTTATCACGCATGGTTCTATTTTCTATTAAAAGAGCATTAAGCTACTTCAAATTTAGTGATTTTTCTTTCAGTCACTTGAGCGCTTTCTTTTTTTACTAACTCACCAGATTTAGTTAAGAAAACATTTTTTGCAACTATAATATCCATTAAAGAATTTATCAGATCTTTTGAAAGATTTGGTTTAACACCATTTATAGATAATGTAGACTTTAACCCACCAGAAGTTAAGAAAGTCATTGTCAAAACATATTCCATGTAAATTTCCTCCTTTCTATTAAAATCAATTCCAAATTAATTTTAATAATGCAAATACCGATGTTCTATCAAAATGAGCATAGATTAGTAATTAAGAATTGTTTTACGCGTTGATTAAGCTGACAGTTGAGTTTATAAAAGTGTCTCTAGTACTTGCAGCTAGAACAGCTTTTATTGCTTCAGCAACATCATAGGCACTTTGAGGATCAATATCATTTTTTACACCAGAAAAAGTTTTCTTAGTGTATACAGGATCGCCTGCTTTATCAATTGAACTTTGAATTTCAATACTAAGAGCAGTAGACTCTGGAACTTTTGTTATAGCCATTGCTTTCACTCCTTTCAAATTGGTTTCATATAGGATATATGACGTTATTTCAAAATTACCATGAAATATAAAAAAAATTAAATTTCGAAATAGTAATTTTTATTATCTCGGTGAATTGCTAAACAAGTCTAGGTCGGAAGTGATTTATCTATTTAGAGATTATCAGCATTGATGAAAAAGTATCATTCTATAAAAAGGAATATAGTGATAAGCAGGAAATTATTGACAGTGGATGAGATTTGATATAAAATTAAAATATTGAAAATAATTTAAAGTTAAAAGGGAGTAACTGCCTTTTAAAAGGTGATAAAGTCAACATACTGACCTTAGGTCTGGCTTTATCGTAACTAATTTTAGTTAAGTGAGACTTTTAGCGCAATATTTGTGTTAGGTTATAAACCTTTTTTGATAAAATCTATCAAAAAGGATCTATGACAAAACGCTTTATTGTGCTGAAGGTCTTTATTTTTTTATAAAAAAGTGCAAGAAGGGGGATAACTAAAATTAATAATTAATATAATTTGGAGGTGTTAAATATGGGAGTATTTATTAAGGCACTATTATTAGTGGTAGTCGCAGAAATGGGGGATAAAACTCAGCTTTTAGCTATGGCCATGGCAAGTAAATACAAAGCTAAACACGTATTGATTGGAGTTCTAATTGCAACTATATTAAATCATGCATTGGCAGTTGCGGTTGGAAGTTATGTAAGCACTATAATTCCAATGAATTTGATAAAGATTATAGCAGCAGTATCTTTTCTAGTTTTTGGCCTTTGGACAATACGGGGAGATAAACTAGACGATGAAGAGAATAAAAAGGTAAAGTTTGGACCTATAGTAACGGTTGCAATTGCCTTCTTTATAGCAGAAATGGGAGATAAGACACAACTTATGACAATATCCATAGCGGCAGAAAATCAACAACCATTACTTATCTTAATGGGAACGACGGTTGGAATGCTTATTGCTGACGGTATAGGTATTTTAGGTGGAGCATGGATGTGCAGGCATATACCAGAGGTATATATAAAATGGGTAGCAGGCGTAATATTTATGTTCTTTGGAACATTAACATTATATAATGCCGCTCCAGCAGCGTTCTTAGGACCAATATATTTAGCTTTATACTTAGTTGTTATGGGAGTACTTATTTATCTTTTTGGAGTAAAATTTGCATACTTTGGTCAGGTATGTGATATAGCATTAAATAACAAAGATACTTCAATAGATGACATGGCGAAAGAAGAAAAAATTAAAAAGAGAGCTTTATGAAATTGAATTATAACAGTAGATAGCATAATTGGTAAAGGAACTAATTTTCTAGTAAAAATACTGAAAATAGTATAAAATATTTTTATACTATTTTCGTTTTTTATACAAAAGATAAGTTTAATGTAATAAGGAGGATAATTATGTTATTTAGGTTAAATGAATTTTTTATGGCTGTTTCATTTGCTTTGGACTTTGTAGAGATGGATATTCTCGGGATGACATCTAATCATGGAAAAAGAACTGCATATATTTCAATTAGTATCGCTAAAGAAATGGGATTAAGTTCTGAAGAACTCCATGATGTAGCTGCGCTTGCAATGCTACATGATAATGGATTAAGTGAGTATAGTCTGCATAAAAAATTAGCTACAAAAGAATTGAAAAATGCAGCATTATTAGAAGGTGTAAAAGAACATTGCACAATTGGAGAAAAGAATATTAAAAACTATCCACTACTGACCAATGTGAAAAATATAATTAAGTATCATCATGAAAGGTATGATGGCACAGGATTCTTTAACTTAAGGGGAGAGGAAATTCCTTTAATCTCGCAAATTATAGCAATCGCTGATGCTCTAGAAAAGAGTTTTGATTTACAAAATAATAATCATGATATGCGGAATAAAGTTTATGAATTTGTGGCACATCAAGAAAATATATCGTTTTCTTCAAGAATTATAAAAGCTTTTTTAAAAGTCACTGAAGATGAAGAATTTTGGATAAATTTGAAAAATGATTTTGTTAGTATAGCATTAAAGAAAGAAATTCCTGAGTATAGTTTAGAGTTATCTTTCGAAGAAATTAATAATATAACTAATGTATTATCAAAAATTATTGACTCTAAATCTAGATATACTCAAAAACATTCTCAAAGTTTATCGGAAAAGGCCGCTATTATGGCAGACTTTTATGACTTAGAGCAAGAAGAAAAGATGAAGTTAATTATTGCAGCTGATCTTCACGATATTGGTAAGCTAGCGATCCCAAACTATATATTAGACAAGCCGGGCAAACTTTCTGACGAAGAGTTTAGTATTATTAAGAAACACCCGGATTACACTAGATTAGCTCTGCAAGAAATAAAAGGATTTGAGGAGATTACTGAATGGGCTTCAAATCATCATGAAAAGTTAAATGGAAAAGGATATCCTATTGGCATGGGGAATAAAGAATTAGATTTTAATTCACGTCTTATGACTTGTCTTGATATTTATCAAGCACTTACTGAGGAGAGACCGTACAGAAAGGGACTATCCCATGAAAAAGCAATGGAAATATTAAATAACATGATTGATGATGGATTTATAGATACTAAAATAACTAAAGATATTGATTATGTTTTTAGTAAATCAGAATATATAGATAAGAAATTAAAAATAATGGATGCTATGAAAGTATAAAACCACTTATCTAAAGGTGTAGATTTCATCTTTAGATAAGTGGTTTTATTTTAGCCATTTAAAATGAGAATATGTATTTTTAGGAAAACTCAACCTTACCACCACCAACAATTATCACAATATGATCAAAATCAAGAGGTTTAAGAATAAAACTTTGAGAGTTTGGTTCTAGTCTTAAAAATTCCTGCATCAGTTGATTCCCATCAAAGACCATTACAATAGCCCGGCCAGTAGGTGACGCATTCCGTACTTTATAGGAAGAACCAGTAAGTAAACCTATATCTTTAACTTTGTAAAATCCCTGATCTAAATATTTGGTTTCAGCCATAGCTGTTACTGCACTTATATTAAATGATAAAAATAAAAAAATAGAGAATATAGCAATAAATTTTTTCATTAGTTTAACTCCTTTTAAATTAGTGTAAATAAATGAAATATTTCAACTTTTATTATGTGAATTAAAAATACAATTTATACAAACTCATGTTTTTCTTAAAAATGCTAATAAAAATAAGAAAATACTTTTATTAATTTACATAAAAATAGAGTGACTTTTATAAGTTTTCACATAATATATATATTATGAAATTATAAAACTGATATTTCATGATTTATATTATCTAACCTTGGAGTAATGCGTTTTTTTTATTGATAGGCAATTTTTTATAAGCCAAAGTTTCTTTATTGAGGAATATTTTATTTCTATTGGGATAAGCTATCGTTAAATTAGTTTTTTCAAAAGGAGAATTATAGATGAGCACTGAATCATTCAAAAGATATCAAGAAAAAATTGTATATCTTATGAGGCTAATAAGAGAAAAAGATTCTTTAGATATTATTAAGGAAGATGCTAAAGAAGATTATGATATAACTGCAGACAAAAGAGATACTGTTATACCATTTAGAAAAATTAAATAGTTAGTTTATCTAGATGAAAGACCTGTAATTTAAAACTCAGGTCTTTTTTCGTGCTCAAATTTATAGATAAACAGACTATAACTTAGACTTATGCATATAACCAACCGAAATAGAAGGTACTCTGTTTCTCGGTTGCTAGAAAAAATAATTGTGAATTTCTTTCAGTAAAAGTTGCACCCATCCCTGCATGTTCCCGAGTCAAGCTCGTGACAAGCAAGGATGGAACAACTTTTACTGAAGAAATATCTACAATTATTTCTTCAATGCAACACTGCGTAAAAGAGCACCTTCTATTTCTGGTGTGGTGTAAATTTCAAAGCATGAATCAAGCTTATAATTGGTTTATCTATATAGACTTCGAAATTACGAAATAGAATTATGCATTTAATAATTTTCAGATTTTACTGATTATTTAATAATATATATCTTAAGTTTTTTAATTGGATATCTATATTTTATAAATTAAATTATCGGCAAAATTATCAGTAGGTTTATCGGTTTATTTATCGGTAATATTATCGGTCTAATATCAATTGTTTTATAAATTATTATTATAAGTTAATGTGCAATTTGTTAGTAGATATGACAGCTATTAGCGCTGACTATAAAATATTTGGTAAATTAAAGAAAATTAAAGGAAGTATAAGCAATATCCATATAATTGCCAAAATTATCAGTTTTTATGATAAAATAAGATTTTAAAAATATCAGTAAAAATGATAAAATATAAGTATGTTAGGACAAGGAGTAAATAATGATAAGTAGTGGGTGAAGGGGAAGTGGAGAGATGAAATTAACGCCAATAAGACTGAGAAGACTTAATTTGGGCCTTGAAAGTAAAGAGGTTATAGAGGCTCTAAATATAAGCAGAAGTACATTTTATAAACTGGAACAAGGCTGGTCAATTCCATCAGCTCAAGTTATGAAAAAATTAGCTGATTTGTATAATTGCACAGTAGATGAAATCTTTAAAGATTTTAGGATAGCGGAATAGAGTTAATAAATCAAATCTAATAATTCATGTTTAACAGGTTAAGCTTAATCAATAAAAGTGAAGGAGAAGATATTATGAAAGAATTAGTACAAACTGTGATAAAAACCATTGATAGCAGGGAAATTGCAGATATGTTAGGGGTAAAGCATTATAAAATAATTGAGAAGCTTGAAGGGACAAAGGATGGTAAGTATAAGGGAATTATCCCGATTCTTACTGACCACAATTTTGTGGTGAGTGATTATTTTATATTAAGTTCTTATAAAGACAGCAGCGGAAGAGAAAACAAATCTTATCTTTTCACTAAAATAGGTTGTGATTTTATTGCTAATAAATTTCAAGGGGAAAAAGGAATATTATTTTCAGCAAAGTATGTAAAGAAATTTGAAGAAATAGAAAGTGAAAATCAAGAATCACAAAATAAATTAGTAACATCAAGTAAACTTGAAACGCAGATTGCAGTGTTAAGAGAATATTATACAAAGATTGATGAAATAAAAGCTCACATTGATGATTTTAAAAACAGTGTTCCCCTTTATAGTATTGAATGCAAAGAGCTTCAAGCATTAGTAAGAAAGGTTGGAATAAAGGCCTTAGGTGGATATAAAACACCAGCCTACAATAATAATTCATTAAGATCAAAGGTTTATTCAGATATTCAACATCAGCTTAGAAGAGAATTTGGTGTAGAAAGATATGAAGCCATAAAGAGATGCCAGTTTGAAATTGCTAAGAAAATAATAGAAGAATATAAACCTCCAACAGTTTTAGTAAATCAAATAACCTTACTAAACAGCGAAATAAGTTTGGATTTGGCGGTGGTGTAGATAAACATCCTGTAACTTAGAATTAGGTGGTGACTTACCGAAATCAGAAACATTGTTGCACCCTAAAGGGCATAATAATTTCGCATGGCTATGAAAATTTTGCTGGAAGGTTATAAATGCCAGGTTGCCACCGCTTAAACTTGCTCCAAATATTCATTTGGACAAGTTTAAGCGGAACAACCAGTCATTAATAACCTTCAGCAGCTCATTTTCAAATGCCTGCTGCATATTATACCCCTTGTGGGTACAAAAATGTTTCTGATTTCTAGATAAGATATCCACATAAAGTTCTAATAGATTTGTAAATTCTTTTATCTAATAAACCAATAATTATTATGAATATCCATGTAGAAAAGCCAATCTGAAGATAAAAGAGAGTATATTGAACTGGTAAGTCAGAAATATTCTTTGCACTTAATGGAATATTGTTTCGCAGGATTTAAGAATCATGAAATATAGAAAGAAAGAATAATTTATTGCAAGGGTGGAGAAAGAAATTGGGAACTATTTTTAGGGGTTTGGAAGTTGTTGATAGATTAAAAAGGGATGTAAGAGAAGAGGAACTTAAAGACTTTAAAGATATGTTAAATGATGAAATGAAGGAACTCAATAAGGAACTTGCTGTAAAGGAGAAATGAGAGGGGAATTTTTTATATTTAAGAGCTAAGAGGGGGTAATCGAATTGGTAGTGAAATGTCATTGGAAAACCTGTAAAAACTATAAGGATGGAATATGTAGAGCAGAAACAATAGAGCTTAAAAGCTTTGATTATGAAGAAGACAATGAGGAACTAGAGGGTTTAAAATGCAGTAATTATCAATATGATTCCTTTTGGATGTGTGAAAAGGGGAGAGAGGTAGATACTTATATTATTTAATCTGCCATAGAGATAAATATTAGAAAACAATGTAGGAGATGAGAAAATGAGTGGAGGATGGTTTAAGATTCATAGATGTCTTTTTGATAAGGCTATTTGGATTAAGTCTACATTAGAACAAAAGGTTATTCTTATTACTCTTTTAAGTATGGCGAATCATGAAGAAAAAGAATGGGAATGGGGAGGCAAAAAGTTTACAGCAAAGCCTGGAGAACTTGTTACATCCCTAGAAAGTATTGTGAAGAAAAGCGGCATTGGTATTTCTGTTCAAAATGTTAGGACAGCCCTTAAAAGATTTGAAAAATATGAATTTTTAACACAAGAAGTAACAAAAACAGGGAGGTTTATAAAGATAACAAATTGGGGGCTTTACCAAGGCAGTATTGAGAAAACTAACAAAGAAGCTGACAAAGAACTAACAAATATACCACAAGCCTCTAACAAAGAATTAACAACTAACAAGAATGAAAAGAACTATAAGAATGATAAGAATAAAATATATATAGGTGAATTTACACAAAATGATAGTTTGAGAGAAAGTATAATTGATTTTATGAATATGAGACAAAAGATAAGAAAGCCAATGACTCATAAAGCTTTGACAATAATGCTATCAAAGTTAAAAGCTTTTTCTCAAGATGAAAAGATTCAAATTAGGATTTTAGAAAATAGCATAGAACACTGTTGGAAGGGAATATATCCATTAAAGGAGGAGAGTTATGGAGAGTGTTATGGACAGAATTATGCAAAAAGTGAGAGAAAGTTCAACATCAAAATACCAGAATGGAGACCAAGAGCAAGTACCCACCTTGAAAGGGATGAGCCAATGTAAGTGTGAATTATGTAATGATACAGGTTTTATTATTAAAAGGCAAGAAAATTCCCAGCCATTAATGACTCCATGCAAGTGCCTGGAAATAGAGAAGGTAAAAAGGCTATGGAATAACAGTGGAATTAATATTGATAACTTTAATAAGAATTTCAGCAATTTTGAAGAATGGTCAATGAAATCAAAAGAGATGAAAGCTAAAGCCACAGATTATTATAAAAGCTTTAATGAAATACGAGGAGAGAGAAGAAATTCAATTTTGTTTTGTGGGAATCCAGGTAGCGGCAAAACTCACATCGCTTTGGCCTTAGCTAATAATTTTCTGAAGAAAAACATAAAGGTTATTTATATGTCTTACAGGGATGTTATTACAAGCCTTAAGCAGAACATGCTGGATGAAGAGTTTTATAAGAAAACTCTAAGCAGATATCAAACCTGTGAAATTTTATTACTTGATGATTTGTACAAGGGTAAAGTAAATGAAACTGACGTTAATATAATGTTCGAGCTTGTGAACTATAGATATCTTAATCATTTGCCAATAATAGTTTCAACAGAATTTACAATTGAAAAACTTTTAAGCTTTGATGAGGCTATAGGAAGCAGAATATATGAAATGGCTAAAGATTTTATAGTTGAAATTGAAGGTACAAAAAATAATTATAGGTTAAAATAAAGATGAAATCTTATAGATTAATGTGAAATACAAAGTCATTTAAAAGCTTTTAGGCAGAATATTTAAAGAGCTATGAAAAAGATTAGGGAGTGAGTTTCGTGAGTAGTACTTTAGATAGAGTGAGAAAATATAAGGAAACCTTAGCAGATATTCATGAGATAGATTTAAGAGTTGAGGAGCTTGAAGAAGAACTAGAAGCCATAAATCGAATGAATAAAGAAGATAAAATGGAGGAGAATCTTAAGAACATCTCTAAAGTTGAACAGCAGCAAGAAGAATTAATAGGGAATAAAGAAAAATTATATAGGGAACAGGCAAGTAAAAAAAGGGAATTAAAAAGAATTGAAAATGCAATGACTATTTTAACAGAGGATGAAAGAAAAGTGATTCAGATTGTTTATATACAGCACAGAAAATACTATGTAGTTCAGGATAAATTGCACCTGTCATATCCAAGAGTAAAACAATTAGAAAAACAAGCTGCAACAAAAATGGAGAAGTATCTTTAGATAAACACATTTACTTAGAGTTAAGATATAGCTTACCGAAAGAAAAGGTATTCTGTTTCTCAATGCAACACTGCGCAAAAGAATACCTTTTCTTTCTGGTTTAGTGTATATTTCAAAGTATAAATCAGGTTTGTGTTTATCTAGAGCATGTTTGGAAATTGAATGAGAATTTTATTCCAGCAAAAGTTACATACATTTTTGTATGCTCATGAGCGAAAGCTCAGGACAAGCAAAGAGGGAACAACTTTTACTGAAGAAATCCTATAGGAATTTTCTCAATGCAGCACTGCGCAAAAGAATACCTTTTCTTTCTGGGGTACGTATATGAGTCTGTCAAGATTTTTGTGTAAACTTCAAAAAGTAATATGATCATTTGGTAAGGTTGGAGGTATAGTTTAGACTTCCAACCTTTATTTTATAAATGTTGAATATTATTACATTACTTATGTATAG
>NZ_MZGT01000063.1 GCF_002029255.1 Clostridium chromiireducens
AGGTGAAGATGTATATCATGTTCAAGGCGAAAAGAAGATTAAATTAGCTCAACCACAACAATTTATGGCTCAAGATAGAGAAATAGTTGAAGATGCATATGCAGGAGATATAATTGGTGTATTTGATGGTAGTGATGAATATATAGTTGATTTATCAACTGGTAAAATATCAGACGAAGATACTGTAAAAGATTTAACAGATACTGCTGAAACTAAATTAATAACAAAATTAAAGAAAACTGATAGATATGCGCAAAATTCTCGTTCAGATTTTGGGAAAGGCGGTTCTTTCGGTGAGGTTAAACTCGGAAATAAAGTCAATAGTAACAAGTTTGGCGATGTATGGTTTGAATACTCAGCAACAACATCACAAGCAATAACTGTTGCAGAAAATTATATGAATAGCCAAGTTACTACGCCACAGGCTGTTTATTACGGATATACAAATAATTCAGGAACTTATCTTGATACTTCCTATAATGCTAATATTTATGCCTATAACGGCACTAAAATGGTAAAGTTAAAGAATGTTGGTGATACTGAAGAAGGATTAACATTAAATAGTGTAATCCCTATGGCGACTCTAGGGCAAGATGATAAATATATATATAGAGTAGTTAAAGCCAATATAAGCGGAGCTGTTCACAAAATATTAAAAACAAGCGGCCCTGACAGTACTACTTATAACGGACTTGATTATAATCCAGCTGGAAATACCTTATACTATATTCAAAGAATCTCTAAAACTCAAGGAGACAAGGAGAAGGACGCCTATTTGCCAAAAACTACAGATTCCTATGAGATTTCAGGAGCCACAGGCAATGATGATGTAAAAAATGCTTATATTGTTATTCAAAAAATCATATCAAACTCTGATAACGCTGTAGCTACAATAGTTGACGGAGCAATTTACATCTCATATGACTCTGATGGTGGTGATAAAGTTAAAACAGAGAAAATAGTTTTAAAATCCAGTGAAAAATTAAATACGTATAACAATAATATAAAGTTAGATACAAAAATAGATGGACATGTTGCAAAAAAAGATGATGATGAAGACACTGATGCCAAAGCTTGGTCAATAGATGTCGACGGAAATGTTTGGGCCATATATAATGGTTCAATTAAAAAATCAACAAAATTAGGAGATTTTAAAACAATTTATACCTGTGATAGGTCTTTAGATAAATTAGATGTATATGATGAAAATAACTTAATTGCTTGGGAGGATGATGGAGGCGCATATACAACTGTTCAAGAGGGAAAAAAACAAGCCGTAGATGATGCTTCAACTGTTGTTACACCTAAACCATCAAAAACTGGTTGGGATCAATTAGCAGACGGTTCTTGGAATTTCTATGATTCAACTGGTACTAAAGTGGTTAATAATTGGATTAATGTCGGTGGCATTTGGTATTACTTAAATTCTAGTGGAGCTATGGCGACTGGCTGGCAGCAAATTAATGGTGCTTGGTATTATTTGAATCCATTTTCCGACGGAAATAAAGGCGCAATGAAAACTGGCTGGATCAATGACAATGGCACTTGGTATTATCTAAGCTCCTCTGGTGCTATGAAGACTGGTTGGTTAAATGACAAGGGTACTTGGTATTTCCTAAGTTCTTCTGGTGCTATGAAGACTGGCTGGATTAATGATGGTGGTACTTGGTATTTCTTATATCCAAATGGTGCTATGGCTGCTAATACAGTCATTAATGGATATAGATTATCTTCAAGCGGTGCCTTAGCTTAACACCCACATACGAGACAGTGGTTTATATATTCTCATTATTTTAGAACAAATATTTAAACTAGCTCTTTTAAATATTTCCTAAATTTTTTAAAAGTATTACTGAAATGAAATATTTTCAGTAATACTTTATATTATTATAAGCATGTTGTTCATAAGTTACCTATTAAAGCATTTAATATCTCAACTTCATTTGTAATTATGCCATTCACTCCAGCTTTTATTACTTTTTTCATATCTTCTATATTATTGACTGTATAAGGATTTACAATTATTCCAGCGTTTTTTATTTCCTTAATATATTCTTTATTTAAAATGCTTAGGAAATATGGATGGTAACATTCCACAGATATAGATTTTAAATATTGTGGTACATTAGCAAGAGTAGTTTCTGTCAAAGCACCTAGTACTGTTTTTTTATTCCCCTCAAGTTCTCTTATTTTTAATAAACTTAGATGATTAAAGCTAGAAATTATAACTCTATCTCTTAGGTTAAATTCATCTACCATCCTCAGCACCTTTTCTTCCAACCCTTTATATTCAATAACGCTGTTCTTTAATTCTAAATTTAATATCTTTAAATTTGAATTTGAAAAAAGTTCTAACAGCTCTCTTAAAGTTGGTATTTCTTCTCCTATTGTGCTTTCAAAGTACTCAACTTCTTTTAAAGTGTATTTTCCAATTTTAAAATCACCATTTCTTCTATTTTCTATATTTGCAATTTCGCCTGAATTAGTTGATTTTAAAAGTTCCTTTTTTTCTAGTGCAATGTCTTTTATAGCTTGAATTTTAGGCACACTCTTAGTTCTAAATATTTTAAGTTCATCGATGGTATAATCATTAACAAAACCATGTCCGTTGGTTGTCCTATCTAAAGTTTCATCATGAATTATGATTGGTATTCCATCCTTAGATAATTGAATATCTGTTTCAATCCCATCTGCATTATATTCAATTGCTTTTTTAAAAGCTAACATTGTATTTTCATCAAATTTCCCACTATAACCTCTATGAGCTATATTTAAAATCCTCAACTTAGCACCTCCTAATTTCTTTCATTCAACTCAACCGTTTACAAATTATGTTTAATAACAAAAACTCTATATATACATATTTTACACTTACTTGAATAATATTACTACACCTGAGTCACCTTGTATTTTATCTTTTATATGAAATATAAAGGTATTGTGTATCACCGAAATATAAAAATACTTGCCGTAAGCTTAAATAGCGATATATTTATACAAGTGTTTTTATATTTTTCTGATTACAATACCTTCAATGAATATTCAAGTCTTTTCATTCAGTTTATATATTTATAATACAATACTCATATATTCTTTGGTATGTATATGTGAAATAATTAAGGTGATAGCAAAACAAAGAAATAGAATACATATATGTGGAGTCAGGCATTGAAAAATAAGCTGCTGAAATATCTTAATGGGAAGTTGTTCCACTTTTGCTTGTCCTGTGCTTGTCACAGGAACACGCAGAAGTGGTGCAACTTTCCATTTAGATATTCCCAGTGAAATTTTTCACAGTCCTGCGGAACATATATGTATTCTATTTCGGTTGTTCATTGCTTCACTTTAAGTGCTTCACAATACCTCTATTTTATTCCATCTGTATCTTAATTTTCTTTAACTTCTTTCCATTGTGCATATAAAGTGATATTTTTATTTATTTTTATTTTGTCATCATAATTGTAGCCTGTTCCATCTCCATTAGAATCAGTATTCCACTCAACAAAAGTATATCCGCTCTTTGTTGGCTTATACAAAGGCATCATTGTATCTTCAGGCACTGTTCTAGTCTTAAGTACTTCTTGATCGTCATCTTCTGCATCAGGATCTTTGAATTTTATTTTACATTCTTTTACTTGATCAGTTCCATTAGATGGTATTTCACTTGTCATACTTTCATTTTCATTTATTATTTGGCTTGGAACATAAGGCGTTGTATTATTTCCGTAATAATCAAACCCCTTACTTGGTGTTGGATAGTCAGGTCCAACACAAACTCCATTATCATCAAAATTATAGAGTTTCGCATTTATCATGGCGCTTCCATTTTGCATTGCACCACTTGATGAAAATAAATATATTTTCCCCTCAATTTGAATTAAACCGGTTTGCATTGCACCGCTTAAATCTATATAATACCACTCACCACCAGTATAAATCCATCCAGTTCTCATTTGACCAAGTGAATCAAAAAAATACCATGTACCACTTATTTCTTTCCAACCTGTAGCATAACCATATCCTTCTGTATAGCTCCAAGCGCCGTATTCATTTTTAACCCAGGCAGCTGAAACTCCTACTGGCGCCATTGAAATTAAGGTTAATGTAGCAACCCCTGAAATAGCTAACCTCTTCAAAAATTTATGCTTCATTTTAAGTCTCCCCCCACTTTTTAATCTATTGGTCAAGCTATATTATCATGCAATTTTATAACTTGACCTTTTTTCTTTAGTATTTTTTAAATCATATATACTATAGCTTCTTGCTATAATCTTTAAGAATTTGTTTATGTTGTTGATTTTGGAGTTATAGTTATCGTTCTTTCTCCAAACTTCCCAGATCCATCAGTTGCTGTTGCTCTTACAACTATATCTCCTGCAGTTTTTGCACGTAGCAACCCATCCGGATCAATGGATGCAGAACCACTGCTATTAGCAGCACTTGTAACTGACCAATTTATCAGCTTGTTAGTTGCATCGCTTGGATTCACAGTTGCAGCCATCTGAAGAGTTGACCCTTCAACAATTGACAAGTTAGTAGTATTATTTATGCTAATATCTGATACATAAATTGGTTGTCCTGTTATTGTTATTATTTTTTCAGCAGGAATTTCTTCTATTGTATACTTAACAGTTCCATTAGTATTTAGTGGAACACTTCCATCGGCGTTAAGCTCAACAATTCTATAAGTTATTTTTGCCTTTACTTTAACTGTACCATTATCCGAAGCCGTTAAAACTCCCGTTTCGGAAATTGTTGCCATCGCTTTTATTGTAGCATTTCCAAAAGAATCTAATAGTGGTTCAACTGACCACTCTACTGTTCTATTGCTAGCTGCATCAGCTGGATCTAAAACTACTCTCATTTGAAGACTTCCACCCTTTTGGGTTATTGTAGAAACATGGTCAGAACCGCCTGTTGTTGTCTCCTTAGCAACTATTGAAGCACTATAAGCCTTTGTAATCAATCCACTTATAATTATAGCTTTACTTACAGAAATATTAGAACCGTCTGTTGTTGAAGCTGTTACCAGAATTGTACCATTTTTTAAAACTCTTAAAAGTCCTGGTTTTCCAGATACAAATTCAGCATGCCCTGTTACATCTGTAACTTTCCACTGAACTGCACCTGATGTTGTGTTTGATGCGTTGCTTGGTGTTATAACAGCTCCTAATTGAATTTCTGGTGACGATCCTTCTTTTGTGTCTAATTCTTTAATCTCATCAGGCGTTATTGCAAGACCTGTTGCTTTAATACTTTGATTTTTAATTGTTATCTCTTTACTTCCAAAGATTGTTGGTACCTTCTTAGAAGTCGCCTTAACTTTAACAGTTCCATCTGCAAGTGGAGTTAAAAGACCATTTGAATCGACACTTGCTTTTCCAGTCATCTTAGTGCCCGCATCTCCATATTGCTCAACTGACCATATTATTGTTGTATCGACTGTATTATCAATTGGTGATACTTCTGCTTTCATCTGCATTTTTTGACCATCTATATCTATCTTATCTGAGTCGCTTAATACACTTATACTTGTAACTTTATTACTTTGGTTATTTATATCAATAACTGTACTTCCAACAACTGAACTATTAGCTAACGAAATCGCTGTTACCATAACTTTTCCATTTGCTACTGCTGTTAAAACTCCACTATTGCTGATTGTAGCTTTTCCATTTCCATCTTTACTTTCCACGATCCAATTAACCGATTTATTTGTTGCACTACTTGGGGATACAGTTGCAACCATTTGAAGCGTTCCTCCATCAGCGTTTATTGCGCTTCCGCCACTTCCACTTACAGTAATACCTGTTGGTAGTACCTGCATAGATTGTCCTGTTATTGTAATAGTTCTACTTCCAACAACTTTTGAACCATCCTTTGCAGTTGCTTTTACTGTAACTGTTCCATTTGATTTTGCTTTTACAAGTCCCGTACTATCTATATCTGCACTTCCTGTACCATTTTCAACTGTCCATTCTACACTAGGATCAGTTGCATCATTTGGTAATACGCTTGTAGTCATTTGAAGCGTTCCAAGATTCGTATTAATAAAATAAGAACCTGTTTTACTATTTACTGTGATCTTTGCTACTGACACTACAGCATCTACTGAAGTTATATTTACTTGTTTTGTAGAACTTATATTTGAACCATCCTTTGATGTTGCTTTTACTGTGACTGTTCCACTTGAAACTCCCGTTAATACTCCACTGCTATCAATAGTCGCCTTACCTGTACCATCTATAACTGACCAATTTATTCCTTTATTTGCCGCATCATTTGGAGATACTTCTGCTGTCATCTGAATAGTCTTGTTGACAGTAACATATGAACTTCCCTTTATTGTAATTCCATCAACAAATATAGAAGTATCAGCTGTCCATTGAGCATATAAAATTATGTCTCCTTTTACCTTTATATCATCATCTGCTGAATAACTCTTTCCAGAACCATCACTCTTAGTATTCCAGCCAACAAAATTATATTTAACCTTAGTTGGTTCATATAACTCAACTGTTTTTCCATATTTAAAACTTTTAGTTTTTAGATCTGCTCCATTTGAATCTTTAAGTATAACCTTAAAGATTCTTCCTTCATTTGGATCCTTATCAGATTCACTTTGATCAGAAACAACTTCATTAAATCTCGAATCTGTTGGTGAACCAGTTAATTTATTATCTGTATTTTTTAATACTTGGATACAATTTCCTGATTCATCAAGTTCCTTATTTGGTGTTGGTACTTTGGCCCCAACAACTTCTCCATCTGACCCAATGGTATAAAATTCTCCGTTAATCACTGTATTATTAGTCTTTAAAATACCGTTATCATCAAAAATATATACTTTTCCTGCTATATTAATAATCCCTGTTTGGATTGATCCACTTGAATCTGCATAATACCAGTTTTTATTGTATTTAATCCAACCTATTCTTAACGCTCCATTATTTTGTAGAAAATACCAATAGTCTCCCACTTTTATCCATCCAGTTAGCATCTTCCCATTATCATCAAAGTAATACAACTGTCCATCAATTCTTTTCCAACCTGTCATTCTTTCATTATCCTGCATATAATACCAGCTACCTTGATAATCTTTTACCCATTCGGCTGAAGCTTTAATTGGAACTAACGTACATAATGTAGTTGAAATAATTGCTCCGGCAACTATCTTATTTATAAATTTACGTTTCATTAAAACTGGTCCCCCCCTATATTACTACTATTTCTAACACATTCCGTGTAAAATTTTTCTTCCTTTACCTAATATGCTTTATTATCGATACATTTTTATATAACTATACATTTATAATACCATATTATCCAAAATTCATCACCAATATTAAAGGTATTGTGAAGCAATGAACAACCGAAATAGAATACATATATGTTCCTCAGGACTGTGAAAAATCTTGCTGGTATATCTAAACGGAAAGTTGTGTCCATTTCCGATTCCATATGTTTCTTGCATTAGAAAGATATAAATTGTTTTTAAGACTATAAATATCCTTCATTAAATGTATTGATAACTAAAGAAAGATAAAAATACTTGCTTAAATATAATCCACTCTAAATTTACACTAAACAAAGAAATGGAATAGATGTTTTTGCGCAGTGTTCATTAGAAGATTTTGCTGGCTGTGATTCTAGATTATAAGTTGTTCCAAAGATGCTTGTTCAAGGCGTAGCCCTTGAAGCAAGCACTTTGGATGCAACTTATAATCTTAGAATAACCCAGCAAAATCTTCAAAGAACCGAAGCAAACACATCTATTCCATTTCATTTTTTGTCAGTAAACTCAAAGTAGCATCACACAGCAAGTATTTATATATTTCGGTACTACACAATACCTTTATGAACCTAAAGTTCCATCTGAATTGAAGATATATTTGGTTCCATCAATATATCTTGAGCCTGTTACCATAACTCCATTTATATTGAAATAATAAGTTTTTCCCTCAACAGTGACCCATTCGTTTTTCTTCATCTTGCCAGTTTCTTCATCTAAATAACACCAGCCATCTTTAGAATATGCCCATCCTGTTTTCATTGATCCATCATCATTTGCACAATACCAGCTTCCATCTTTTCTAAACCAACCCGTTTGCATTTCTCCCGATGGGTCTTTAAAACAATACAACTTATCTCCGATCTCAAGCCAATCATGGGCGGCTTGTCCATCATCTTTTAAATAATACCACTTTCCATCTGACCACTTCCAATCTGAAGTCACCTTCGCTCCACTCTTACTGAAATAATACCAGTAATCTTCTATTTTAAGCCAATCTTTTGTCATCTTCCCATCAGCTTTTAAGTAGTAATATTTTCCACCATCATTTAACCATTCCATCTTTTTAGCAGAGCCATCTTCTCCAACAAAATACCAGTCTTCTCCATCCTGCACCCATTGGTTGAATAACTCATAACCTTTTTTCTTATCAAAATAGCATCTCTTACCATCAACTATTTGCCATCCTGTTTCCATAGCTCCATCTATTCTATTGAAATAGTAGGTTTTCCCCTTGATTTTTTGAACCCCTTTTAGACTTACTCCATCTTTATCATAATAGTATCTATATCCATCCTTTTTAACCCAGCCAGGATCATTATCAAATCTGTCAAAGACCTTATCCCAAGCGTCATCTAAATCTTCATTTTTTTTCTTTAATGAATCAGTCAAATCATCTACTGAATCACTCAAGTTATCTATTGCATCAGTTATTCCAGCAACTATGCCCTTAACTCCGCTTTTATCTATAACATTATCTACTATACCTCCAACTTCAGCCTTTACATCAGGTACCATTAAGTAAGTGCTATTTTTTATCATACTGTTTACAGCATCAGTTGTAACACTTGGTAAATTTAGCCCAGAAATTTGTTCAAATAATAACTGTTTTTCAAATGGGCCAACTATAAGATCATACTGATAAACTTTTTTGTTCTTATCTGCCTCATTGCTTTTAGTTAGAGATAAAGACAAAAGTGGAAATTTTGTTCCATCTACATCTAAAGTGTTACTTAAGCTTCCTTTTAAATTGCTTATACCATTAAAATCAATAATATTTAAATCTTTATTTATATAACCTGATGCTCCCTTTTGTGCTTTCAACATATTATAAATTGGATTATTAATCACATATACTTTATTACTCGAAGTATCTATAATATTAATGCTCATTCCATCTCCAATAACATTAGCACCACTACTTAAATCAATTTCTTTTCCATATGTATCTGCACCTGTTGTTGGGTTGAAAGCTAGTGCAGGAACTGGAGCAAGACTATTATAAGTTGCATTTCTAACTTTTGCATTATAAGTATTTACACAATATGCTCCACTTCCAACCGCAGTATTAACTATTGATCCAACTAAACCCTTAATCACAAAAGCTTGAGCCTTAATATCTCCTGATGAATTCTTTCCCGTATACTGATATAACGTAATATTTTCAAATCTACCCTTAATAGAATTTGGTAATGCATCTTCTAGATTTTTTCTAACCACAGGTTCAATCAAACTCTTAAGTGTTGCTTCTGGAATTGCACCACCTGTCGCTGACTTTGCCTTTAAAACAACAGCATTTGTAACTGGTTCTACAAGAGCATCAAGTACTTCCTCTGATATCTGCTCAACTAATGTATCTGAAAGAGTGTAAGATAGATTTCCGCATTCTTCACTTGAAATTGAGCTTGCCCCCTGGTAATTAAATATAGATTTTATTCCATCTTCTAACTGAGGATTTATAGTAGCGCTCTCTGCCATTGTAATAAGAGTACTTCCATCTGGTACCATTGATGATATATCTGTTCCAGCTAAAGTTACACTATTCATTTGTGTCCCCATTGTAATTTTACTTCCACCATTATTTAAATTATCATTAACTGCTGCTATTGCATCCAAACTAACTACATTTCTAGGCGCTAAAGCGCTAACACTCATTGCCACCAACACTAATGACATTATTTTTCTAATTTTTCTTATCATACCATCGCCTCCAAAATATCTATTAACATTATAACATTTATACTGACCAGTTCAAATATGTATTATTGAGAAAACTTTAAGCGATGGAATAAAAAATCTAAAATTAATAATTTTATTTGTAATAATATTATTTTTTATCTTGAAGAAAAGAATATATATTAAAATTGTTTTATAGTTTACAATAGCCACCAATCTAATTTACATATAAATTAGATTGATGGCTATAAAATGTAATATTTTCAATATGTAATTAACTCTTAATAAAAGTTCATACCCATTTATACTATGTATCATGTTTATTGCAGCTTAAATCTTTGTACCAATTCAGTCAAATTCATTGCTATCTGAGCTTGTTCTGTTGCAGCATTTGCTACTTGATCTATAGACGCCGAACTCACTTCAATTTCACTTTGTATTTTTTCACTACTTACTGAAGATTTTTGAACATCTGCTGCTGTATCTTGAAGCGCTTGATTTATTTGTTCAATTGTAGCTTCAACTTCTTGCGCCATTGAAACTAATTCTTCTGACATTGAGCTTATAAACTCACCATCATTACTGTATTTTTCACCTATTTTAGCATAAGCTTGTAATTGCTCATCGACTTCAGTAGACATAAAATTAAGTATATCATTACTATTTTCAGAAAGATTCTTAACTGCATCCTGTATCTTAGCTATTGTATTTTGAATAGTTATTACAGTTTCTGAAGATTGCTCTGCAAGCTTTCTAATTTCTTCCGCAACAACTGCAAAACCTTTCCCTGATTCTCCTGCTCTTGCAGCCTCTATTGCAGCATTTAAGGCAAGTAAATTAGTTTGCTCAGCAATATCAGCTATTGCACCAGCCATAACTTTCACTTCCTCAACAACTTTTGCGTCTTCTATCGCTTTTATAATGTTCTTTTCTTTCTGTTCACGCACTTGAGCTGTATTTGCCATTGCAATTTTACTATCCTCTTTTACTTTTTCTGCTCTTCTCTTAATCTTTTCTGCATTAGAACTTCCATCTGTTGCTTTATTCGCCAGACTTTCCATACTTGAATTTACTTCTTGAATAGATGCCGCGATTTCTTCAGCAGTAGCACTTGTTTCAGTCATAGTTGAATTAATTTCCTTTGAAGAATTATCAACCTCAACAAGTTTAGCGGATACTTGTTCCACACTAGCAGACAATTCTTCACTTAATGCACTTATATTACATGCCTCATTAAGTATTGTAGAAATAAGTTCTTTAATATTCTTTTGAGCAGTATTTAGTTCTCTGGCAGTATCTCCAATTTCATCATTTCTCACTATTTTGATATCTTCTGCAAAATCATATCTTGCTAATTTCATAGCAAAATTTTTAAGATTATTTAACCTTGAAATTATATTTTTATGCATGTACATAGCTGCAACTATTGCAACTATCATACTTACTACACATATAACTGACGTTGTTACAATATCTTTTCCTATTTTATCAGCAGCATTCAATCCATTTTTAATGTCATAAAGCTGCTTGAAATTAATAATCCCTGATACAAATGTTAATATGCACATAGTAGCATACGAAACTATAAGCTTGGACTTTAATGATACATTTCTTTTGTTATCATCCATTGTTTTTCCCCCTCAATTGTACTTTTAATATCTGTAATTATTGCTAATATAAATATCATTGTGTAATGAGATCCTACACTTTAACATAAAACCACAATAATTCAAAATTCTAACTTTTAGAATCAAAAATCTATTTCTATATTTATATTTTACACCATATACCATAAATTCAATATACTTAATACCTAAACACATTATTAATAATATCACTATTTTTTTCTATATTCAATCAAATATTTACATCTATGTAAATCCAAAAATTCCTCAATTTAATTCATTTATATCCAATGAAGTGCCATTAATAAGTCATAGTATAGATAAATATATAAATTATTATTTAACAAAAAGAAGTGCTGATTTCAATACAATCAACACTTCTTTTATAACTAAGTTTAATTTAAGTATATTCTCTGAGGAAGTACTCTCCCGAAACTAGAAATCTAGTTGCCACTAAGCATTATTTAGATTAATCCATTGCCCATCAAGAAACATCATACCTGTCTTCATGACTCCACCAGCATCAAAATAGTATTTTTTACCATTTATATTCTGCCATCCTCTAACCATCTTTCCTGTTTCGTCTAAATAATACCAAACCGTTCCACTATATAGCCATCCATTTCTCATAGTTCCATCATCATTTATGTAATACTTATTCTTATCATAAGTAACCCAACCTTTTTGCATTACACCATGATCATCCATGAAATACCATTTCCCCAAATATAATGTCCAACCTGTTTGAAGTTGTCCAAAATTATTAAAGAAATACCATTTTCCATCATAACTAGCCCACATATTTGTTCTCATAGAACCATCGCCTTGAAGATAATACCAGTATCCCTTATCGTAGAACCACCCTGTTTGCATAATTCCGTCTTTATTCAAGTAATACCAGTTACTACTTTCATTTATCCAGCCAGTTTGCATAAATCCATTTACATCCATAAAATACCATTGGTTGTCATATTTCACCCATTGATTCTTTACTTGAACTCCAGCTGCATTATAAAATGTCCAATTTCCAGATACAAGTACCCATTGATTTATACCTTCTATATCACCTCTAATTACACTTAATTTATAAGTAGTAGTGGTCTTACCATCTTCAGCAGTGACTTCTACAACCACAAGATTTGCTCCTATATCAAGTTTAATTAAATCAGATTGCCCATTTGTATATTCTTTCCCATTAATTTTAATTTTTGACTTATCGTTTTGTGAAGTATATAATACTCTCACTTTTTCTATGTTTCTTGCTACTTTAGCACTATAAACATATGTTTCTGGATCAAATTTTGGAGACATGGTTGCATCGGTCACAGAAAGACTTGCTAAATTAACATTAGCTTTAGAGTATTTTCTAGTAACAATTAATACATATGTATTACTATTTCCCTTAGTATCAGTGACCTTAACATTTATAACATTGGCACCTTCATCTAAACTAATATTAGGCGAAGTTGCACCACTTGGAACCTTTTTGCTGTTAACTGTTATAGTTGCATTAACATCTTCAGCAATTGGTTTAACACCTACTGAAGTTACATTATTTTCAACAGTTGCAGTATATTCAAATACACCTTTATTGAAAGTAGGAGAAAGCGCTCCTGATGTTAAAGTCAATCCTGTCAATTGTGCACTTCTAAATAATTCAGTACGAGTTACAGTAACAGTGTATGTACTTGTATCTCCATCCTTCGTTGTTAAAACAACATCAATTTCATTATCGCCTTCATTTAGTTGTATATTCTGACTTTTATACCCACTCTTAACAGTTGCTCCACCAACCTTGATAGTAGATGCATTATCGGCTGCCGTTGGAGTAAATGCAATTGTCGTTTGAGTAGTTGGTACTGTAATTGTGTAATCGTAAGTACTCGAGTTAAATGCAGGTGATAAAGCTCCAGTAGATGGAACTAGAGTCTTTAACTTTGCTTCACCCTTTTTAGTTATAATTAACTTATACTTTTTAGAAATGCTAAGGTGAGTTACAGTTACAATTATATCATTTTCACCACCAGTCAAATTTACAACATGACTGCTTGATCCATTTACATTAAAACTCATTGGTGTACTGGTAGAATCAAATAATTCTATTGTTGCAGTTTTTATAGATGAATCTACATCTGGAAGTTCATAATTTCCATCTATATTGGTGCTGCTAAAATTTAATGTTTGTGAATCTCCGTTATCAAAGTTAACTCTCATTTCATTAAATTCAAGAGACGAATCTGATTCAAAACTCATCTTTATTGGATAAGAAGTTGTAGTTGTAGTTCCAGTACTAGTCTCCTTAATAGTTACTGTAAGAGTAAATGGGCTATAATCCTTTATTGACGAGATTGTCCAATCATATCCTCCAGATTGATTCCCTATTTTTTGTAATGTCATGTTTCCAGTATTACTAGTTTTAACATCTGTAATACTATACCCTGTCGCCGCTGCCAAGTAAAAAGATTTACCTATTGGAAGATATTCACATGTGTAATTTCCACTGGAATTCCTATCAATAATTCTTGTAGTATTATCAGATTTATCTCCTACATACAACGTTAATCCTGGTACTTGGTTTGTTGCTTCCGCACTAGCTTTTTTTATAGATCCAAACTGTGCAGTTGTAAAAAGTACACTAAAAATCAATAGATAAGAAATAATCTTTTTCCAATTAATGTTTTTTACTCTCATTAAATATGTCCCCCTTGTTTGTCCTTCTTGAATGTATGATGATTTATCCGATAGCTAGCATCCGTAATACTCTCACTTCTCTTAAAACGTGGGAGATAACGGCGCACGCTCCTGGATAAGTTCAACTAAATTCAGCTGGAGTATAAAACTCCACCTGAAAAGTTTCACTTTATTTTATAATATCTTTCGACATTTTAAATGATATATTTATATAAATATGACTTATATGTATATAATACCATTATTATTGCCATATTTCCAACACTCTTTACTGCATACCTCACATTCCCAGAAACTTTCCCATTATAATCCAATAATATATAAATGAATTTATTTCAAACCTTATAGTTAAAGCAGTTTCTACTATAATATACAAATTTCCCTGGAAATATTGGTTCCTTTTCACCTTATATTCCATATATATTTATTAGTACAAAGATCATATTTTAATATTTTTCTTCTTTAAATAAAATTAAGCCGCATTTGCGACTTAATTAATATCAATAATTAAAATTTACCGAACCATTCTCATTAAAATAATAGGTATACCCGTCAATAGTTTTTGAACTTGTTCTCATAGAACCATCTTCATTAAAGTAATAGTATTTATCATCTTTATATAGCCAACCGCGTCTCATGTTACCTGCATAATTTATGTAGTACCAGTTACCATTATCATACAACCATTCCCCAGATTTCATGCTGCCATCATCATTAAAATAGTACCATTCGCTGTCAACTTTAATCCATCTAGTATTCATTACTCCAGAAGAATCTATCAAGTACCACCTCTTTCCATAATATAACCAACCAGTCTGCATTACTCCATGAGAATCTATATAGTACCAGTTATCCTTATTAACTATCCATCCAGTTGCCATACTCCCGTCTCTTCTTAAATAGTACCAATTATTATTGTCTTCAATCCATCCTGTTCTCATGACTCCTTGGGAATCTAAATAATACCACTCACCTTCATAATATACCCATCCTGTCTGCATCATACCATTGGTTCCAAGATAGTACCAGTTGCCTCCATCTTCCATCCAATCGGTTTGCATATTTCCTCTATTATTAAAGTGGAAATATGCTTTTAATTTATCATCATAAAACCAGGTGTTTTTCAAATATTTTCCGAGCACATCATTATACTTCCATCTGCCATTTACTATTATCCACTGGTTAGGTTTTAAAGCTGCATTAATTGAATCTGCGATATTCGGAGTTACTGGAATACCTAAATATATATTGAGCGTATATGCTCCTAATCTTTGAGTATCCTCATCTTTAACTCCTATATTCAACGTATATTTTCCTATTCCTTTAAATTTTAATCTGATCGAATTTGTCTTATCTAATAATTTACCATTAACAGCAATAGAATAGTTTCCTTCAATTGGCTTCGTTTCAAGTTCCACGCTAGTAGTCCCATCATCTAATTCTATGTTATAAAAATTAGTTTCCTCGGCAAACCCTATAGTTGTACTATTAATATTTATATCCTGTAAATATACAGCCTCTTGTCCCCCTCTATATACATAAACTTTATATTCAGATGATTTCCCAGTCTTTTTATCTTCAACTTCTATTTTAATGGTATTTTTACCTTTTTTTAGTGCTATATTCTCCTTATAATTATCATCTTTAGTTACTACTTTACCGTCAATTCTAACCGTATCCAATGGGTCATCTGGTTTAGCTTTTATAAATGCTTCATCGGTATCTTTGTCCACATCCACAATGTATGAATATACGTCTTCTAAAAATTCAATATCTTTACCTTCACTAAAATATATATTCTTTAAATGAGGAAGCTCATCTGCATACACATGTGAGACAACTATAAAATTAAAGTATTCCGGTCCTATAATAGTAAATATACTAATAATAATTGCTATAGCTACGCTTCTAAGAGTTTTACTCATATTCCGTCCCTTTCATCCCTACTTTTATCCATATTAATAATGTTACCATTATAATACTTTACTGTAAACTTAGGTTTTACTGGAAAAATCTTAATTTTATATTAATTTTTTATTAATTAAATTCTAATAAAAACAAAAAAACTGTTACTTTAATGATTTTAGCAAATCACTATAAGTAACAGTTTCTCATTTTTTTCTTTGGTGTTAAGACATAAAATCTTAAAACTTTTATCTTTAGTTATCTATATTTGCTCTTAGAGCGCTACATTGATAGCTCCAAAAACAAATTTTATCTTTAGTGTGGTAGAGGGGTGAGTTCAAGAAAGAGCAAACAGACTCGACTCACAATTCACCACTCTAAATTAATACTAATAACTTAATTAATTGAATCTATTCTCTAGAATTCGATACTGAATTCTAGAACCATATTTATTTTGAATTCTTTATTTTAAACTTCTTCGTATAAATAAAGTTTCTTTTTCTAAGGAAACTCGACTCGCATTCGCTCGCTGAGTAAGTGATTCACACAAAATCGTATATTTTGGTTCTCTACTTGCTCACAGAGTAAGTTCGACTTACCAAATCATAGAATTTGGAGTCTTACTTAACCCAAGCTCCTGATGCTCCTAATTTGTATCCATTAACAGTTGTGTTAGATAACATAGCTCCTGATGCATTTAAGAAGTACCAGTTACCACCGTCTTGAACCCAACCAGTTGCCATTGCTCCTGATGCGTTTAAGAAGTACCAGTTAGCTCCATCTTTAACCCAACCTGTTTTCATAGCTCCTGATGCATTTAAGAAGTACCAGTTAGCTCCATCTTTAACCCAACCTGTAGCCATTACACCATCAGCTTTGATGTAGTACCAAACTCCACCATCGTTAACCCATTGTCCTTTAACTTGTGCTCCTGCTGAAGTATAGAATGTCCAACCTGAAGCAGTATTAACCCATCCTTTATTTACAACTGGAGTTTGATCAACTGGAGTTGTAGTAGCTTTAGCAACTGTAGCATAAGCATCTTCTCCATCTTCCCAAGCTAATAAACTATCTGCATTGTATACTTCTAAAGTATCGAATGCTCTATCAACACTGTAAACTGCAACGAAATCAGATCCATCAAATTTATAGATTGTTCCTTTGTTTAATGCCCAGGTATTACCGTCAACATCTATAGATACAGCATTTGTTCCCATAACGTCTTGGTCTTCGTTAACGTCTTGTTCTACTAAATAAGCATCTAATTTAGCAGTTGTTCCACCGTCTACTGTAACTTTATCTTTCTTTAATTTAAAAGTTTTTACAGTAACTTTGCTTCCATCGTTATTAGTTGCATAAACAACTCCATTTATTACTCTAAAGTCATATTGGCTAAGATCAGCTAAAGATGTAGCAGCATCATCAGCGTCTTCTGAATCAAAAGCAGCTGTTATTTCATATGATGCTACAGATTTTGGAAGGTAAGCTTCATCTTCTGTTTCACCTTGAGCTTTTGATATTTTTTGAAGATAAGTTTTTTGTGGTTGTGCAACACCGTCAAATGTAATATTAACTGTTGCTACTCTGTAGATGTAATCAGCATCTTCAGCAATTGTTTTAGCGCTAGCTAAATCTACCTTTATTTTGCTTGTAGAATCTACTTCACCAAAGTTATCAATTTTAACTAATTTATTGTCTTTTAATACAGATACATTTGCTACATAATCAGTATCGATATATTTTCCAGCATCATTTACATATCCGTTTAATACTGCTCCACCACTTGTAGTAGCTGCATATTCATACCAAGTCTGTCCAAATTGTTTTTCAGTGATTTCAGTCAAATCAAGATCACTTGTGCTTGCTATTTGTCCATATCTGTCTGTTTTATTTAAAGTAGATCTTAACTTGCTTGTTAAAGTATCTTTTATATCCTCTGAAGTTTCATCTTCTACAATTTTTCCAGTTGATAAATCAACTAAGTATTCATCATTTCCATCAACAACTTTAGCATATTTTGTTCCATATGCTTCAACTGAATCAGCATTATCGATATCTTCTACTAACTTATCTTTGTCACCATTGTTAAAATAAACACCAGTTTCGTCATCTGAAGATTTATATCCGTCGAAGATATAATTTCCACCATCGAAAGCTACAGCTTGTTCGATTGTTCCTTCCTTTGTTTCTAATGTTTTTGTTGCTGCACTAGCTCCAGTTGCTGGTATTAATGAAACTACTGCTGCTGCTGCTACTAACATAGAAGTCGCTTTTGTCATTCTTTTTATCATTTGTATATTCCTCCTAAAATTTTATCTAAAATGTTATAAAAATTTATTCATCATTTGTAATTTTTAACTTAATATAATTTAAAATTAACTTTGAAGTAGTATAGAGCGAGTTCGATGTAGTGTAAACACGTAATCCACTCACACTCTACTACTCTAAATTAATACTAATAACTTAATTAATTGAATCTATGCTTTAGAATTCCATATTGAATTCTAGAACCATATTTATTTTGAATTCTTTATTTTAAACTTCTTCGTATAAATAAAGTTTCTTTTTCTAAGGAAACTCGACTCGCATTCGCTCGCTCAGTAACTTCGACTTAGCAAATCTAAGATGCCCACAGGGAAAGTTCATGTTTCCAAATGTAAAATTTGGACATTTTTAGAGTCTTACTTAATCCAAGCTCCTGATGCTCCTAATTTGTATCCATTAACAGTTGTGTTAGATAACATAGCTCCTGATGCATTTAAGAAGTACCAGTTACCACCGTCTTGAACCCAACCAGTTGCCATTGCTCCTGATGCGTTTAAGAAGTACCAGTTAGCTCCATCTTTAACCCAACCTGTTTTCATAGCTCCTGATGCATTTAAGAAGTACCAGTTAGCTCCATCTTTAACCCAACCTGTAGCCATTACGCCATCAGCTTTGATGTAGTACCAAACTCCACCATCGTTAACCCATTGTCCTTTAACTTGAGCTCCTGCTGAAGTATAGAATGTCCAACCTGAAGCTGTATTAACCCATCCTTTATTTACAACTGGAGTTTGATCAACTGGAGTTGTAGTAGCCTTAGTAGCTGTAGCGTAAGCATCTTCTCCATCTTCATAAGCTAATAAGCTTGTTGCGTTGTATACATCTAAAACGTTAAATGCTCTATCAACATTGTAAGTAGCTACGAAGTCAGTTCCATTGAATTTGTAAATTACACCTTTATTTAATGCCCAAGTGTTTCCATCAACGTCTATAGATACAGCTTTTGTTCCCATTACGTCTTGATCTTCATTCACATCTTGTTCCACTAAGTAAGCGTCTAATTTAGTGGTTTGTCCATCTACTGCAACTTTATCTTTCTTTAATTTGAAAGTTTTTACAGTAACTTTGCTTCCATCGTTATTAGTTGCATAAACAACTCCATTTATTACTCTAAAGTCATATTGGCTAAGATCAGCTAAAGATGTAGCAGCATCATCAGCGTCTTCTGAATCAAAAGCAGCTGTTATTTCATATGATGCTACAGATTTTGGAAGGTAAGCTCCATCTTTTGTATCTCCTTGAGCTTTAGCTATTTTTTGAAGATATACTCTTTGAGTTCCTTCTTCAACACCGTTTACTGTAACTTTAACTTTTGCTACTCTGTATATATAATCGCTGTCTTCAGCAATTGTAGTAGCACTAGCTAAATCTACTTTTATTTTGCTTGTAGAATCTACTTTACCGAATTCATCAATTTTAGTTAACTTATTGCTGTTTAATACATAAATGTTTGCAGTAACATCTGTATCTATATATTTTCCAGCGTCATTTACATATCCGTGTAAATCTGCTGCTCCACTTGTAGTTGCTGTATATTCATACCAAGTTTCACCAAATTGACCTAATGTAATTTCATCTAATTTGATATTATCTGTACTAGCAATCTTACCATATCTATCAGTTTTACCTAAGCTTGTTTTTAATTTAGTTCTTACGTTATCTTGAATTTCATCTGTAGTTAAATCTTCTGCGATTTTTCCAGTTGATAAGTCAACTAAATACTCATCTCCATCATTTTCAGTAACTTTAGCATATTTTGTTCCGTATGCTTCGATTTTATCAGCATCTTCGATATCTGTTAATGCTTTATCGCTACCTGCGTTGTAATAAATACCAGTTTCATCATCTGATGTTTTATATCCATCATAAAGATATTTTCCACCATCAAATACTATTGCTTGATTTATAGTTCCTTCTTTTGTTTCTAATTTTTCAGCTGCACTAACACCAGTTACTGGTATTAATGAAATTACTGCTGCTGCTGCTACTAACATTGAAGTAGCTTTTGTCATTCTTTTTATCATTTGTATATTCCTCCTAAAGTTTCATCTTTTGGTTTATTAGTAATAATTTAGTTTGTTTAATAAGTTTTGGTTTTTAAATATCATTTTGGTTTACGAGTATTATTATAGCAACTTAATATTTTTTTGTCTATACCTTTTTCGAGTTTTTTGTATTAATTTGGTGTTTTTTATATCTTTTTTTAAATTAAACTATTGTTATTTTCTCAAAAACATTCTTTAATTTGAACAGAAATACTTTTATGTAATTTTTATCCATTTGGTATTGTAAAAACAACCTGTATTCTATGTTACTTTCTTATAATTGTGTTTAAAAAGGTTTAATGATACTTTTAAATTACCAATAATTCTGCATTATTGAAAAAATACTGCCTTTTTGCACAAAAATATAAAAGCAATGGAAGCAATTCCTTGTAATAAATACATTTCTAAGTATTTTATAATTTAGTTTAATTCTCTATTGTCACTATAATATACAAACTTCAAGTCGATTTTTGGTATCTTTTTTCTTAATCTCACAATTATTTTATTATTTCAACCTTAATGCTAGCTGAATCTTTCGACTTATTTTGATTTTTCGACATAGAAATATATTAAATATAGGTCTAGTCTATTTCTATGTCTAAATAAACCTAATTTATTATGATTTTCTTTCTTAACTTACAATTTTCGCTTTTATATATCACACTTATATATACACCCTTACTTTTAATTTTGGGTATCATATTCAAATTTTAGATAAATTATTTTTAAATACTCCTGAAACTTGAGTACTCCTTTATTAGATATTTTCTATAAAATATTTTTAATTTTACAGGTACGTATGTAACAAATAAAATAAAGGTAATATATTTGTACAATCTTAACAACTCATTTATACAAATGCATTACCTTTATTTATAGTTATAAGCGTTTATATATTATTTCAAGCTATTATAACTTTTGTTTTAAGATACCACACCAGCTACCAGCAAAAATGTTACTACGCTCTTTCCCACCCTAGCAATTCTTTTTCTAGTTTTTCATAATCATAGTTTCGAGGTTCAAAGTTATTAAATCTCAATGTCTTATATTTATCCTGCTTATGGATTGATCCTTTTTTCCTTGAATCTGTGCTGCTTTCTGGATACCCTTCTATTTTCCAATTGTTTAATATACCGTTTATATAATTCATTCTAAGCCTATCGACTTCCAGTGCCTTATCAATGGCAGCCTTAACATTTTCTCCTCCATGATCATTTACAGCTAATTTAATCAAATCTAAGTTACTTCCCCTAATCTTCACATTGAGACTTTTAATATACTCAATTATCTCTCCCTCACCTACCACATCTTTACCGATAATGCCTTCATGTTTAATAAAGGACCTTTTCTCTTCTGATTCATACTCTTTTATATCATTCTCCTCCATAGTTATCTGATTAATTTTCATGCTATTTTTACACTCTGACTCACTTTCTATTTCAACTATCTTTGCAATCATATCATTAATAGTTAAATCCCAATAACCAGCTTCACTCATTTCATTTTTTCTCTTTATGGAATCTTCCACTGAAATTTTCTCTAGATATAGGTCTTTTAAATTTTTCTTCTTATTAACTCGCATTATGATACATATATCTAAACCATCAATTCCTGTCTTCCATTTCTTCATATAATTTTCCGCCAATAAATTCACCTCTTCATCCCCTTTTTATATACGTTGTCACAAAAGGTAATTTTGATGATAACGTACTACAATTATAAACCCATATGATCTTCATAAATTAAAAAGCCACACATGTGTAAAATACATATGCGTGGCTTTTATATTTATAATCACGAAGCTAATCCTTTAATAAATCTAGTCATTTTAAATATCACTAGAAATCTGATTTCCATATCTAAGCAGTCATTCTTATTTATTTAACTAATGCTCCGTTATCTCCTAAAGCATACCCATCAATACTTGTGTTAGACAGCATATCCCCTGATAGACTTAAGTAATACCATGTTTCGTTATCATTTATCCAACCAGTTTGCATAGCTCCTTCACTATTTAAATAATACCATTTTCCATTGCTACTTGCCCATCCTGTTTTCATTACTCCTGAATTATCAGTTAGATACCAATTAGCTCCATCTTTAATCCATCCAGTAACATTATTTTCATCTTTAACGAATATCCAGTTGCCATTAGAAGTTTTATTCCATCCTCCACTAACAGCTCCTTGTATTGGTGTTTCACTTAAGATGTAGTCAGATCCTTTGGTAATCTCAAAGGTTGCTATTCCATTTACAACAGGTACATTCACAGATACCAAACTTAATCTATTGTTAATCAAGTTGTAAGAATATAAATTCATGGTCTTATTATTATACTTAGAATCTATGCTAGCCTGAATTGTTGCTTTACCTGGGAGCAAACCTTTATGAGCAAATGATAAAGTTACAACCTTGATTCCACCAATTAAATTGTTTATCATTGATACATTAGATGAAGTTGAACTTATTGCAGTATCTAAATCTAAAGCATTATTTACTGACACATCTTCTCCATCAAATGTCCACGAAGCATTGTTTCCAACTAATGTTAGCTTCTTATTTTGATTTCCTGCTAAAACTTCGAATATATCCTTTCCAACTGTTGATTGGCTTGATAAATTAACTTTTATAATAGGTCTAGTTGAATTCATAATTTGAGTTTTTATAATTGCTCCATCTGAAGATTTAATGGTTACAGTATCACCACTTGTAGTAACTGTTTCCTGATTGCTGCTAGAGCTTGAACTAGATGAACTTGAAGAAGATTTCTTCCTAACTGTCTCAGTGATTGATGCTTCTAATTTTCCTTCCTCTTTCGCAGTAATCTTTATAACAGTTCCTCTACTTTGTGTAGAAATATTCACTACCCATTTTCCATTTTCATCAGCTTTAGTCTTACCTATTTCCTTTTCTTCAACTTTTGTTTCAGTTACAACTTGTGCTCCTGCCGAAGTAGTATATTTAACTTCTTCCTCTACACTTAACACTATATCAGCTTTAGCTCCAGATGTTCCACTCACTTTATCAGTTGTTGTATAAATGTCCTTATCTAACGTTGGAGTTTTTGACACTTCCTGGTTACTTGATCCATTACCTGTGCCACCTGTGCCACCTGTTCCTCCTGAGTTACCTGGTTCATTAGGATTTGGAGTTTCCTTCACATAATCTTTCCAAGTGCCATCTTCAAACATTATAGAGCTTCCAAGTTTAACCTCAAACTCTGTTTTCCCATTTTTATCGGCAAGTTTATTATTTCCATCATTAATAATTATTGATACATCTCCAAAAGATTTTGGAATTATAATACTATATATTTCATTACCTTCTTCTTTCATTTGCTTTCCTGGCCATGTTGTTGTACCTCTAGTTGTATTCCAATAATGGATATTAGGAATGCCAGTCCATGTGTCAGGAACTTTAACATAAACAGTTGAGCCAGCTTCTATATTATCAGTTGGATTTGTTGGTCCCCCTGGATTGGTTCCACTATCAACCCCTGGTATATCATCTTCAGTAAATTCTCTCCAAGTATCTCCAGATAATATTAAAGTTTTCCCACCTTCAGCTTTAAAAGTTTCTGCCTGTTCCCCTTTACCGCTATTAAATATAACATTAGCATTTTCAAAACCATCTGGCATTGTATAGCTATATAAGTTATCTCCTTCATCTACCATGCTCACTCCAGGCCAATCAGTACCTGATCCGCCATCTTGCCAGTAATGAATTTTAACACTCTTCCAGCCTTTTGTATTTTTGAAATATACCTTTGATTTACTTACTAATTCGCCTGTAAGCTTACCATCGCTTTCTCCACTTGAAATAAATTCCATAGTGCTTCCAACTTTTGCAGATAAATCTACTGTTTGCTTACCATTGCCATTATTGAAAATTACCTTTGCTTTTTCATATCCCTTAGGAAGATTATAACTATATACGTTAATCCCTTCGCTGACCATACTTACGCCTGGCCACTCAATACTTGGACTTCCATCTTGCCAATAATAGATTTTTACATTGCTCCAGTTTTCTGTATTCTCAAAAAGAACTTTAGTTACACCTTGGCCTGCTACTGCTGGTGCTTCAGGTTCTTCTAGATCATCTGTAGTGAAATCTCTTAAACTTCCATCATCATAAATCTTTGATTCTCCTGCAAATAATTCATATCCGCCACTGCTTGGAAATTTATTGTTTCCATCATTAAATATTACATTAATGTTTTGGCAATTACTTGAGAAAGTGTAAGTATATAAGGTCTCAGTACCATCTACCTTTGTCATTTTAGTTCCAGGCCATGTACTTAGATCTGTAGTGACTTTACTATCACTGTTTCCATCTATTTTATACGCATATACATTTGGTTCTGCCCAATCACTTGGTTTCCTAAAATATATTTTAGAAGTTCCTGCTTCAACATATTCCTTCCAAGTTCCATCTTGCCCATCTCCAATTGGTTCACATATCATTGTACTATTAGCTGGTGCTAAAAATCCTCCTGATGCTGGAATTTGCTTACCGCTACTAGTATTAAATAAAATTTGCGCATCTTCAAAGGCTTTAGGTAAGGTATAACTAAACAATCCGTTACCCTCATTAGTCATTGCTACCCCTGGCCATCCGCCATTGACTTCCTTAAATCCGCCAGAATTTGTATAGAAGTATACATTTACATCTGACCAACCTTGAGTATTTTTAAAGTAAACCTTGGAAGTTCCTTGGACTTCTTCATCTGGTGTTACGTTTGGATCAATTAACGAATCATAAGAACTGTCATAGGCTTTCCATTGCCCCTCATCGTACACCATGTTTCCGTTTGTTGCCAAGTCTAAGGTACTTGACTTATGACCATCATAATTATCATTAAATTGTACTTTAGCCTCCGCCCATCCTTTAAGTTCATATTTATAAAAGCCATTTCCAATTTTGGCCATTTTCACTCCTGGGAAAGAAGCATTATTTTCATTATAATCATTATAAATATAAACATAAGGTACAGTCCAGTCTGCTGGCTTTTTAAAGAAAACTGTAGCAACAGAATTTACATCTTTTTTAATATAATTATATTCTTCGTTAGCTTCACCATCTAAATTACTTGCCTTTACAACAACTTTTATTTTTGCTCCTGCAGCCTCAGTATCTCCAATAGTTATTTTCTGTCCATCAGTATAGCCTGTTTCTGTATCTCCATTTATTGAATATACAGCATTATCAGAATTTTTAACATGCAGAGATAGTTCTAACGTATTGGAAAATGTGCAATTTTCCTTATCAATAGACACCTCTGGTAAATTAATTGGTGTTTCCTTAGATCCACTATCATAAAGTACAGTAATTCCTTTTGGAAGAGTTCCTGTTAATTGTGATCCATCAGAGGTAAATGTTCCTCCAGAGGTTGCACAGTTTTCATAAGCTTTAGCTGCCAATTTAGTAGCTGTGCTAAAATCCGCAATCTCATCTCCAAAGTTTACAAATACAACACCTTTATTTCCACGTTCTATCATAATAACCTTACTAGATAATTTAACTACGTTTTCATTTTCTCCTACCATAGCATTATGGAATTTATTTATAGCAACTACATCTGGATTCTTCCAATTGCTATCACCTTCATCTCCAATATTACCTTGAAGCTTTGTTCTACCTGCTGTTCTATTAAAAAATAGTGGTGTTGAAGCTGAACGAGAAGCAGTAAGTGCCCATCCATTTCTAATTTGCTCAGCAGTCAGAGCTGTTGATTCTTCAGAATCGTTTGCATAAGTATCATGAGATTCAACCCAAGTTACTAAATCCGATGGATCGACACCATTTGGAATATTATAGCTCTTGTAATTGCTAAAATTTGCATCACTCAAATTTGGACTTACATTACTGCCAACTCCTACGATGCTTCGTATAGCTCCACCAAAATTACTTGCTGTAACATCTATAAGCTTTGTATAATTTGCAAAATTATCTGCTCCACCTTGGAGTACTTCTCCATAAACAAAAGGAGTTTTATCGTTATAAGTTTTTAACCCTCCTAAAACATTAGGCCAGTAATTACTACTTGTCTTATCATCGTCAAGAGGACTTGGAAGTTCTATATGCTTAGCCGTGTCAAATCTGAAGCCGTCAGCTCCATCTGTTAAGCATTCTTCCAAGAATGTTCTTATCATGCCCTGCACATCAGCATTTGATGTATTTAAATCCGGGAGACCTAGACCTCCATGAGTCACTTCATATCTGTCATTCCAATCTTTAACCCCATGAAGTGGCAAATGCCAATAGTCTTCGTATTCAGCACCTTGAAAGGTTACTTGCGGAGCTATTGTAGTGCTGCCATCACCTTCATTATTACCGGTATGATTTGTAACTACATCAACAATGATTTTTAATCCTTCATCATGTGCTGCATCACACATTTCCTTAAATTCTTCTTCAGTTCCTAGCTGAACGTTACCAACTCTAAAAGCAATTGGTTGGTACAGTAAATACCATTTAGAATTAGTTATAGCTGAATCATCTTTACTCGGTTCAACAGGTGACACCTGCACCGCAGAGTAGCCTGCTGCCTTAATTTTTGCAACATTAGCTTTAACATTATTAAAGGACCAATCCCAAGCATGAAGTATCGTCCCCTGCTCATCTTCGCTGGTTAATTTAGTAATTGTTGTTGAGCTCGAAGTCGCTGCTTTAGCTATGATAGTACTTGGTGCGAAAGAAATAAGCATACTAAATGCTAAGACTGATGCAATTAAACTTTTCAAACTCATATGTTTTTTCTTCATTCTTTTCCCCCCATAAGTGTATATTTATTTTTGGTACCGTTTCCAAGTTGAGTGAAAATAAAATCTCTATAATATAAATCCCCTCACTTTATATCGGTATCGATTCCAATTGTTCTTGAACACCTCCTATAAAAAAATTATTAGTATTATATATTTTTATAATACGTTTTCATTAAATGAAATACTTATTAGAATTTCATTTTAATTCTATTCTAGTATTTATCTATAACTTTATCAATATAATTTTATATTACTGTATAAAATTCCAAAACTTGAATTTATTTTTAAGAATTATTACATCATGGTCAATTTACCACTCATATTT